>JAZQYU010000024.1:0-11747 GCA_045633685.1 Acutalibacteraceae bacterium | reverse complement strand
CCCACATCGTGAGGAGCAAAGTCATATTCCCACTCAGGCATCGCAGCATAGTGGAACACGGGGCGAAGCATACCCTTAAGAAGCTCGGGGTTATAGAGAAGATACATCGGAGCCGAAGGATATGTTACGTCAACTGTTGCGGCACATCCGTTTGAAAAACATTCCTTTGAAATATAGAGATTGTTGCCGTCGTTGTCAACAACCAATTTATGAGCCGCCATAACCTGACGGTAAGCAAGGAGCAGAAGCTCCGCATAATCCTCACCGCCCTTTTCAAGAGCTTCAGCTTTGATTTTCTCAGAAAAAGCGGTGCATTTTCTGAGAAGCTCATCATATTCCCCTACTGCTTCGACGATGGCTTCTTCAATGGTTTTGCCATCTTTTTTCCAATAAGCCTTCAGGTGGTCATGAAAATAAACGATGCTTTCGATATCATCATAAGCAAACACAAAAAGTGCTTCATCGGTGATTTCTTTTTCGCAGAAGACGGCATACATTTCGTCATAAACTTCGTTATCAACATAAGCCTCACCAACGGCACCAAGGTAGAAAAAGCCCCAGTCGATACGGATATCGTCGCCGCTTCTGTGAAGAATATTCTGCTCGCCGTTACCCATTTTAATCACGGTCATTCCGTCAATGGGTACATTACGACTGTATGCTCTGCCCTCGCCCTCTTTGTTGAGAACGAATTCCTCTGTGCAGGAAAATTTAACCTTAACATTATGAGCCTTGCCGTCAACAGAATCAACGCTCACCTTACAATAAGCCACAGGGCGTGAGGCATAATACAAATCTGTAACAAGGGTTGGTGATGTAAACTTAATATTAAGGCGGATTTTATCGTTGCTGAGCACAAGCTCCGTTGAAAAAGCATCACAATCCACACTTTCTATTTTCATTGTGGGAACTTTTTTGTTTCGGTGATAATAGGAATTACCAAGAAAACGGAACTCTTCACCGTCAACGGTAGCAATGCCGACCATTGTGTTGAAGCTGCCTGTCCAATGAACAAGGTGGTCAAGGGGTGACTCCTGCGCCCAGACAGAAAAATAAGGATCAATATTGATAATCGGCAATGCCGGCGGTCTCATTTTCATAATAAACACTCCTCGTGCATTTTTTTATCATTATATCAAAGGAAAAACACAAAGTAAACATCAAAGTTAAACTTGCAGTTGATTTATTTTAGATTAACTCAATCAAAAAGTTATTGAAATTTTATAAACAAACAATATACTTAAAGCAAGGAGGTTTTTTCATGAACACATTATTGGTAGGAAAGCAGATTTCAACCTTAAGAAAAGAAAAAGGACTTACACAAAGTGATCTTGGTGAACGGCTTTGCGTTTCGTTTCAGGCAGTAAGCAAATGGGAACGTGGTGAAACGCTGCCCGATACATCCATACTCGTTGACCTTGCAAATATATTGGAGACAACCGTCGACTTTATTTTAACGGGTGGCGAAAAAGCATTGAATTTCAAAGGTAAGGTTACCGTCAATGATATGATTAACGGCATCAGAAGCCTTGAAAACATGGGTAAATATCTTGGACAAAACAACATTATATATAAACATGCAATTCAGGGCATTAACACGGGAATGAACACAAATATTGAAGAGTGCTTTACCGATGATTATATTTTCGAATGCTTTGTAGCCGAAGCGATTATTCAAAATCTGAAGGCAGGTTTTTACATTGACCTTACAGATATCAAAACCAACTTCAAATATGAGCACTTCAAAAATATAGTTTTAAATTTTGCCGAACAATACGGAATTAAATAAGACTTGATTATTGCCTTCATTGTTGATATACTAAAAAAGGAAAAATTAGCGGGAGGTAAAATATGAAAAAGTTTAAAATAGCCAACCCTTACGAAAGTGTAACAGAGCTTATCACAAAGCCCGATAACCATTACAAAACAAATCTCCACACTCATTCAACATACAGTGATGCAAACTTCACCATGACAGAAATGATTGAAGGCTTTTATGACCTCGACTTTGACATTCTTGCCATGACAGAGCACGGTGTGTGGGGCAAGGAGTGGGATCAGGATCCATCGATTATTCCCCTTTACACCTTCCAGAATCTGTGGCACGGCAAGCGCAAACACCCCACCACAGAACAGTACCGAGCAATTTTAAACGGCACACACACAACCCCTAAAAACAGCAGAACTAAAAAAAGAGGTCTTGAATGTGTGCCCGGTTGCATTGAAGCCAATATGTTCACCCTGATGAAAAATCACGTCAACTGTTATTTCACAGACGATGCTTGCGAGGGAATCTGCGGCAAGGAAAATGACTTTGAAGAGCCTATCCGAAAAACCGAGGCGGCAGGCGGACTTTCTCACATCAACCACCCTACCGACTGGCTCAACGCAAGAAAGTTCCCCGACTGCGCAACAGACGAGCAGAACGTGGCATTTTTTGCAGATCTGCTCAGGAGATATCACTCCTGCCTTGGTATTGAAGTGCTTAATATGTATGACGTCCCCAACCCCTGTGACCGTATTTTGTGGGACTCTTTGCTCAGGACTCTCATCCCCGAGGGCAATCGTACTGTGTGGGGCTTTGCCAACAGCGACGCTCACCGCGTAGGTGAAATTGACACGGCTTTTATGGACTTTATCCTTCCCGAATATTCAATCGGCAACCTCCGCACAGCTATGGAGAAAGGCACATTTTTCTCATTTGCCCGCTATGCACAAAAAGAGCTTGGCAAGGATTTTGTGGGTAAAGGTGAAATGCCGAAGGTGGTTGCACTCAACGCTGATGAAGAAAACCAGACCATCACAATCAAGGGCATTAACTGCAAGGCAATTCAGTGGATTGCCGACGGCAAAATCATAAAAGAAGACAAGCTCGGTGCCGACGGTGAAATTAAATCTGTTCTTTACCTTGGTGAGTATAGCAACAGCATCAGCTGCTATGTGCGTGCTCAGCTTCTCGGTGACGGCGGTGTGCTGATGACCCAGCCCTTCATTTGCGATGACGGTGATATGAGCAGGCT
This sequence comes from Acutalibacteraceae bacterium, assembly GCA_045633685.1. Lineage (GTDB taxonomy): Bacteria > Bacillota > Clostridia > Oscillospirales > Acutalibacteraceae > CAG-488. The sequence goes on along the minus strand of JAZQYU010000024.1, from coordinate 8,727 downwards.
CATCAACATTGTGCCTGTTAAAAAGCCTCAGACCTCCGCAGAAAAAATGAAGAAAAAATTTGACGACACCCGATTCGGTGTTATTGTTAACAAGTTAAGAGGAACAATATAACGATAAAACCACCCACAACGGGTGGTTTTTGGTTTACAGATACTGTCTGATATCAATAGCAAGACGCTCTTCAAGGTTGATAAGGCGCTTTGCTATATCCTTTGATTTTTCGTCAGCGGCTTCATATTCATTGAGGTATTTATTAAGAGATTTAACTCCCATATTACAGCCGTCGGTCATCAGGTCGGCAATTGTTTCGTCACTGCCGTTGAATGCCATTTTAACATTTGTCTTGATCCACGACATACCCTTTGCCATAGGGTTTGGGTCTTTGCCCTCGTCGTCAAAGCGGTCCAGCTCCTGCCGAATTTCGGTGTCAAGCTTGTCGTGCTCCGCTTTACATTCAGCAAGATATTTTTTCATTTCTTCACTTTTAACGGAACCAATAACATCCTCGATTGAAGAAATACCCATTTTGACCCCTGCATCGCATTCGCGAAGGAGCTTGATTGTATCTTGTTCTATCATAAAATCACCCTTTCAAGGTAAGTATTCCCGACCTTGAAAGGGTTTATTCATAAGGTTATATTTCCGCCTCGGCAAAACCGATACATTCCCTGCCGAAGAGGATGTTTGACGTATCTCGTGCGTTAAAGTAAAGGCGCAAGGCATTTCCGCATTTTACAAGGTGGCTGGCATAAACAAACTGCTTCATCCAATTTTTGCCGTCAACCACAGCAGGGTCAACAAGCACCTTTTCAAACTCAAAGTGAAGTCCGTCAGGTGAAGTTAACAGAATTATCGAAGAATGGCTTTTGCCGTCTTTTTCATAAATTCCGTTCTGAATGCCGATGTAACCGTCATTGAGCTTATACACCTTAAGGCAGCCCGAACAAAGGTTGAGAAACGGGTCATTTTTATCGGGTGAAATCAGCGGAGCTTTGGCCGAAACATAGCCCGTTGTGAGCTTCTGACTTTCAGCATAACTTATGTATGTTGGTTCGCAGAAACGGCAGTCTTCAATATAAGTCAGTCCGCAGGAATAGTACAGACGGTTGACACCATCCTCCTGCAAAAGAAACGGATTGGAAATGGACATTCCCCTGTTGCTCTGCTCATAGTCACGTGTGTTGGTAATCACGGGCTGAGGGGTTGACCAATGGAGCAAATCGTCACTTTCTGTAACGTATATTTCAGATTTCCAAGGAAAAAGATTCACCACGTTGAGGGCGTTGGCAGCAAGTGAGCGCGTGCGCTCATAAAAAAGATAATATCTGCCGTTAACAACATTTATGTTGGGGCGCATTGCCCTCGGCACAACCTTCTGCACTTTTTTAAAGCTGATTCCGTCATCACTGACAAAGTGATAAACACCCAGATTTGTGTGAAAAAACATATGCCACTTGCCGTCGTGAGCATTGTCCGGAGTGAGAAGGCTGGGATCTGCAACAACCACCGAGCCGTCAAAGGGACGAAGCACGGGGCTATGAGAGCTGACTTTAAAATCAGCATTTTTAATTTGATTAACTGAAAGATTTTTCATATCATCACCAAAAATAATATATCACAAAAACAAAACAACCGCAACCCCGAAAGTTGCGGTTATTCTTTGGCGGAAGCGGTGGGATTCGAACCCACGGTACCGTGAGGTACAACTGATTTCGAGTCAGTCCCGTTATGACCACTTCGATACGCTTCCGTATATTCAACGAATGGTATTTTAACAAAATTATATGTTTTTGTCAACAGAAAAACGGCGGATAAGCAAAATATCCGCCGCTTAGTTTTCAGGCAAAAAGGCTTTTGACAAAATCAAATGCTATTGCAAAAGTTACTTTGTCATTGTTGAAATTCATATTCTCTTCTGCCATAGGAATTGTTGTGCCGTCATCCTCGTTATTCATCAAAAACTGCGGGAAGCGTGGGTCTGAATGAACGGTTGCCTCCCCTTTCTGCTGAAGAATGTAAGCGAACAAATCGCAATAATCATCACTATACCATGTGTGAAGCATACCTTTGACAAACCATGTTTTTTCGGGCAGGAGGCAGGTTGAGGCATCAATCATACCGTCGGGTGAAATATGATTATGTTCGTCATTCACAGCCTGAGTATATCCGTCACCAAGTGTTGCACCATAATCACTGCAGACCGCACCGCCTGAAGTAAATTTTGTGTCAATAAGAGCATCCGACATATATGCTTTGCTTTCGGTAGCGGGAATTGCGCTGAAGCCATAATGCGAAATAAAAGCAACGATTACACCGTCAGCCTCCATGGCCTTGATTGTGGAATTGATAGAGGGTCTGACCTCATACTGATAAACGTCAATTTTTTCAATAAGCTCGGCATTTTCGTTTTCATCAAGCATAAAAGTCTTTGCCTCTTCGTAATATTCAGAAGGAACAAAGCTCCAAAGGCCCGGAAGATAACCGAAAATATCAATTAAAAATTCGTTGTAGATATATTCGCTTTCATTTTCAAAAAATCGGTCAACCTTATTAATCAGAGGGCTGACAAGCAAAGGAGCAAGATTTTTTATCAGGCTGCGGATAACTACCTGCTGTGAGGATTCACCGAGCATAAAGTTATTGACATACTGAGCAAGTGACTTCGCTTCAAAATCAAACTTTCCTGTATATAGCTCACCAATCAGAGTTAGTCCGTACATAGCGGTTGAACGGTAAATCACAGCATGAAGATCTGAATAGCCGTATTTATAGATATAAGCAGAAGTCATAACTCCGCCCATACTTTCAGCGATGAGAGTAACCTTTTGGCAACCGTAATGAGCCTTGACTTTTTCGATAAATTCATTGAGTTCATCAGCCACAACCATTGGGTCAGCACGCCAGTCATAAGTGAAGGAACTATAATCCCATTCTATTTCAGGCTCTTCTTCAATGGAAACATTATAGGCAGAATTACCGTTGGCATCATATTTAATATATTCAAAAACAGGCGTAACAGCTTTTACCAATGACTCGGCAAAACGTTCTTCGCTGCCGCCAAGAAGAAACAGCACCAACGGAAACACAAGATTTTCTATCATTGTGTTCATATCCTCTTCTTCTGCACCGAAAACCTGCTTCTCGGTTTCAAGACCCATATCCATAATAAGGTTGGTGTTTCCCATACCCTTCACGTGAATCGCAGGCACATATTCATCCTGAGCAAAAGCAACCGTTACGCAGGAAAAAATTAATACAAAAGACAAAACAAAGCTGATTATTTTTTTCAATTTCCTCACCTCGTTGAGATTTTAACATAATTTACATTTTATTACAACAACAATAATTAAAATTGACAAAAATGAGGTGGTTTTTTGAGCAATGCACGACGGCTTCTTATCAACACTGCTTTGCTGACCGCAACTTCTTTCGTTATGAGAACGGTCTCGGTAAGCTTCAATGTTTATCTCACCAACATAATCGGCGCAGAGGGAATCGGCCTTTTTCAGCTTGTTTCCACAGTTTATACAATGGCAATAACCTTTTCAGTGGCAGGCATCCGCCTTGCTTCAATGCGCCTTGTGGCAGACAGTCTTGCCCTCGGAAGACAAAACCAAAGGCAGATTATGAAAAGCTGTCTTTTTTATGCTTTTTTTTGCGGAACGGTTGTGGGTGCAATTCTCACTGGTGGTGTGCAACTGATTGCAAAAGAGTGGATAGAAAGTGAAAGTGCCATATCTTCGTTGAAAATTCTCAGCATCAGTCTGCCGTTTGTGTCTATGTCGGCCGCTCTTAACGGATATTTCACCTCTGAAAGCAAAATTATGCGGTACACTTCCGTTCAGCTTGCGGAACAGCTTTTTAAAATTGGGATAACGGTGTTTTTTCTACAACAAGTTACTCACAGCACATCGGAAGAATATTGCCGCGCAATTGTTACAGGCATCAGCCTTGCGGAAATTTTTTCACTGTGTTGCTCATACGGAATTTATCGTTTTTCATCGAGCAACGAAAAGCTGAAAACATCAGCTCCGATATGGAAAAATATATTAAGAATAGCTCTGCCTGATGCAGTTGGGTCTGAAATGCGCTCGGTACTGACTACCATTGAGCATATGCTCATTCCGAAAGGTCTACGAAAAGCGGGAGGATCAGTAAATTCCGCATTGGCAACCTACGGTGTGATTCACGGAATGTCGCTACCGATTATTCTTTATCCGTCAGTGCTGATTACTTCCCTTTCAGGGCTTCTCGTGCCTGAAATTTCATCACACTACGTTTCCGGTCAACACAGAAGAATTCAGTACATAATCAAACGGGTTATGCATATCGCGTTAGTTTTTTCAATCGGCTCGGCCGGGGTGATGTTTTTCAACTCAGAAAAGCTTTCACTTGCTTTTTATAACAGCAATGAATGCGGATTTTACATTAAAATTCTTGCACCGCTGATAATCGTGATGTATATGGATTCATCGGTTGATGGGATGCTGAAAGGACTTGACCAACAGCTGAGTTATATGAAATATAACATCATTGATGCAGGTAGCTGTGTTGCGCTGGTGTATTTTCTCGTTCCGATAATGGGAGTGAAAGGGTATATCCTGGTGATTTATCTCAGTGAGTTAATCAATTTTGCTTTGAGCTTCAGGCGGTTGAGTGTGGTCAGCGAGGTGGAAATCAATCTTCTCAGAAGCATTATAATCCCTCTGATGAGTATTGTTTCTGCTTGTATTTTCGGTGATTTTGCAGGTGAAATTCTCAGCCTGAATTTTTCATATAAAGCCGAGGCGATATTTTTTGTTTTAATTGAAGTTGTTTTCTACCTTGCTTTTTTGCGCATATTCGGATCAATTGACAAAGAAGAAACCCAATGGCTCAGGAGAATGTTTTTCAGAAAAAACTTTACAAACTGACGGAATAAATGTATAATTCATATAGTTCAAGTTGGAGGTTTGTTATGAAAATTTGTATGGCTGCCCCGTTTGATATTCAAAGCAGAATGTCTTGGTCAGGCACCCCTTTGAGTTTATATCTTGCCTTGGATTCTATGGATGAAAATGATGTTACAACCCTTAACCTTTCCGATTATCATACACCAACAAACACAAAACTCAATATGCTCAGCCATTGTGACATTAAAAACACAATAAAAAGCAGAACACCTGTTTCTAAGCTTGGCCCGTCGGTTATGAATCCTCTTAATTCAAAGCTGATACATAAACTTTGCAACAAAAAAGATTATGATGCAGTTATTGAATTCGGCGGCTATCAGCCTTCCGACAGCCTTCCTCCATATTATGTTTACACCGATTCATCCCACGATATGGCTCTTTCTTATTACAATCAATATGGATATCTGCCATTCGGCTCAGAAAATTATTCTGTTGATTCTATCAAAAGAGCGGCAGAGCATGTGCGAAAAATTTATCAGAACGCTAACGGCGTTCTTTGTATGAGTCAATGGCTTGCTGATTGTATGATAAATGTTACAGGAGTTGACCCTAAAAAAGTTCACGCAGTTTATGCCGGAGCCAACTGGCACGGAGTCACCCTCCCCGAAAACATACAAAGCAAATCAATCGCCAACAAAAACGAAATTCACCTTGTTCTTACAGGCGTCAGTTTTGAAGGTAAAGGTGTCGATCTGGCCATTGAAGCCAACAAAATCCTCAACAAAAATTCTGACAAAAAGTTTTATCTTCATGTTTGCGGAATAAAAACTGAATTTGAACACGATGAATACGTTATCAATCACGGCTTTGTTAATAAAAATCAGCTTATTGAAATCCTTACCGCTTGTGATTTGTTTGTTCTGCCGTCAAGATTTGATTGCTTTGGCATCAGCTTTGTTGAAGCAATGACATTCGGCCTTCCCTGTGTCGGCAGAAACATCTGTGCAATGCCCGAAATTATTGATGAAGGTATCAATGGTGAGCTTATTACCAAGGATGACCCGGTTGAATTGGCAGATTTGATTTCAAAAATCTGTTTTAACGATGACCTTTATGCCTCATATTCAAAAAGCGCGATAGAAAAGGCAAAAAAATTTACATGGAACAATGTTTCCCAAAATATAATGAATATTATCAGATAAAACTAAAAGAGCTACCCTTTCGGGTAGCTCTAAGTTTTGGTTAGACTTATTTGTTTGCAGGGTCGATAAGCTCGATGATGCACATTTCTGCAGCGTCACCGCGACGAGCTCCTGTTTTGATGATACGGCAATAGCCGCCGTTAACGTCCTTATATTTGGGGGCAATTTCACTAAAAAGCTTTGAAACTACGTCTTCTTTTGTAACGTAAGCCAAAACCTGTCTTCTTGCGTGAAGACTGTCGTCCTTAGCAATGGTGATCATTTTTTCAGCCATTGCGCGAACTTCCTTTGCCCTTGTAACGGTGGTTTCTATTCTGCCGCTCTCTAAAAGATAAGTTACCATGCCTCTGAGCATTGACAAACGATGGTCAGTAGCTCTACCAAGCTTTCTGGAACCGGGCATTAAAATCACTCCTTTACCGTTAATAGGTTGGATTCCTTAAAAATTCGAAATACAGCGAAAATTATTCGTCGTCTCTACGAAGGTCATAGCCCAATGAAGCAAGTTTTGCAACAACTTCATCAAGTGACTTTCTGCCGAGGTTACGAACCTTCATCATATCGTCTTCTGACTTTCCGATCAAATCTTCAACTGTGTTTATACCTGCTCTCTTCAAGCAATTGAAAGAACGCACAGACAGGTCAAGTTCCTCAATGGTCATCTCCAGAACTTTTTCTTTGCCATTCTTGCTCTTTTCAACCATAATCTCTGTTTCAAATGCCTCATCTGAGAGGTCACCGAAGAGACTGAGGTGATCGTTGAGGATCTTGGCGCCAAGAGATACAGCTTCTTTTGAAGAAATTGTACCATCTGTCCACACCTCAAGCGTAAGCTTGTCGTAGTCAGTGATTTGACCGACACGTGTGTTCTCGACTGTGTAATTCACTTTTAAAACAGGTGAGAAAATTGAGTCAACAGCAATAACGCCGATAACAGGCTGCATTTCCTGCTTGTTTTTGTCTGCTGACACATAACCTCTGCCCTTGTCACATGTGATTTCCATATGAACATCGGCATCGGAATCAAGGGAAGCAATGTGGAGCTCGGGGTTGAGAATTTCAACATCCGAATCACACTTGAAGCAACCCGCTGTGAGTTCACCCTCGCCCTTCATATCTACATACATAGTTTTGGGGCCTTCACCGTGGATTTTAAGAATTACGCTCTTGAGGTTGAGAACAATCTCAGTTACGTCTTCTTTAACACCGGGAATTGTTGAGAACTCGTGAAGAATACCATCGATTTTAACAGATGTGATAGCATAGCCGGGAAGAGAAGAAAGAAGAACTCTTCTGAGGCTGTTGCCGAGAGTTGTGCCGTAACCTCTCTCGAGGGGGTCAACAACGAATCTGCCGTAAGTACCGTCAGGGTAAACTTCAGCTGTTTCGATTTTGGGCTTTTCGATTCCTATCATTCAAAACCCTCCTTGTAATTTACAGCAAAAACTGCTTAGTAGTTATTATTTTGAATAGAACTCAACGATAAGCTGTTCTTCAACAGGAGTTGCGATCTGGTCGCGTTCCGGAAGATTTACAACCTTTGCTTCGTAGTTTGATGTCTTATCAAGCCACTGCGGAACAGGACGAGAACCGTTTGTTTCGAGTACAGCTTTGATTTTTTCACTGTCACGGCTGCCTTCTTTGATGGTGATTACGTCACCGGCTCTGAGAAGGATTGAAGGAATGTTAACCTTCTTGCCGTTTACAAGGTAATGATTGTGTGTTACAAGCTGTCTGCCTTCTGCACGGGAGTTAGCCCAGCCCAAAAGGTAAACGATGTTGTCAAGGCGGCTTTCGCAGATTCTGAGAAGGTTTTCACCTGTCTTACCCTGCTTGCGCTCTGCCAATGCGAAATATTTACGGAACTGGCTTTCGTTGATGCCATAGTAGCGTCTTGCCTGCTGTTTAGCACGAAGCTGCATACCATATTCCGATGTCTTTTTGCGGCTCTGACCATGCTGGCCGGGAGCATATGAACGACGCTCAAGAGCACATTTCTGTGTGTAGCATCTTTCACCTTTAAGGAAAAGTTTCTTGCCCTCACGGCGGCATAATTTACAAACCGCACCGGTATATCTTGCCATGTAGTTACACCTCCTGAAATTATAGGTTTATACGCGCCTTCTCTTAGGCGGACGGCAGCCATTGTGAGGAATGGGAGTAACGTCTTTGATCATTGTTACATCCAAACCTGCTGTCTGCAAAGCTCTGATTGCGGCTTCACGACCTGCGCCCGGGCCTTTTACGTAAACCTCAACTGTTTTCATACCGTGTTCAATAGCAGCCTTTGCTGCAACCTCAGCAGCTGTCTGAGCTGCGAAGGGAGTTGACTTCTTAGAGCCTCTGAAGCCCATTTCACCGGCGCTAGCCCATGAAACTGCGTTGCCCTGAGTGTCGGTAATAGTAACAATTGTGTTGTTGAAGGTGGATTGAATATGAGCTGCTCCGCGCTCGATGTTTTTACGCTCACGGCGTCTGCGAGTTGCAGTGCCTTTTTTAGCGGAACCCTTAGGTGCCATAATTCTACCTCCTTATTATTTCTTCTTGTTAGCAATAGTCTTTTTGGGACCTTTGCGTGTACGGGCGTTTGTTTTAGAACGCTGTCCTCTTACGGGCAGGCCCTTGCGATGAC
>JAZQYU010000023.1:0-7819 GCA_045633685.1 Acutalibacteraceae bacterium | reverse complement strand
CATTGCCGATATCAGCAGAGTTGATATCAAGAATTGATTTAATCTGCTCGTCGGTGATACCTTCAATGATTTGTCTTAACTGGTCTCTTGTCATAATTTTCTCCTTTTCGCTTTCAGTTTGTTATCGCGGTTCCTGTCCGCCTGAGCTTGATAGTTTTGCGAGATTCCGCTCAAAAATGGGTATAAAAAAAGCAGCATTGATTTCTCAACACTGCTTGATTTATTAAATTTGGGTAAAAGAATACCGCCTATGCGAACACAAGCGGTAAATCAGATAATAAAACTTACATTTTTGCCTTTAAAATCTGAATCAGGATTTGCAACAACAGCTACTTCATTATCCATATCATAAACAGGCTCTGCTGTGTATTCTGTTCCGTCAACAACGATTTTATCAAATGCTTTTTGGGGCAAATTATCTGACAATATCAAAGCAGTATATTTGCCGGCTTTGTAAGTATCAAGTACAATCACAGACTTTCCCTCCTATAATATTCTTCTAATTTCTCTTGATAATCAAGTAAATTCTGTTTTGTAACCTCGATTTCCTCCTGAGGTATTTTGTATTTTTCTGATACTGAGAGTAGATACTCCTGTGCATCTATCTCGTTAAGCAACACTCTAAGCGTTGCATTTTTATCTGAATTTAAACCTTTTCTGTTTTGCTCAAAATGATACATCTCTTCCAAAACGTCAGAAACTGTACAGTCAGAACTAAGAAAAACAGTATCACCAATAGTTGAAGCTGACTTGTGCATTTTTCTCAGCCTTTCCTCGTGATACGGGTCTCCTCTGATAATTTTCACACCATGTTTTAAGGGTTCTGCTGTTATTCTTTGATATTCAGCAGCAGTTATCACTTGATTGCCACTATCAGAAAGTTTTCTGTGCGTTTTCCCTCTGTTTCGAGACATCTCTATTATACCACCATTTTCAGATTTTGCAATAGGCTCGGTTTTCGCAAGCGCTTGGGAATTTGCCTTTGTGGGGGCATTCATATTGATTTTGCCGAGGCCGTCGGAGTATATGCGCTGTCGTTCCTGGGGAAGTCCCATTTTCTTGCTGAAATCGGTGTATTCCTTTGACAGCTTCTGATATTTGCACTTAACGGCAGTTATATCCTTTTCGTCGGCATTTGCCTCCTGCAGGAGCTTTACCTTCTGCCGCTGAGCCCTCATAGCCGTTTCAAGGTATCTTTGCCGCTGGGTTGCTTCGTAGGCGGTATATTCCTTGCCGTTATATTCGCGCTTTTCGTTTTCCTTTGCGTTCATTTCCTCAAGCTGTTCATCGGTATAAACTCTCACGGAAACGCCCTCAATAAACGGAAAATAATCGTGCCGGCAATTTGCACCCTTGAGCCCTGCCACGTCACCGAGACCGCAGATGCTCACAAGCTCGTCATAGCTGTAAACCCTGCCCTGCCAGAGCTGGTGCTCCGGACGTGCAGTAGAATGCCACGACGTCTCATATTTATTTGTGTTGAGTGTTTCTGCGTTGCGCTCCTGTATCTGTCCGGTGAGCTGATTGAGCCCCGTCATAACTGCTCTTCGGGCGGCAACGTCAATTCTGTTTGTCCACCCGGAGGCGTAGTCAACGGTTCTGAGACCGCTGTTTGTCATTTCATTGATTACTCTTTTAATTACGGAATTATAATCAAAAGCACCTGAAGCAATGTCGGTTATTGCACCGTCAAGGGTTTCCTGATAATACTTTGCAATCTCTTTAAAAACAAGCTTGTTGCCTTGTTTCACGGCAAATCCCATTGATTGAGTGATATTTTTCATCTCACCCTTGGTTTGCGCAACCATAGCTGAAACCAACTGCTGTAAGCCTTTATTTTCACCATAAGGGATAAAATTCTCACCCACAGCCTCATAAAGGCTTTTGTTGTAGGCATGTCCCGATTCTGCCGCCTGCTTATAAAGCTCCTCCACCTGCTTTTCGGTCAGTCCCAAGTATTTTCTGATAATTCTTCGAACTTCCTTTTTGCCTTCGCCAAGCTCGTGAAGGCGGTCCAACTGCCAATCGGCGGTGCGTGTGATTTCACTGTTTATTTTAATTCGGCGCACAATGTCAGACATTATTCTTGACTGTGTCTGCCGCATCAAGCGTTCTATTTCAAGCGGATACGCTTCACTCATTCGATTACCTCTGTTTCGGCTTCAACCATCTTTTTGGCTGTTTCTACATCCTCACCATACCATTTGGCACGATATTCCCAAAGCATCATTGCACCCATTGCCACCTCTTGTCTGTCAAGCTCGCGGCGTTCTTTGTCGGTGGTGAGAATGCTGTCTTCAAAGGTGCAGGTGAATTCATACCCTGAGTTTACCATTCTGTTCATAAAAGCAAGCCCGAAAACAAGACCTTCAAGGCAGGACTGCAATTTGCTCTGAATTGCGGTAACGGTGCTGTATTTTCTCTGCTTTGAGGTTATAATCTCCTGGGCGGTTTTTTCCACCATCTGCGGTGTTGAAAGGTCACCGTAGGCAAGACCCACGTTGAACTCGATTGCGCGCTTGTATTCTTCCAAACCCTTGCGGAGTGATTCATCACGGAACTCGGGCGAATAAACGTCAAAAAGCTCTTTGCCGTCGCCCACATCCAAATTCAAGCCACGATAAAGGCGCTTATTGTTTTTGGGCAGACGGAATTTTCCTGTTTCAGCCCTTTCAAGAGCCATTGCATCTGCGTGGATTGCTCTTTCACCGCTTTCAAATTCCCACTCTAAGCGGCCGTATTGCTTATCGGCTTTGCAAATGCTGTCCTTTGCACTTTCAAAAATTGAAACACCGCAGGCCGAGCCGTCAATATCATTGGGCAACGGGTTTTTGTAATATCCGTAAATGGGTCTGTCAACGACAAAAGAAACTTCCTCCGGGTATGCGCCCCATTCTGCCACACTGTCAAGTGCGCAGGGAACACCGATTGTTCCCTCTGAGGTTGAATGAAACGCCTTGTGGGTGATTGTAAGAACACCTTTTTCAAGGCTATGAGTTTCAAAGCGGTAATAATAATCGTCTTTTTCAATCTGCTTGCGGTCTATGAAGCAGACCTTTACCAACCTGTCCTCCTCATCAAAGGCAAGAGGAACAAATCTGTCAGCAGTTACATATTCAACTTTGCTGCCGCCCAGGGGCTTTATAATCATTGAGCCGAGCCCCAATCCCTGCTGAAGGTTTTCATTGAGATTTGTGATTGCGGCTTTGTATATCTTATCAAGCTTTTCAACCGAAACGCTGCTTTGCATTTCATTTACAACAACGTTTGCGAACTCACGGCAGATACCTCTTTCAAGACGGAGAGATTTCACATAGTCATCTGTCCACTCTGCTTCACCTGCCAGCATTTGGCGCCAATCGTTAATTTTATCGAGCATTGTATCTGTAACGGCAACACTGTCGCCTGTAACCTTTTTCAGCTCACTTCTTGATATCATTCTGGTTATTACCTCCCGAAAAAATGATTTTATTCTTTCAAACAACTGCTTACCCTCCCGTTGTGTCAATCATAATTTTCATAAACGGCTCCTGTGAGTATTCGGCGGAGTCGAGGTTGTCTATGTTTGTTGTGCCGTCATCAAGACGGGTGTCGGGATGCTTATCATCCCACACTGCATCCTCATAGGCGCTTATTGTTTCTTTACAGTCAGATAAAATAAAAAATCGATGTTGCGCGAACATCGACATTCCGAACCTTATTCGGTCAATTATTTCACCCTTGCGGGCATTTTTTACGGCTACAGGCAGTTTATGGGTTATAACAGCCTTTTTCAAGCCTCTTATGAGCACCTGTTCCGCGCTGTCACAATAAACAACGTTGAGCTGAGGATACTCTTTCAGGCACTCTTTGACCCACTCAACAAACATATCCGTCAGCTGCGTGGGGTCAACCGCTTCTTTGATGCGCTTTTCTTTCACAATAACGGTCTCTCTGTAATTGTGGGTATATGCTGAGCAGGTAAATGCCGAGCTCGAACCGCTCCCGCCGAAGTCAACACCCGCGGCACATAATTTAATACGCAGGCGCATGGGGTGGTTATACTTCCCTGCGCTGTCCTTACCGTACCATTCATCAACGCTGATAACATTGTTTTCGCGGCTGAATGATATGTATATTTTACCCTCTGCTGTTACCCACAGTCCGAGGATATTGCGCTGATAAAACACTCCCGTAAACGCTCGTTTGTATCTCTCTTTCACCTTTTCCGACAACGTGAGGTTATCGTCCATTGTGAAATGAATATAAATCAGGTGTTTTTCCTTGGCTTTGTCAATATACTCTGTTTTAAAGAAATGTGTGGGTCCTTTGGGGTTACAGTTATACCACAGCTTTGCACCCTCAACAGAGCATCTTGCCTCTGCCTGAGCAACAAATGACTGAGGCATCAGCGCAACCTCATCAAGGAGAACGCCGGCAAGGGTCATACCCTGAATCAGGTCCTGTGAGCTTTCATCCTTACCACCGAAAATATAAAAATAATTGACGGTCTGACCTTTGGCGATTATAAAAAGATTGTCGCTTCTGCGGTCTTCAAATTCAAATCCCAAGCTCGGGAGCTGTTGCTTTAAGGTGTTGAGCACATTTCTGCGCAGACTTCCCACAGTTTTGCCGCAAAGTGCAAAATCACATCCGTTAAAGCACTCCATTGCCCAATTGACAAAAGAGGATGCCATTGAAACGGTCTTGCCCGAACGGACAGCTCCGTCAGCAATAATGCCGTCATAGTCTTTAACGGGTGATGCTTTACACCACCACGTCATTATTTTTAACTGCTTATCAGAAAACGGTTGCCATTTAAAGGCAGTTTTTCTATTCAGCAGGCTTTTCTTCTTCATTCCAGACCTCCTGCGCCTTGGAATTTAAGGCATCAAGGAAAGAATTGTCCACCGGCGGTTCTTCATCGCCAGAATACGAATTTTCATCGGGCTTGTCACCTGCGCGGTCAAGCAGGTCCTTGCAAGCTCGGAAAGCTACTTGTTTATCGTGACAATCCAACAGTTCAATGAGTTTATCCTGTGCTTTTTGAGCTACTACTCTGTAATTGTTTTTTCTCAATCTATCAGCTGCAAGAAGCTCCTTTTCAAAGGCTTCAACGAACTCAGGCGTTTTGCCCGAATTTAACCATCTTGAGAGGGTCTGCGGTGCAATGTTCAGTGCCTCGGCAACCTCTGACTTTGACAATCCTTGATATATCAACATTTCAATGGCTTTTTTCTGCCTTGTATTTATCTTCTTTACTGAACATTTCTGAACATTTTCCACACATTCACCTCTTTCGCCTAAAAATAATAAGTTTTTTAATATTTATATAATAAATGAGCCTGCATTTCTGCAAGCTCGGGGGTTACTTTTTGTTGTAATAATTTCTGAGGGTATTGTAAGCTTCCATCTGCTCGTGATACATCTGTTTGAGCATTGCGATTTCGTGGCGCAGTTTGAATTGATGTTCAAAGCAGGAAGCGTTGATTTCTGTCTTTTTGCGTTTTATCTGCTGGTCTATATTCTGAGCATTTTCAAAATACTCCTGTGCAAGCTCGTGTAATTCTTTCATATCATCACCAAAAGAAAAAGAGACACCGAAGCTGTTTCGGCATCTCTTAAAATTTCCACTATACACATTTTAGCAGGTTTTTTCGGTCCACAGACCACTCTTTTATAAAAAATCAAGTTTTTGAGCGACTGAAATAAGAAACAATGAGCGGAGCTGATAAAACCTACTCACTTCGATACCCACTATCCCCGAATATCTGAACTTAAACTTCTTGCCGTAAATACAGCTTGCAATAATACACTCTCGGACTTTCTTTGCAAGCTCGGGATTGTAGTTTTTCAGGGGCAGGGCATCAAGGGATGATTCAATGGCTTTCACGCACTTATAATCAAAGCCCTGATGAAGCTTTTCAAGGCGCGCCGCCTGCTGCTCGATTGGAGAAGACGTTCCGCCCTTGCCTGAGGGCAGAAACACGCGTTCCTCCCCAAGCTCGGTTTTGATTGTTTCATATCTTCCGCCGGGTGTGGAGCAGATTTCACATTCCTTTTGTGCAATCTTCTTTTTGCGCCGTTCGTAGCCTTTCACAAGGTCTATGACGGTTCTGCGTATATCGTCGGGTAGTTTGTATTTGTTCTGCAAGGGTTATCACTCCTTTCAACCCAAAGCTTGTCAAATTCGTTTTGGAGCAGGCGTTCAAAGGGTATTGAGAAAAGCTCTGCGAAGCTTCTGCACTGCTCGATTTTGGATTCAATGATTATCTGCGCATCCGCAAGCTCGGATAATAAAATATTGAGGTGGTATCGGAAATTAACTTCGGTCATATCAATCACCCCTTAATGTGAATCTATCCAAGCGGAAAAGCGGTTGAATGCGCTTGCTGAAAAATGTGGGCATTGACTTTTTCTGTCAGCGTAATGCTTTAATTGAGGTTTTGTGTAACCTTTACACTCTTTTTTGAAGACCTGTCCGCTGATTTCACAACGAAACAAGCCTTTTATCGGATGCTTTTTACAAAATACGCATTTATACATTGTCGTTCTCCTTCCTGCGCTTCTTGTTATGTTCTCTGACGAAGCCGTCCAAATCACAATAGGCACCCTCTGCCCGGAGGCACTTTTCCATTTTCGGGAGCAGTTGTGTCGGGACATCTTCTTCCGGCACTTTGAAACAGCAATCGTCAGGCTTGTATTCAACATCAGGCGGTATATTCATTTTTCAACCTCCCCTATACTCCTCCGCCTCTTCACGGGTGCGGAATACGGTTTTACCGATGTCTTTAATTTCGTAACTTAATACCGCCCCACGATAATTTGTTGTATGGAGAATAAAATGTTTGAAGGTTGTAGAAAACATATAAGAAAGCGATATTACCGTTAGTTCTCTTATTTCACCTTCAAAAATGTAATACACCGTATCACCCACCTTACAAGGCGGTACGATTATACCGTTTTCAAGAAGACGGTCTGCGTATGCTTCTGCCGTTACTCTCACAAAGTCTTTAGGATTGTGGATAGGTAATTTCATAGGTGCTAAAAACAACTCAATCAATTTGTCACGCATTTTAATCACTCCTTATCTAATTCAAGCAAAAACGCAACATTACAAGCAATATGCCACAGGTGAGGCAATCCGCTGTCTTCATCCTTGCCGTGGGGATTTCTCAGCCATTTGCAGATATGTCGCATCAATGCCGCACGGTATCGTTTCGGCTCAACCTTTCTGTAGCTCCCCTCACCGTACTTTTCAACTCCGTGTGTCATAACAGCACCCACAGCTTCAATGAGTTCAGGTGGAACAAGGTCAAGGCGAGATTTACCGCCATCGTGTTTAAGTCCGTCTGTGTATTTATCAGCCATTACAAATTCTCACTTTCTTACATTCACAATCTTCAAAGATGCAATCCTTGCAATATAGGACTTTCCCTGTTGTTTCATAGTGGCAAAGACAGACAAGGCAATATGGGTTGTATGTTTTTTTAGACACTGTCTATTCCTCCTAAAAAACAATTCTCACAATATTGTTTAAATTGTTTGAATAGCACTCTTCGGCAGACTTAACACAATCAACGAATTCTTCCGATGCCTCATCAGCAAGCTCGGCAAACTCTTTTAGTGTCAGGCTGCCGCCTACTTTAACCTCAGCTCCGCTGGGCATTTTTGACAACTCCTGCATTAACTCATAAACTTTCATGCTTTTTCCTCCTCATCCCCAAAGGGCAAATCATCATAGTCAGGGATTTCTTCAAAATCCGGCTGTATCGAATTGTCAGGCTTGGTGCCGCAGAAGGATGCGCTGTTCACAACAAGCTCGGTTGCTTTTCTGTTG
>JAZQYU010000022.1:0-26343 GCA_045633685.1 Acutalibacteraceae bacterium | reverse complement strand
GCGCTACCAACTGCGCTACACC
This sequence comes from Acutalibacteraceae bacterium, assembly GCA_045633685.1. GTDB lineage: Bacteria > Bacillota > Clostridia > Oscillospirales > Acutalibacteraceae > CAG-488. The sequence continues at coordinate 26,321 of JAZQYU010000022.1, read as the reverse complement.
CCGAATTGCTTTTTCACAACGGGTGATATTATATCTTATTGTGGGTGGTTTGTCAAGGGATTTTGCCTTTTATTTATGCATTTGCCCGGGGAGTGTGATTTCGTTGGTTTTGTTCATGGGTGCTTTCACTTCTTCCAGCAGGGCGGCGGAATGGACAGTCTTGCTGCCGAAACGTTGGCGCAACACCTCAACTGCATTGTCAAGCTTTTCGATTTTTTCAATCTTCTTCACATCGTTGAACATATCCACCTGAAAAACATCATCTGCCGGGCGCAGGTCAATGGCCCTCACCGTAACGGCTCTGACCTGAATTCTTTCGGGCAGGTTGTCATCAAACAGCTTTCTTCCCGTGCGGGCAATTATGTCTGCGCTCTGGGTGGGGAAGGGCGTTTTGCATTGATATTGCTTCACAGTCAGATTATGGTCCTTGATAGAAATCTGAACTCCGCAGGCAGAAAGATTGTGCGCTTTCAGCTTGTGGCCGATATCCTGACTCATTTCAAGCATCACAAGCCACACTTCTTTTTCTGAAACTAAATCTTCTTTGCAGGTGATTCCGTGGCCGATTGATTTCACTTCAGATTTGTAATCCTTGTGCATCACTTTTGATGTGTCTGTTCCGTTGGCAAAGTGCCACAACTGCTCACCCTTGATCCCAAACCAGCTTTTTAAAAGCTCGGGGCTTGTTGCCGCAAGCTGACCGATGGTGTGAACACCGTAAAAATTCAGCTTCTGCACCGTTGAACGTCCCACATAAAGAAGCTCATTTACAGGCAGAGGCCACACCTTTTCTTTGTAATCATCAATGCTGATTTCTGTAACGGCATCAGGCTTTTTCATATCTGAGCCCAGCTTTGCAAAAATCTTGTTAAAAGAAACACCAACACTCACCGTGAGCCCCAATTCCTCTTTCATTTCGTGGCGGATACGCTGAGCAATATCTGCGCCCGAGCCGAAAAGCATTTCGCTTCCCGTCACGTCAAGCCAGCATTCATCCATTCCGAATGGTTCAACAAGGTCAGTATATCTGCAATAAATATCCCTTGCCAGACGCGAATATTTCATATATTGCTCAAAATGTGGTTCAACCATAATCAGATCGGGGCAAAGGCGCTTCGCCTCCCAATTGACCATGGCGGTTTTGACACCGCATCTTTTGGCAAGCTCACTCTTTGCAAGAACAATTCCGTGACGGTTTTCGGTGCTTCCGCACACAGCAACGGGCTTGCCCCTTAGTTCAGGGTTAAGCATAATCTCAACCGAGGCATAAAAGCTGTTGAGGTCGCTGTGTAAAATTACAGGTATCTTTTTCATAAAGTTCCTAAACTTCCTATTGACAAAGATTAAATTTCTGTTATAATGGTGTAAAACTTCCTAAACTTCGTGTTTATTGTACCACCTGACAAGAAGTTTGTCAATAGAAAGGATTGGTTATATGAAAGATTTTTCTCAGAAGGTAAGAGATGCAAGAACCCTGTTGAAATTGAATCAGGAGGAATTGGGCAAGCTTGTGGGCGTTTCTGCAAGGGCAATTGTTGCCTATGAAACCACCGCCACAAGGCCAAGGGCTTCCACCTTGCGCAAGCTTGCCGAAACTCTTAAGGTTTCGGTAGATTATCTGACGAATGATGAAATTGACGACCCTCTTTACGGCATTGAAAAGCAGCCCTTTGTGGAGGAAGCTCGCAGCCTTTACGGTGACAAGGCGGCGCGGGAAATTGATTTTTTAATGGAGCGCAATGCTGCTCTTTTTGCAGGCGGTGAGCTTTCGCAGGATGCGAAAGATGCATACTTCGAAGCGGTTATGCAGGCTTATCTTGAGTGCAAAAACAAAGCCAAACAGACCTACGGTAAAAATGGAAACTGACGGGGGATTTTTATGGCTGATTTTAATTATATCTGCTCCGTTGCAGAAAAAATCAGAGATAAATATGCTGAAACTGACCCGTTCAGGCTTTGTGATGAAATGGGGATTATCACCCTTTTTGCGCCTATGGGCAATGACCCTGCTGCGTGCAAGGGCTTTTTTCTGACGCAAAGCAGGGTGAAAAGCATCACAATCAACAGCGATTTGTCTCAGGATTTTCAGCGGATTATCTGCGCTCACGAGTTGGGTCACGCCATGCTTCACCGTGACCGCAGCGGAGTGAATGCGTTTCACGATTTTACTTTTTTTGACGGTGCTGACCGCCTTGAATATGAAGCCAATCTTTTTGCAGCGGAGCTTCTTCTGCCGGATGACGAGGTGCTGAAAATTCTCAATGACGACCTCTCGTTTTTTCAGGCGGCGGCAAAGCTGTTTGTTCCGGCTGAGCTTCTTGATTTTAAATTTCGCACCCTCAAGTGGAAGGGCTACAAGGTTATTGAGCCGCCCACCAACGCAATGGGGGATTTTTTGAAACGAATTCACGAATAGGACTGATTATGTATGGAAAACAGAATTTATGTTTCGGTGGATGTCAGCTTTGATATCTACGGTCAGATGATACCCACCAACATCAAATGGGAGGACGGCTCGGTTTTTACCATTGATAAGGTTACGGATATCCGTCAGGCGGCCGCGGCAAAGGCAGGTGGGCAAGGGGACAGATATACCGTGATGATTCAGGGTAAGGAAAAATATCTTTTCTTTGAACGCTCCTGTGCACGCAACGGCAATTTAATCGGAAGCTGGTTTGTTGAAAGAAAGGCAATGTGAAAAACAAAATGATTTTTCCTTTTTTAGTCTACCTTTAGGGCAAGGGGACCAAAGCTTGTTCGAATTTTTGCACAATTCCCTTGCCTCCCTCGTCAGAGGGAGCCGGGTAGATTGCTATCGTTAACCGAATTTTTTTACTCCAAATGATAGATTTAAATAGTGATGCCACATTGACCACCAAGTATTTAGCTTGGTGGTTTTTAAATTATTGACAGTTGTTTTTGTTTATGGTAGTATTTACTTGCCACACAATCTAATATTTGTTTCCAATTACGGGAAAATACTTTGGTAAAAAGTGTTTTCTCTCTTTTCTCATACCGTAATTGGGACGAGATTGTGTGGCAACAATGAGGGATTCACTTTTCCGGTGTGTCTCTTGTTGTGAGACACACTTTTTTATTTTATGGAGGAAGTATTATGGATTTTTTGATTGGCTTTATTGGGGTATGCGCTTTGGTTCTTGCACCGATATTTTTGATTATTGCAATAGTATCGATAGCTAAGAAAAGAACCGCTAAAAAATGGTTTATTTTTATGAGTATTTCTTTAGCTTTATTTGTTTTTTGTGTTTTTACTCCTATTTGTGCACATGAATGGATACCCGCAACTTGTTCTGCTCCCCAAACTTGTTCGGAATGTGGCAAAACAAAAGGCACCACGTTAGAACATAAATGGAAAAAAGCAACCTGTACAGAACCTAAAACTTGTGAAGTTTGCGAATTAACGGAAGGAGAGGAAATAGGTCATAATTGGCAAGGTGGTTCTTGTACCGAACCAAGAATATGCTCTGTTTGTTTAATTAAGGATGAAGAGTCAATCGGGCATAAGTGGTTAGAGGCAACGTATGAAAAACCTAAAACTTGTTCTGCTTGTGGGGCAACTCAAGGTTCTCCGTTGATTAACTATAAAGGAACGACTAAAAATGTTGTGGAAGGGTATAAATCTGCTTTAGAATATGCAATTAAAAAGGGATATGAGGTGGATTATGCTTATAATGATACTCGCACAAGATTAGTGAAAATCAACAGTGCTGCTTATATGAACGATGTTACCGAGGCACAATGGGCGGCTTGGCAAATAATTCCCGGAGATGTTGATTCTATGTCTTGTGCACAACTTCAAAAGAAAGCCCAGGCGGCTTTGGAATTTATTGTTCCTGATAGTAGTGACCGTTTGAGTGCTCTTATGAAGAAATTTAAGAAAATGTCATCTGTAACAGGAACTATCAAAACAACAGAGATAAACATTGTGGTGAAAGATATGGATAAATTTGTTAAAGAAATGGGATTAACGGATAAAATTGTAGGTGGTGTTTTGGCGATATTAAATTCGTATGATTATTCTTGGCTTGATGATAATGCAGACAGTGCAGTGCAGTTTACGGAAAATGGTTTTACTTTCAAATGGAGAGCAGTTGGAAACTACAAATTATCCCTTGATTAATGGATATGTAATGTTGGGAGGCTTTGAAAATGAAGAAAATAATGAAATGGATAATAGGTGTTGTTCTAATTTTAATAATTATGTATTTGGTGTTTTTGATGACCAATAATAAAGCGCAAGAAAACTTGGAGAAAGGGTTCTATGCAGGAAAAGGAGAAACTATCTCTCAAGTAGTGTAACTTTTACAAGGGGATGTGATAAGCATTCCCTTTTGCTTTATCAAAAATTGCTTTGTGAAAAACAATTGTTGATTTAATATTCGGTTTATGATACAATAGATTGAATATATTGGAAACGAGGTATTTGTATGTACAAATTCTTTGCTGAGCTTACTATGGGCGGCAGAGCCTTTTCAACAAAAGATTTCAATAATGACGCATTTTCTCTTGAAATGACAGAGAATGGCGGCGCACTTGTTGCCACCCTCAAAGCCAAGGAAGATATTAATATGACATCACTTGTTCTCACCTGTGAGCGCAGGTTTGATGACAATGATTTGTTCTATGCCAACGGCTATCAGTCATGGACAACTTCAAGAGAATTCTCCAAGAAGGACAATACCCACGGCTATGCCAAGGTTGCAAACATTTCAACACTTACTAAAAATATGAGCTCTGTTTTCGGTGATTATCATTTTGCCGAATACGGTAAGCAGGGCTGCTTCCATTCATACACATACTGTTATTTCAGAAAAAGAAACAGCAGAAATATTGTTCTCTACGGCTCAAAAACCGAGCGTCAGGGCTTCACCGTTTTTGAAGCAGATATGAACGACGGAATTTTCAGAATCAAAAAAGATATTGAAGGCCTTGCACTCAACGCGGGTGATGAATACGAAGTGTTCAATATTGCAATTATTGAAGATGAATTTGACGCTGCATTTGATAAATATTTCTTTGATTTTGTTGGGGTTAAAGAGCCCAAAATCAAGCACCTTGCAGGTTATACATCTTGGTACAACTATTTTCAGAAAATTGACGAACACATCATTCTTCGTGACCTTGACGGTATGGACAAGGCAAAAGATGTTGTTGGTATTTTCCAGGTTGATGACGGTTATGAATCTGCAGTTGGTGACTGGCTCATTCCCGATAAGAAGAAGTTCCCCAACGGAATGAAATATATTGCCGACAAAATCCACGAAAAGGGCTATATGGCAGGTATCTGGCTTGCTCCATTCAATGCTCAGAGAAGCGCAAAAATCCGCAAGGATCACCCCGATTGGTTCATCCTTGACCCTGTAACAGGCAAGCAGCTTTTCACTTGTCCCGGTTGGGGCGGAGCTTATGTAATGGATATTTACAACCCCGAGGTAAGAGATTATATCAGACGTGTGTTTGATACAGTTCTCAACGACTGGGGCTATGATATGGTTAAGCTTGACTTCCTTTACAGCCAGTGTATGTACCCCAGAAACGGCAAAACCCGCGGTGAAATTATGTGTGATGGTGTTGATTTCCTTCGTGAGGTTTGCGGTGATAAGCTTATTCTGGGTTGCGGTGTGCCTCTTGGTGCATGTATGGGCGTGTTTGATGCTTGTCGTATCGGTTGCGATGCAAACAAAGCTTTCGGCGGTGACATTCTCAACAGACTTGCTATCAACAACGAAATTCCTTCATCACAGAATGCGATTATCAACACAATTTTCAGAAATCATCTTGACGGCAGAGCATTCTGCAACGACCCCGATGTTCTTTTCTTAAGAGATAACAACATTAAATACACCTTGGAGCAGAAGCTTCTTCTCGGCAAGGTAAATGCAGTTTGCGGCAACGTTCTTTTCGTTTCCGACAATGCAGGTGACTACGATTCAAAGCAGCTTCACTTTATGACAGAATTCTTTAAAGATAAGGATTATAAGGTGCTCGGCGCTCAGTTTGAAACTGATGAAATCATCAAGCTTGATTATGTTGAAGACGGTGCAACAAAAACACTTAAATTCAACGTTATGACAGGCAAGAGTAATGTAATCGACTGCGTATAAAAAAATCCCATCAGAGACTAAACTCTGATGGGATTTTTTTTACAGTTGAATTTTAAATACAATCTTTTCTACATTACACTCTTTATCTGCGCAAAGGCAGGGTGCATGAGCGTCTTCGGGCAAAAGGAACAGGAATGAGCCCTTTGTGAGCACAAAGTCAAACTTACTCTTTCCGTCATAAAATGCAATGTCGCCGCCCTTTGAATATTCCTCGCTGATAAGGTTATTCTCAACGTCACCAAGGGGTACCCAACCGATTTTTTCCATACCATTGACAATATACTGCAAATCGGCATATTTTTTGTGAGCTTCAAACTTCACTTCTTTATCAGCTTCTGTACGATACTGAGCTATTGAAGCAAAAAGCTTTTCTCCGTCAATGTGGTATGTGCCGGGGGCAAATTTCTCCTGCTTGTGCTTCTCAATGAATTCAAGAATCTGCTCAAAAACAGGATATTCTTCTTTATACTGCAAAAGGTTATCTGCTTTATCAATTATCATATTAACATCTCCTTTTTTTGATTATAAATCTTTATGGAAGGTATTGCAATAGCAAAGTTAAAATTTGACTTTTTATTTTTAAAATGTATAATATATTAGACTTTGTTTAAAGGATGTATTTATGAAAAAACCTGCTTTTTATACTGAACTTTCTTACATATTCGGAATTTTGTTTCTGGCATTGGGTACATCACTTATGACCAGGGCGGATTTCGGCGTTTCAATGGTGGTGGCACCTGCATACCTTATTCATCTGAAGCTGTCGCCGCATTTCAGCTTTATCACCTTTGGCGTGGCAAGCTATCTTTTTCAGGCGGTTGTTCTTGTGTTGCTGTCGGTGATTCTGAAAAGATTTAAAATCTCATATCTCTTTTCTTTCGTAACTGCCGTGGTGTACGGATTTGCCCTTGACGGATGTATTCTTTTAATAAGCAATATCCCGTCAGATGCCCTGATTGTGCGAATGGCACTTTTTGCAGCAGGGATTCTTCTGAGCACTTTCGGTATTGCGTTGTTTTTTCACACCTATATCGCTCCCGAAGCCTACGACGTTTTTGTTAAAGAGCTGTCCGCTGTTAAGGGCTATGATATCGGCAAAACCAAAACGGCTTATGATTTCACGAGTCTTGGGGTTTCGGTTATTATGTCATTCTGCTTTTTCGGGTTGTTTCAGTTTGAGGGTGTCGGTGTCGGCACAGTTATTGCCGCCTTTGTCAACGGCACCTTAATCGGATTTTACGGAAAGCTTCTTGAAAAACATTTTGAATTCAAGGACGCACTTCCTTTAAGAAAATATTTTGAGAGGTAAAGCTATGATAAGAAAAGCTACTGCGCAAGATAAAGAATTATATATGCAATTCACCGATGCGTTTTATCACAGTGAAGCGGTGCTTCATCCTGTGCCCGATTCTCACAGGGAAGCAACTTGGACAGAGTTGATGCGTTCGAACGACTATGCCGAATGCTTTTTTATTGACAAAGACGGTGTAGATGCAGGATTTTTGCTTATGGCATATACATTTTCTCAGGAATCGGGCGGCAAGGTTGCTTGGGTAGAAGAAATTTTTATAAGCCCCGAATTCAGAGGTCAGGGCCTGGGCACGGAATTATTTAATTTTATCAAGGTTGAAATTGAGCCGAAATGCTCAAGAATAAGACTTGAGGTTGAAGAAGACAACCACCGTGCCAAAAAGCTTTATGAATCCCTCGGATTTAAAATTCTCCCGTATCAGCAGATGGTGAAGGAGCTGTATTAAAACAATGTTTTCAAAAGCAGCAGTTCAGAAACTGTTGCTTTTTGCTTTGTAAGTGGTATAATTATTAAGGAAGGCAGGTGAGCATAAAATGGAAAAAGGATGCGTATTTAATATACAAAAATTTTGCCTGCATGACGGTGACGGTATTCGCACCTGCGTGTTTCTCAAGGGATGTCCTCTCAGGTGCATCTGGTGTCATAATCCCGAAAGTCTTGATAAAGAGCCGAGCCTTTCTTTTGATAGGCATAAATGCTCGTCCTGCGGCAAATGTCTTGATATGTGCCCTGCGCGAAAAATAGAAAACGGCATTCTGAAAATTAACCGTGAAAAATGTCTGAAATGCGGCAGGTGTGCGCAAGTCTGCCTTAACGATGCCAATGAAATCATCGGGCGCGAAATGACTGCTGATGAGGTAATGGAAGAGGTCTTGAAAGATAAAATGTTTTATGACTCATCAGGCGGAGGGCTTACTGTTTCCGGCGGTGAACCGTCGTATCAGGCGGATTTTACTCTGGAGCTTCTTTCTCTTGCTAAGGAGGAAGGGATATCTCTTGCTGTTGAAACCTGTGGTATCGGCTCACTCGATTTTTACAAAAACGCGGCAGACCTTGGCACAACATTTTTGTATGACATCAAAGCTCTTGACCCGGTGCGTCACCGTGAGCTTACGGGGGCGGATAACGGACATATTATGTCGAATCTCAGCTATCTTATGGACAGAGGTGCCGATATTATTATACGACTTCCTTTAGTGCCGGATTGTAACGACCGTGATGAAGATATTGCTATGGTTGCGACATTTCTTAACGAAAACAAGGGCAGATACAGATACGCTGAGATAATGCCATACCATTCTCTCGGAGTGGGAAAGACAGAAAAGATAGGTTCAATTGCAAAATATGCTCACGCGAGCGCAACCAAAGATGATACGGAGCGTTGGCGTTCGGCTTTTGCTTGCTATGGTGCAGATATAAAAGTATCAGAATAACGAGGTTTAATTATGACAGATTTAGCTCACATTGACCCATTTCTTGTGGGATATTTTTCAGATGAAGCCCTTGAACATGGTGAAAGGGTTGGTCTTGCTTTGCTTTGTGCCGCAAGAAATATTGAAATCAGATTTTCTTCCCGTTTGCTTCCTGAAACAGGCTTTGAGGCAAAATACGGAACATCAGGTTATTCTCCATCTGCCGGGCTCTGGTTTGATAGTGACAAGATTATTGAGCTTTCGGAAAAATTTCCTGAGCATAAAGAAACACTGCTCAGATATATTGATGAATTGAATATACTCAGAAACAAGGCAAAAAGGCTTTGCTCCGAGCCCACAGAAATTCTCGACCGTGCAGGCGCCCAATGGGGCGGCGGCTGGGGAGGACATTCCAACCCTGATTACGGAAGAATAGTGAATTTCGGTACAGATTATATCAGAGCAATAATTGCCGAAAATTGTGATAAGCACCCTGAAGAATATTGGTTTTACAATTCATGCTCCTGCACCCTTGATGCAATAGATGTTATGGGTGAAAGATATCGTCAAAAGGCTCTTGATTTGGCGCAGGAATGTGAAAATGCCGATGATAAAGCATTTTTGATTCGTGTGGCAAAAGCGTTTGAAACGGTGCCCCAAAATCCTGCTTACGATTTCACTTCGGCGATGTGCGCTTTTATGCTCATTTTTGCTCTTGACGGAAGTGATTCTCCCGGACGGTTTGACCAATATATGTACCCGGCATATCTGAAAACAGAGGATAAGTCGGAGGTGTCCGACCTTCTTGACAGACTGTGGGATTATTTTCATTCTCACCGTTCCTGGAATCTTTGTATTTCAGGCAGTGATGAAAATTGGAACGATGAAACAAACGAGCTTACATATGAAATTCTTGCTATGGTGAGAAAAAAAGGTTATCAGACCCCTAATCTTACCTGTCGTGTTCACAAAAACACTCCTGATAAGCTTTGGAATGATATTGCTGATACCCTTGCAAAAGGAACAGGGCTTCCTGCGTTGTATAACGACGATGTAGTTTGTGCCGCCCTTGAAAAAATCGGAATTCCTCCCGAGGACAGCCACGATTATTGTATGAACGGCTGTAATCAGATTGATATTCTCGGTAAGAGTCATATGGGTCTTGAAGACGGTGAAGTCGTTTTTGCAAAATGCCTTGAATTCGCATTGCATAACGGTGTGGATGCGATGAGTGGGGAGCTGACTTCTGTTGAAACAGGAGACCCCACCACTTTTGAAACATACGAAAGATTTGAACGTGCGTTTATGGATCAGCTTGAATATGTGACCTATAATTCCTGCGGCAGTGCAAACACATGGCAGCATCTTCGCGCGGTGTTTGAGCCACATCCCTTGCGATCCTGCTTAATAGCCGGTTGCCTTGAAAAAGGCCGCGATTACAGAAACGGCGGTCCTCTTTATAATCATGGGCAGATTCTGGCTGAGGGCATTGCTGACACGGGTGATAGCCTGTATGCGGTTAAAAAGCTGATTTACGATGAAAAGAAATATACAATGGCAGAGCTTGTTGATGCCCTTAGTGCGGATTTTGAGGGCTATGAACAGCTTCACCACGATTTTAAAAATTGTGAAAAATTCGGCAACGATATAGAAGCGGTGGATGAAATTACATCGCGAGCGCTTAACCGCTTTTTTACCGTCCTCAAACGCAACAACACTTACAGAGGCGGAATTTTTACCGGCGGGTGCAGTACATTCAGCCGTGCTGCAGGCTACGGACAGCGGACCGCAGCGCTTCCCAACGGAAAGAGGAAGGGGGAGCCGCTTCTTGCAGACAGCATTGCCGCAACCCCGGGGCGCGATACTAACGGCCCCACGGCTCAGATTAAATCGGTGCTTAAATATAATCATCTTGATGCCTGCAGCGGATTTGTATTTCAGAACAAGTTTGAAAAAAAGCTGTTCAACAGCGAAAAGGGTAAGGCTTCTTTCATCGCTCTTGCGAAGGCCTTTTTTTCAGGCGGCGGGCAACAATACACCATTACCGTGGTTTCACCCGAAGATCTGCTTGATGCGAAGCTGCACCCCGAAAATCATCGCAATCTCATTGTCCGTGTAGGCGGATATAGTGATTATTTTGTCAACCTCAGCAAAGAACTTCAGGATAATGTAATAGAAAGAACGTTTACAGATATGTAATGTTCAAAACAAAATGGCTTAGCCGTGTGGCTAAGCCATTAATGCTTATCTTGTTAAATAAAGAAATCAAAGAATCCTTTTGCACCGAAGATTTTGTATGTAATATCGTTAGCGCCTTTGAGAATTTTGTTGAGTGCAACCTCAGAAAATTCAGGCTCTTTTTCGGCTTCATAAACGCCGATTTCAACGAGCATATCGTGAACCTCTGCAAGAACAGCGTCGTCGTATTCAGGGTTGTTGATTGTGCTTGCTGCCATCTTTTCTGCCTTTGCAAGAACAGCTTCCTGCTCTGCGGTGAGAACATAGCCTGTTTCGTTGCAGTATCTTTCAAGGTCATTGAGGTAGCTTCTCTGATAGCTCTTGAGGTTTCTTGCCTCGTTGAACTGGGGGAAGTAGTACTCATCTTCTGCAGGGTTATCACAGTCAGCAACTGTTTTAACATTACCTGTTGCAAGCTCAAGTGCAAGAGCGATAGCTGTGTTGTTATATTCAAGCTCGTGCTTCTGCTTGTAGAAGAACCATGAGGATTCCTTGCGAAGAGTGGTAGAAATGTCGATTGAGCCGTCGGGTGAAAGCTCTCTACCGGTTGTGTCTTCAAACTGTTCACCGGGGGCAACGAATGATGTGCCGGGAGCAGTTGAGTCAATGTTGATGATTTCGTCAGAGTTTGTTGTGGGTGCGCTTGCCATAAATCCGAAGGCTGAATAGTCAGATGTGATTGCACCGAAGGGGAGACCGTAGCCTGAAATGAATGAGAAGGTTACACCTTCTTTTTCAAGGTTAGTCATTGTTGTGTCAAGGCGGCTCTTTGCCTGCTGGAATGCGTCAGCCTCAGCCTTAACAACAGGTGACTTGATAAGAGCAGAAACCTCTTCATACTGATCCATAGGAATAAGGTTGCAAAGAGATGGGGTTGCACAGAAAAGCTCGGTTGCTATGGAGCTGAGTGCTGTGTCAACAAAGTTTCTGAGAATGGGCTTGGGGAAGAGGCGGAGTGCGATGTTAACAACATAGCCCCAGGGCTCGCCGATAAGGTCGGAAAGAAGTCCGTTGTAGAAAAGGTCTGCTGAATTGTCGCAGAATCTGCGCATAAGGAGGTCAGCAACAACATCACTGCCGTCCCAAGCACCAACGATGCTCACAACTCTTCTGATGTGGTTCTGAGCAACTGTGGGATATTTGTCCATATATGCTGTAACAACGGAAGCACCCATGCTCATGGGAACAAGAACGATGTCTTTTGCGCCAACCTTGTTTTCAGCAAGAATTGTTTCAACAAACTCGTGAAGAGCATCTACATTCTTTGATGTGTAAGAGAATGCACTGTAGTTGAAAACATAGAGATAGTCTTCAAAGTTTTCACCGAATTTTTCGCGTGCAATGTCTTTGCAGGGGATAGAAGAATAGAAGCGGTTTTTAGCTTCGCTTTCATACACGCCTTCTTCATTGATTGTGCCGGGGAATTCTGAAACGGGCATTGCGTATCTGGGAGTAACAACTCTTGGGTCAGCGTTTCCGTTTTCGTCAACGAGATTGAAGTGGAAAAGGGCTTTTACAACCTTGTCAACCTTAGCCTGGTCGATGATGTTCCATCTGAGAATTGATGAAACAAGAAGCTCAACCACAACACCGACAAGGGTGAGAATTGTGTCTGTGTCTGAAAATGCTTCATCAAAGCTGTTGAAAAGATTCCATCTTGAATCATATTTCCATTCAGCAATGAGGGGAGCATAGTTTTCAAAATCCTGAAGTGTGCCGTTTTCAAAAGCACCTTCCTGTGTGTAGCTCTCGTCAAAAAGATAAGAGTAGCTCTGGCCGATGCCTGTTACAAAAACAACAAGGCTGTTTGTGCCTTCAGCAAAAGCACTTTCCATATTGTTTGCGGCCTTCGCAGTTGTTGTGGGGGCAGCGCTTGTGGCAACTCCTGCAAAGGGCACAAGAAGTGCAATTGCAAGAATAAAAGCAATAAACTTTTTCATTATTTATCCTCCTGATTGATAAAAATAATCGTATATATTTTACCACTATTTTCCGCTGTTGGGAAGTGTTTTTTTTATTTCTATTTTTTAAACAAAAGAAATTGGCTTTTTGTGTAACAAATGCCGATAGAATTTATATAAATTTCTTAATTGTTGATTTTATTTTGTTAAAGTGGTATAATTACCTAGATATATATTTTATTCAGGAGTTCAGATGAAAAAAGAGATTCAGCTTTCAGATCATTTCGGATACGGTCGGCTTGTCCGTTTTACCGCGCCGACAATACTTATGATGGTGTTCACATCAATCTACGGTGTGGTTGACGGTTTTTTTATTTCGAATTTTGTGGGCAAAACACCTTTTGCGGCAGTTAACTTTATAATGCCGTTTCTTATGGTTGTGGGAACCTTCGGTTTTATGTTCGGCACGGGCGGAAGTGCCCTGATTGCCAAAACCATGGGGGAGGGTGACAATGAAAAAGCGCAGAAAATTTTTTCGCTTCTCGTTTATGCCACAATAATCAGCGGAGTGGTTATTGCTGCTGTCAGCATTGCCTTTCTGAGGCCGATTGCAGTATTTCTCGGTGCTGACGGCGCTATGCTTGATGATTGTGTAACCTACGGTAGAATTATTCTTGCTGCGTTGCCCTTTCTTATGGTGCAATATGCCTTTTCAAGCCTTGTTGTAACCGCTGAAAAGCCGAAGCTGGGGCTTGTGGTGACGGTGATTGCCGGTGTAATCAATATGGTTGGAGATGCCCTTTTCATGGTTGTGTTTGATTGGGGTGTGGTCGGTGCCGCGTTGGCAACCGCTATTGGTCAGGTTGTGGGCGGAATTATTCCTCTTGCTTATTTTGCCCGCAAAAATTCAAGTCTTCTTCGTTTGGGTAAGCCGGAATGGGACTCCAAGGCTCTTGTCAGAACCTGTACCAACGGTTCGTCAGAGCTTATGAGCAACATCTCAATGTCTGTTGTGGGTATGCTTTACAATGCCCAACTCCTTAAATATGCAGGTGAAAACGGAGTGGCAGCTTACGGAACGATAATGTATGTGAATTTTATATTCATTTCACTGTTTGTCGGATATGCCGTGGGTGTTGCACCGGTGATAAGCTATCATTTCGGTGCGAGAAATACAGATGAGCTGAAAGGGCTGCTCAGGCGCAGCGGAGTGATTATTGTTCTCTCTTCTGTTGTGATGTTCTTTGTGGCACGCTTTATGTCAGCTCCTCTTGCAAAAATGTATGTCGGATATGATGCTCAGCTTCTAGATATAACAGTTGGTGCCTTCGGAATATATGCTTTTTCATTTATCTTTGCAGGCATTGCGATTTTTGGGTCGGCATTCTTTACTGCGCTCAACGACGGACTGACCTCTGCTCTGATATCCTTTTTGCGAACATTAGTGTTTCAGGTTGCCGCGGTTTTGCTGATGCCGCTTGTGTGGGGGCTTGACGGAATCTGGTATTCTGCTGTTGCCGCGGAGGTTATGGCTGTGGCGGTTACATTGTTTTTTCTTGCTGCCAAAAGAAAAAAATACAGATATTGGTAAAATGTATCATTTAATATAATTGATTTTATTAAAGAAAGGTGATTAAAATGCTTCCTTTTATCAACAAAATTATTTCTCTCATTCTTGTGCCCATTTATTTTTCAGTCTGGTCACCCACATATTACATCATCAAGTGGTTCAACCCTGCCGAAGAGCTTGTTTCACTTTCTGAAAACGGTGTCTGTACACAGGATGACCCTGTTTATCTCACGGCTCATCGTGGGGTGAGTGCTCTTGCTCCCGAAAATTCACTTCCATCGTTTGAAGAGGCAGTTAACCACAACTATTATTCTGCCGAATGTGATATTCACCTCACCAAGGATAACGAGTGGGTTGTTATTCACAACTCTGACACAGATGCACGCTTCTGTCAGTATGGTGCCGTTAAGGATTATACGCTTGAAGAGCTTAAAACCTTCAGCTATAAGTGGGGCGCAAACCTCTGGAAATATACCGATATGAGAATTCCCACTCTTGATGAGTACCTTGACGTTTTTGTTGGTACAAACACAAGACCTCAGATTGAAATCAAGGTTGACGGTTGCGATATGCTTTACACAATTGTTGAAGCTGTGGAAGAAAAGGGTCTTGTTGAACAGTCAATCATCATATCTTTTGACCTTGAACAGCTCAAAACAATTCACAAAATCAACCCTGATATTGAATTGTGGTATCTTGTGGACGGTATAACTCCTGAAATCATTGAAGATGTTAAGTCTGTTGGTGATAACGTATGGCTTTCTGCAAGCTTCAGCCAGAATGACACAGCTTCAATGCAACTTGCTATTGAGGCAGGTGTGGGCGTTTCATTCTGGACAGTCAACACCATTGAAGATGCAAAAATGCTTTATGATATGGGCGTGAGATATATGGAAACAGATATTCTCTGCAACTGATAAAACAATACCTCCTATGGGTGCTTCCATAGGAGGTAAATTTTATTTATCCTGAGGGTATACGATACCGATTTCGTTTCTGATTTTGTCCATTTGTCGGGTGATGAAAAGGGTCTGTTCGGGTGTGATAACGGGGCTTTGACTCATACCATTTAATGCGCATTCGCAAAAATGTTCAATCTGCTCTTCAAAGCCGTTGCCCTGATAGGGGGTGGCGATGGTTTGCTTTTCACCGTTGTTGAGGTTGATTTCAATTTCCTGCGGAGCATAAAATCTCGGCAAGCGGGCATAGCCCTTAGTGCCGTAAACATAGCCCTCGTTGGGCTTTCTCAGAAGCAGAGCACTTGAAATGTCTGCTATCGCGCCGTTTTTATATTTGAGCAAAACGCAGGTGTGGTTGTCAACATTGTTGAACGGATTGGTGAGTGACTTAATTTCTTCAACTTCTTTTCCTAAATACCAGCTTGCGAAGTTAAGACCGTAAACACCTACATCAAGGAGTGACCCACCGCCGTTTTCGTTTTTGAAAACGTGGTGATCCATTTCGTCCTCATCCATTGTGTAGCAGAATTTTCCCTCAACACCCATAATGTCACCAAGTATGCCGCTTTCGGCAATTTCAAGCATTTTGATGGTGCCGGGGGTAAGCCTTGCCCACATTGCCTCCATAAGAAGAACGTTGTTCTTTTTGGCGCATTCAAACATTGCTTCCGCTTCGCAGGTGTTGACTGCCATAGGCTTTTCGCAAAGCACGTGCTTGCCGTTGGTCATCATAAGCACGGAACAGTCCTTGTGACCTGAGTGGGGGACGGCAATGTATGCCGCGTCAATAACGTCAGATTCAGCCATTTTTTCATAGCCTTCAAATCTGAAAGGAATATTGAATTCATCACCAAAAGCTTCGGCTGTTGCCTGATTCCTTGATGCTACGGCAACAAGCTCGGCGTTTTTAACATTTTTGATAGCCTGAGCAAAGCGGTGGGCGATTGTTCCTGTGCCTACAATCCCGAATCTGATTTTATTCATAACAAACCTCACAAAAGCTTTATTGAATAATATTATATAATGAAATCAAAAGAATTGCAACGAAGAAATTCAGACTGAAATTATTGTTGTTTGTGAAACCTGTGTATGCTTGACTATTTTCCTTTTTAGTGATATTGTATTTCGGTAATCATTTTCAGGAGACAGTTTATGAATTTTCTTAAAAATCCCAGACTTATGCTCGTTGTGTCTATGGCGATTTTCGGAACCATAGGAGCGTTTGTCCGTAATATACCTATTGCATCAGGTGAGCTTGCGTTATACCGTGCTGTTATGGCAACGGTGATAATCGGAGCCTTTATTCTGGTTACAGGGCAGAAAATCCCGTTTGATAAAATCAAAAAGCAGGTGCCGTTGCTTCTTTTGTCGGGTGTGGCAATGAGCTTTAACTGGATTTTGCTTTTTGAGGCCTACAAATACACCACGGTTTCCGTCGCAACGTTGAGCTACTATTTTGCCCCCGTGCTTGTGACTGTGATCTGTCCGATTCTGTTCAAAGAAAAAATGGGTGTCAAGCAGTGGGTATGCTTCGGTATGTCAACCGTAGGTATTGCTCTGATAACAGGTGTGGGAGACCTTGGTGAGGGAGGCAGTCATCTTAAGGGTATTGCTTTCGGTCTTGGTGCTGCCGTGCTTTATGCAACTGTTATTCTCCTTAACAAATTTATCAAGGGTGTTGACGGTATTCACCGCACCTTTCTGCAGTTTGTTGCGGCGGTTGTCACTCTTGTGCCGTATGTGCTTGCAACAAGCGGTGTAACCGTTGGTGTTCTCGGCGGCAAAGGTTGGGTTTATTTGTTTATTGTGGGTGTCGTGCACACAGGTGTCACATATTGCCTTTATTTTTCATCTCTCAAGGAGCTTCCGGGTCAGAAGGCCGCTATTCTCAGCTATGTCGATCCTCTTGTGGCGGTGTTGGTTTCTGTTACCGTTCTCGGTGAAAAAATGACATTGCCTCAGGTTGTCGGAGGCGCTTTGATTCTGGGCTTTACCCTGTGGAATGAAATTTCACCTACCAAAACCAAATAAATCAGAAATCACCGATTTTTTTCGGTGATTTTTTATGTGTTAAATTTAAATAGTTTGTTAATAATTGAGTTTAATAGTTGAAATTGGAAATAAAAATGGGTTATAATATATCCGTGAAAAAATATAGGGGGTTTACCCGTGCTGAAAAAAATAGCAGATTTCATTGTTGAAAAGCGAAAAATTGTACTTGCAGTAATGCTGGCGTTCACAGTTGTGTGTGTCGGCCTTATGACGCAGGTTGAAATAAATGAGGATATGACCAAATATCTTGATGATGAGTCATCAATGAAAATCGGTCTTGATATTATGAATGAAGAGTTTCCTGTGGCTGAGCAGGCGTCATACATAAGAGTTATGTTCACCGACCTCGCAGACGATGAAAAAGAGCAGGTGATGACAGCTTTTAATGAAATTGAACATATTTCGAGCGTTACATATGACCCTGACAGCCCGGATTATAACAAAGACAATTACACCCTTTTTACCGTTACTATGGATTGCGGATACGGTGGTGAAGAGGAGGCGGCAATAGAAGCTGCCTTTGAGCAGAGGTTTGCCGATTATGATGTTGTCTGGCGCAACGGTGACACAAGTCTTCCCGATGTTCCCGTGTGGATTATGCTGGTTGCGGTTGCAATTCTGCTTGTGATTCTTTTTATAATGTGCGGCTCGTGGATTGAGCCCATTCTCTTCCTTGCAGTTATCGGTATTGCTATCGGTATAAATATGGGCACCAATATTGTTCTCGGCTCGGTTTCAAGCATAACATTTTCAATTGCGTCAATTCTGCAGTTGGTTTTGTCAATGGACTATTCCATTATTCTCATTAACCGCTACCGCCAGGAAAAGGCACAGGTTGCAAACCCGGTTGAAGCGATGAAAAGTGCATTGCTTCATGCATTTTCTTCAATTGCATCAAGCTCGATGACTACTGTTGTGGGCTTGCTTGCGCTGTTGTTTATGAGCTTTAAAATCGGCTTTGATCTTGGTGTAGTTCTTGCCAAGGGCGTAGCAATCAGTATGTTCTGCATTCTCACTGTTATGCCTGCGATAATCCTGATGTTTGATAAGCTGATAGAGAAAACATCAAAAAAAGAGCTGCATATCCCCATGGGCAAGGTTGCAGGTTTCAGCTTCCGATTGAGAACAGGTATAGCAATTTTCTTCGTTTTCCTTTTTGCGGGCAGTTATGTTCTTCAGTCCTCAACAGCTATTGCCTACACCCTGACAGATGAAGATCCCGTTGCAGCAGTTTTTCCTGCAGAAAGCACTCTTGTTATGGTGTATG
This sequence comes from Acutalibacteraceae bacterium, assembly GCA_045633685.1. Taxonomy (GTDB): domain Bacteria; phylum Bacillota; class Clostridia; order Oscillospirales; family Acutalibacteraceae; genus CAG-488. Next base: position 7,485 of record JAZQYU010000022.1, on the reverse strand, counting down.
AAACCAAGGATGAAGATGCTGTTGCAAAAATTGCCGCAGACCTTGAAAAGGATGAAAAAATCAGGTCTGTTATGGGTTACTCCACAGTTCTTGCAAAGCCCTATACCGCAGACAAGCTTGCTGTTGCAATGAAGGATATGGCAGGGGATGTGCCTCTTGATGAAAGCGTTCTGAAAATGCTTTATTACACATATCACACCGACGGTAAGACCAAAGACCTCACGGCAGGTGAAATGCTCAGCTTCATTTCAAAAAATGTCGACAATGAGCTTTTTTCAGCTTATCTCGGTGAGGGCGAGTCGGCTATGGATATTTCAATGCTTTCTGCATTTACCGATGCCGAAAGCCTCACAAAGCCTATGACTGCCGACGAGCTTGCCGAAATTTTCGGAATGAAAAGCGATGATATAAAAAATCTCTACCTCTACTATTTTATTCAGAACGGCGGAGTAAGTGTTGGCAGAATGACGCTGTCTGTTTTTGCCGATTTTGTAATCAATGAGGTTGCTGAAGATGAAACCTACAGCGCAATGTTTGACGAGGAAACACTTTCTCAGTTGAGTCAGCTTGAGCTTTTTGCCGATGCTCAAAAAATGACAACACCTTATACATATAAGCAGATTGCATCTATGCTCGGCATTGAAGAGGATATGGCAAAAATGCTCTTTGCTTATTATCTTGCTTCGTCGGAGGATTACGTTCCTGAAAAAATTACAGTTGAGCAGTTTACGGCTCTCGCTGTAGGGCTTTCAAAAAATCCATTGTTTGCGTCTTATTTTGATGAAAACACATCATCACAGCTCAGGATGCTTTCTCAGCTCACTGATAAAGATATTGTGCAAAGGCAGATGACATCGGCTGAACTTGCGTCCGTCCTTGGGGTGGATGAAAGCACAATGAATATGGTGTTTATGCTTTATCATAAAGGATTGACAAATGGCAAAACAATGTCCCTTGAGCAGACTGTGGATTACATCCTTTCTTCATCTGTGATGAAAAGTATGATGAATGAGGACGATGTTGCACAGCTCACAATGCTTCAGACGCTGATGAAGGGCAGCCTTGAAAACCGCAGATTCAGTTGTGACGAGCTTGGTGAAATGCTTGGTATGGACGCTCAGATGCTCCGTATTCTTTTTGCCTCGGCTGAGGTTGATTCGCTTAAGGTGTCGATGCACAAGCTGATGAACTTCCTTGGTGAAAATAAGGAGCTTGTGTCTTCTGTGGCAGATGCCGAAACAGCCGAGCTTATGTCAACAGGTGTGGCATTGGTCGATGCTTCTGTAAAGTCAACCGCATTTACGCCTGACGGATTGGCAAAGCTTACAGGTATGGAGCCGTCACAGGCGGAACAGCTTTATATGTTCTACACAAGCCTCCATGGTGATACCTCAGAGTGGAAGCTGAGCGTGCAGGATTTTCTGAGCTTTATCAACACCCATATCCTCACAAACAAGGATTTTTCAGGTCAGTTTGATGAAAATACAGCCAAGCTTCTTCCTGCGGCGGAAACTCTTGTTGATGCCGTGATTTCGGGTGAAAGCTATTCACCTGAAGAAATGGCGGATATGTTCAAAAACCTCAGCGAAGATGTGAACAAAGACACAATTTCATTGATGTATCTCTATTATGCGGGTGTCAACAACTGCGACCCTGAATGGACAATGACAATGGAATCTCTTTTCTCACACCTTGTGAACAAAATTCTTCCCGATGAAAGATTTTCGGCTTTGATTGATGACGGAATGAAGTCAACCCTGGCTTCTTCCGAAACTCAGCTTACCGACGGTAAAGCACAGCTTGTTTCTGATAAGCATTCAAGAATAATCATCACAAGCGTTTATTCGGATGAATCTGAAGAAACAACCGAGTTCCTTTCAAACCTCACAAAACGTTGCGAACAGGAATTGGACGGGAAATTTTATTTCGTCGGAAATTCAGCAATGAGCTATGAAATGCAACAGACCTTTGATAAAGAGCTTTTGTTTATCACTTTGCTCACAGCGTTGGCAATTTTTGTGGTGGTGGCAATCACATTCCGCTCATTGGTTATTCCCGCGGTGCTTGTTCTGTTGGTTCAGTGTGGTGTTTACATAACTGTTTCAATTCTCGGCCTCAGGGGACTTAGCATTTATTTCCTTGCGCTTCTCATTGTTGAGTGCATCCTTATGGGCGCAACTATTGATTACGGCATTCTGTTTACCAATTATTACATAGAAAACCGCAGAAAAATGGGTATCAGAGAAGCTCTTGAAATGGCATATAACGGCTCTTGTCATACGATTCTGACATCGGGGCTTATTATGATTGCCGTAACGGCTATTGTCGGCAATTTCTTTGATAACCCCACAATCGGTCAGATATGCTCAACCATTTCAATAGGCAGCTGTAGTGCAACCGTGCTTATTCTTTTTGTGTTACCGGGTATGCTTGCGGCACTTGACAAATTTATTGTCAGAGAGAAAAAAGCTGAAAAGCAAAAATAATAAATAAAGCAGATTTGATAGTTTTCAGATCTGCTTTTGTTGACCTCAGCGTCATATTGTGATATTGTAATAAAAGGAGGAGATGAAAATGAAAAGAGCTTTATCTTTATTTCTCAGCGTTCTGATGATTTTTCTTTGCGTTCCGATTTTTGCCGGAGCCCAACAGGCAGATGATGAATATGATTTCAATCTCAGAACGCAGGATATTTCCATAAGAGACCCGGCTGTGCTTGCTTATGACGGGGTCTATTATATGTATGGCACCGGTGCGTCAACTGTTTCCGGTTATGGCTGTTATGTGAGCCGTGATCTGAAAAATTGGGCAGGTCCGTTCAATGTGTTTGAGGCTGACAAGGCTGAGGGATTTGACGGAGTCGGCTGTTATTGGGCTCCTGAATGTCATTATTATCAGGGAAGCTTCTATCTTTTTGCCACCTACCAATCGGGTACAACGGGCTTCAGAGGTACCTCAGTTTTTAAAGCAGAAAGTCCTCTCGGACCCTTTACGGAAATCAGCAACGGGCACATTACTCCTCACGATACCGACAATATCGACGGAACCCTTTACATCGATGAATTCGGTCAGCCGTGGATGGTTTATGTGTGTGAATGGACAACCCGATTTATGGATGAGGGTGAAATGGCAGTTGCCAAAATGAGTGATGACCTGACTCATTTTATCAGCACACCGAAAATCCTTTTTCACGCAAGGAGCTCTGCATGGGCTTCCGGCGGAGTTACGGATGGGCCCTGGCTCTATAAAACCTCTGAGGGAAAGCTACTGATGCTTTGGTCAAGCGTTTCTGAAGAGGGCTACGCAATGGGAATTGCCGAAAGCAAAAACGGCAGAGTGAACGGTGAATGGAAGCAACATTTCAGCCGTATTTACACCGGTAGCCTTTACGGAAAAGACTCCGACCGCGAGGGCGGACACGGTATGATTTTTGAAACCTTTGACGGCAGATTGATGATGAGCATACACAGCCCAAATTATTCTGATGCGGCAACGGGTGTGCACGAAACGGCAACCTTTATTGAGCTTGAGGACACAGGCTCCACCATCAGGGTTAAGGATATAAACCCTGCATATCGTATTCTTGAAAAGCTCCAGACATTTGTTAATATGTTTGACAACTGGGGTTATAATATTGAATATACCATAAGAAAATATTTCGGAGTTGAACCAGACTAAAAAAGGACCTGAGCAGTTGAAATCTGCTCAGGTCTTTTTGCTAAAAGAATCGTTTTTTGATTTTTGCTTTTGTTTCGGAGCTGATACCGATGTTTTCAAGGTATCCGTCAATGCTGCCGTATTTGCCGTTTATGAAGGCAATGAGCTGAGCAATGGTGTCAGCTTCGCTTTTGAAAAAGTCTTCACCTGAGCTCCATGGTGAGCCGTCAGCGAAGGTTCTCTGAATGAAGGGGAGGAGATAGGTGTAAGACACCTGATAGTCGGCAATAATGTCTTCGATGCATGCTCCGGCAATGTGAAGAAGAATTACAGAAAGAAGTCCTGTTCTGTCTTTGCCGAAATAGCAGTGATACATAACACAGCCATCCTTGGCGCCAGCGATTGTTTCGAGCACCTTTTTGTAATCAGCTTTGTGATGCTCAACAGAGTATTCATAGGATTTTTCAAGATCCGTGCCGAATGCCTCCACAGCCGCAGGATTGAATTCAAGCAGGCAGGTATGGTGGTAATCCACTCCGTCGAGAAATTTAAAAACAGAGGGGTTACGGTTAGCTTCAGCCTCATCTCTTAAATCAATGACGGTGTTCACTCCGTATTTAAGAAGCTCAACGATATCGTTTTCACCCGGAGTTTCGGGAATGGCGCAACGAAGAAACCTGCCAAAAGCGGTAACCCCGTCGGGGCAGGGATACCCACCGAGATCACGACAGTTTATTATTTTTTCAAGGGGTAATCTTTTCTGATATGCCATAGTTTACCTCCGTTTGAATTTATTTAAAATAAAAAGCCTTTGTCAAAAAGACAAAGGCTTTTTTATGGTGACCCGGACGGGAATCGAACCCGTGTTACCGCCGTGAAAGGGCGGTGTCTTGACCGCTTGACCACCGGGCCTTGTTGGTAGCGGCAGTGGGACTCGAACCTACGACACTCCGGGTATGAACCGAATGCTCTAGCCAACTGAGCTATGCCGCCGCGTTATGTGCTCTCAACAAAGCTTGTTCATTATAATACATGATTTGCTGTTTGTCAACACTTTTTTTGAAATTTTTTAAATTTTTTTCAAAATTTTTTCACGGGTCAGTTTTTGACCCGTGAAAAGCTAAATTCCAAACAATTCTTTTGCGTTTTTGCAGGTGAAGTCAAGCACCTCTTGTGCAGTGATTCCTCTGACAGAAGCGATCATCTCAGCCGTGAACGGAATGAGTGAGGAGTCGTTTCTTTCACCTCTGTGGGGAACAGGGGTCATATAGGGGCAGTCTGTTTCAATCAGCAGCTTGTCTTCGGGCACAACTGCCGCCACGCTGACAGGCTTTTTTGCGTTTTTAAATGTAACTGCACCGCCGAGACCGATATACATCCCCAGCTTCACAATCTCTTTTGCCATTTCGGCACTGCCTGAAAAGCAGTGGACAACGCCCTTGGGACGGTACTTTTTCAAAAGCTCCATGGTGTCCTCATGAGCCTCTCTGTCGTGAATAATCACGGGCATATCCTTTTCTTTGGCAAGAATCAGTTGCTCTTCAAAAATGCGTTTCTGAATGTCCCTGGGTGAAAAGTCATAGTGATAATCAAGTCCGATTTCACCAACGGCAACACACTTGGGGTCATTGAGCATATCGGCAATAATCAGAATGTCGTTTTTGCCGGCAGCCTCTGCCTCGTGAGGGTGAATGCCTGCGGCGGCATAGATGTTTTCGTATTTCGCCGCAAGATTCAACGATGTTATGCTTGATTTCAGATCACTGCCGCAATTGACGATGCCGACAACACCGCTTTCAAAAACTTTTTTTAAAAGCTCATCACGGTCAGGTGAAAATCTTTCGTCATCATAATGGGCGTGGGAGTCAAATATATTGTTCATTAGTTTAACTGTGTGCCTGCAGGGAGGCCTTCAACAAATGCAACCTTAACATCCTCTTCGGAAATGTCACCGGCAAGAATCATACCGTGGCTTTCAACTCCGCAGAGCATTCTGGGGGCAAGGTTTGCAACAACTATAACGTGTTTGCCTATAAGGTCTTCGGGCTTGTACCATTTTGCAATGCCTGAAGCAACAGTTCTTGGCTCCTTGGTGCCGTCATCAAGGGTGAGCTCAAGGAGCTTCTTTGCTTTTTTGATGGGTTTGCAGTCAACTACCTTGCAAACTCTGAGTTCAACCTTTGCAAAGTCATCATACTGAATTTCGGCAAGACCTACGATTTCTTTTGATTCCTCTTCTTTTTCTTCTTCAACAGCAGGAAGAGAAGCTTCGATTTCTGCAAGTGTCTTTTCAACATCAAGACGTGAGAAAAGAGGAGTTGCCACACCAACGCTTGCGCCGGGCTTCATTGCGCCGAACTCGGCAAGAGAATCAAGTGTGTTTGCCTCTGCGCCAATCTGTTCAAGGATTTTGTCACCTGTGTCAGGCATAAATGATTTGAGAAGAACTGCAACAAAGCGGATACTTTCCAGAAGATTGTAAAGCACGGTGCCGAGTCTTTCTTTCTTTTCTTCGTCCTTTGCAAGTGCCCAGGGCATTGTTTCGTCAATGTATTTGTTGCAACGCTTTGCAAGGTCAAAAATTTCAGAAAGTGCGTCAGAAACCTTGTATGTGTCAAGAAGCTTGGTAACCTTTTCAAGGGTACCGAGAGCCATTTCTTTAAGCTCTGCGTCAATGTCTTCACTTGCTGTGGGAGCCTGAATAACACCGCCGAAATATTTGTTGTTCATAGCAACTGTGCGGTTAACAAGGTTACCCAATGTGTTTGCAAGGTCAGAGTTGAATCGCTCAATGATTGTTTCATAAGTAATTGTGCCGTCCTGAGCGTGGGGCATTTCTGAAAGAAGATAATATCTCACAGCGTCAACGCCGAAACGCTCGCAAAGGTCGTCAGCATAAATAACATTGCCGCGGGATTTGCTCATTTTGTCATTACCTGAAAGAAGCCAGGGGTGGCCGAATACCTGCTTAGGAAGAGGCTCACCGAGTGCCATAAGCATAATGGGCCAATAAATTGTGTGGAAACGAAGAATATCCTTACCGATAATGTGAACATTAGCAGGCCAGTATTTTTTGTATAAATCACCACTGCCGTCGGGGTCATAGCCAAGGCTTGTGATGTAGTTTGAAAGGGCATCTATCCAAACATAAACAACGTGCTTTTCATCAAAGGGAACGGGAACGCCCCATTTGAATGTGGAACGGGAAACGCACAAGTCCTGAAGACCGGGCTTGATAAAGTTATTTATCATTTCCTTTTTACGGCTTTCGGGGTAAATAAAGTTGGGATTCTGTTCAATATATTCTTCAAGCTGTTTCTGGTATTTGCTTAATTTGAAGAAGTATGTTTCTTCTTTTTCTTTTTTTACTTCTCTACCACAGTCAGGGCATTTGCCGTCAACGAGCTGAGAATCAGTAAAGAAGCTTTCGCAGGGAACACAGTACCAACCTTCATATTCACTCTTATAAATATCGCCTTTGTCATAAAGTGCTTTGAAGATTTTCTGAACTGCTTTTTCGTGGTCTTCATCAGTTGTACGAATGAATTTATCATAGGTTGTGTTAAGGCAATCGCAGATATCCTTGATTTCCCCTGCAACCTTGTCAACATATTCTTTGGGTGAAACGCCTGCTGCAGCAGCGTATTCCTCAATTTTCTGACCATGCTCGTCAGTACCTGTCTGGAAGAAAACGTCATAGCCCTGCATTCGTTTGAACCTTGCCAAAGCGTCGGAAAGTACGATTTCATAAGAGTTTCCGATATGGGGTTTTCTTGAGGTGTATGCAATTGCAGTGGTAATGTAATAGGGCTGTTTGCTCATTTTCTT
>JAZQYU010000021.1:0-12837 GCA_045633685.1 Acutalibacteraceae bacterium | reverse complement strand
AAATAAGCCTTATGTGTAAACGGCAAAAACCGCTTCACATAAGGCTTTTTCTATGGTCGGAGTAGCGGGATTTGAACCCACGGCCTCTTGGTCCCGAACAAAAAACAAGCATGTTTCTACTTGTTTCTTGGAACTTCATTTCCTTTAAATATAGAGAATTTTAGTTTTTAAATTGTTTCCTTGTGTTTCTGTGAATTTCCGCTTTATTAGTCACTTTTTAGTCACTAAATTGATTCCATAATTCACCTGAATCAATTAAATAGTTCACACATAATCTATCATTACCTTTAAAAAAAGTCAAGGAAATTTGTTTGTTAACATCTGTTTGTAATTTCTAATAATTATTATTTAAAAAAATTTCAAATAGTTCACAAACAGAATATTTATTTTAAAAGAAAATAGAATTAATTATCTCTTTAGAAATCCCAAACAGTTCAGCCACATATTGAATCGCAAAGAGAAGATACAGACCGCCTACGGAAATAATCCAATGTATCATTATTTCAGCTCCTCAAAGTAATTTTTATGAGCCCACATTTCTTTTGTGCTGCTGATTTTATACCAAGAGCCTTTGGTTTCGTAAACGGCAACAAGCATTCCCTTGGGAAAATCGTTATTCGCAGCCTTGCCGCCGAGGGCAAGCACCTGCTCCTGCTGATATGCGGTGAAATCTTTGAACATTACGCGGTCATACTTTGTACCGGGGCCTCTGCGGATATTAACCGCACCCTTTACCCTGCAAAGTGTTGCTCCGTCAATGCCTTCACGATGGATGGGGCGAAGCACGCCGAGAAAATAATCGTAATCATGTGTTACGTATTTGGCTGCTTCGCTGCCCCAATTCATATCAAGGCTTTCAAAAGTATTGGTATCTCCCTTACCCGTTGCAATGGCAACATGACCGTATTTATTCATCTTCTTTGACCATGTGCAAATGTCGCCTTTCATGGGCACAAACTTCTTTGAGTTTTTAATTCTCACAAAGTTCGCTTTAAGCTCGGGACGCATATTAAAATAATCGTAATATGCGTGAGCATTACCCCATGCGCCTGCGAGGATTCCGAAACAATACTTCAGGTAGAGCTTTATAAGGTCAACGCACTGTTTACCTGCTGCACCGTCATAATCAACAGCCCTGCCAAGATACTTTTTAATGAAAACATCGAGGCTCATTGTTCCTGCACCTTTGCCTGCAAGTCGGGCATCGATGAGGTCTTTGACAAAATTCCATACTGCGGATATGCCTGCGGCTGCGGCTGCAATAAGAACGCTGACAAGCACCTTTTTGAAAACGGCGAAATCCGTCACACCTACGAGAGCATCAACCGAGATTGCCGAAAGGAAAGCCTGCACAAAGGTTTTCAAGGCTCTGATTGCGATATCTTTGAGCTTGTCTTTGTTTATGTTGATTTTCATATGTATCATCCTTTCTATGATATAACTTCCCATTCTTTGACTTCGGTGTAAATCTTGTCAATGAATGAGTTTCCTCCAAGAGCTTTGTATGCATCATATAAAAACACAAAGTTCTCATATTCGTACTGTCGGATTTTTTTTGATTCTCTGTTGTGGTAATAGATGCGGAGCATCTCTGAGCGAAGTTGACACTTAACGCCTTCCGCAAGCTTGTTCATCTGCTTTTTATTCTTACGATAATGGGTAACAAGAATCGTTATCAAAGCGATTATGTCCAACGCCAAACCCACAACAACCGCTATTTTAGCCATCGGGTATCACCGCCTTATTTACCGCAACAAGGACATACCTCGGTGTATGTAACCTCAAAGTCAGCAAGAATATAATTCTGCACATCGAGGTGAACTTTTTCAGGAAGTCCCTCAAGGAAATATGCTGTTGCAACTGCACCATCTGAGCGTTCTTTGTGATAAACAACCACAACTCCGTCAATATCTTCAAGAATGGGATTCACACGCTTTGTGCCATTTGTCTCAACCTCGCCGATAATACGAATGTGTTCAATTTTCGCATTTTCGGGAAGCTCCGCACAGAAAGTGATTGAATTTGCACTCTTAATCTGTGAATAAATACCGCCTGTGCTTCCGTTAAATTTCATTGTTTTTTTCATGATTTTTACCTCCAAAAAGTTTTTGTGTCAGATTATGCGTTTGTTTCTAAGTAATAAAGAGTAAATGCTGTTATGGGCTGTTGATAACTTGATATTTGAATTGCTAACTCTGATGCATTACCGCTACCACTTACAATTCGTGCAACCATACCATAATCATTATTGGCAATGGGAAAAATTTCAAGAATATCTTGACCGCTAATTGCTCCGTTAAGTAGAAAGTCAGTCGTTCCCACCTCTTCGCCATTGTACGTAAATCTAATACCTACTAACAATGCGTTTTCAAGAGGTTCGGAGATATAAAACTCAATGTTTGCAGGTCCTGTTACATCTATTGTAATATCACCGTCAACACCGACTGTGTAAGTCTTTGACTTCAATGCAGTTACGCCACCAATGGAATTGCCGTTATATTTAAGTGTTCCGTTATCATCGGCAAGGTTGTCAAGAACATCTGCGTTTTTGTGCGTGTGACGGGCTGCGGTGTTGGCTGCAATTTCTCCCGAAAGACTTTTGGAAACTTCGCCGTCTGTTTCTTCTCCACAGATTGAATTGTTAAAATAAAGGTTTTCAATAACGTCGCTTTTTACAATAAGCTCCTCTTCTGAATCGTAACCTTCAAGCTGAACAGCAATCATATTAGCAACAGTAACTTCGCGGGGAATTTTATAGCTGATTGTTTCATTTTTTTCGTGAACATCACTGCGAAAAAGCCTGTGTGCTCCAACCTGAAAAGCAATAATGAAACATTTAACTTTATCACTGTTAAGCATTTCTGCAGGAGGGGTTATAACAAGCTCTGTTGCGTTGTGTTCACCCTTATTTCCAAGACAGTTTCCGTCGGGAAGTTTGTTTTCTGAGTTAAAATTTATCTGAATACTTCTCATTGATTAACCTCCGTTGATTTGGTTGTGTAAATCATTCAAAAATAATATCCAGTTGTTTATAATCACATACCAGTTATTATTTGCTTTTTCAAATGACTGAGAAATTGGAAGTGTTTCTGTGCTGAATCCTTGTGCATCAGCGGCAGCTTTCAGCTTTTGGCAATTTTCCTCTGTCGCTTCAAGCTTTTCTCTTATCTGTAATACAGGATGATTATTTCCGATTATGGAACTGTCGGAAAAATCTTCAACTACTCCGCCGAGTTCCGTTAGTTCATCTTTAACAAACTCAGCAGCCATGTTTATTTTTGTGAACAGCTTCGCAGTTAAATATTGAACATTTTCGGGCAATTCAGGAAAGCCTTGTGTAAGCGACACGGTAACAATACATTCACCTTTGAACGCTTCGCCATATGCATATCTCACTACATTCAGTTCAACAATACTGCCAACATAAGCGAATGATTGAAATTTAACATATGCTGCACCTTCAGGCGGATATATTTCTTTCGTTGCTGCTGTTCCTTCTATCGTTCCTGCATATTCTTCTGCAGATATAAAGCTTCTATCACTGCTATACCACAAAACAGAGGCAATGCCGTGTTCACCTCTGCCTGTATAAACAAATTTGTCTGTGACTGATACTTTTATCAATCCCGTGCTTTTACTGGAAACTTCCGAGTTTGCTATCCATTCACCGTTGGTTGTGTGATAATAGCCGCCGTGTCTGACCGCATAAGTAAATGATTCTGAACCATCATCATCAGGGATAACAGAAACCTTGCAAGAGCCTTCGGCTATAGGTGTGATTACACCGTTTTCACTTATTGTTGCAATTTCCGTGTCCGAAGAAGCAAAGCTTACGCTTTGTTCTTCAGCATTGGTCGGAAAGATTGAATATTCAATGTTTTCCGTTCGACCTAAAACCAGTTCAATTTTATCTTCGCAGGAAAATGCGGTTATTCTCTGCGGAATTATCAGCTTGCCATATAACGTGCCAACATTGCCGTTTTCGCTTGTGACAGCAATTTCAAATTCATAGGTTTTACCGCTTGTCAGCGGTGCTATATCCTGCGAATCAGCAGAATCAAGATAAAAGGTGTATTCTGTGTTTTGTTTCAGATTATTTGTTTTTATGGCCGTAACATTATAGAGACCGTTTGAAAAGCTTGTTTTAACAATGTCTGCATTTAAAGATTGTGCCGAACGGTTTTGAGCTTGAAATTGGTCAAGACCTTTTAAGGTGAGTTTTGCTTCAGTGAAAGCAAGAGAACTAATGCTTAAATCATTCCATTGCTCAAAGCTGAAAGAAATAGACACGTTCTTGCCAAATCTGTCTGCCGCTGTCCGTATAACCTGAACATCAGGTGTGCTTCGGTCGATATTCTCGGTGTTGAAGCTTAGAGTGCAACTTTCGTGAAAAAGCCAGACATTAAGAAGATTGCTGTAATTAGCAAAAAGCTCAAACTCAATCCTGACAGTGCCAAAAGTTCCATCTTCGTTGTGATTGATAACATTGCTTGCAACACACAGCTCTTTTTCACTGTATATGTGCCTTTGGTTGTATTTTTCCTCACTGCCATTGACGGTTATATTGAATTTGATTTCATCGCTATAGGCGTAACCCTCACGGTCAAGGTAATAATCAATATTTGTTGTATTTTTCACGATGTCAACGGAAGTTTCACACCGAAGATAACAAGTTGTTTTATTATTTATCGTGCCCGTGTTGGTAAAGGTTCCTATTTCTTGCCTGTAAGTTGCCATCAGCTGTCACCTCCGTCCTCAATAAAATCTCTCTCGACAAGCGTCAGCGTTGCCATAATTTTGTGTCCAATAGAAATTTCCATTGACTTTAAAATGCCTGTTTTAACACCGTTGTACGGGGTTTCAACTCTGAAAATATCTCCTAACTCTTCATCTGTCAGTTCAACATATGCACTAATCTCGTTTCTGATAAAAGCACTTTCAGCAAGTTCTGTAATGCGTTCATCAATATCAGCTATCAATGAATATTGCGTAAACTGTTTTTCGCTTTTTGATAAAGAAGCTTTTTTGTTGGTTATAACAACAGTTCTTGTTTCTTTTACAGTATTAAAATCACCATCAAAAGAATTAATAGTAACTTGCGTGTATGGTGAAATTTTTCTGTAAGTCGCTTTACCAAGAATATAATCTGAAGTTATAATCTTTGATTTTCTGTTTCGTGGATTTTTGAGAGTTATTTTTCTTGAGCAACAGCTTGTTACAAAAGCGCCAAGCCCGAACGAAAGCATTGCAAGCGCATATCGGCTTGTTTTATCGGGAAGAATAAAGCCGCTAAGCTCCTTGCTGTTAACATGAGATGCATCAATTAACACTCCGGATATGCTCGTGATATCCTTTATGATGGTATCTGATTGGTGTGTGCCCTGCGAGATCTTGGAAAATTTTGTCCCGTCCATTTTCAGCGTATCATCAATACCCTTTATCAGATATCTGTTTTTTCCGTTGGGCGTTACTTCTTTAACCGTAAATTTACCAAAAAGCTTATCTTTTCCGTAAACATACAAAATCTGTGATTCTTCAGGTTCAAACGTATCGATTTCTGCAACAAATTCACATGTTGAACCGGGAACATCTGCCGCATCAGTATTGATTTCAAAAAACAAATTAATATTAGAATGGAATTTAGTAATTATATTTTGTTTTCCAAGATCAATTCCTGCAATTTTCACAAACTGATTTGGTGATTCTGATTTCGCAAAAGAAATAACAATTTTGTTGAAATTCTCAACTGCTTGTGCTCCGAAAAAGGTAATCAGGTTTTGATTTTTTTCTGCTTCGTTAAAAGACGGATAAAAAGTAGCTTTTTTTATTTCACTTGAATTGCTGTACCATGTAACAGATAATTCCGTACAGTAGTTCTGCCAAAAGTGAATTGTAATGCCGGGTGCAGAGTAAACACCCTCTGCAAGGTCTATCACAATTTCAACAGAAGGTTCAAATATTCTTTGAGAATTACTTGAGATTTCTGAAATATAACCGATATTATCATTTGCCTCAGCAAATTCAAGAGAATTATCAAGTAGGTTGATGCCTTTTCCTGTAAAAGAAGCATAGTTTATAAGCTCCCGAGCATCTTCATTAAGCAAATCACCGCCGTTTTGATAATCAGTTGAGCCCTCTGCAGGTACGGTTGCATAGAGCTCAGCTGCTGCAGCAAAATCGTTGTAAACAACTTTATTCACTTAAATACCTGCTTTACATTTCAAAAAGGCTTTTGCCTCTTCAAATGAATCAAAATAAAAAAATTCACGCCAAGAAGGTGCCTCACTAAGAGCCGTACCAGTAAGCGAGGGTGTGGTAAATGTTGTTGTTGCGCCCTTGGTAATTGCCGAATCTGAGGGCGGCGTGAATGTTACATTATAAAGCCACGGAACACAATATTTTATTTGCCCGTCTATCCGCTCTCTTTTTATGTAGCCGAAACCACCTGAAATTCCTGTTACAAGCGGCTCTGTAAGAGTGTTTGCATTAAGCTTATACCCAAACATTGTCACCGCTGCCATCGTCGGTATTTCTGTTGTTCCGAGAGTAACAATGGCATATTCAAAACGGTGTTTGTATTTTGCAAGAGCTGAACAAACGGTGTAATTGGGCGCTGTCGATACATTCATCAGCTTGCCGATTACTGCACCGTTACCGTATCTCGGAGGTTTTCCGTTTTGAGATTCCTCAACAATGGGAGAAAAAACAGGATAAGCCGCTCTGTCTGTTGCCATTATTCAGACCTCCTTTGCGGTTCTGCCGCTCTCAAGGTGATTGTCATATCACTCCATATTTTTTTACCGCCGACCACTCTGAGGAGCTTTCGTGCCCCTGAGAAGATATGTGCGGCATAAACAATAGAACCCTGATCGTGGTCAACCTCAACAATATGGAAATCAACAGGAGAAGATATAATTTTATAGAATTCATCCCACTTTTCAGGTGATACATTGTCATTCCTAAGAATTGAGAGCGTGTGCGAATACCTTGTACCAACAATATCGTACCAATCACGATTCGATTGCGTTACCGTGCTTGCCTCGCCCTCGACAAGCTCAAAAGCTTCTTCGATTTCATTTTCAATGACAAGCTCCGAAAAATCGATTCCGTCAATTATAAGCATTTGCACACCTCCTATTCATCAAATACTGTTGAGCGTTCATCTTCTTCCTCAACCTCAAGCTTGAGAGCACGCACGATGCCGCCTGCTGTGCCGTTTGCTTTAACAACCACAGTGGAAGCTCTTTGTGTTTTAACCATAAGTGCATCAATCTTTCTGTTAAGTGCCTCAAAATCTTCGCTGTTGCCTGCGTTCTGTCTGTCATAAACAACCGCTTCTGATGCAGTCAAGAGCTTTTCACCTTTATGAAGAACAGCTCTGTAACCGTCATACGGAACATAATCAAGACCGCCTGCATGAGAGCCTGTTGCTTCACCCGTAACGAGCTGTTTCAAGCCGTCTTTTATACCATTAAAGATATCTTTTGCAACCTGCCACCAGTCGTAGCTCAACAGAGCATCAACAAGGGCAGCTATAAGCTCAAACGAAGCCGTTATCATCTCAGGAGCATTATCAATCAACCCTGTAACTATTGCAGTTACAACATCGAGAGCAGCGGTTACAAGCTTATCGGCGTTGTCATCATCAAGCAAGCCGCCTATAAGGGAATCAATCATTATAAAAGCCGAATCGATTATAAGGTCAACATTGTCGCCGAGAAATGAAACAAGGTTTGTAACAATGCTTAACGCTGCGCTGATAAGCTTTGTAATTGTTTCCTCAGTAAGCAAACCCTCTGCTAAGCTCTCAATGATTTTAAAAGCAGCATCAAGAATTTCATCAAGATTATCAAGAATCCCGTTTGCAAGAGAAAATACAAGCTCGGGCGCTACCTCAGCAACCAATCCGCCTGCATCTTCAAAAATGCCGGTCAACTCCGGTAATACTTCTTCCATTGCAGTGAGAACATTTTCAACACCGCTTTTGATTTGTTCGGCCGCGCCTTCGTCTCCCGTCATAAGAGCTGTGATGCCGTCCATAATCTCGGTAACACCAGGCAGAAATTTCGCCGCCATATTATTCTTGACGGCATCGAATGTGCCTGTAAGATTGTCAAGGCTGTCGTTAAATGTAGCTGAAGCCGCAACAGCCTCATTGCTCATAACAAGGCCAAGTTCTTGAGCTTGAGATTTAAGTGCATTAATACCCTCTGCGCCCTGTGATAACATAGGACCCATTTCATAGGCAGCTTTTGAGCCGAAAAGCTCAATGGCCTTTGCGGTTCGCTCAGATTCATCTTTGATGGAAGCAATCTGATTGATTGCTTCGGAAATATCCATGTCAGAGCCTGTACTTTTCAGCTTCTTAGCTGCCGTTTCAAGTGTGTTTACTTCAACTCCACTCATTTTGGCGGCATATGAGAGCTCCTGAAATGTTTCGGCACTCGTGCCCATACGCTGTGAGGCTTCGTCTATGGCATCGCCTGCCTGGGCAGCTTGATAAGCAGCATCATAAAGCTCTTTGCACGCCGCCGTTGCTGCTGTACCCATTGCCGCAACACCTGCAACAGTACCTGCGGCTGCTCCCGCAACAACCTTCAACCCTCCGCTTGCAAGCTTTTTCGCTGCATCATCTGTCTTTGACATTGCGGAAGTGAGAACAGGATGTTTTTCTTTAAGCTCCTCAACCTTATCCTTCCACTCTTCAAGATGAGCTTTTACCTTGTTAATTGCCATGCTTTGCAATTTGATAGCTTTTTCGTTATCTTCAATTGCTTTTTCAGTTTTCATGAGGGCGGATTCGGCATTATTGAGCTTTATAAGCCAATCCTGGGTGGCGGTGGCGTTTTCCCCGAGCTGCTTTTTGGAGTTTTCATAAGCTTCACGGAGAGTATCAACCTTTTTTCTCTGCGCTTCAGCCTGATTGTTATAATCTTCTGTCTGCACCTGCAGAGCTTCAAGGCTGCCCTTTTGGTCGGAATAAGCTGCTGCCGTCTTTTTCGCCTCGGAGGACAGAACGGAAAGAGTTTTATTAATCGCCGCAATGCTCTCTTTGTATTCTTTTTCACCGTCAACAACAAGCTTTGCGCCGATTTTAGGCTCACCTTTGCTGCTCAATCTAATTCACCGTCCTCTCGCTTTTTAATTCCGTGATGATAGCAGTATTCGTCATATAAAGCTGTCATTTTCTTAAGCCTCATATGCCAAAATTCAAATTCGGAAAAACCGAGAAGGCAGACTGTTCTGTAGTACCATAGATTAACATTGAACGCCGGGCCTTCTCGGTATATCAGTTTTTTTCTTCAGCGGGGAAATCCTCTCCGTCAAGTGCTTTTTCAAGTGCGTTTTCAAGTTCAGATTCTTCTGTATCAGCTGTGCCGATTGAAAGACCCATAGCCCTGCCGATTGCTCTTGTCATTTCGGGAAATTTATCCTTCGGGATTCTAGCTCCGACATATTCGGGTGGCAAAAGCTTGTCCTCAAGGTCATTCTCAAAATTACTCACGATTATTGCCTCGTTCAGAAGAATCGTGAGAATTTTAATAACCGTTTCAAGCTTACCGAGCGATTCAAGGGCTTCTTTCATTCCGCCTTTGAATTCCTTTTCTATTTCGGCATACGAATGCATACCCATTTGGAGGTCGTATTCCTTACCGTTGAAAACAACAATGTTTTTTGCTTCGGTCATATCATCAATGATTCGTGCCTTCATTTAAACTCCTCCTTGACTTATTCAATACCCGCAAGGGTTTTGAGCTGACTTATTGCCGCTTCTGCGGTATCAAAATAATATTCGTGCTTAATTTCGCCCGAAAACTCGTCTTTTTTTGCCGTGCCGGAAATTGAAGGTGTTGAGAATGTTGTTGTTTCGCCTCTGGTGTTGCTGGTTTCCGCAGGTAGCGCAAATTTAACACGGGGAAGCCATACCACTCTGACCTTCTCCTTCTTGTCCATCTTGTGAACATCAATATAACCGAAGCCGACTTCGGGAGCTTCGTCCTCTTCTTTGTAGATAAGTTCTGTGGCCTTGCCTTCTGCGCTCGTTTTCAGTTCAGCACCGAAAATAAGAGCTGCAACCTCTGTTGGCAGATATGTAGTGTTAAGAGCAACCGCATAGCTGGATGCTCTGTTATCTTCTTCAGCAATGCCGTCATCGCCGTAAAGCGCAACATTTGACTGTGTGGGTGTAAGCCCTACAGACATCAGCTTTGCAACCTTAAGACCGCCCGAAAATGTTGTTGCCGCACCTTCAGCCGGCGTTCTTTTTGCCACAACGGGCATTGAAGCTTTAAACTGTGCCATGTTTATACCTCCGTAAAATCTTCGTCACTGATTGTGACTGTAATGTGAGTTAATCCCGTGTCGTGCTCATACTGCTGACCGACGGAATTAATAAGAAATCCTGCTGAACGCAGGCAGTTTTTAATTTGCTTTTTATACTTGAAAATTTTAGATTTGTCGGGCGTGTAGCAGTGAATATCAAGCATTGTTCTTGTGAATTCATCTTCGTCATCCGCAAAGAGTGCGGGAGATTCTGTCACATAATTGAACGTCAGCCATTCAGAGAGCTTGTGCAGAAGGTTTCCGTTGCTGTCATAATGCTGAATATTTGCATCATAAACATCCGGAAACAAATTCAAGCCTGTAGGCTCAAGTGCTTTTTGCAAGCGTGCATTATAATTCATTTCATTGCCTCCCGATTAAAAACCTCTGCCATCCGAGCATTGGCTTGTTCTTTGATTTCTTCCATTGCAGGACGAACGAAAGGCTTTGGAGCTTTTCCGCTGCGGCCATATTCGGCAACAACCGCCTTGAGCATATTGGAAACTTCCGTTCCTTCGCCGTCTTTGTTTTTCTTTTTTTCCTTGCCTGTAAAAACAATCGGCAGAATCCAAGCTCCATTTTTGCTCTTTTTAGGTTTTTTTGCTTTAATCCCTTTTTTCATTGCTCCCGTACTTTCAGGAGCATGACGCTTCAAAGCATCAACAACCAGCGGTGCAGCTTCTTCAAGCATTTTTGGTGCCGCTTCTTCAACTGCTTTCAAATGGTTCGCAAACTGACGGGAAAGTTCTTCATCAATACGAAAAGAAAAATCAGCCATAAGCTCCACCTACATTTCCGAGCAACTGAGCTCAATTCTTTCGCCGGAAACTGGAAAACTTTTGATAATGGTGTATCGCTTGCCGTCGTGCTCAATTTCCGTTTCACCCGAATAATCCCACTGCGATGTCACAAGCGTTTTGCTGATCTTCATATCAGCCCTTGCCGCCTGATAAAATTCACTTCTTGTTGTACCTTTTTCCTCAACGAAAATTTCCTTGCGGATTTCTTCAGTTATTTCGTAATTGTTCTCATCTCTGCCCTTTGAGATGCTGGAAATAAGATATGCGATTTCATCCTTCATCTGCTTTTGCCCTGCCTCTGATCTTTCTGTTGTTGATTCGGCGTTCAAGATGCTTGGGCATTTCTTCTCCCGTTTCCTTGTGCCTGATAAGCCATGCACAATAATCGGAAAGAAGCATCATATCTTCATCTTTTGAAAGGTCAAGCTTTACGCCACTGCCTCCAAGCTCATTTGCATTTGACTGCAAAAAGGCTTTGTAATAATCGTCTCTCGCAGTGCTCTTAATGCCGAGATCCAGCTTAAGCAACCTTAAAACCTGCTCCATCTTTTCACCTCCGAATTATCAAAGAAAGGGGCGATTGCTCGCCCCCATTAATTTACGCTGAAGCCTTAGCAGCAGGGAAATCAACCTCTGTTGTGGGTGCTTTATTTTCAATGTTGAAAAGCACAAATGCTTCACCGAATACAGGCTTACCGTCACCTCTTGCAAGGCAGGCAAACACAGTCTGGTTGTTGAGGAACTTAACGTGACCTGACTGAGCCATTGTGATATTCTCACGCTCGCCGTATACATAGAGATTGCCGTAACCTGCAACAACATCTCCTGTAGGAATGCAGGGCACCTCAACGATTACGCCACCGATACCGGGCATTTCCTTGTCAACCTTCGCCTGAAGAGCAGCAGCACTGTCAAATGCGAGTGCATTGGCACGGAACTTCATTGCCGTCTTATGGTTCATGAACCATACGAAGCTGTCTTCGGCATATTCATCTGAGGGAATACCTGCAGCTTCTGCAATCTGTTTGAAAAATGCTGTTCCGTTCTTGCTTGCAAGGTCATATGTTTTAATGTTGCTTTCGTGAAGGTCTTTCCACTCAGGAGCATCAACGGGCCAAGTGTCAGGCTTCGCTGCCTGTGCCAAACGGGTTACAATGCCGAGAGGCATCTTCACGCCCTTGCCGTAAATAAAGGCTCTGTCCAAAGCCTTGCCCGTACCTCTGCCGAGAGCTTCAATAATGTTAGCGGCAAGGTCTGCATCGCTGTCCTTAAGCCATACATTATTCACGGGAATATAACTTGAAACAAGGAAGTTGCCGACTTCTACCTGATAGAACGCAAGGTCAACCTCGCTGAAGCCTGCTGTTGCTTCCGACCAGATGCCTTCAGGAGAAACACCCTGAATAGGAACTGTTGCATCGCCTGAAACAGATTCAACCTTGATATAAGGAAGAACCTTGGAATACTTTTCAATATTCTCTTTAACAAGGTCGGTCATCTGCTTAGGCACGGTAAGGTTTGCGCCAGTTACTTCTCTCTTGAGCACCTTTCTTGTCTCGTCAAGGAACGTTCTTACTTCCTCATCAGCAAGAATGTTCTGCCTTCTTTCGGCAGGAAGTTTATAAAAAAGACTTCTTCTGTTCATAGGTTTGTTCACCTTTCTTTCTTCGTTGTTTTCATCGTCCGCAGGCTTAGGTTCTGCGGGCTTTTTGTT
>JAZQYU010000020.1:0-19751 GCA_045633685.1 Acutalibacteraceae bacterium | reverse complement strand
ATAAACCAACCGTCAAGGCGCATTTTTGCTCTTTCGTGCTTAAAAAGCTCCTTTGCCATTGATGTCAGTTTTTCGGGTGTAAAAATATTATATATCATAATCAGCACTCCTTTAAGTTTTGATTAAATTAACTGTGGTATTAAGCTTATCTGTGAATTCCTTCAGAGTATCTTCACTCACAAAGCCGTCTTTGATTTCGTATTCTTCAACCCACTTGCATTTGCCGTATTCGTGATAGGGTAGAATTTCAACCTGAGCATTGCTCATATCCAATGAAGAAAAAAGCTTCACAAAATCATCAGCGTTTGTGTTCACATTGTTGATAAGAGGGATTCTCACAAGAAGCTGTGCTCTTTCTTTTGTGAGCAGTTCAAGATTTTGCAGAGTATTTTTGTTTGAAAAGGCAGTATATTTTTTATGTATAACATCGTCAGGGCTTTTGACATCCATTATCATAAAATCTATATATTCACTCAATTCAGCAAGTCTCTGGTGAGAGCCGTTTGTTTCTATGGCGGTGTGAATGCCTGCTTCCTTCAGCTTTTTAAGAGCTTCTTTCAGCTCGTCAAACTGCATTGTCGGTTCTCCGCCCGTGAATGTAACTCCGCCGCCGTCAAAAAACATCATTCTGCTTCGCAACACCTCGTCAACAATTTCATCAACGCTTTGCTCCTTGCATTTGTCAGAGCAGACGGGAATGCTCTCGGGATTTGAACACCACTTGCATCTGAAGTTGCACCCCTGCAGGTGATAAACAAGCCTGTTGCCGGGTCCGTCTTGCGAAAAATTAAAGCCTTTTTGTAAAATCTTCATAAAATATCCCACTTTAGAAATTTATACTTTATTATGCTATCACAAAGAATCGTTGAATTCAATAACAAATTGTTAATTTTTCTGTTTTGGTAGTGACAAATTTTAAAAAGTGTGTTAGAATAAATCCACAATAAAATTTGAAAGGAAAATTCACTATGAAAATGTTCAAAAAAGTGCTTTCTCTTCTTCTTGTAGCTTGCCTTTTGTTCTGCGCAATGCCCACAGCTTTTGCTGCTGAGTCTGCAGATTCATCCACAACAGAAGAAGGGGATATCATCGATAACCCCATTTTCTCAGGCGCAATCGAAGAGATCGTTGCATCATTCATCGCATCATTCACAGAGATTTTCAACCGCTATGTTGAAATCATCAAGGAGCTTCTTGCTTCTCTTGAGCTTCCCGAGATCACTCTTCCCGAGATTGAAATTCCCGGCACAGGCACAGGTGATGAAAACGTTCCTTCAGAAGGTGAAGGCGATGGCCAAGGCGACGCACCTACCGACGAAAATCTTCAGCCCGCAGCATAAGCTACATAACAAACAAAAAAAATCCGACTCTGCCGAGTCGGATTTTTTTATACCTATTTTTTATTTTTAAATATAAACAGCTTACTGAAAGCATAATTCATAATTACCACAATCACGCTGAGAATGATTTTGGTGAGCATTGTTCCGCTGAGCTCAATTGACGCAATGTTATATATCTTTTCGTCTGCGTCAAAGAAAAACTGTGCAATCCAAAGCCCCAATTCTTCAATTCCCAACGAAAAAAGCCTTGCTCCGGCAAAAGGAAAAAATTCCTTTGAAAGAGTTTTTTTGTCCATACTTTTGCTGTGAAAAACAAAAAACTTGTTTGTCACAAAAGCAAAAATTACCGCCACAACCCAGGCAATTGCATTTGAAACAAGAGGGATACCCGTGCCAAAAAACTTCTCGCAAAGTGCCATTGCACCAAGGTTCACAACTGTTGTCAGCACTCCGAAAAAGAGATAATCAAACATTTCGCGGCTGACAATCTTCTTTAAGAGAGCATTGAGTTTTTCGCTTTTTATAAGCTTATCTATGATTTTGTCGGTAAACTCAAATATCTTATTCATCCTTAATCAAATCCTTTATAATTTCTCCTGCCATAATCAGCCCTGCAACGCTGGGCACAAAAGCAACACTGCCGGGTGTCTGCCTTTTGGGATGTGTTCCGCCTTCGTCGTCACATTCAAGTGGCGTGAGGGTAGGCTCCTTTGAATACACAACCTTGAGCTTTCTGATTCCTCGTTTTTTCAGCTCACGGCGCATAACCCTCGCAAGGGGACAGGTTTCGGTTTTGTGAATGTCAGTTACCTCAAATTTTGTGGGGTCAAGCTTGTTTCCTGCGCCCATAGAAGAAATAATTGGTGTTCCTGCCTCGTTGCAACGCATAACAAGCTCGATTTTGCCTGTGACGGTGTCAATGGCATCTGCCACGTAATCATACTGCGAAAAATCAAATTCATCTGCCGTTTCAGGGGTGAAAAACTTCTGATGCAGGTTAATTTTACATTCTGCATTCAGGTCAAGAAATCTTTCTTTTGCCGCCAGAACCTTTGGCTTGCCGACATTGGAAAGTGTTGCAACTGCCTGACGGTTGATGTTGGAAACGCTGACGGTGTCGTCATCAATCAGGTCAACTGTACCCACTCCGCTTCGCACAAGAGCTTCGGCAAGATGACCGCCCACACCGCCCACGCCAAACACGGCAACGCGGCTGTTTTTCAGTTTTTCCATTCCCTCGTCACCCAGAAGAAGTCGGGTGCGCTCAAATTGTTCATTTATCATAATAATCTAAAAAAGTATGCTCCTCATTGTGGATTTTATAGCCGGGGAGTGTGTCTATGTTTGCGGCGTGAATACTGTTGAAAATGTTC
Organism: Acutalibacteraceae bacterium; assembly: GCA_045633685.1. GTDB lineage: Bacteria > Bacillota > Clostridia > Oscillospirales > Acutalibacteraceae > CAG-488. The sequence goes on along the minus strand of JAZQYU010000020.1, from coordinate 17,038 downwards.
TTTTCAATGTTGGGATTAATCTTTTTAAGCTGAGCAATAAGCTCCTTGATTTCCTTTCTTTTTGAAAGGCTTTCGTGAGCGTTGTAATCATCTTTTGTGAATTTGCAGGCACATTGAATAAAGTGCAGATCGTTGTATCTTGCCCAGGCAATAATATCCTTTTCGTTCACTCCGTAAAGAGGACGGATAAGCTCCATTCCCTCAAAATTGGTGCTGTGAAGCTTCGGCATCATACCCTGAATCTGTGCACCATAAAACATACCCATAACCGTTGTTTCAATCACATCGTTAAGGTGATGACCAAGGGCGATTTTATTGCAGCCAAGCTTCTGCGCCATTGAATAGAGATGACCCCGGCGCATTCTCGCACAAAGATAACAGGGATTTTTTTCAACGCCGTCAACCACACCGAAAATATCAGTTTCAAACACCTTGATGGGAATTTCAAGCGTAGCTGCATTTTCTTCAATGCGCTTGCGGTTTTCGGGTGCATAACCCGGGTCCATAACAATATATTCCACGTCAAAGGGGATTTCACTGATTTGGTGAAGCTGCTTCATCAGAAGAGCCATAATCATTGAATCCTTGCCGCCGGAAATGCACACGGCAATTTTGTCGTGGGGGAGTATAAGCTCATACTTTTTAACCGCACCCACAAAAGGATTCCAAATCTCTTTTCTGTATTTTTTCAGCACACTGCGCTGTGCAATCTGAAATTTTGTCAGTTCTCTTTTCATATCAAAATACCTCATCCTGAATTATATCACTAAAAGCACAAAAATGCAATATTATCTCAGATTCCCTTGGTTTGTAGGGAACGACCCGCGTGTCGTTCCGAAAGATAGGAACCGACGTCCGTCTGTAGGGTCAATTCACGAATTGACCGTTGTTGGTGGGTTGATGTGGGCATCAACCTCTACAGAATTCTGCCGCTAACCTTGTAGGGAGCGGCGGCTTCCGACGCACCTCTCAGCTTCCTGCACATAATTACGCATTACGAATTGTTTTGTTATATTTCCTCCTTGCTCTAATAAAATAATATCAAGGAGTGATTATATGCTAATAACCGATATCAACAAAAAACAGCTTACCCTCAGCTTGGCCATTCCTCTCGTTGTGGGAGGTCTTGCCACTGCAATCAATTTCAACGGCTTCCGTGAGTTCCAATCCCTTAATCAGCCCGCCATTGCTCCTCCGCCATGGGCGTTTTCATTGGTGTGGACAATTCTTTATGCTCTTATGGGAACCTCATTCTATCTTATTTATAACAGCGACAAAAAAGGAAAAGCTCCTGCGTATTCATTCTACTTTGCTCAACTGTTTGTCAATTTTATGTGGAGCTTCGTTTTCTTCACCCTCGGCAACTATTCTTTGAGTGTCTTTCTCATTATAACCTTGCTTATTCTCATAGCAGGGATGATATTCTTTTTTTATCCCATTAACAAAAAAGCAGCGTATCTGCAGCTGCCGTATTTTCTCTGGGTGTGCTTTGCAACCTACCTTAATTGGCAAATTTTTATTTTAAATCAATAATATACAAAAAACTGTATAATTATAAATAAATATGCAGCAAAAATGAATAAATATACTTTAAGGCACTTGACATTTTGGTAAAATGATGTATAATTGTCTGCATAGTTTATGTGTGGAGGTATTTCTTTGTATAAGGTTTTTATCGACGGAAAGGCAGGAACAACAGGTTTAAGAATATATGACCGACTTTCCGTAAGAGATGATATAGAATTAATTACATTAAGTGAAGAGGATCGCAAAAATCCCGATGCAAGAAAGGCTGCAATCAATTCATCGGATATTACATTTTTGTGTCTTCCTGATGATGCGGCAAGGGAATCTGTTTCTCTGGTTGAAAATCCTGATGTCCGCATTCTGGATACCTCTACGGCTCACCGAACCAACCCTGACTGGAGCTACGGTTTTCCCGAGCTTTCTGCTCAGCACCGTGCAAATGTTGAAAACGGCAAGCGTGTTGCCGTGCCCGGTTGCCACGCAAGCGGCTTCATTGCTCTTGTTTATCCTCTTGTGAAAGAGGGGATTATTGCCCCCGATTATCCTTTGAGCAGCTTTTCTGTCACGGGCTACAGTGGTGGCGGCAAAAAAATGATTGCCGATTATGAAAGCGCCGACAGACCTGCTGATTTTGACGCCCCCCGTCAGTATGCAACGGCTCAGGCTCACAAGCATCTCAAAGAAATGCAGGCTGTCACAGGTATTTCAAAAGCTCCTGTTTTCAGCCCCGTTGTTGCTTCTTTTTACAGCGGAATGGAGGTTACTGTGCCTCTTTATCCTGAACTTTTTAAAAAGAGCTGCGCACCCGAAGAAATCGGTGAGATTTACAATTCATATTATAATTCATCAAAGCTTGTCAGAAGTGCAGGCTTCAGGGGTGAAAATGAATTTGTCAGCGCCCTGCAGTTGGGCGGTAAGGACTCAATGGAGGTTGCTGTCAGAGGCAACAGTGAGCGTATGATTCTCACCGCGGTTTATGATAATCTGGGCAAGGGCGCATCAGGTGCGGCTTTGCAGTGTATGAATATTATGTTAGGTCTTGATGAAATAACAGGACTTGAGCTTTGATTTGAAAGGAATATATATAATGGAATTTATAAAAGGCGGCGTTTGTGCCGCAAAGGGATTTAAAGCTTCCGGCATCCATTGCGGAATCCGTAAGAATAAAACAAAAAAAGATTTGGCACTGATTGTTTCAGATGTAAAAGCAAGTGCCGCCGCAGTTTATACCTCAAATCTTGTTAAGGGCGCACCTATTTATGTTACCAAAGATAACATTGCCGACGGTAAGGCTATGGCTGTTATCTGCAATTCAGGCAACGCCAACACCTGCAATTCAAACGGTGTTGAAATTGCAAAAGATATGTGTGATCTTGTTGAAAAATATGCGGGTGTCAGCGCCGGTGATGTGGTGGTTGCTTCCACAGGTGTTATCGGTCAGCCTCTTGACATCACACCTATTGCCGACGGTATGGGTGAATTGGTTGCCTCTCTTAGTTATAACGGCAGTGAAGACGCCGCAAATGCTATTATGACAACCGACACCGTGCTCAAAGAAATTGCCTGTGAATTCACTCTTGGCGGCAAAACCTGCAGAATGGGCGGTATTGCAAAGGGTTCAGGTATGATTCATCCCAACCTTGCAACAATGCTTGTTTTCATTACCACCGATGCTGCAATAAGCCCCGAAATGCTCAATAAAGCTCTCAAAAATGATGTTGCCGACACCTTCAATATGGTAAGCGTTGACGGTGACACTTCAACCAACGATATGGTTTGTGTGCTTGCAAACGGTATGGCAGGCAATGACGAAATCGTCGCCGACGGTGAAGATTTTGATGTTTTCTGCAAAGCATTGGGTGCAATCAATGCCCACCTTTGCCGCGAAATTGCCAAGGACGGCGAGGGCGCAACAAAGCTTCTTGAATGCAAGGTTTTTGGTGCAAAAGATAAAATGACTGCAAGAACAGTTGCCAAGAGCGTTGTCTGCTCCAGCCTTGTTAAGGCGGCAATGTTCGGTGCAGATGCAAACTGGGGTCGCATTCTTTGTGCAATCGGTTACAGCGGTGCTGATGTTGATATCAACAAAATCGACGTTTCCTTCAAGTCAGATGCAGGGGAAATCCCTGTTTGCAAGGATGGTATGGGGATTGACTTCAGCGAAGAAATTGCAAAAGAAATTCTTCTTAAAGACGAAATTCAGGTTCTCATCGAGCTCAACAGCGGTGATGATTTTGCTGTGGCAAGAGGTTGCGACCTTACTTACGATTACGTTAAAATCAACGGTGATTACAGAACATAAAAGGTGACGGATAAAATGTTTATTTCAAATGCAGACAGAGCGCATGTTCTTGTTCAGGCGCTCCCATACATCAAAAAATACACAGGCAAGGTCTGTGTTATCAAATACGGCGGTAACGCCATGATTAACGAAAACCTCAAGCAGGCGGTTATGCGTGATATGGTGCTTCTCAATCTCGTTGGTGTCAAGGTTGTGCTTGTTCACGGCGGCGGACCCGAAATCTCTTCAATGCTTAACAAAATCGGCAAGAAGAGTGAGTTTGTCAACGGTCTTCGTGTAACTGATGAAGAAACTATCGACATCGTTCAGATGGTGCTTGCAGGCAAGGTTAACAAAGATCTGGTTGCGCTTATCAATCAGGCAGGGGGCAATGCTATCGGTCTTAGCGGTATTGACGGCAAAATGATTCAGGCAACCTGCAAGGATGAAGCTCTGGGCTATGTTGGTGAAATTAACTATGTTGACCCTCAGCCTATTCACGATATGCTCGACAGAGGCTACATCCCCGTCGTTTCTACCGTGGGCTGTGACAAATCCGGCAATACCTACAATGTTAATGCCGACACAGCGGCAGCCAAAATTGCAGCAGCTCTCAACGCAGAAACACTTATTTCAATGTCAGATATTCCCGGTCTTCTCCGCGATGTCAATGACCCTGATTCACTTATTCCTGCAGTTGATATCGAAGAAATTCCCACTCTTGTTGAAGAGGGAGTTATCAGCGGCGGTATGATTCCCAAGGTTGAATGCTGCACCGACGCACTTAAAGACGGTGTTGGCAAGGTGTTTATCATTGACGGCAGAGTTGAGCATTCGATCATTATCGAAATGCTCACCGATGAAGGTATCGGTACAATGTTTACCAACAAAAAAGGCGTAAGAAACAATTAAGGTGAAATCTATGGACGTTTTTTCATTAGATAAAGAATATATAGCTAATACATACGGCAGACTAAATGTTGCCTTCAAAAGCGGCAAGGGCTCAGTGCTCACCGACTTTGACGGCAAGGAATATATCGACCTTGGCAGCGGAATTGCCGTTACTTCCTTCGGCATTGCCGATGATGAATGGGTGAATGCAGTTGTTAATCAGCTGAACTGTGTTCAGCACGTTTCCAACTATTATTACACCGAGCCTCAGGCAAAGCTTGCTCAGGCGCTTTGCGAAAAGACGGGGATGAAAAAGGTTTTCTTCGGTAACTCCGGTGCAGAGGCAAATGAATGCGCTATCAAGGTTGCCCGCAAATACGGTAACTCCGTTATGGGTCTTGAAGCTCCCGTTATCATCACCCTCAAAAACAGTTTTCACGGCAGAACGGTAACAACCCTCACTGCAACAGGTCAGGATGTGTTCCATAAGGATTTCGGCCCATTTACTCCCGGCTTTGTTTATGCCGAGGCAAATAATAAAGACGAGCTTGAAAAGCTTGTTGCTGAAAATACATGTTGTGCAATTATGATGGAGCTTGTTCAGGGCGAGGGCGGTGTTATGGCTCTTGATGCTGACTATGTTCAGTTTGCCCGTGAGCTTTGTGACAAAAACAATATGCTTCTTCTTATTGATGAGGTGCAGACGGGCAACGGCAGAACAGGTGAGCTTTTTGCTTTTATCAATTACGGTGTTCAGCCTGATGTTTTCACCACAGCCAAGGGACTTGGCGGCGGACTTCCTATCGGAGCCTGCGTTATCGGTGAAAAAGCCCAGGATGTGCTCAAGGCTGGAGATCATGGCTCAACCTTCGGCGGCAACCCCGTTTGTGCTGCGGGTGCTCTTAATATTATTGAAAGACTTGACAGCGAGCTTCTCGCAAGTGTAAAATCAAAGAGTGAATACATTATTTCACAGCTCAGAGATGCAGAGGGTGTTGAGTCAATCAGCGGTCTTGGTCTGATGCTTGGCATCAAAACAAAAAAAGATGCCAAAGAAATTCTCAAGGAATGCCTTGAAAGGGGAGTACTTGTGCTCACCGCCAAGGATAAGGTTCGCCTTGTGCCTGCTCTCAATATTCCTATGACCGAGCTTGAAAAAGCAATTGCTGTTCTCAAAGAAGTTATTGCCGGTTAAATAAGAGGTGTCGTTATGAAAAAAGAGCCCGATAAAATCCAAGCCCTCACATTGCCGTGGCTGATAATAGCCATATCGTCAATGGTTATGTTTATGGTATTTCTCATTTCAATGTTTTATGAGTTCCATACTGAGGTTTTCTTTGCGGTATGGATGTGGATTATTGCGGTATCCCTTTTTATTGACGGCATTGCCAAGCGGAAACAAAATAAGCTCAACGGCAATCTGACGCTGATTATGGGTGTTCTTGCTGTAATTGCAGGCGTTTTTGTTATCGCTTTATAGTTTTAATTGTCAGTTTTTCTGCGAGTCGTGTCTTTTCGACACGGCTCGTTTTTTGCTTTTGTGCACAATGTAGAAATGTGAAGCAAATTCACATTTTATCTTAAAATCTGTTGACAACACTGTATTTCGGTGTTAATATATGTGTGAATTAAATTCACATCGAGTTACAGGAGGAGTAAAAATGAACAATTCAATTAAAATTATGTTAGCCGAAAATAATACCGATTTTTCAAGAAAGTGCACAAGAGTCCTTTCTTCCTACGGTTATGAGGTCACCACCGTGGAAAAAGACGGTAATCAGGTTCTTGCTATGCTTAAGGTCAGTGTGCCGGATATTCTGATTATGGATGCCTTTATGCTTCATATTGATGCTCTCGGTGTTATGAAACAGCTCGAGGGGATGCACCCCAATTCAAAGCCTATGGTGGTTGTAATGTCAGGTGTTGATAATCCCAGGTTTGAAAAGGAGGTTCTTTCAAGCGGCGCGGATTATTATTTCCTCAAGCCATTTGATATTGAGGTTATGGCTCAGCGTCTTATGCAGATGAGGGAATGGAGCGGTAACGATGTACAGAGTAAATCAGGCTCAAACATAGAAATTATGATTTCTGAAATTATGCATCAGATTGGTGTGCCCGCACATATAAAAGGATATCAATATCTTCGTTATGCGATTATCCTTTCAATCGAAAATCCCGAAATGATAAGCTCTGTTACCAAGGTTCTTTATCCTGCAATTGCCAAAAAGTTTGCCACAACCGCTTCGAGGGTTGAGCGTGCAATCCGTCACGCCATTGAGGTTGCGTGGGACAGGGGAGATGTGGATGTTCTTGCATCTTACTTCGGATACACTATTCAATCCTCCAGAGGAAAGCCAACAAACTCCGAATTTATCGCTATGATTGCCGATAAACTGCGTCTTAATCTTAAGGCATCCTGAAAAACTTTGAAAAAAGTAAAAAAAACATAAAAAAACTGTTGCATTTTGTGAAATTGTGTGATAGAATAAGCGTTGCGTAATAGAGACCGAAAGAGGTGAAAATCATGAAGGAAGGACTTCATCCCAAGTATGATACAGTAAGCGTACGTTGTGCTTGCGGTAACGTAATCGAAACACGTTCAACAAAAGGCGATATGCGTGTAGACATTTGCTCAGCCTGCCACCCGTTCTTTACAGGTAAGCAGAAGCTCGTTGATACAGGCGGACGCGTAGACAGATTCAAGAAGCGTTATAATCTTGATAAATAATTATGAAGCGGTGCATTTTTGTGCGCCGCTGAATTTTTTAGGTGGGTTTTATGGAATATAAGACTATCGAAAAAGAATCCTGCGACGAATTTATTGAAAAAAAGTCGCGTTTCATCGGCTATATCAAGCCTGTTACAACTAAAGAAGAAGCGGTTGAATACATCAACTCAATCAAATCAAAGCATTGGGATGCTACTCATAATGTATATGCTTATGTTCTGCGTGACGGTCAGACCCGCCGTTATTCCGATGACGGTGAGCCTCAGGGCACAGCAGGAATCCCCGTGCTTGATGTTCTCATTAAAGAAAACGTTGTTGACTGCGTTGTTGTTGCAACCCGATATTTCGGCGGCATCCTTTTAGGGGGAGGCGGTCTTGTCCGTGCATATTCCCACACCGCCAAAATTGCCGTTGATGCAGGCGGTGTAATCACAATGCGTCTGTGTGCTCTGATGAATGTGAAGTGTGATTATAACTTTTACGGCAGGCTCAATTCTCTTATTCCCGAATTCGGCGGCGTGATTGATGACACCGTTTTTGAGGAGGATGTAAAAATTAAATTTCATCTTCCTGCTGACATTGTGGATGAATTCAACTCAAAGCTTATAGATTCAAGCCTTGGAAAATTCAAGGCTGAAAAAACAGGCGAAATTTTTTGTAAAAATTAAAAGGAATTTCAAGTTTAACGGCGTATAAGATAATAGAGGACATTGAAAGGAGTGGATTTATGGCTAAATCAATCAGAGAAATCACCTGCGAGGCGGAGCATAATATGCTCTCGGAGTATGCCGCATTTGCAGACCAGAGCAAGGGCAGACTTCACGAGGAGCCCGAATGTGATATCCGCACCTGTTTTCAGCGTGACAGAGACAGAATTATCCACTCAAACTCCTTTCGACGCCTCAAACACAAAACTCAGGTTTTCCTTTCTCCCGAGGGGGATTATTACCGCACCCGTCTCACTCACACCCTTGAGGTTGCACAGATAGGCAGAACAATTGCGGTTGCTCTCAGGCTTAACGAAAACCTTACCGAAGCCATTGCCCTCGGCCATGATTTGGGTCACACTCCCTTCGGCCACGCAGGTGAAAGGGCGCTCAACAGTATCTGCCCCGACGGCTTCAGGCATTATGAACACAGCCTTCGTGTTGTGGACACAATCGAAAAAAACGGCGAAGGCCTCAACCTGACCTACGAGGTGCGAAACGGCATTGAACGCCACACCAACGGTGAGCAAGCCGCCACTCTCGAGGGCAGAATCGTCCGCCTTTCAGACCGGATTGCATATATAAACCACGATATTGATGATGCCATTCACGGCAAGGTTATAACTGAGGATGATATTCCGCTTGAGGTTAAAAAGGTGCTTGGCTTCAACAAATCAGAAAGAATAAACACCCTTGTGCGCTCCTGCATCGAAAACAGCAGTGATGATATCCGCCTCAATGAAGAAATTCAGCAGGCATTTGACGAAATACATACATTTATGTTTAAAAATGTATATACAAATCCTGTGTGCAAAAGTGAAGAAACCAAGGCAATGGATATGATTTGCTGGCTTTATGATTATTTCTCCAAAAATCCTTTGGAACTGCCTCAGGAATATACCCTGCTTTGCCTCAAAGAGGGGCCGCAGAGAGCCGCTTGTGACTACATTGCCGGTATGACCGACAGATATGCCGTGCGCACCTTCAACCGTTTGCTTGTGCCCGGCTCATGGAATTTATAAATAACAGACTATAATATAAAGGAGGGGTTAATTTGGCTTTCAGCGATGAATTTCTGGAAGAGCTTCGTGACAGAAACGATATTGAAGGCGTAATTTCGTCTTATGTCAATCTCAAGCGTCAGGGCAAGCTTCTCAAAGGCCTTTGTCCCTTCCATAACGAAAAAACCCCGTCCTTTACTGTTTATCCCGACACACGCTCCTTTTATTGCTTTGGCTGCGGAGCAGGGGGTGAGGCAATTACCTTCATCCGACGGGTAGAAAATCTTGATTATGTCGAAGCCGTCAAGCTTCTTGCTGACAGAGCAGGTATGCAGATGCCCGATGACGGCTATGATGATTCAAGGGCAAAGCATCGTCAGCGTCTTCTGGCTGTCAACCGTGAGGCGGCAAGGTTTTTCCACGCCAGCCTTATGTCACCCTCGGGCAAGGTTGCTCTTGATTATTTCCTTGGCAGAGGGCTTTCAATGTCCACAATCAAGCATTTTGGCCTGGGTTATGCACCCGACAGTTGGGATGCTCTGATTAAACACCTTAAATCCAAAGGCTTTTCAATGGCAGAAATGTTTGATGCCAACCTTGTCAAACGTAGTGAGCGTGACGGCAAGGCAAGATATTATGACAACTTCCGCAACAGAGTTATGACTCCCATAATCGACCTCAGAGGCAACGTGATTGCCTTTGGCGGACGAGTTCTTGACGATTCAAAACCCAAATACATCAACACATCAGATACACTTATTTATAAAAAGACCGATAATGTCTTTGCACTCAATTTTGCCAAAAACGGCAACCCCGGTTCCCTGATTCTTGCTGAAGGTTATATGGATGTTATCGCCCTCCATCAGGCAGGCTTCACCAATGCCGTTGCATCTCTGGGAACAGCCCTCACAAGGGAGCAGGCAAGCCTTATCAGCCGTTATACCGAAGAGGTAATAATTTCTTACGATGCCGACGAAGCAGGGCAGGAGGCAACTCAGAAGGCTATCCGCATCTTTTCTGAAACAGGTCTCAAGGTTCGTGTTCTGAGGCTTGAAGGCGGCAAGGATCCTGATGAAATCATCAAAAAGCACGGCAAGGAGCGTTTTAAGGCGCTTATTGACGGTGCCGCCAATGATATTGAATACGGTATTCTCAAAATCAGAAACAAGTTTGACGTTGCATTCCCCGACGGCAAAATGGGCTTCCTCAATGAAGTTACCGATTTGCTTGCCGGTTGTAACGACATAGAGCTTGATATCTACGCAGGCCGACTTTCTCAGGAGCTTTCTGTTGATAAAATCGCAATTGTTAACGAAGCTAAGAAAAAGCGTGCGCGCAAGCGTTCTGCCGAGCGTAAAAATGCCTTTGAAGAAATCAAGCGTTCTGCAATAACTCCAAAGGATGAAATTAACCCTCAGCGCAAGCAGTTTGTCAGAGCGGCAAAAGCGGAGGATATTCTTATTTCATCGCTTATAAATAACCCTGACTTTTTCTCAACTCTAAAGGACAAGCTGTTGCCCGAAACCTTTTTAACGGATTTCAACAAGCGTGTTTATTCCTGCATTTATTCAAGGCTGAATGATGGGTTGAGTATTGATCTTTCGGTTTTTGCAGGGGAGTTCACCCCTGAAGAAAACGGAAGAATTGCTAAATTTGTGGCAATGAAAAAAGAAATCAGTAACACTCTCAACGAGTGTTTTGATTGCATAAAAGTTCTTGAAGAAGAAAAACAAAAGCATAATGCCGTTGACCCTGCAACAGCAAGTGATGACGAATTTATGAACTTTTTCAGGAAAAAATCAAATTAGGAAGTAAAAGTAAAGGAGATTTACTATGGAAACTGTTGATAAAAAAACGTCGATAAAAGCCCTGATTGAAAAAGGTAAGGCAAACAATGGTAAGCTTACCACTCAGGATATCGACACAGCCATTCTTGAAATGGACTTTGACATTGAAGAACTTGACAAGCTCTATGAAACCATCGAAAATCAGAACATTGAAATCATCGACGATTTCAATCCCGATTCTCTCGAAAACCTTGATTTCAACGTTGATCTGCCCAAATCATCTGAGCTTGACAATGTTGCAATTGATGATAAGAATCAGGGTGCAGATGACCCCGTTAAGGTTTACCTCAAAGAAATCGGCCGTGTGCCTCTTCTTTCTCCCGAAGAAGAAATTGAGCTTGCCATGCGCATAGCTGATGATGATGAATATGCAAAGAAAAGACTTGCCGAAGCAAACCTTCGTCTTGTTGTAAGCATTGCAAAGCGTTATGTGGGCAGAGGTATGCAGTTCCTTGATCTTATTCAGGAGGGTAACCTCGGTCTTATCAAGGCTGTTGATAAGTTTGACCACACCAAGGGCTTCAAGTTCTCAACCTATGCCACATGGTGGATTCGTCAGGCTATCACAAGAGCCATTGCAGACCAGGCAAGAACAATCCGTATTCCCGTTCATATGGTTGAAACCATCAATAAAGTTAAAAAGACAAACAGCCAGCTTCTTCACGAAAATGGCAGAGATCCCACCGCAGAAGAAATTGCCAACAAGCTTGGTATGACTGTCGGCAAGGTAAGAGAAATTCTCCGTGTTGCTCAGGAGCCCGTTTCACTTGAAACTCCCATCGGTGAGGAGGAAGACAGCCACCTTGGTGACTTCATTCCCGATGACGATGCTCCCGCACCTGCAGATGCAGCATCAATCCTCCTTCTCAAAGAGCAGCTTGATGAGGTTCTTCAGACCCTCACTCCCAGAGAAGCCAAGGTGCTTTCAATGCGTTTCGGTCTTGAGGGTGGTCATCCCCACACTCTTGAAGAGGTAGGCAAATACTTTGACGTTACCCGTGAGCGTATCCGTCAGATTGAAGCCAAGGCTCTTCGCAAGCTGCGTCATCCAAGCCGTAGCAAAAAGCTCAAGGATTTCCTTGACTAATTAAATCAAAAGCCTCCGTTTGGGGGCTTATTATCTAATAGGAGGAATTCCTGATGAACAAAGAAATTGCAAAACAAAAAGCAAAAGAGCTTGTTGCTCAGATGACAGTTGAAGAAAAAATCTCTCAGCTTCTTTATACATCTGCTCCCATCGAAAGATTGGGCATAAAGGCCTATAACTGGTGGAACGAGGGCTCACACGGTGTTGCCCGTTCGGGAACTGCCACAGTTTTCCCTCACGCTATTGCCATGGCCGCCACATTCAATCCCGAGCTTGTCAACGAGGTTGCCGACGTAATCTCAACTGAGGGCAGAGTCAAATATAATCAGCACGTTAAATATAACGATTTTGATATTTTCAAGGGCATTACATTCTGGGCTCCCAATATCAATATTGTCCGCGACCCCCGTTGGGGCAGAGGTCAGGAGACCTTTGGTGAAGACCCCTTCCTCACAGCAACCCTCGGTGAAGCCTTTATCAAGGGTATTCAGGGTGACGGTGAGTTCTACAAGGCAACTGCCTGCTCAAAGCACTATGCCGTTCATTCCGGTCCCGAAAAGGATCGTCACGGCTTTGACGCTATCGCTTCGATGCACGATATGTATGAAACATATCTCCCTGCATTTGAAAAAACAGTTAAAGCAGGTGTTGCAGGCGTAATGGGTGCCTATAACCGCACCAACGGTGAGCCTTGCTGTGCTCATTCCTACCTCCTCGGTGAGGTTCTGCGTAAGGACTGGAACTTTGACGGCTACGTTGTTTCCGACTGCGGTGCATTGAACGATATTTATGAGTTCCACAAATGCGCTTCAACCAAGGCAGAGGCTGCCGCAATTTCTCTCAAAAACACCTGCGACCTCAACTGCGGTCAGATTTATGAGCACCTTGTTGATGCTTATGAGCAGGATTTGGTTACTGAAGAAGAAATCACAGCCGCTGCTGAAAGACTTTATACAATCCGTTTCCTTCTTGGTGAATTTGAAGAAAACAGACCCTTCAGTGACATTGGCTATGATAAGCTTGACTGCAAGGAGCACAGAGAGCTTAATCTCAGAACTGCACAGGAAAGTGTTGTTCTTCTTGAAAATAAGAATTTCCTTCCTCTTGATAAAAACACAACCAAGAAAATTGCAGTTGTGGGACCAAACTCTATGTCAGTTTCAGCTCTTGAAGGCAACTATAACGCCTATGCTTCCGAATACATAACAATTGCCGACGGTATGAGAAGAGTGTTCAGCAATGCTCACATCACCGTTGAAAAGGGCGCTCACTATTGCCACGAGCTCACCAACGACTGGGGTGGCTTCGGCAACCTTATCAGTGACGGTGTTGCCGCCGCAGCCCAGGCAGACATCACAATTCTTGCCCTCGGTCTTGACTGCTCCGTTGAGGGTGAAGACACAGGTTATGACAATGACTACACCGCTTGCGGTGACAAAAAGCACGTTTCACTTCCTGCAACTCAGCAGAAGCTTGCCGATGCAGTTTGTGACGCCTGCGAAAATGTTGTTGTTGTGCTTATGTGCGGCAGCTCAATCGATGTTGGTGAAAAGGTGAGAAACCACGCCAAGGCTATCATCCACGCATGGTATCCCGGCTCATTGGGCGGTCTCAGCGTTGCAAATCTTCTTGCAGGTGAGTTTTCACCCTGCGGCAAATTGCCCGTTACAATCTACAACGGCAACCACAATCTTCCTGATTTCAAGGATTACGATATGCGCGGCAAAACCTACCGTTATATTGACGGTGACGCTCTTTATCCCTTCGGCTTTGGTCTTTCATACACAAGATTTGCTTACAGCAATGCACAGCTTACAGAAGAAAGTGACGATGCTCTTAAAATCAGCGTAGATGTTGAAAACACAGGTGCAATGGACGGCATTGATAAGGTTCAGGTTTATGCAAAATATACCGACTCAAGAACCTACACACCTCACTTCCAGTTGTGTGCAATTCAGTCAGTTGACCTCAAAAAAGGCGAAAAGAAAACTGTTGAGCTCAGCGTTGACCGTTATTGGGTTAAGGCTGTAACTGAAGAAGGTAAGAGAGTAACCCCCGACGGTGAAATCACCATTTTCATCGGCAACCACCAGCCCGACAGCGTAAGTAACGCCCTCACAGCCACCGACTGCCTCACAATTAAATTGCAGTAATATTAAATCCCTGATGTGAAAACATCAGGGATTTCCTTATAGAAAGACAAGGGACGGATATATGTCTTGTTAATGGCCTTCTCCTTGAGGAGAAGGTGCCGAGGAACGAGTCGGATGAGGTGTACTGGACTTTTATTGCGCTGTCACATTTTTTGTTTTCGGGTTGCCGAGGTCGGCAACCCTTACGAAAGGATACTATAAAAACTATACTACCCTCAATCTTGTAGGGAACGAGCCGTGTGTCGTTCCGAAATGTAGGGACCGGCGTCCTCGACGGTCCTTGCGGTATAAGCTGAAATCGGGTTGATGTGGGCATCAACCCCTACAGAATTCTGCCGCCAACCTTGCAGGGGTAGATGCCCTCCAGAAAACTCCGCATAAAAACGGCTCCCTTTGTCAGGGAGCCGTTAATCTTATTTAAAATACTTAACTGCTGAACGGAACATACCGATTTCGTAGTTGCCGGGAACGTTCTTGTAAAGACCGCTGCCGATTCTTTCAGAGTGACCCATTTTACCGAATACTCTGCCGTCAGGTGAGAGAATACCCTCAATAGCGCAGGCTGAGTTGTTGGGGTTGAAGTGAATGTCACTGGTGGGCACACCGTTAAGGTCAACATACTGTGTAGCAATCTGTCCGTTTTCTGCAAGCTTCTTAATAAGCTCGTCACTTGCAAGGAAGCGTCCCTCACCGTGAGAAATCGGAACTGAGAATACGTCGCCGACGTTGGTTTCCATAAGCCAGGGTGACTTGTTGGAAGCGATTCTTGTGCGGACAATTCTGGACTGATGTCTGCCGATTGTGTTGAAGGTCAATGTGGGGCAGTTTTCATCAGTGTCGATGATTTCACCATAGGGTACAAGACCAAGCTTAATAAGAGCCTGGAAACCGTTACAGATACCGCACATAAGACCGTCACGATTTTTAAGAAGCTCGTGAACCTCGTTTTTGATTTCGGGGTTACGGAAGAAGGCTGTGATGAATTTACCTGAACCGTCGGGCTCGTCACCGCCTGAGAAACCGCCGGGGATGAACACAATCTGTGAATCCTTAAGCTTAGTTGCAAATGCTTCAACGCTGTCTGCAATGCCCTTTGATGTAAGGTTGTTGATAACAAAAATCTCGGGCTCTGCACCTGCGTCTGCCATAGCTTTTGCTGAGTCAAATTCGCAGTTTGTGCCGGGGAATACGGGAATCAATACCTTGGGCTTGGCAACCTTGATTGCGGGAGCAATGTGGCTTTCAGCGTTATATGAGAAGGTGGGAACTTCTTTTTCACCCTGCTGAATGTTGCAGGAGAAAATAGGCTCAAGCTTGTTTTCGTAAATATCGCAAAGGTCAGCAAGAGCAACCTTTTCACCGCCGAGAGCAATGCTCATATCTGCTGTGGTTTCACCAAGAAGCTCACCGTATTCAGCCTCACCGTTGAATTCAAGAATGAAAGCACCGTAGTTGTAGCCGAAAATGTCTTCCATTGAAACGCTGTCAGCGAACTGGAAGCCGATGTCGTTACCCATTGCCATTTTAAGCACAGCTTCTGCAACGCCGCCGTAGGTGGGAGTGTAAGCTGCGGCAATTTTGCCGTCTCTCATAAGAGCGTTAACATTTGCAAAAATTTCTTTTACGCTGTCAACAACGGGAAGTCCGTTTTCATAAGCGGGCTTAACAAGTGTAACCTTGTGGCCGGCTGCCTTGAATTCGGGAGTGATGACGTCGTCTGTAACACCTGTGGTAACAGCAAATGAAACGAGGGTGGGGGGAACGTCGATATCTTCAAATGAGCCGCTCATTGAGTCTTTACCGCCGATTGAAGCAATTTCATATTCCATCTGAGCTTTGAATGCACCGAGAAGTGCGGCAAGGGGCTTGCCCCAACGTTTGCCGTCCTTAAGAGGCTTTTCAAAATATTCCTGGAATGTGAGGTAAACATCCTCAAACTTTGCACCTGCGGCAATAAGCTTTGCAACTGATTCAACAACTGCAAGGTAAGCGCCGTGATAGGGGCTCTTTTCTGTGATGAAGGGGTTGTAGCCCCAAGCCATAAATGAGCAGGCATCTGTGTGCTTTTTCTCAACAGAAATCTTGTTAACCATTGCCTGGTTGGGTGTGAGCTGGTTTTTGCCGCCGAAGGGCATCATAACTGTGCCTGCACCGATTGTTGAGTCAAAGCGCTCAGAAAGACCTCTCTTTGAGCAAACATTAAGGTCACCGGCAAGTGCCTTGTAGCCCTCTGTGAAGCTTGCGGGAACAGCCTTTTTATAATCCTCAGGATTTGCGGGGGTAATATCAATGTGCTTTTCAGCACCGTTTGAGTTAAGGAATTCGCGTGAAATGTCAACGATTGTGTTGCCGTTCCAATGCATCTTGAGTCTGGGCTCAGCCTTAACAACTGCAACAACAGTTGCTTCAAGGTTTTCACTTTCGGCAAGTGCTTTGAAGCGTTCAACGTTTTCTGCTTCAACAACAACAGCCATTCTCTCCTGAGATTCGCTGATTGCAAGTTCTGTGCCGTCAAGACCGTCATATTTCTTGGGAACTGCATTAAGGTCAATTTCAAGACCGTCTGCAAGTTCACCGATAGCAACAGAAACACCGCCTGCGCCGAAGTCGTTACAACGCTTGATAAGGAGTGAAGCCTCTTTGTTTCTGAAAAGACGCTGGAGCTTTCTTTCTTCGGGAGCGTTACCTTTCTGAACCTCTGCACCGCAGGTCTCAAGAGAGGATGCCGTGTGAGATTTGGACGAGCCGGTAGCACCGCCGCAGCCGTCGCGTCCTGTTCTTCCGCCGAGAAGAATAACGATATCGCCGTCCTCGGG
>JAZQYU010000019.1:0-23705 GCA_045633685.1 Acutalibacteraceae bacterium | reverse complement strand
ATTTAATATGCGTGTTGATGAATGCCGTAGTGCCGCCTATGCTCTGAAGGCTTATGGTGGTATGGATTACGGTAAGTTTGAAGAAACTCATCTTCGTGATGTGCCGTGTGAGATTTTTGCTCAATATAAAGACCGACTTCCCGATACATGGCGTAAGCGTGCCGAGCATTGGTACACGGAGTTTGACCGTGTGCAGAAGGGTGCGGAAGCCTGGCGGAAGGGTGACATTGAAGAATTCGGCAGGCTTTCTTTTGAAAGCGGAAGGTCTTCAATTTATAATTGGGAAACCGGCTCTCCTGAGCTTAAGGCTTTGTATGAAATTATGACTGAAACCGACGGTATTTACGGCGGACGATTTTCCGGTGCAGGCTTCAAGGGCTGTTGTATGGCGCTGATTGACCCTGCCTTTGAAGAAAAAATTGTTAAAAGAGTTTCGGCTGAATATTGCAAGGCTTTTCCTGCCCTTAAAGACAAATATTCGGCTCATATCTGTGAAACGGCAGACGGAGTACTTTTAGACAAATAGTTTATTTAATCGGAGGGATAATATGAAATGCCTTATTCTTGCGGCAGGCTATGCTACAAGGCTTTATCCTTTGACCGAGAATTTTCCCAAGCCTCTTCTTAAGGTGGGGGATAAGACGATTCTCGACTGGCTCGTTGACGACATAGATTCTTGCGGTGAAGTGGATGAATATGTGGTAATTTCCAACCACAAATACGCCCATCATTTTGATGAATGGGCAAAGTCAAAAACACAGAAAATCACAGTTGTTGATGACGGAACCGATTCTAACGAAACCCGTCTCGGAGCGGTCAAGGACATTCAGTTTGCCATTGAAAAGCTTGATATCGACGATGATATGCTCGTTGTTGCAGGGGACAATGTTCTTGATTTCAGCCTCACAAGGTTTGTTGCTTATGCAAAAGCCAAGGGAACCTCTTGCATAATGCGCTATTTTGAGGGGGATTTTAATAAGCTTCTCAAATGCGGTGTTGTGAGCATTGATGAAAACGACAAGGTTCTCAATATGACCGAAAAGTCACCCACTCCTGCAACCAATTGGTGTTGCCCGCCTTTTTATTATTATTCCAAGGCGGATGCGGGACTTGTGAAAAAGGGGATTGAAAGTGGATGCGGAACAGATGCACCGGGCAGCTATATTGCCTGGCTTTGCGGATGTTCCACTGTTTACGCTATGGAAATGCCTGGCAAACGCTATGATATAGGCAACCTTGAAAGCTATGAAAAGGTGAAAGCTGAATACAACGGAATAAAATAAATCAACCCTGACTTCGTGTGAAGTCAGGGCTTTTTCATATCTGTTCGAGCATATATTCTTTAACTTTATCGAGCTTACTCTTTTTCCATTCTTCTTTTTCGGCTTCTTCAGCAAGAGGGCAAATAATATAAAAATCAAGAGTTTCTCCGGGCACGCGACCTGTTCTTAACGGCTCTGCAAAATGCTCTGCCCATTCCTCTTCAGTAGCGTTTTTGAACCTCTGAGGGTTGAGGTAGGTCATCTGCCTTTTGGTTGCCGCAACCAGCACCTTTGCCGAGAGTGGGGCGAGAAGCGTATATTCATCCTCCTGCACGTCAACAAAAATCCGCGGCAACTCCGCTTTGATAACGTGTTCCTTCTCTCGGTCGATTTCCAGTCCCATCGGCTCGTATGTGAAGCCGTCTTCGGTGAAGTTGATTTTCATAAGAAGACCAAGCTCTGTGTTGAACTGCGAACGCTGATAATCAGTGTCAAAAATGAAATTGCCGAGAGAATAGAAAATGATTTTGTCACCCACGGTTTCATAGTTCATCGGAACATGGGGGTGATGATTGATTACAATGTCCGCCCCCATTTCGAGAAATTTGTGGAATCTCTCTCTTGTGTAAGGAGAAGGCAGGGGAGTGAATTCTTCACCTGCGTGGGAAACAACAACGCACCAACGGCATTTTGATTTTATATCTTTGATGAGCTTTTCAATTTCGTCAAGGTCACTCCAGCTGAAGCAACCCGGCTTGTCGGTGTCTGCCTTTCGGCAGGCGCGCTGATAACCAACGCCGAACATACCGATGCCGCCTGCTTCGTCAAGAATAACGGGCTTGCGTGCTTGGTCAATGTTCATTCCGGCACCGATTGTCTTCACACCGTTTTCTTTTGCGATTTTCAGCGTGCTTTCAATTCCGAAAGCTCCGGCATCCATAATGTGGTTGTTGCAGATGTTCCAGATGTCAGCCTTCATTTTGTTGAGCACCTTTACGGCGGCAGGGTCAATGGTGTGCAAAAGCTGCTGAACACCGTCTTTGGTGGTGTTGGTTTCGGCTTCGGCAACAGGACCTTCCACATTTGCCACAACATGGTCTGCAGAATGAAGAAAATCAAGAACATCCTTGCTCAGGAGTTCATCATCATTCCATTGGCCGAGCATATAACGGTCAAAGCCTATGTCACCTGTAAAAACCAAAGTGGTTTCTTTTTTCATAATTTACTCCTTTTAGTTCTTCTCTCTCATTTCAAGAGCCTTTTGGTGAACTTCTTCTTTGGTTTCACCCGTGAGCTTATAGAAAAAGAACGGAACACCCGCAAGGAACATCATAATGCCGTGAACAATGGTGTAGAAGAAGAGCATAAGAATTTTGGTCTGTAAGCCTTGCTCGGGGTTGGGGTCAAGGTCGGTGGGCTGAATGTATTGAATAATCGAATTTTCTCCGTAAAGAGCAAGGGGCGCAAGCGCACTGGCGATTGTTCCGCTGATGAGGGTGCCGATTGAAATAACAAAGGGAAGAGAAGCATCAAGACGCTTGCCTGTTTTGACTTCAATGTCCTCAAGTACATCGGCCTGGAACATGGACGGCAAGAGGTTTGAAGCGCCGAACTGAAGACCGATGAGGAAAAGGAAAGCAATGAATACAATCTGAAGAAGGGAGCTGGGATTTTTGAAATAGATATATCCCACAGCAAAAGCCGCTGTGTTTGCAATCACGGAATAGACACCGCTGGCAATATACAACACTTTGGCATTGAATTTTTTGAGCAGGAAGTTGATAACAAGCATACCAACTGCGGTGCCGATGCCGGTGGGAAGACCGAAAAGTAAAAATTTTGAGGTTGAGCCGAGAAGTGCGGCAGCAAGGAAAGGTCCCATATATGTGGCAATGTTTCTGAAGCTTTTGAGCGTGTCGGAAATGATGATTGCCCAGGCATATTTGTTTTTGAGAATGTCGCCGAAGCCGACGAGGGGGTTTTTCTTTTCAGCGGTGTAATTTACCCTTTCGTGAACGGCACTCATACCCATAAGCGTGGTTATGATGCCAACAACTCCGCAAAGACCTGCTCCGATGATATACTGAGTGCCTTCGTCCTTCCAGATAAGACCGATAACAAGCACGATAACAAGGGGCGCTGAATTGCCTACGGCAGCAGATATGCTTCTGAAAGAAATGATGCTGTCGCGCTCTTTGTTGTTGGGGGTGATGACGTTGCAGATCATATTCACACTGTTGCCGAAGTTACATACAACACCCCAGAGAACAGAAACAGTTACAACATAAATAAAGAGTGTGGAGCTTGCAATGCCGGGAGGAGCCCAGAACGAGAGAATAAGCAATACGCCCATAGGCACAGCGGTGAGCAAAGCAAGCGGCTTGAATTTTCCTCCCTTGCCCATTTTTCTTCCGTCTATGTACATAACAATGAAGAAGTTGAGCACGAAGCAGATAACACTTGTGAGTGTGTTGAAAAGGGATGCCTGATCTTCCGACAAGCGGAGAACATTGACGAGATAGGCGTTTCGGTAGGAGCCTACCATACCTGTCATATTGTTGTAGAAAAATATTCCGATAAGGTAGAGCACAAGGCTTTTGGTTTTAACATATTTCTGGTTGGGGTCTGCCAGATTGGTTACCGTTGAATTCATAAAACGACCTCCGGATACTGATTTAATATAGTTTATCATCATTTCAGAATTAAATCAATTAACATATTAAATAAAAACAAAGTGCAATAATGCACATTTGTGAAAAACACGCGTTTAAAGTGATAAAAAATTGCGTTTTTCGTTGTGTTTTGTGTTGAAGTGTGTTATTATATATTGTGTATCAGTGAAAATATGTCTTTTGATAAAATGGCACGAACTGAAGCCAAAAAACTTAAGGATTTGGTGAATATATATGATTAAATTATTGCAGAAAATAACGATTATTGTCTTTTCTCTGACATTGGTTGCTTTCGTTCTTTTTACGATGATTGACGAGCTTACAACCGACAGAACCTTGCCGGAAATTGCAATCAGTTCCGAGGAGCTTGAAATCAGTGTTAACGACAAAAAAGATGTTTTGCTTGAAGGCGTAACAGCCTATGACGGCAAGGATGGGGACATCACTGACAAAGTGCTGATTGAATCAATTTCAAAGTTTATCAAGCCCGGTGTGTGTACGGTTACTTACGCTGTTTCCGACAGTGACCGCCATGTTGCAAAGGTTACCCGTACAATCAGATACACAGATTATACTCCGCCTGAATTCTATATGAAGCGTGCGTTGGTTTATTCCGTGGATGAAGCGCTTGACATCCGTGGCGCAGTAGGTGCAAGAGACTGCCTTGATGGTGACATCAGCGACAAGGTGACGATCCTTGCGACGGACTATGTTCAGAATACTGCAGGTGTTTTCACCGTTTCGTTGCAGGTTACAAACAGTATGGGTGATTCAATTTACCTTGATGTTACCGTTCACGTTGAAGGTAATGAAACTATGGCTCCCGAAATTCAGCTTGAAAAGAGCCTTATTTACATCAAAAAGGGCGAAAAGCCTGTGTTTGAAGATTATATCAAAGAGGTTACCGTTAACGGCAAGCTTATGAAGAGCTATAACCTTCTGGTTTCAACCAACTTTGATTCGGATGAACCCGGTACATATAACGTTCATTATTACATTTCAACAAACGAAGGCTACGAAGGCCATTCAATTCTTACCGTTGTTGTAGAGGAGTGACAGATTTGAAAAAAAACAGTTCATGGCTTTCTTTCACCTTTGAGTGGAACAGCCTTATCAAAGACCTTATCCGTTGCTCCTGGGCAATTTTGCTTGCTGCTATTATCGCGTGGATGGGAATTCACGTTTATGAAAAAAGTGTATATACTCCGTCATATGTGAGCAGCGCAGTTCTTGTTGTGCGCTCAAAGGTGGGCATTTCCGGTGCTTACAGCAACCTGACCGCTTCTGCTGAAATGGCAAACATTTTCACCAACGTTTTTAAGCAGAACACAATGAAAAAGCTTGCTGCTGAAAATCTTGGCCTTGATTCATTTGACGGTGAAATCACCACCTCAGTCAGCGGTGACACAAATATGCTTAATATTTCCGTCAGGGCAGATGACCCGGAGCTTGCGTTTAAGCTGCTCACCTCAATTCTTGAGGTTTATCCCAAGGTTTCGGACAATGTTTTTACCGATGCGGTAATTAACATTATCTCAGAGCCTAAAATGCCGTCGGGAGCGGCAAACTCTGCCATAACCACTTACCGCAAACATATTATTCTTATTGCGATGTTGTTTGAGGCGGCAATGGTTGTTCTCCTTTCTCTTTTGCGTGAAACTGTCAAGGAGGAAAAGGGCTTTGATGATAAAATTGACTCAAAGCTTCTTGGCATTATTTCTCACGAAAAGCCTCATCTTTCTTTGAAAGAATTTTTGCAGAAGAAAAAAAGGGCGTTGCTTATCAACGACGCATATTCCAGCCTTAAATTCACAGAAGATTATCAGAAGCTTGCCACAAAGCTTGAAAACAGCAACAGAAACGGTGACAAAAAGATTATTACCATCACAAGTGTTGCCGAAAATGAGGGCAAGTCCACCGTTGCGGTTAACCTTGCGTTGGCACTTTCCAACAGAGGATATAAGGTAGCACTTCTTGACCTTGACGTGCATAAGCCGTCCATTTATAAAATTTTTGATTTTTATGACGAAATCAAAAATGATTTTTCTGATGTGCTTTCAAGCAGAATCGGTCTGGGCAATTTCAGATTTTTCCGCTATAAAAAGAGTGATTTGCTTATTGCTTTCAACAAAAAATCCCACACAAGCTCAGCTGAATTGTTTAAGGGTCATTATTTTGAGGATTGCCTTTCGACTCTCAAGGAGCAGATGGATTTTGTTATTCTTGATACCCCGCCCGCATCGGTTACGGCTGATGCCATAACTCTTGCAACATATTCAGATATGACCCTTCTTGTTATCAAAACAGACTGTGTTCCTGTCAGGGATATCAACGATACCATTCTTTCAATCACCGATGCAGGCGGTAATGTTGAGGGCTGCATCCTTAATAATGTATATAAACCGTTCACCTTGTTTGGTCAGATGGGTGCGGATGACCGCGGTGCCTACGGCTATTCGAGCTATTACGGTTATTCAAAATACGGCAAGGCAGCTCCGATGAGTGATGTGCTTGATGAAGGCTTTTCATCTGACTCATTAGATGCTTTGAACAGTAACGAGGAGGATTGATATTATGAATAATAACATTCCCCCAAAAGATAATAATGCCTCAACGGTTGAAATCAGCGTTTTGCTGGGTGACATCTGGCGCGGTGCAAAAAAATTCGGCTGGATTGTTCTTGCACTTGCTGTGCTGTTTGGAGGGCTTCAGTTTTACAGAAGCTATGTTCATTTCAGCCCGGAGTATACGGTAAATGCAACATTCACTGTTCACACCGAAAACAAGGTTCTTTCCGGTGATAATGGTGTATCAGCATATTCTTTCTATTATGACCGCGAAACTGCCGACCAGCTTGAAAGTGTGTTTCCTCACATAATCAGCAACCCAATTCTCCGCCAGAAGGTCTGTGATGATCTGGATGTCAAAACTATGCCTGCAAGTGTTTCTGCAGCTTGTGTTCAGGGCACAAATATGATTACTCTGACATCCAAGGGCTCAGACCCACAGCTTGCTTATGACACTTTGCTGTCGGTTATTGATAATTATTCATATGTTGCGGAGTATATTATCGGTCGAACAAAGCTTGTTATGATAAACGAGCCTGTCGTGCCCGAAACTCCGTCAAACTCAAATGCGTGGATTCGCTCCGTTTTTTATGCGTCACTTATCGGTGTGGTGCTCGGCTGTGCGTGGATTCTTGTTTATGCCATTCTCAGAAAGACAATACGCACCAAAGAAGACATTGCAGATGTGCTCAACCAACATTGTGTGGGTGTTCTGCCTCAGGTCGTTTTCAAAAAATACCGAAGAGAAATCAGCAAAAACCTTGTGCTCACCAACCCTCTTATCGGTAATGAATTTCTTGAATCTCTCCGTCTTCTCAGGAGTTCGGTTCAGGCTTCGTTGGGCAATGATAAAGTGCTTATGCTCACAAGCACCGCTCCGAATGAGGGCAAAACCGTGGTCACGGTTAACCTTGCAGCAGCTTTTGTGCAGGAAGAAAAGAGTGTTCTTGTAATTGACGCAGACCTGAGAAATTCAGGTATTCAGACTGTTATCAACGACGGCAGATTTGAAAGAAAGCTTTTGACAGAAAATGAATTCTTCAAAATTGAGCATATTGATAAGCTTGATTTTGAATTGCTCAGCTTCAAGCCTGTTATCGACTCTGTTCAGAAAATTATCCGTACTGCAAATCTCAAAGACCTTCTTACTGCCCTTAAAAGTGAGTTCGATCTTGTGATTATTGATACACCGCCTTGCGGAATGATTTCCGACGCAACAATACTTGCCGGTTCTGCCGATGCGGTTGCTTATGTTGTAAGGCAGGACGCAGTTATTCAGTCCAATATCCGTGCAGGAATCAGCTCCCTGCTTGAAACCGAAACGAATTTTATCGGTTGTATTCTTAACGGTGCATCAAGCGGTTTCGGTGGCTACGGTTATTATAAATATTACCGTGGCGGATATTCCTACAGATACGGCGGATACAAAAAATACGGTTATTCCGACAAAAAGAAAAAAAGATGATGTAAAGTGAGATGATATTATGAAAAAGCCGGGTGAATACCGAAAGCTGCTCCGTTCAATAGCCACGGAGTGGAAATGGCTTTTGAAATATCTTTCCCGTTATCGTCTTCATATGGTGCTTTATGTCGTTTTTGGTGTGGTCAGCATTGCTATGGGGCTCGGGTCAAGCGTTGCCGCAAAGCACCTTATTGATGCAGTCGTTTCTCACAGTAGTGATACAATATTTTCTGCGGCGGCTTTTGCCATAACCTTTGCATTGCTTCAGGTGATAACAAGCTCCGTTATTTCGCGAATTGCATCTGTTGTGGGCACCAAGGTCAGCAATGAAATCCGCGAAAATATTTATGAACACATAGTTTTTTCTCATTGGGAGGATATAAGCAAATATCACTCAGGTGAATTGCTTAACAGAATTGAGGGCGATGTAACCGCTCTTGCGGGAAGTGTTGTTTCATTTATTCCCGGTGTTTTCACAAAGCTTGCTCAGTTTGCAGGTTGTCTTGCTGTTGTTTTGTATTATGACCCCGTTATGGCGGCACTTGCATTCCTCAGCTCGCCCTTCCTTTTGCTCACATCAAAATTTTCTGCAAAGGTTATGCGCAGATATAATGAGCAGGCTCGTGAGATGAACGGCAAAATCCTTTCTTTCTATTCTGAGTCTATTCAGAATATTCAGACAATCAAAGCCTTCGGAATGACCCGCCATTATGTGCAGCAGCTCAGAACAAACCTTGTTTTATACAGAAAGCTTCGTCTTGACCACGGCAAGTTTTCCATTATTATGACCCTTTGTATGTCGGTTATCGGTCTTGTTGTGACCTATCTTTGCTATGGTTGGGGTGTGTGGCAGCTGTGGCAGGGTGCCATAACCTATGGCACAATGACCTTGTTCCTTCAGCTTTCAGGTCAGCTTACCTCATCTTTTTCTGCCCTTGTGAAGCTGTTCCCCAATGCAATTTCAATTGCAACCGCTGCCGGCAGAATTATGGAGCTTACTGATCTGCCTGTTGAAAAAGACATTGACGGTGAAAAGGCAGAGTCCATGCGCAAAACCGCCAATGAAGACGGCCTCAGCGTTGAATGTAACAATCTTACTTATTCCTACAGTAATGGCATAGCCCCCGTTGTGAAGGATATTTCATTCTATGCCCACCCCGGTGAAACGATTGCTTTTGTAGGCCCGTCGGGTGAAGGCAAAACAACAATTCTCCGTCTGATTCTCGGTCTTGTTGAGCCGGATTCAGGTGAAATGACAATGCACACCCAAAGCGGTGAAAGCATTCGCGTGTCCGACAGCACACGAAGATTCTGTGCTTATGTTCCTCAGGATAATGCGGTTTTTTCTGGCTGCATTGCCGACAACCTAAGGGTTGTGAAGCCTGATGCAACGGATGAAGAAATTGTTGAAGCGTTGAAGACTGCTGATGCGTGGAGCTTTATTGAAAAGCTTGAAAAGGGGATTTATACCGCAGTTGGTGAAAGGGGAGTCAACTTCTCCGAGGGTCAGATTCAGCGCGTGTCAATTGCAAGAGCCTTGCTCAGAAATGCTCCGATTCTTGTTATGGATGAAGCAACAAGTGCTCTTGATGCCGACACCGAAAAAACTGTGCTTTCCAATATTATGCAGGCTTATCCCAACCGCACTTGTGTAATCACAACTCACAGACCGAGTATGCTTCAATACTGTCAGCGGGTTTATCGGATAAACGAAAGCGGTTGCTTAACTCAGATTGAAAAATAACCTGAAGATGCGTCACAACTCGGTGATGCATCTTTTTTTTATAAATTGTTGATTTAAAAGCGATATTGTGGTATAATCCAAATAATAATAGGGTTTTTATATGTTGTTGAAGGAGAGCTTTCTGATGTATAAAATAAAAGACGGTTTCATCGTCAGAAAAATCGGAAATCAGTTTATGGCAGTTCCCGTGGGGAGCCGCACATCGGAAATTCACGGAATAATTGCTTTGAGTGAAAGTGGTGTGCTTTTGTGGTCTGCCCTTGAAAGCGGAGCTGATGAGAAAGCTCTTGTGAGCATCCTGACAGAAAACTATGAGGTTGAGCCCTCTGTTGCGGCAGAGGATGTTAAAACTTTTCTCAACGGGTTAAAGAATCAAGGTGTGTTGCAGTGATTGAATGTCAGCGTTTCGGTGATGATTTTTTTGATGTTCTCGGCTCTTGGGCAAGGATGAACAAAATCCCCCTCAACACCACCTTCGAACTCACTCCCTTTTGCAATTTCAGTTGTGTAATGTGCTATGTCCGTCTCAACAAAGAAATGGCTCAGAGTCAGGGTGAAATGCTGTCGGCTGAGCAATGGTTGGATATTGCCCGTCAGGCAAAAGAGGCGGGTACTCTTCACCTCACCCTCACAGGCGGTGAACCGTTGACTCACCCCGATTTCTGGAAGATATATGCAGGGCTCAACAAAATGGGCTTTCTGATTTATCTTCTTTCAAACGGTTCTTTGATTGATGAGCAGGCTATGAAAAATTTTCGTCTTTACGGTATGCCCCATATGGTGAAGCTCACTGTTTATGGAGCAAGTGATGAAACCTACCAAAAAATGTGCGCTTCGTCTGACGGATTTACCCGTGTTTCAAAGGCTATTGATTTGCTGAAAGATGCAGGTGTTCCCGTTAAACTGACCTCAACCATTGTGAAAGAAAATGCTTGTGATTTGCAACAGATTTATGCCTTTGCCCGTGAAAAGGGGCTGCCGATGCAGCACACTATTTCGGTGCACAAGTCATCAAGAGGTTCTTTGAACACAGCCGAAGCTTCAAGGTTTGAGTTTGCCGATTTTCCTGAAGAAGCAACCCTTGAAATGCTTGAAAAAAGCAAATTCCCCAATTTGGATTCTCCCTTTGCGTGGTGTGCCAGTCGCGGAAAAAACCTTGTTGTTACATGGCACGGTCACTTTCAGCTTTGCACAACCCTCAGTGAGCCGTATGTTCAGTATTCCGGTGATTTTCTTTCAGATTTTCACAAATTGGATAAATTGCTTGATGAAATAAAAAGCCCTGATGAATGTCGGGAATGTGAATGGAAAGAATTTTGTCAGCGTTGCCCTGGAATTTTATGCTCCGAAAGCGGGCATCCCGAAAAAACAGACAAAGCCTTTTGCCTTATGGCAAAAAGATTGCAGGATTTATATTTAAAGAAAAAGGAGGAAGCTCAATTATGAAAAAGAGTTATGTAGCCCCCGAAAGCCGACTTATTGCTGTAAGCCTTGCGGAAAACATTGCATATTCCAGCGGTGTTGACGAAGTTGGCGGAACAATTACCATTATGTTTACAGAAGGTTTTGACGGTTGCCGTGAAAGATATACCGACCTCATTGAAGTTAAAACCAACGGAACAGACTTTATGGATTATTACCATGACCTTGAACAGCTTGTTCGTGAAACAGGTGTTTTCCAGGCGTGGTTTGACTGCTTCAGAAAACGCAACAGCTATTTATGATTAAGATTGCAGATTTGCCTATTGATTGGCAGAATGACAGCACCTCATTTACTCACAGGTTTGTTTGCGAAGAAAACCAAGAGAGCGTAATGAAGCTTTGCTTTGAAAAAGGAATGCCCGGATGCTACGGTGTCAAATATGCTCAAGGCAACAATTTTCTTTCAAACGATGTGGGTCAGGCACTTTGTGCCAATGCTGATTGGAGTGAAGCTACGGCATATTACACTCCCCGGTGCGATAATGACTATGTTTTGCCCCTTGCCGCTGTGTGCGCGAGGTTAGCGTTTTTTGATGTGCTTCTTGCCCACGCTTCGTTAGTGGAGCATAACGGCTCAGGTGTGATGTTTACAGGCCTGTCAGGGGTGGGCAAAACCACTCAGGCTCAGCTCTGGAATAAATACCTTTCGGCAGATATAA
The DNA here is from genome assembly GCA_045633685.1 of Acutalibacteraceae bacterium. GTDB lineage: Bacteria > Bacillota > Clostridia > Oscillospirales > Acutalibacteraceae > CAG-488. The sequence goes on along the minus strand of JAZQYU010000019.1, from coordinate 11,857 downwards.
TCAATGGTGACAAGGCATTTATCCGCAAAAATAATGACGGCTTTTATGCCTACGGCTTACCATGGAAGGGCTCGTCGGAATATTGCCTCAACAAAAAGACTCCTCTTAAAGGAATTGTTGTTTTGCGCCAGAGCAAAGAAAATAAAATTGCAAGGCTCTCTTTGTCGGCAGAAATGCTTATGCCTCACATTTTTCTCCCTCATTGGGATGAAAAAGCGGTGGGCAAAGCCCTTGATACTTTTGATAAGCTGGTCACTGCTGTGCCTGTTTATCTTCTTGAATGCCGACCGGATGAAGATGCAGTCAAAATTGCATTCAACAAAATTTTCAATAACTAAAAACATCCGCAAGGGTGTTTTTGTTTTAGGTGATATTATGGATAACAGAAAATGGTTCAAAGAAGCTCAATACGGTATGATGGCTCATTGGGGGCTGTATTCACTCCTTGGCGGTGAATACAAGGGTCGCAGAGTGCTTGATTATGCCGAGTGGATACAGAGCAATATGCCCATTCCAAATGACGAATACGCCCGTCTTGCCGGGATTTTTAACCCCATATATTTCAATGCAGATGAGTGGATCCGACTTGCCCGTGACTGCGGAATGAAATATTTTGTTTTTACCTCAAAGCATCACGACGGCTTCGCAATGTTCAAATCCTATGCAGATAAGTTCAACGTTGTTGATGCCACACCATTTGGCAGAGACGTTGTTGCCGAGCTTGGCGAGGCATGTTATAAATACGGGCTTAAATTCGGCCTTTATTATTCTCAGGAGCTTGATTGGAAGCATCCCCATGGTGGCGGATACACCAATATGGCAGGATGTTCAGGCACTTCCTGGGATAATAACTGGGACTACCCCGACAGAAGCAAAAAGGATTTTTCGATTTGCTTTCAAGAAAAAATCAAGCCTCAGGTTAAAGAAATTCTCACAAACTACGGTGATTTGTGCCTTGTCTGGTTTGATGTTCCCCACACAATTTCAAAGGAGCAAAGCCTTGAACTTAACAACCTTGTTAAAGAATATCAACCCGATTGCCTCATAAATTCCCGAATCGGTAACGGTGCTTATGACTATGTTTCTTTGGGTGATAATGAATATCCCACAGAATTCAAGCCCACAGAAAATGCTGACCCCAACAGCCTTGACGGCTTCAAATATTCACCCTACGGACTTTATGAAACCGCAGGCACCCTCAACTCTTCATGGGGATACAAATATTATGACCAGAATTGGATAACTCCCGAAGAAATTGCTGAGCGGAGAAACCGACTCAATTCCCTGGGAGTGAATTATCTTCTCAATATAGGTCCCGACGGACTTGGAAGAATACCGTCGTTTTCAGTTGAAGCGCTTAAAAAAGCAACGGAATTGATGAAGTGAAAAAGGAGAGCCTCAGCTCTCCTTTTTGTTGTTTTCATCTGTAATTTTGCCAACACATTTTGTTGTGATTGAATATGGCGCATCGAAAGTATTATTTTTGATTTCCGCTTCTCTGAGATGCTCAAGCCAGATGAGGTGTTTGCCCTCGCGGGGGCACCTGAAAACGTTATCCGCAAGTGTCAGCTTGCCGTGGACAAAGGCTTGTGAGCTTTCATCCATAACCTTTGGTGTGTAGCGGATTGTAGGTGCACCCTGCCACATTTTAGCATAATCGCAGTTGATGATTTCGTTGTTTCTGAAAATAATCTCATTGGTATAGCCGGATTCAAACCAGAAGTTGCAGTCATCTTCAATCAAAAGTGCAGGACCCCACAGATTGCGGAAGCGGTTGTTTTCAATAATTACTTCACCTCTTGTGGTGCAAAGAATTCCTCTGCCCGAGGTGGGACCGAAATCGCAGCCTTTCACAAGCAGGTCAGGTGTCCATGTTGCGTTTTCGACCACGTCTTTTTTTAGAATTATATCGGGTAGCCTTCTGTCAAGATAAAGCCTGATATCTGTATCGTTAAGGCGTTTATAATCAACAACCTTGGCGGATGAATAGGGGATGAGTGTATCCCATTTGATAAAGTCGATTGTATCACCATTTTGAAATGCCTGAAATCCCCACGTTTCAGGGTGCATAAATCTGACGGTGATAGTTTTTTTTCGCTTATTTTGTTTCACAATGCGCAGATGTGTGCCGTGAACGTTAATATAATCATCGTGAGCACCGTTTGCTTTGCAGCTTTCAACCGTCAGCTTACCCTTACAGCCCGAAAACTGAAAGAAGTCTGCTGTGCTTGCCGCGGTTCTGCCATCGGCAGGTGTGAAGTCGCAGTTGCGGAAGGTTACAGTATCGCAGAACTGCGAAACAATGCCCAGACCGTGCATAAATTTAACCCGCAGGTTTTCAAAGCTCAGATTTTTGCAGCGCTGAAAATAGCTTCCCGTCTGGTCACGGACAATGCTTCTCGTCTGCATAATGTGTCCTGCCGGGAAATATGCGTCTTTGTTTTTGAGGGTTGCTTTCAGGGTGTGCTCACCTGTCTGCTCAAGTTTTGTGAATTCAAGGTCAAGCTTGCGGAAGTCACGGCACATCTCGGTTTGTGGGTTATAGAGCTTAAAATATCTGCCCTTGCCGATATGCTTGCTTTCCCAATAAGGCTTGCCGTCAGAACCCGTTTCACCCTGCCAGATAAGGTCATTTTTCTTTACTCTGAAGCGGCAGTCGTGGTTGATTTCAATTTCACATTCACCGCCGTTGTTGGAAATGATTTTGAACTCCGTCATGGTGGGGCATGAATAATCAATAACCAGATTTTTAACAGTGATATTTTCGCATTCATTAAAAAGCAGGGGCGTCATTTTTCCGTGAATGAGAACAGTTGCACCATTGCCGTCAATGGTAATGTTTTTCTTATGATTAAGGTAAATTGCACTTCTGCGAAGTCCCTTGGGGTTTTCGTGGCGTTTGGCGGTGTTTGAGCAGAAATATCCCGTATGCTCAAAAGAATCATCCTGCCTTACATGATAGATTTTATCCTTTTGCAAGGTTAATGTTTCACCGTTTTTGATGTTTAAAAATAAGCTGCTTAATTCGTTCATTTTATCTCCGTTATTCACCGTTGTTTTCTGCATTTTTGTGCTTTTGCGGCCAGGTGCTTCTGTCAAGCTCCCATTCGCTGGCGCGATACCACAGGCAAGGGACATCCTCTTTCGGAACAAATACAATGTGAAAAAGATCACCTAATTGAGTAGCGTTGTAATCCTCTTTTTCAACTACAACCGCGACGTGAAGGTCACCTTTAATGTTGCGGAACCAAAGCCTCAATTCATTGGGTCTGTCATCATCCTTGCCGGTATTTTTTTCTATGCAGGGTGTAGAAAGAACATGGTGAGCAAGGCTTTTTCGGTTTCTGTTGGTGCGGTATGTTTTGACTATCTGAATCAGACCGTTGACGACAAACAGATAAAATACCCACAAAAAGAAATAGCCCAGTGCAATAGCAATTGCAATTCCAAGCAAGTATAAAATGTATGTGAAAAAGGACTCTCTCTGATTTTTAAGGTCGTTTTTTACGATTTCACAGGTTAAAATCTTTTTATTGGTTTCGGGATTGATTTTGGGCTCAATGGTTGTCTTTTTCTTTTTGTTTTTCATACTTATCACCGAAAATAAGTATAAATTACCTGCGATTAAAAATCAATATAATAAAGAAAAAGTGTTGTATATTTTTCAAAAATCAATTATAATTGATGCAGAAATCCCGAAGGAGAAATGTTATGAACTTTATGGAAATCGCACAGGCTCGTCAATCCTGCAGAAGCTATGACGAAACAAAGCCTGTTGAAAAAGAAAAGCTTGATGCAATGCTCAACGCCGCTCAACTTGCTCCCTCTGCCTGCAATGGTCAGCCATATCATTTTACCGTGTGCACAGGTGAAACAGCCAAAAAGGTTGCCAAGGCAACCATGGGTCTTGGCATGAACAAGTTTGCCCCTCAGGCTCCGGTGATGATTGTTGTGTCGGAAGAGCCATACACCAAAATGGCGGCGGCAGGCTCAGTTGTGAGCAAAAATGACTACCGCTCAATGGATATCGGAATTGCTGTTGCATACCTCACCGCAGAAGCTACAGTTCAAGGGCTCAGTACCTGCATTCTCGGTTGGCTTGATGAATCTGAAGTGAGGAAAATCTGCGGAGTCAAACATACGGTCAGGCTTGTTATTTCTGTTGGCTATGCCAAGGAAGATGACCCTTTGCGAAACAAAAAAAGAAAGCCCGTTGAAGAGCTTTCATCGTTTATATAAAATCAGAGTACAGACTGCGGGTCTGTACTCTTTCATTTTACTGCCAATAATCCACATCGTGGGGGAGATTGATGTTCTTTGCTTTGAACACGGGCGTTTTGCCCTGCTTGCGCTGAGTGTCATAATCCTTAAGTGCGGCAACAGCATATTTGCTCAGATAAATGATAACGGGCATATTTATGATTGTCATCAGACCCATTGTAACATCAGCAATGTTCCACAAGAGGTCGGCTGAAAGACCTGCACCAAGGAAGATGAGTGCGGCGGCAACAATGTGATAAACGGTCATAAACTTTTTGCCGGGCACCTTGCCAAGGATATAATAAATGCACTGATCAACGTAATAAAGGTTGCCGAGAAGAGTGGTGAAAGCGAAAAGAATCATTGCAACTGTGATGAAAACGGGGCCGAATGCACCGAGAGTCTGTGAAAGAGCTGCCTGAACATAAGGTGCGCCCGAAAGCTCTGCGGTGGGCTCAACGCCTGAACACATGCACATAAATGCAGTTGCAGAGCAGACAAGAATTGTGTCAATGAAAACAGAAAGTACCTGAACAAGACCCTGCTTAACGGGGTGAGAAACCTCGGCAGAAGCAGAAGCGTTGGGAGCAGAGCCTACACCTGCCTCGTTGCTGAAAAGACCGCGCTTGATACCGTACATTACACAAGAGCCGCTGAAACCGCCGAAAATTGCCTTGAAGTCAAATGCGCCTTCAAAAATCTGCTGAAAAACACCGGGGAGACTTTTGATGTTGAGCGCAACGATAATCAATGAAACAAGGATGTATGCAACGCCCATAACGGGAACAAGGAGGCTTGTTGTTTTAACAACGCGTTTGCCGCCACCCATAAGGCAATAACCTACAAGAACAGCAATGATAAGACCGATTATCCAGGGAGTGGTGTCAGCGTTGTAGAAATTGTAGGACGAAAATGTTGACTGAAGGTTATATGAAGCCAACATATTGAAGCCGAGACCGTATGTGAGAATGAGGAAGAACGCAAAGATAATTGCAAGAGGCTTGCATTTGATTGCCTTTTCTATGTAGTACGCAGGTCCGCCGTAGCATCCGTCGGGACCCTTCTTTTTGTAAATCTGAGCAAGTGTGCTTTCAACAAAAGCAGAAGCACTGCCGATGATGGCAATGACCCACATCCAGAAAACTGAACCGAAGCCGCCAAGACAAAGGGCGGTGGAAACACCGATGATGTTGCCTGTGCCGACTCGTGAAGCGGTGGAAACCATAAGAGCCTGGAATGAGGAAACACCTTTACCGTCGGCGGGCTTTTCTGTAACGGCTCTGATTTGCTCACCGAACAAACGGAACGGAGCAAACTTTGTTCTGAAAGTGAAGAACAAGCCGCCGAGAACGAGAATGATAATGAGTAAATAGCTGTAAAAAGCATCGTTGATTGCGGAAATAATTGTGTTAAACATCTGTAGTATCCTTTCTGTGCATATCCCGCATATTATATATAATTTGGATTAAAAAGTCAAATTTTTAAAAATACAATATTTTTTTCTTGAATAGTGGTCGTTGATGTGATATACTTCATCGTTGTAGCAATCTTTTGTTGCATTATTGGAGGTCTTTTTATGAGTATTAAAATCGGAATTTACGGCTACGGAAATCTCGGCAGAGGTGTAGAAAACGCAATCCGTCAGAATGACGATATGGAGCTTGCGGCAGTTTTTACCCGTCGTGATCCGTCAGGTCTTAAAATCAATACAGAGGGTGTGCCTGTTTACCATGTGGACAAGGCAGCAGAGCTCACCGATGAAATAGATGTTATGATTATCTGCGGTGGCAGTGCCACAGACTTGCCTGTGCAGACACCTGCATTGGCTAAGCTTTTCAATGTTGTTGACAGCTTTGACACCCATGCAAAAATCCCTGAGCATTTCAAAAATGTGGATGCCTGTGCCAAAGAGTCCGGTAAGGTTGCAGTTATTTCTGTTGGTTGGGACCCGGGAATGTTTTCGGTTAACCGTCTTTATGGCGGCGCAATTCTCCCCGACGGCAAGGACTACACCTTCTGGGGCAGAGGGGTAAGTCAGGGACATTCTGACGCAATCCGTCGCATTGATGGCGTTGCTGATGCAAAGCAATATACGATCCCCGTTGAAGAAGCTCTTGAAGCTGTGAGAAGCGGAGCTAACCCTGAGCTCACCACTCGTCAGAAGCACACACGCGAATGCTTTGTTGTGGCAGAAGAGGGTGCTGACAAGGCGAAAATTGAGCATGAAATCAAAACAATGCCCAACTATTTTGCCGATTATGACACAACTGTTCATTTTATTTCTCAGCAGGAGCTTAATGAAAACCACAGCGGAATTCCTCACGGAGGCTTTGTTATCCGTTGCGGAAAGACAGGCAAAGAGCTTGAAAACACTCACATCATTGAATACAGCCTCAAACTTGATTCAAACCCCGAGTTCACCTCTTCCGTGCTTGTTGCTTTCGCAAGAGCTGCCGCAAGGCTCAATGCCGAGGGTGCTTCAGGGTGCAAAACTGTGCTTGATGTTCCGCCCTCATACATTTCACCCAAATCAGGTGATGAACTGAGAAAAGAATTATTGTAATAAAAATCTCGGATAGGAATTAACCTATCCGAGTAATTTTTTGCTTATTTCCAGATAAACCAGATAAGAAGATAACCGGTTATAACAGCGGCAAGAGTAAAGGGAATGCCGTATTTCATAAAGGTTGTGCTCTTAACCTCATAGCCCTCTTTTCTGAGGATGCCGATGCCGGTGATGTTTGCACTGGCACCGATGGGTGTGAGGTTGCCGCCAAGAGTTGCACCGCAAAGAAGGCCGTAATAAAGGAGCTTGGGCTCAACACCGATATCCATTGCGATAACGGGAACGATAGAAAGCATTGTTGCGGTGTAGGGGATGTTGTCGATGAAAGCCGAAAGTACAACAGACATCCACACGATGATTGTGAACACAAGGAAGGTTGAGCCTGAACCGAGGCTTGCAATAGCGCTGCCGATAACGTCGATAACACCTGCATTTTTGATACCGCCGATTACAACGAAAAGACCTGCAAGAAGGGCTATTGTGTAATAGTCGATTTCTTTGAAAGCGTTTTTAACAATTTCTTTGTTTTTCTTAAGCAGAAGCTCACGGATGATACCCACAAGGAAGAATGCGATACAGATAATGCCGTTGGTGATATCAGGCTTATAGAACTGACCTTCTGCGGCAGCATCCTTGTAGGGGATGAATGAAACTGCAATAAGGGCAACAACTGTGCCCACAAGGAGGAAGGTGGGGAACTTGTCTTCAACCTTTGTTCTTGTGTTGAAGCTGATTTCAGCCTTTTCTTTGCGGAACATAAATATAATAATCAATGCGCTCATTATTGCGCCTGCCTGAACAACCCAGAACATACCGGGCTTGCCTTCATCGACAAAGAAATCTGAAAAATCAAGGTTAGCCTGCTTTGCAAGAAGAATTGAGGTTGTGTCACCAACCAAGGTGGCGGCACCCTGAAGATTTGAAGAAACTGCAATGCAGATGATTGACGGAACAGGTGAGATATTGAGCTTTTTGCAAAAAGCAAGGGCAACGGGGGCAATCATAAGCACGGTTGCAACATTGTCAACAAAAGCGGAAACGATGCCCGCAAAAAGAGAAAGAGCAACAACCGTCCACATTACGTTGGGCATTTTTGAAATGAGCACATCAGACATAAGCTGAGGCATCTTGGATTCAATAAAGAGATAAACGGTACCCATTGTGCCCGCAATCATCATAATAACGTTCCAGTCAATTTCACTCAATGCATCGAGAATACCATAGGTATAGCTGCCGTCGGCAAGGGTGAAAAATCCGCTGCCGAAAAGATCGGGCGCCACAGAGGCAATAATGCCGAGGGCAACAAAAAGTATGCCCGAACCGATAGTTACATAAGGTCTGATTTTCTGAAAAGCTAACATAAGAATATATGTTGCGGCAAAGAGAATCAGCGCTGTGATGGTAATTGGACTCATAATGCTCCTCCTGACATTGCGGTAGGTCTGCGAAAAAAATAACAGAACCCCCAAAAAGGATTCTGTCGCAATTCGGAAAATAAAATTAACCAAATGCAATTCACAACAAATAGAACGATAAACATTCTATGACAGACTCCACCACTTATTTTGAACTGCAAGTGAATTATACTATATCTTGTTGTGAATATCAACTTATTTTTGCAAATAAAATTGATTATTTTTAGTGTAAAATTCCAAACAAAAAAGTAGAATGATTTATCTTTGATTTGCCTTGACATTTGAATAAGGGGATAGTAGTATATACTTAAACTTGTTCAAAGGAGAATGAAAATGGAAAACAAAGTTGTTCTTGTTCTGGTTGACGGTATGCGACCCGACGGTATGCTCCAATGCGGTCAGCCTTTTGTAAACGAACTTATCAAAAAATCAACATATTGCCTCAAGGGCAGAACGGTTATGCCTTCTGTTACCCTTCCTTGCCATATGTCACTGTTTCACAGTGTTGACCCTGAACGCCATGGCATTGTTACCAACACCTACATTCCTCAGGTGCGTCCCATTGCCGGCCTTTTTGACCAGCTTGATAAATTTGACAAAAAGTGTGCATTCTTCTACACCTGGGAGGAGCTTCGTGATTTAGGCCGTCCTGACCACCTTCACACAGCAATGTGCTTCAATCAGCATAAGGCCGCTGATACCGATATCAAAATTACCGATGCTCTTATTCCTTATATCAAGGAAGAGCTTCCCGATTTCACCTTCCTGTATCTTGGTGAAACAGACGAGGTTGGCGGTCACGATTGCGGTTGGATGAGTGAGCAATATCTCAAGAGCGTAAATAAGGCTTTTACCTGCATTGAAAAGCTTTACAACAATCTTCCCGAGGGCTACACCCTGATTGTAACAGCTGACCACGGCGGACACGACAGAGTTCATGGCGATGATATTCCCGAGGATATGACGATTCCTGTATTGTTCTGTGGTCCTGAATTTGCCGAAGATAATGAGCTCCCCGAATGCTCAATCAAAGATATTGCAGTAACAATCGTAGATTTACTTGGCGTTCCCAAAGTTAAAGAGTGGGAAGGCGTTTCAAGAAAATAAAAATCAAGCACTTTGAGTCAGACGATTCAAAGTGCTTTGTTCTATATCTTTTTCTTTTTGTCGGGCAACTGAGCGAGAACGATTGCGCCGAACATCAGTGCACAGCCCAAAAATTCTCTTCCCGAGGGAATGGCAGAAAGCAGAACCATCTGCGCAAGCACGGAAAAGACGGATTCAAGGCTCATCAGCAATGACGCAACGGTTGCGTTTGTTGCATATTTCTGGCCGATGATCTGCAAGGTGTAACCGCCCGCGCAGGAAAGTGCGCCTGCATAAGCAATGGGAAGCCAGGCATTCATCAGGTCACTTAACTGAGGCTTTTCCGCAATGAGCATAATAGCAACGGAAATAACACCTGCGGTGACAAACTGGATGATTGAAAGACGGATTCCGTCGCAACCGGGTGAGAATTTGTCAATAACCATAATGTGAAAGGTAAAGCCGACTGCACACAAAAGCAGAAGCACATCACCCTTGTTGACGGAAAGACTTTCATTGATGCACAAAAAGTAAAGCCCTGCCACAGCAACCACAACACCGACCCAGACCTTGAGAGAAACTTTTTTTCTGAGAAAAATTCCTGCAAGGGGAACAAAAAGAATATACATTGCGGTGATAAAACCGCCCTTGCCCGGGGTGGTGTATTGTAATGCAATCTGCTGAATGTTTGCCGCAACGGTGAGCACTATTCCGCACACAATACCGCCTTTGAGGTGGTATCTTTTCTGCTCTTTTGTGAGGGGAACATAAACGCCCTGCTTCTTTTTAAAAGAATCGGATATGAGCATAACAGGGATGAGTACAATTACTGCAATCACAAATCGTGAGCCCTGAAAGGTGAAGGGACCCACATATTCCATACCCTCGGTTTGTGCCACAAATGCAACACCCCACACAAATGCCGCCAACAGGAGAAGCAGACTGCCTAAAAGCTGTTTTTTCTTTGTCATAAATCCTCCAAAAAAGCCGCTTGAAAGCGGCCTTTTGTTTTATATAATACTTTGCAAGAACTGTTTTGTTCTTTCGTTTTTTGGGTTGTCAAAAACCTCTTCGGGTGTGCCTTCTTCGGCAATAACACCGTCACTCATAAACACAACATGGTCGGCAACCTCACGGGCAAAGCGCATTTCGTGAGTAACAACGACCATTGTTTTGCCGCTTTCTGCAAGGCTTTTAAGTACCTTGAGCACTTCACCAACCAACTCGGGGTCAAGGGCGGAGGTGGGCTCGTCAAAGCAGAGAATTTCGGGCTCAAGTGCCAACGCTCTTGCAATGGCAACGCGCTGCTGCTGACCGCCTGAAAGCTCGCAGGGGTAAGAGTTGATCTTTTCACTCAGACCAACCTGCTCAAGAAGGCGGAGAGTGTTTTCTTCAATCTCTTTTTCTCTTCTTGCTTTTTCTTCCTTGGCTGCTGCTGCACCGTGAACCTTTTTGTATTCTTTGATTTCACTCTTTAAGTTAAGCTTTGGCGCAAGGGTGAGGTTTTCTTTCACAGAATACTGAGGAAAAAGATTGAATTGCTGAAACACAAGGCCGAAGTTAAGTCGGTTTTTGCGGATTATTTTATCTGAAAGAGTTGCTTTGTCTTCACCGTCAATAAGCACCTTGCCATTTACGGAAATTGTGCCCTTGTCGGGAGTTTCAAGAAAGTTGAGGCAACGCAGCAGGGTTGTTTTGCCGCTGCCGGAAGAGCCGATAATAACAAGCACATTGCCTTTTTCAAGGGTGATGTCAATGCCCTTGAGAACTTTGGTATTGCCGAAGTTTTTATGAATATTTTTAATTTCAAGTATAGCCATGGCATTAACCTCTGTAATAGCTTAATTTCTTTTCAATCTTGCCGAATACGATTGTGAGCAATCCGTTGAATGCAAGATAGAAAGCGCCTGTGTAGAACAACGGCCAGATGATACCCTCGAGCTTGATGTAATTCTGACCCATAAAGATGATTTCATAAACCGCAATGATTCTTGCAAGTGAAGTGTCTTTAACAAGGGTGATGATTTCGTTGCTCATAGGGGGGATGATTCTTTTGATAACCTGCATAAGGGTAATCTTGAAGAAAATCTGGGTTTTGGTAAGTCCGAGCACCTGACCTGCTTCTTTTTGGCCAACGGGGATTCCTTCAATACCACCTCTGTAAATCTCGGAAAAATAACAAGCATAGTTGATTACAAATGCTATAAGCACTGCAACAAAGCGGTCAAAAACGTTCCAGGTTGCAAGCCAGCTCATAATGAAGCCGGGGTTTGCAATTTCGGAAGCATAAGCACCAACAAGACCGGGACCGAAATAAATAACAATCATCTGAAGCATCAGGGGAGTACCGCGGATAATCCATACGAATGTTTTTATCAGCCATTTGACGGGCTTGATTTTGCTCATTGAACCGAAGCTGATTATAAGACCAAGGGGCAGGGCAAAAAGCAATGTCAGTCCGAATATTTCAAGAGTGGTTCCGAAACCTTCCAAAAGGTCTTTGGTAACCTGCCAGAACATAAGTTATCTC
>JAZQYU010000018.1:0-33948 GCA_045633685.1 Acutalibacteraceae bacterium | reverse complement strand
AACCTTTTTGGTTGTGGTTGTTTTTTTGGTGGTTGTCTGTGTAGTGGATTCTTCGGTTGAAGGCTCGTCATGGCTGTGCTCGGTGATTGAAATGAATTTGGTTGTAACGGCCTTGGTTACCGTGGTTGTCCTGCTTGTTGTGGTGAGTTCTTTTATTGTGGCACGCGTTGTTTCGTCAGCCTGAACCGGGCTTTCTGTTGCAAAGCTTGCTATTGATATTGCTACCGCCACAACAAATAAAAACAGAAAAAATCTGCGCACAAATACACCTCCACAAATTTATTAACTGATATAGTAATTCTATCACAGAATCTTTTCCGATAGTTGGTAATTAAGAAATATCAGAATATAAATCACAAAACAGGGGGATTTTTATTGTAAATTGTCTGTTTATGCATTATAATATCTTTGGTTTCAATAATTACGGAGGCATAGTGTATGAAAACTGCTGATAAAATTATTAAAAACGAAAACCGACAGCTTACAAGGCTTAAAAAGATGCAGTCGAGAGCTGCGGGTAGCAAGTACTTTTTGGTTTTGCTTGTCCTGATTGCTGTTGTGAATATTCTTGATGAAGTCACAAGTAATCTCACAGTTACGGTGCAATCGTCGTTTGTTACGGAATTTTTTGTAAACAACCCGTTTATGGGTAAGTATTACACCTACGAGGATGGCCTGGCTTTTCATTCAGGAATAGGGGTTTTTACCTATGTTCTCGGGCTTTTTACTCCCTTTTATAAAGCTCTTGCCGATAAATGGGGCAGAAAACCCTTGTTTGCAATTTCAACCCTCGGTATGGCGGTGGGACTCCTAACCATTAACCTTTCAACAAGCTATATCATGTTCCTGGTCGGATTTGCGATAATCAGCTTTTTTATGGGTCATGATATTCAGATTATCTACATTCTTGAAGAAGCTCCCGATAAGCACCGCGCCAAAATTTACAGCTTTCTCAAAAGCTTTGGTATTCTTGGCGTAATTCTCATCCCTGCCCTGCGCGATGCTCTTATGGGAGAGGATGCCACAAAATGGCGTGACATTTTTCTCGCGCCTGCACTCATCGGATTTGTGGCTGTTTTGCTTGTGGTTGCCTTTGCCAAAGATACAAAGGTGTTTGTGGGTGAAAGAATTGAATATCTTTCCCGCCCTTACGAAGAAAGGTTGGCAGAAAAAGAGCTGAAAAAACAGCAGAAACAGGCTCAGCGTAATCAGTCAGGTGTGTTCAACGGTGTGAAATATATCTGGGCAAACAAAGACACAAAAATGCTCATTATTTCTCATATTATTTTTGACTCAGCAATGCCTGCCATTGCCCTTTATTTTGAATCTTCAATGCACCGTGTCGGTATGAGCACAGGAGAAATTACCAAAGCGCTGTTTATGGTGCCTGTGATTTATGCTTCAATTACCTTACTTTCGGGATTCATTGCAGATAAAGCCGGCAGGAAAGCAACTGTCACATTGTTCTCGGCTGCTTGTGTTGCGGGTTATATTCTCTTCGTTGCCGGAATTCTCAATGGCTGGAATCCGTATCTTGTGGGTGCATTTGCAGGTCTTTATCAGGGCTCTTATTGGATCGGCAGAGATTATATGAATGTTATGATGACGGAAAAGGTGCCCACAGATATCCGTGCTTCTGTTGTGGGTGCTGAGGGTCTGCTTGTAATCATTGGTCTTGTGGTGGGCTATGGTGCGATAATCGGTGGTATGATTATTATGCCGATCTGGTGGGCTTGCCTTTCTATATCAATCCCTGCGGTGAGTGTTGCCGCAATTATGTTTGCGCTCAAGGTCAAAGAAACAAATGGCGCAAACCTTGATGAAATAGGATGATTAAATTTTGACGAACAATTTAAAAACTTGTAATTTTGAATGAGGTGTTTTTATGAAAAATGTTTTAGCTAGTGTCATAGTTCCTGCTTATAATGCAGAGAAAACAATAGGTCGTTGCATTGATTCTTTGCTGAATCAGACTTTTGAGAATATTGAGATTATAATAGTTGATGATGGATCAACTGATGGGACAGAGTTAATATGCAGTTCCTTTTGTGATGAAAGAATAAGATTTGTTCATCAAGAAAATGGGGGCGTTTCCAGTGCTCGAAACAGAGGCTTGGAAATAGCAGAAGGGGAATATATTCTTTTTTGTGATAGTGATGATTGGGTAGAAGAAAACTTTGTAGAATGTCTTTGTAACGAGTTTGACAATTCGGATATTGATTTGGTGGTTTGCGGACTTTACTTAAACGATATTCCGAATAAAAAGATTTGCACTAAAAATAGTGATTCCGAGAAAATCAAAATCATTGACGCCAGTGGATTTACTGAGCTGAGAGAAAAAGATTTGTTAGCTTATCCTGTAAATAAGGCGTTCAGAAAGAAGGAAATTGATAAAAATGCTTTGTGCTTCGATGTTAATCTGCATGAGTGTGAAGATTTAGTGTTCAACCTAAACTATATTTCAAAAATGAATGGCAGTATTGCGGTTGTTCCAGATGTTTTGTATCATTATGAGTTTTCGGGAGATAGCTTAAGCACAAAATATCATAACGACAGATTTTTTGATGTTATAAGGCCAATTTTTTCTGCATATGAAAATACATTGTGCGAATTAGATATAAAACAAGTTGATTTCTTAAAAGACATATATACCACATATTTCTTAAAGATAATTGAAAATATTCCGATGTTGTGGGATGAGCGAAATACTTTTGGATTTTTCAGAAAGCTGAAGAAGGTTAGAAGTATTGTGTTATCCCGGGAGTATTCCAAATGCTTTGAGAAAATGGATAAAGGAAGATTTGATAAAAAGTTTTTGTTGACTTTTGGCAGCAAGAATTGGATATTGGTTTTACTCTTTATGAAAGTATTTATGTGGAAAAAATAAATGGTATCAATGTATAATATATTGTAACTGTAACGATATAATGTTTGAATGTTGGGGTTAAAAACATTGGATAAAAAGTTCTCAAAAAAAGACATGTTCATATTTGTTCTTATGGGTATCACGGCAGTCGGCATAACTGTTTCCGGTATATACACTAAGCAGGCGGTTTTAAACATACTTCCGCTTTATGTATCTCTTGTAATCGGTATGCTTCAGTCCCGTGTTAACCGATTTGCCAGCCTTATGGGAAGCGTAAATTCTATTCTTTACGGCGCGGTTTATATCTATTTTAATCTTTATGGCTCGGCACTTTCGGCATTGCTTTTTTCTTGCCCTATCCAACTGCTTACTTTTATCCGTTGGAGCAAAAACAAGCAGGGGGGCACAACGAAGCTGAGGAAAATGACCTTTAAACAACGCGTTCTGATGATAGTCGGATTTACCGCTTTGCTGGTTGTTTTGTGGCTGGTGTTGCCGTTGATCGGCTCGGAATATGTTTTTCTTGACAGCGCAACAACTTTGCTCGGAATCCTCATTTATTTTCTCACGATGTTTGCTTTTATCGAGTATCCTGTGCTGATGATTGTCAACGGAATAATCAACATTGCTCTTTATGTAACAATGATTGAAGAAAAGCCGGAAATTGTACCGCATCTGATATTTTCGGTGTATTCTTTTGTGTGCATTTTGTTTGCTGCTTTTGAGGCAAAAAGGCTTTATAATGTTCAACAGAAAAAAGAATGATTTTTTGTTGATAATTTCTCTTTACCAATGTGAAAATTTGTGATAAAATCAATGATAATTTGTTACCTTTGGAGGTATTGATATGAAAAAAATTAAGTTTGGTATTTTTGGCCTCGGTCGCGGCAGCGGCTTCTATGACGGAGTGAAGGCAAATAACGGTGAGGTTGTTGCTGTTTGCGATTTTGATGAAGAAAAGCTCAAAAAAGCAAAAGAGGAGCACAGCGAGGTTACCACATATACCAATTTTGACGAGTTTATAAATCACGAGGGTCTGGAAGCAGTTTTTCTTTGCAACTATTTCCACGAGCATACACCTTATGCAATCAAGGCTCTTGAAAAAAATATCCACGTTCTCAGTGAATGCACATCAAACATTTCAATGGGCGAGGGTGTTGCGCTCGTAAGAGCGGTTGAAAAGAGCAATGCGTTTTATATGATTGCTGAAAACTATCCCTTTATGAAATTCAATCAGGAAATGCGCAAGGTTTACCGTTCAGGTGTTCTCGGTAAGGCTTTGTTTGCCGAGGGTGAATACAATCATCCTATTCTCAGCCCAAAAGAAATTGCCCATTACTGTCCTACATCAAAGCATTGGAGATATCATATCCCCAGAATCTATTATATTACTCATTCTCTCGGTCCGCTTATGTATATCACAGGTGCATTCCCCAAGCGCGTTACCGCAATGCCCATTTTCGGACCTCACAATGAAGAAAACAGCGCAAGCAATCTTTATTGGCGTTTGCCCGACAGAAGTGCTGTCGTAACCTGCCTTAATGACGATGATTCTGTTTTCCGTGTAACAGGTTGGTCACACTTCGGAGGTCACGCCAATACATACCGTGTCTGCGGTGAATTGGGTCAGATTGAAAATCTCCGTGGTGAAGATAACAATGTTCTCCTTTCCTTCAATCAGGAGCATACTCCCGAAGGAATGGAAAGAGTTACCAAATACGAAGCTGACTTTGAGCCTGATGCAAAAGAAGCTGCAGAAAAAGCAGGTCACGGCGGTGGTGACTTCTTTATCGTAAGAGAATTCTTCAACAGCATCCGTGAAAACAGAAAGCCTATGTTTGACGAATACTTTGCAACTGCAATGGCATCCGTTGCAATTCTTGGTCACAGAAGTGCTCTTGAATACGGCAAGCCTTACGATATCCCCGATTTCCGCAAGGAAGAGGATAGACTCCTTTATGAAAATGATTTCCTCACTCCTTGTTATGATTCTGACGGCAATCCGCCCACAATTGCCAACACCGAAAGAGCGGAGTATGTTCCCACAGAAGAATCTATGAAAGCTTATGATGAGGCTGTTGCCGAGTACAAAGCAAACGTAAAAGAATAATATAAAAGCCTTCACTGAGCAATCGGTGGGGGCTTTTGTGCGGTTTTTAAAAAGGAGATATGAAATGAAAGTTATTATGATGCTTGCTGACGGTATGAGACCCGACGCTTTGGCAGATATACCCGTAGCTCAGGAAATAATGAAAAATTCCGCTGTCACTCTCAGTGCAGGAACTGTATTCCCTTCGGTGACACTTCCGTGCCACGTTTCGCTTTTTCACAGCGTAACTCCGGAACGTCACGGTACAACCACCAATGTTTATATGCCCCAGGTCAGACCTATCCGTGGATTGTGTGAGGTTCTTAAAGATTTTAACAAGCGCAGTGCGTTTTTTTATAACTGGGAAGATATCCGCGATGTATCAAGACCAAATTCGCTTACCCGTTCCAGCTTTTATTCAGGCCGCAGACTCGGATACAAAGAAGCGGGCGAAATGATTACGGATGAGGCGATTGCTTATCTCAAAAAATTTGATACAGATTTTACTTTTGTGTATTTTGGCCTTTCTGACTGGGCGGGTCATAATTTTGGCTGGATGAGTGAGGAGTATATGGATGCGCTTCGCAACAGCTGGAACAATATGAAAAAAATTATGGATGCCCTTGGTGATGAATATACATACATCATCACATCTGACCATGGCGGACACGACAGAACCCACGGCTTTGATATCCCTGAGGATATGACTATTCCGATTATTATTAACGGAGATGGTTTTGAAGCGGGTAGTGAAATAGGGGAAGCTAATATTATTGACATTGCTCCCACTATTGCAAAGCTCATCGGCGTTATTCCTGATGAAGATTGGGAAGGAAAAAGTCTTATTTAAAAGGAGTTAAAATGGAACAAAATATTTTCAAAACAAACACAAGCAGCGAAAGGTTGCTTAAAATATTGTTTTATTCGCTGATTTGTGTTTTGATGTATATTGTTGTTTATTCGATATCACCGTTAAGTGACGATTGGCACTATTTAACTGCGCCTAATACCGATTTCACGATGATGGATTTATTGCCCAGTAATCAATTCTGGCGCCCGTTTGATGCTCTCTTTGGTGGGGTCATGGGCCTGGTTCCTGAGTTGTTTCCCGCTTTGAACCGTTTGTTTGTGGTGATGGGTCATATTCTCAGTGGTGTATTGTTAGGTGAAATTGCAAAACAAATCGGAGTATCCCCAAAATGGCAAATGTTTGCTGTTTGCTTCTTCTTGTTTTCTTCTGCTGCTTGGGCAGTTACCGTTTCTCCTGATGCGCTTAATCAAGCTTTTAGTGTGCTTTTTGGTTTGTTAGCCATATGGTTTCACTTTAAATATGGTGGATATAGTTATGTGTTTTTTTGCATAATTGCTCTTCTTTGGAAAGAGTCCGGTGTATCGTGGCTCTTCGTTGTTCCGCTTTTTGATGCATTTGTCAGACCGGAATCTGAAGGCTTGAAGTTTAATGATAAAGCCAGAGTGAAACGCCTTGTCAAGCAGATATCTGTTTCATTGGTGAGCGTTGTTGTTTATTTTGTTGCACGCTTTACTCTTTTGGGTGAGGTGGCTTTGGGAAGTAGTGATGATGGGACATACAAGTTGAGTCTGTTGTCGTTTTCAACCGTCAAAAATGCAGTGTTGCTTCTTGTTTCAGGTGCAACAGGAATTGATTCCATCGGCTTGTTTTCATCAAATCGCACTATGGTCTTAGTTGCAATTACATTTTTACTGTCTGCAGTTTTTCTGTTGGCTTGGCTTTTTGCTACTATTTCTTTGATCAAGAAAAAGCAAAAGACGATATCCTTGGTTTGTATCTTTGTGTGTGTGTTGGGTCTTGCTTTGCCGCTGATGATTCTCGGTAGTGCAGGTGAAATGCATGCATATCCTGTTTTGTGCGGAATGTCACTTTTGTTAGCATATGGTTTTTCGTATTCACGGATAACTGTTAAAAAAGTACTCATTCCGATAATATGTGTTTTCATAGCTTTTGGAATTACTTCTGTTCACAAAGTAAAAAGTATATATGAATATTCGGAGAGAACCGAAAAACTTACACAAAGCATAATGGAGACATATGACAATACCGAAGAATCAACCCTTTTTGTTGTGGTTGATAATTGGGAAGGGTATTCTGTTTTTGAACAATCAGCGATTATGGGAACATATAGAGGATATAGCGTTCGTCAGTATTTTGATTGGGCTGAAGTTAATCATCATCAATATGATACCGAAACACGACAAGAGGCTGATAAATATATAGAACAGTGTTCAGATGAATATGATAGGATATATGTAGTTGAAAATAGCGTTGCTGAGAAAATAAAATAAGAAGTTGATGTTTTATCAATTGAACAAAATAAAAATCGTAGTTTTTTGATATTTCATCACTTTTTCACATAGAAATGTATGTCTTTTCTTGTTGACAAATTTAATTTTTTGACTATAATATATGTAGAGACTCAGCTTTTATGGAAAGTCTGTCAGGGAGAATGCGTCACCGACTGAAAGCGCGTTTGAGATGAGTAGTAAGCTTGGGAACACTCTGTTTTTTCAAAACTTAATCCAAAAGAGGATGCACTTGTGCATCAATGCGGGTGGCACCGCGGGTAATATGTTTACTCGTCCCGGGAATATTTTTATATTCCCCGGGACTTTTTGTTTTGTAGAAAATACATTTTATTATAGGAGGTATGCACTATGTATAGAACACTGTTCTGTAACGACATCCGTGACGAGCACATCGGAAAAACAGTTCAGCTTGCAGGCTGGGTTGATGTTGTGCGCGACCACGGTGGAGTTATTTTCGTTGACCTTCGCGATTACACAGGTGTAACACAGGTGGTAATCCATAATGAAGAACTGTTGAAAAACGTTAACCGCGAAACAGTTATTTCTGTAAGCGGTGTTGTTGAAAAGCGTGATGAAGAAACTGTCAATGCTAAAATTGCAACAGGTTATGTTGAATTGATTGCTGACAGTCTTCAGGTATTGGGCAAGAGCAAAAATATGCTTCCCTTTGAAGTAAGAAATTCAAGATTAAGCAAGGATGAGCTCCGCCTCAAATACCGTTATCTTGATCTTCGTAATCCCAAAAACCATAATAATCTTGTTATGCGTTCAAGAATTATCCGTCATCTGAGAAACAAAATGGAAGCCAAAGACTTCCTTGATATGCAGACTCCCATTCTCACTGCATCTTCACCCGAGGGTGCCCGTGACTTCCTTGTTCCCAGCCGTAAGCATCCGGGTAAGTTCTACGCTTTGCCTCAGGCCCCTCAGCAGTTCAAACAGCTTCTGATGGTTTCAGGCTTTGACAGATATTTCCAGGTTGCTCCTTGCTTCCGTGATGAGGATGCCCGTGCTGACCGTTCACCCGGTGAATTCTATCAGCTCGACTTTGAAATGGCATTTGCAACTCAGGAAGAAGTTCTTGATGTTTGTGAAGATGTTATCTACGACACATTTACTACATTCTCTGATAAAAAGGTAACTCCCAGACCCTTCCGCCGTATCACTTATGCAGATGCAATGATGACCTACGGCTCTGATAAGCCTGACCTTCGCAACCCCCTTATCATCTGCGACCTTACTGATTTCTTCGCAGGTGTTGATTTCCCTGCATTCAAGGGTAGACCTGTAAGAGGTATTGTTGCTGACTGTCAGGGCAAATCGAAAAAATTCTTTGAAGATTCTCTCAAATTTGCAACCTCTGCAGAAGTTGGTCTTGGCGGTCTTGGCTATATCACGCTCAAAGACGGTATTTTTGCAGGTCCTATTGCAAAGTTCCTTTCAGAAGAACAGAAGGCAGAAATCACAGCTCTCACAGGTGTTAAAGAGGGGGAAACACTTTTCTTCATCTGTGATGACAAAAAGAACGACACAGAGAAAAAAGCAGGTCACATCCGCACCTGGCTTGCAGGCAAGAATCAGCTTGACCTTATCCGTGACGATGCTTTTGAATTCTGCTTTGTTGTTGACTTCCCGATGTATGAAAACGATGAAGAAACAGGTGAAACAATCTTCACCCACAACCCATTCTCAATGCCCCAGGGCGGTATGGAGGCTCTCCTCACCAAGGACCCCACAGAGGTTCTTGCTTATCAGTATGACCTTGTTTGTAACGGTATTGAGCTGGCCTCCGGTGCTGTTCGTAACCATGACATCGATATTATGAAAAAAGCATTCGAGATTGCAGGTTATGATGAGGATGAGCTCAAGTCCCGCTTCAATGCTTTGTATACAGCGTTCCAGTATGGTGCGCCTCCTCACGCAGGTATGGCACCCGGTATTGACCGTATGGTAATGCTCCTTACAGACGAAGAAAAAATCCTTGATGTTATCGCATTCCCTCTCAACGGCAATGCTCAGGATTTGCTTCTCGGTGCTCCGAGCGAGGTTACAAATCAGCAGCTTGAAGATGTTCATCTCCTCGGTAGCGGCAGCGCTCTTGCTCAGCGTGCAGCTGCAACATCATCAGGCAAGCAGGCTCAGGGCAAACGTTCCACTTTCTCAAACGCTCAGCAGTTGAATCAGCTTGCCCTCAATGAAGAGGAAGAAGCAGTTATGCAGGGTATTTTCACAGCCATGGCTGAAAGTGAAAAGAAGCTTGCCGATTGCAACACAGACGGTGTTGAAGAAATGGTGCATGTTATGCCTATGACAAACGTTCTTCGCGAAGATGTACGCAAACAACCATTTACCAGAGAGAGCCTACTTGAAGGTGCTCCCGAACGAAATGAAGATAGCTGGCAAGTGCCAAGACTTGTAAAGTGAGGTGACTGAGATGAAATATTATGCAACACAGCTTTGTGACAAAGGAACAATTGCCGTTGACGATACAATTCTTGTAAAA
The DNA here is from genome assembly GCA_045633685.1 of Acutalibacteraceae bacterium. GTDB lineage: Bacteria > Bacillota > Clostridia > Oscillospirales > Acutalibacteraceae > CAG-488. The sequence continues at coordinate 24,147 of JAZQYU010000018.1, read as the reverse complement.
GATGCTCAGTCAGCCGCAGGTTCTCGTATTCTTGAAGGCTTCAAGCCTCTTTTCAGTGCCGAAGCAGTAACCCGCCTTGAAGCAAAGGGCTACTCTGTTTCAGGCAAAACCAATGTTGGTGAATTCGGTCTTGACCTTGTTGGTGAATTCTCATATTACGGTGAAAATGGCGCATCTCTTAAGGGTGCTGCCGCTTCATTGGTTGCCGACGGTGCAGTTAAGGCTGCTCTCGGTGTTGATATGAACGGCGCAACAAGACGTGCCGCCGCACTTTCAGGTGTTGACTTCCTTAAACCCACTTACGGGACTGTTTCACGCTACGGTGTAATTTCCTGCGCTGCTTCAGGTGAGCAGGTTGGCGTTTATGCCGATGATGCTGAAGCTGTCAGCGAGGTTATGTCTGTTATCGCAGGTCACGATGATAAAGACGGCACAAGCCTTCCTGCAGAGAGCTATGAATATTCAGTAAATGAAGCAGTTTCAGGCAAAAAAGTATGTATCATCAAAGAGCTTTACGATAAAGCCGACGATACAGTTAAAGCAAAGGTTGACTCTTTTGCAGCTTCTCTTAAAGCTCAGGGCGTTACTGTTGATGTAGTTTCAAACGATATGTTTGACCTTGCCAACACAGCCTGGCAGATTCTTATGTGCGCTGAAACCTGCAACAATGTTTCGCGTTATGACGGTGTAAAATACGGCCACCGCTCATCACAGTATAAAAACATTGATGAGTTATATGTGAATTCAAGAACAGAGGGCTTTAACTTCCTCACAAAGGCAGTTATTCTTTACGGTTCAGATGTCCTCTCTAAAAACAGATATAAGGATTGTTATGACAAATCTCTCAGAGTGCGTCGTGTTGTGGCAGAAAAGTTTGCCGAAGTTTGCGAAAGCTACGATGCGGTTCTCACTCCCGTTTGCTCAGCTTCCGCTTATGAAGCTTATGACATCAATGAAGCATTCGGCAAGGTGTTCGCAGAGAGCGTATTCACCGCAGTTCCCAATCTCATAGGCACTCCCGCTCTTGTAAGCGGCGGAATTCAGCTTATGGGTAAGCATTTCGGCGAAAGCACACTTCTCTCTCTTGCACACAGCGTTGAAAGGAAAGGTGAATGATTATGAATTATGAACTCGTCATCGGCCTTGAAACTCATGTGGAGTTAAGCACCGAATCCAAAATTTTCTGCTCCTGCGGCGGTCATTCTGCTGCAAACGAGCCCAACGATTGCGTATGCCCCGCTTGCTCAGGTATGCCCGGTATGCTTCCTGTTATGAACAAGCGCGTAGTTGAACTTGCAGTTACAGCAGGTCTTATGCCCAACTGTAACATCAGCCGCTACACAACATTTGATAAGAAAAATTATTATTATCCTGACCTTCCCTGCGCATACCAGATTACTCAGCTCAATCATCCCATCTGCACCGATGGTTGCGTAAGCCTCAAAACCTCAAACGGTGCCCGTGATATCCGCATCAAGCAGATTCATATGGAAGAAGACGCAGGTAAGCTCGTTCATAGCGGCAACTCATCATATGTTGACTTCAACCGCACAAGCGTTCCTCTTATCGAAATTGTTACTCAGCCCGATTTCCGTAGTGCTGAGGAGGTTGTAACCTACCTCAATAAGCTCAAGAATATGTTCCGTTCCGGCGGAATTTCTGAGTGTGAAGAGGGTGCAATGCGTTGCGACGTTAATATTTCTGTCCGTCCTGAAGGCAGTGAAGAGTTCGGTGTTCGTACCGAAATTAAGAATATGAGCTCATTCGAGGCTATCGAAAAGGCAATTCATTACGAGTCACAGCGCCATATTGATGCTCTCGAATACGAAACAGAGGAGCTTGTTCAGGAAACAAGACGTTTTGACGATGCAAGCGGAAAAACCTTCGCAATGCGCAACAAAGAAACAGAAGCTGATTACCGCTATTTCCCTGATGCCAACCTTATGCCCATCATCATTGATGATGAATGGCTTGAGCAGATTAAGGCAAGCAAGCCCGAAGCTGTTGACGAAAAGGCAGAGCAGTACAGAGAAGCAGGTATTTCCGATAAGGAAATTGATATGCTCATTTCCAACAACAAAATCAGCAAGCTTCTTGATGACACAATTGCTCTTGGTTGCAATGCCAAGGATGCCGCCGCATGGATTCTTACCGACTGCATGGGCATTCTTCGCAAGGCTAAAAAAACTGTCAACGAGCTTGACGTAACTGCCGAAAATCTTGCCGCAATCATCAAAATGGTAGATGACGGAAAGATTAACAGAAACGCAGGTAAAAAGGTACTCATCGCTGTTGTTGAAGATGGTGCTGATCCTGTTGAATATTGCAAGGCTAACGGTCTTGACAAGCAGGTTGATTCTTCTGCAGTTGACGGCATTGTTGATAAAGTTATCAGTGAAAATCCTCAGGCTGTTGAAGATTACAAAAACGGCAAGGTCAAGGCTTTGCAGGCTCTCTTCGGTGCTTGTATGCGCGAGCTCAGAGGTGCAGGTGACCCCACCGTTATTAAAGAGCTTCTTGAAAACAAGCTTAAATAAAATAATTTGTGCTGACGGGAGTAATATTTTTACTCCCGTTTTAAGGTGATATTATGACACAAAGACTTTATGAAATTGATGCTTATTGCCGTGAATTTACCGCAACGGTTATTTCCTGCGAAAAGATTGATGACGGATATGAGGTTGTTCTTGATAAAACAGCCTTTTATCCCGAAGGTGGGGGACAGGCTCCCGACGAAGGCACCCTTGGCGGTGTGAAGGTTCTTGATGTGCAGGAAAAGGGTGAATTGATCTGCCACAAAACAGAATCCGAGCTTGTCGTTGGTGCAGAGGTGGATGGCAAAATTGATTGGGATTTGCGCTTCAGCCGTATGCAGAGCCACGCGGGTGAGCATATTGTGGCAGGTATTGTGCACAATCTTTTCGGATATGATAATGTCGGCTTTCATATGAGTGAAGCTGTTATGACAGTTGATTTCAGCGGACCGCTTTCTCATGAGGATATTGAAAAGGTGGAGCTTCTTGCCAACCTTGCCGTGAGAAACAACACGGAAATTACAGCATGGTATCCTTCTCCCGGGGAACTTGCCGCAACACAGTATCGTTCCAAGCTTGATACCACCGAAGGTATCCGCCTTGTTAAAATTGAATGTGTTGACTGCTGCGCCTGCTGTGCACCTCATCCGTCAAGGACAGGTGACGTAGGTGTGATTAAAATTCTTGATTCCTGCCCTCGTAAAAAAGGCACAAGAATTGAAATGGTTGCGGGTATCCACGCTTACAAGGATTATGTTTATCTTCATAATGCAGTCAAGGCAGTTATGGGTATGCTTTCCGCTTCAAGGGATAGTGTTGCTTCTGCTGTTTCAAAGCAGGCGGAGCTTATACAGGCTCTAAAATATGAAAATCAGAAAATGTCTAAAAAGCTGGCTTTCTATGAGCTTAACCCCACCGAAATCAACGGCTGTGCTTATGCCGTGACCGAAAATCAGTCTTATGACGATCTGATTTTCTGCGCAAATTCGCTTCTTGAAAAAGGTGTTGAAAAGTGCATCCTTCTTTCAAAAACAGATGAAACCAATTACATCTATGTTGTCAGCGCAAAGTCCAATGTGCAGGAAACAGTCAAAGCACTTAATTCAGCTCTCAACGGAAAAGGCGGCGGCAGAGATACCCATGCCCAAGGCAAGGTGGTTGCATCATCGGTTGAAGAAGTTCGATCTGTTGTTGAAAATTTGCTTAAATAAAATTTCTCTGTTGTCAATTTGGCAACAGAGTTTTTTCTTTTGTGCAAAATACCAATTATTTCACATAAACTTTATTGAATTGTCTTATTGAGAGTTCCGGTTGGTTTGTGATAAAATTTATTTATCACAAAATTGCGAGGTGCAGTTATGAAATTCAAAAAAATATTGAGTGTTTTTCTTGTAATTGCGATGCTGATTTCTGTTGCTTCTGTTTCAGCAATGGCCGACAGCAAAGCTTATGTTGCAAATTATGACAAAGATACACCGATTGTTATTGTTCACGGTATGAGTCAGAACGATACCTATGTTCTTGACGAAAACGGTGAAAAAATTCCCGATGAAACAGGCTATGTAACAGGTTGGCCTCTTGAAATTGACATTATGGCTTTGGTTAAGGTTGCAGTTGTGCCTTTGGTTCTGGCGATTTTAACAGGCGATAACGAAACACTTTATGAAGCCGCAAAGCAGGGCGCTTATGACGGACTTTATTACATCCACAAGGATGCTCAGGGCAACTATCTTGCCGATGTTGATGTTCCGTGCTACGAATATCCTATGAGTGAAATGACTCAGGAACTCAGAGAATATTATTTCAATATGCTTCCTCTTCAGGGACTTTGTGATCTTGTTGGCGGAGAAACTGTTTATTACTTCGGTTATGACTCATTCGGAAGCATTAAAAACGAAACAGAAAATCTTCATCATTACATCCACGATGTTGTTCTTCCTCAGACCGGTGCGAAGCAGGTTCGCCTTTGCAACATCAGCCTTGGCGGAACAATCGGTGTAAGCTATCTTGAAACATACCCCGAGGATTACAAGCTCATCAAGCGTATGGAATATGTAATTCCTGCAATTGACGGTTCAGATATTATCGGTGACCTTCTCACAGGTAATCTCAGCGTTTTTTATGATGACAATGTTCTTTATAATGAACTTCTTGTAACCCTTCTTGGTGACACCTACCTTTCATACCTTATCAATGTTGTGCTCAGAATTCTCCCTGAAGATGTTATTCAGACAACCCTTCACGGTATTCTTGATGGTCTTGTCAGCGCAGGTGTTCGTTCCACAACGCTCATCTGGGCTCTTTGTCCCACAGATTATTATGAGCAGGCAAGAGCAATGTGGCTTGAAGATGAAGAATATGCAGACATTGCCGCTGAAGTTGATGCTTATATGCAGGCTCGTGCAAACTTCCCCAAAAATATTGCAGCTCTTAAGGCTACGGGTACACAGGTGTTTGACATCGTTTGCCACGGTGGCGGAATGTTCCCCCTTTGCAAGGATTATAACGTAACAAACGGTGACGGCATTGTTCACGCTGAATCAGCTTCAATGGGTGCAACCTTTGCAAACGTTGGTGAAACTCTCGGTGACGGATACAAGGCAGTCGGTACATACTGTTCAAACCCCAAGCATAACCACATTTCACCCGACAATACAGTTGACGCTACCACAGGCCTTCTTCCCTGCACAACATGGTACATCAGCCATCAGGCTCACGAGCTGCTTCCTCTTAACGATGTTGCTCTTGAAATGGCGTTTGACATTATGGCTGACGATAATATTGTTGATGTATATTCACGCCCCGATGTTTATCCTCAGTTTAACCAGGGAAGACTCACAAAAGAAGCCAACGAATATCTTGCCGCTTGGGAGGATGCTGACAAATCTGCAGTGGCTCCCGAAAAAGCTGAAGCAGTTGAAAAGGCAGCTTCTGAGGTTAAAAAGCAGCTTGACGAAACCGTTGTTGACAACGCAGGCTGGCTTGCTGCAGTTGAATATTTGCGTGTAGCTCTTGTTGATGCAGGTGTAATTGAAGACACTGCACCCACCGAGCTTGAAAACACTCTGACGCTTATTGCAAAGTATTTAAACAAAGGTGTAAACTTCATTTATGATATGATATAAAATTATTCCCTCTGTTTTGGCAGAGGGAATTTTTTGTTTCAATGAAAATAAAATGTGCAAAAATCATATAATTTTTAAAAATAACTGTTGATTTTTGTTGATGTTTAATATAAAATGAAATCAGAAAGAAATAAAAGGAGGTATCCGTATGAAAAAGATTATCACTATAAGCCGTGAATTTGGTTCGGGAGGCAGAAGCATTGCCAAGGAAGTTGCAAACCGCCTCGGTTACAAGTATTATGATAAAGAGCTTGTCAAGCATGTAGCGGCAGAAACGGGTTTTGCTCCTCAATATATTGAAGAGCAGGGCGAATACGCACCGGGTAAGCATAAATTTGCTTATGCTTTCACAGCGCCCGGCTCACCCGGAATTATGGATGGTCTTTCAGCCTCCGACTTTTTGTGGAACATTCAGCGCAGAGTTATAATGCAGCTTGCTGACGAAGAACCTTGTGTTATCGTTGGCAGATGTGCGGACTACATTCTCCGTGACCGTGAAGACTGCCTCAACGTTTTTATCCATGCCGATAAGGAATACCGTGCCGACAGAATTGTCAGACTTTATGGTGAAAGTGAAAAGAAGCCTATAAAACGCCTTGATGAAAAAGACAAAAAGCGCAAGGTTAATTATGAGCACTACACAGGCAGGGAGTGGGGAACACCGGGCAATTATCACATCTGTCTCAACAGCGGAATGCTTGGTCAGGATATTTGTGTTGAAACAATCATTGCCCTTGCAACAAAAGAAGAATAAACAGAACGAGGCTTGAGTTTTCCTCCAGCCGCGTTTTTCAGCATTTGATAATTGTGAGCTTGTGTAAAGCTCTTGTGGTTGCCATATAAAGATAAGGGTTGTTCTCTTCTGAGTCAAACTCACCGTTTTTGTCAACGATAATAACATTGTCAAATTCAAGACCCTTGGTGTAAACAACGGGCATAATTGCCGCCTTGTTGCCAAAGATTTTGTCCTTGTCGGCATACAGTTCAATGTCAGTGTCAACAATCAGCTTGTTGTAAATATCCCTGGCTGTGGGTGAGGTTTTGGTGATGACACAAACAGAGCCGTCTGCTGCACCGAGCATAGCTTTGATGTCGCTTACAACATCGTTGCTTTCAATAATAACGGGCTCTTCACCGTCACGCTCAAAGGTTTCGTAATCCGGTGAGGGGAGGAGCTTTATTGCAAAAGAGCTGATCTGTTTTGTGGAACGGTAGCTTTTGTTGAGTCGGAGAATTTCCGCTTCATAAAGCTCCGCAATTTTGTTTACATCGTTGGAATTGATTGAAGGCACAATAGCCTGATTTGAATCGGTAAGAATGGTGAATCTTGCTTTGGGATAAAGGTAGCGGATGATTCTGTGCTGAAGAATTGAAAAATCCTGCGCTTCGTCAATAAGAACGTGGCGCACCTTGTTTTTCTGGTGCATTTTGCCAAGCAGACATCTGAGGAAAAGCACAAGCATCGCATCTTCAAATTTAATTATACCGTTGCCCATATCTTTTTTGTATGCTTTGGTAATTGCGGTGTCGCCGTAGGCTTCATAAATTTTCTTTAAAAGAGCATAATCGTCAATGTTAAGTTCATTGCCGAGCTTGTTTCTTGATTCCTGCTTGATCTTCTTTTTCATTGCTTCAATGCAATCGCCGGTGTCGTCGAGGATACTGCTCTGTTCATCGGCAATTTCATAAAGCTTTTCATAGTTGTTGGCAAAATAGCTGTTGATTTTGTCGTTGGCATAGTCCGAAATCAGATTGAGCTTGTCCGAAAATTCGGTGATTTTGGGGCGGGATTTGAGATGCTTTGCAATCTCTTCTCCGCTGTAAACAAGTTCACCGTAAAGTGAAAAGTCGGAAAATGTAAAGTGAAAATCCTTTACGAAATTTTCAACAAAGTCAATGAATTCAGGTGAATTTTTAACGCTCGCAGCCTCAAGTCTGCCTTTTTCTTTTGAAATAATTGCCTCTGCCTGCTCGTAATAATCCTTGGAACGCATTCCGTTTCTCAAAAGAGCATAGAAGTTGAAATCCTTGATAGGAGCTTCACCCAATTCGGGAATAATATCTGAAACGTAGCTGGCAAAAATATCACTACCCGTGAACATAACAACCTCTGCAGAAGAGAGATTGTGCCTGTAACGATAGAGGAGATAGGCAATTCTGTGAAAACCGACGGAGGTTTTGCCTGAGCCTGCAGGCCCGCAGATAATCAGGTTTTTGTCACCGCCAAAACGGATAGCTTTATTCTGCTCCTTCTGAATGCTGCTTACAATCACCTTCAGACGGTCTGTTGATGTTTCGCTTAAAGCCTGCTGAAGAATGTAGTCGTCAATTTTGATGTCACTGTCAAAGCAATAAACAAGCTCGCCGTTTTCAAATTTATACTGTCGCTTGCGTTCAATTTCACCCTCAATTCTGCCTGACGGAGCCTCATAAAAAGCTTTGCTTGTATCAAAGTCTTCGTAAAAAAGACCTGCGATGGGAGCACGCCAGTCATAAACATATGGAGAAATCTCTTTTTCATCAAAAAGGCTTTTAAGTCCGATATAAAACTTCTCTGTGGGGTAATCATCTTCTTTGAAGTCGATTCTTGCAAAATAAGGATGATCCTTTAGCCCCTGCAAAAAATAGGCGTCCTGCTTTGCTGTTTCACTTCTGAGCATTTTTCTTTCAATGCTGTAGTGAAGCTCGGTCAGAGCTGTTGAACCGTAAACTGCCTGATAAGGGTCATCCTGCGCAAACTTCTGACCCTCTTTCATAATCAATTCTTCAAGCTCTGATGAAAGATTGTTGAGCTTGACAATTTCTTTGTCCATAAAGTCGCGGACAGTTTCAAGATAATCAAGTTCTTCTTTTTCTATTTTAGCCATACTGTCACCTCGCTTGAAATCATCTTCTCATTATTACATATATTTCAAAAAATTACAAGTCGTTGTGTTGATTTTTAAGGGTGTGAAGTGTAATTTTGTGTGCGGCAAACACCCCGGCAATCAGCGCCATCAACACAAAAGGAGTTATTTTATATGTTGTTGCAGATGCAACGTAACCATAGATTAGCTGAAGCGCAAAGCCTATTCCGTATGCGCCGCCCATATGGTATCCTGTGATGTCTGCGGAATAATCACTTCCGAATCGGGCAGGCACACTATGTAACACGCTGGGAAAAATCGGGCCAAATCCGATTCCGATTAAAAGAAATCCTATCAGTGACATTTTGCCCAGAGGCAATGCAAAAATGATAATTCCCAAAAGGCAGACAGCTATTCCGCCTGCGACAAGGGTGTTGTCACTTGCCTTGAGTGAAATAAAGCCTGAAATAACACGGCCGACCATAATTCCGCCAAAATAAAGTGAAATCCACAATGCGGCTTCATCGGGGGTAACGGCAAACACATTAACTGCGTATGTTGCACCCCAGGTACCAAGCATAAATTCAGCGCTGCAATAAAGCCCGAGGGAAAGTATGGATGTAACAACGCCCTTGATTTTTAACAAATCGATCAGCCTCTTTGGTGGCACAGGATCTTTCTCTTCCTGCGGATTGGCGGAGGATTTGTCGTCCTTCCATTTGTTGAGAGTTGCCAGAATAACAATCGAAAATGCAAATTGCAACGCCGCCACAACTCTGTATCCTGTTCGCCATTCTCCTGCCTCGCCGCCGAGAAAAGATGACATTATCATCGGACTGATAGTGACCCCCAACGCCCAGGAGCAGTGGAGCCAGTTCATATGCCTTGCGTGGTAATGAAGTGAAACATAGTTGTTAAGCCCGGTGTCAATTGCTCCTGCACCGTAGCCCATAATAATTGCAAAAATCATCATCACCACAATGTTCGGGGCAAAGCTCATTCCCACAAGGCCGAGGGCGGTGAGAAGCGTTGAATAAAAAGTGACCTTGCCCGTGCCGAATTTTCGAATCAGCTTGCCTGCCAGAAAGCTTACGCCGCCCGTGCATACACCGATAATAACGCCATACCAGGATGCAAAGCTTTCGGGAACGTTGAAATCAATGTGCACAACAGGCCAGGATGCGCCAAAAAGAGAGTCGGGCAAGCCCAACGAAATAAAAACAATATAAATAACAGCTAATAATACAGACATTTGTTTACCTCAAAAAAAGCGGAAATAAATTCCGCTTTTGTCATTTCTTTTTTTCTTTTTGGGCTAAATCGTTTGTGTCAATGGAGTTTCTGAAAACCACAAACTTCTGATAAAGGAACTCGGTTGAAAGGTTGATTGCCATTGTAACCGCCAACACAAGGTATTCGTTCCAGAGCCAATCCTCTGCCATAATATCACCCCACCAGGTTGAAAGTGGAGTAAACACAACATAATAAGCGGCAACCTTGAGCATCGCAATAGGCACGTTGGTTGCGGACTTGAAGGTAAATTTTCTGTTGACTGTGAAGTTAAACAAAACCGAAAGCACCAGCGCAGGGAGATATGCATACCAGTATTTATCCGTTACAAATTCATTCAGAAGGGTGAAGGTGACGGTTTGAATAATGCCAGCCCCTGCTGAAAAAAGAACAAATTTAAGTGTGCGGATAATTTCTTTAGCTTTCACAAAAATCAACCCTTTCACAATTACATAACTGAATTATAGCTTTTTAAAATATATGTGTCAACATTTAGTGTTTGAAAATTGTTTTGTAAGTGCTATAATGAAATAAAAGTCTTTATTTTTTCTTTATATTTGCTATGCAAAGTTTTAAAAATCAAGTGTTTTAATATAGATGCAGGATGTTTAAGGAGGATGTGTATGTACCGTGTACTTGTTTGCGACGATGACAAAGCAATTGTTGATTCAATTGAAATTTATTTAAAGCTCGAGGGATATGAGGTCTTTAAGGCTTATGACGGAATTGAAGCAATAGAGATTGTTAAAAATGAGCAGATTCATTGTATGATTCTTGATGTGATGATGCCAAGGCTTGACGGACTTATGACTGCGCATAAAATAAGGGACAACTACAATTTCCCCATAATTATGCTCTCGGCTAAAAGTGAAGATACCGACAAAATTATGGGTCTTGACTTCGGTGCGGATGATTACGTAACCAAGCCCTTTAATCCCCTTGAGCTTATGGCAAGGGTAAAATCGCAGATTCGTCGTTATGCCATGCTTGGCAGTTTGCAGGTTAAAGACAGCCTGATTGTCAACGGCGGCATAACCCTTGACACCGACACGAAGGAGGTCACAGTTGACGGTGAGGGTATCAGACTCACCGCAAGGGAATACGGCATTCTTGAATTCCTGATAAAAAACGCAGGCAAGGTACTTTCAAGCACACAGATTTATGAAGCCGTGTGGAATGAGCCTGCCTTCAGCGCAGAAAGAACAGTTACGGTACATATCAAAAACATCCGCAGCAAAATAGAAATTAACCCCAAAGAACCTCAATATTTAAAGGTGGTGTACGGACTTGGCTACAAAATGGAAAAAATCTAAATTGGTCAAAGCTCTTCTTGTGATTATGACGGTTGCAATGTCATTCACCCTTGCTTTTTCTTGTGTGGAATGTGCACTTTTACTCAACAGCACAATTTACAACGGAACAGCAGAAGAATTAGTGAGCCTTTATCGTAACGGCAAACCTGATTTCTTTGATAGTCCATCTTTTTATTATGCAGCTATGGATCAGGTAACACGCGTTGAAAAGCTGTTCGAAAATCCTGAGGATTACCTCAAACATATGGAATCGCAGAAAGAAGATGCAATAAATCAGATCGTTTCGTCTTATTCGTCAATTAAGGCAGGTATCATAAAAAGAGAGCTTGCTTACATTGCTGAAAATTATAAACGTCAGGAAGACGGAGAATCAATTTATAACGAAAACGGTTACAGCGAAATTCTTGATTCTCAGATTCCCGAGGTTCCTTATGAAAAGCAGAAGTATCTTGTTGACCCGTATGCCTCCAAAACGGTGCAGATGGTGCAGAAGATTCTCAACTATGCCGAGGGTGAGGAATTTTTGAAATACGCTTCTCTTGTGAGGCACGATAGCTTCAACGAAGGGGAATTTGAATGTACTCCCGATAATTTTGGTTATTGTTTCCATGCTTATGATTTCACCGAATCGGCAGAAAAAATTGAAGCCCGTGCAAGCGAAGAAATCGAAAGCTATATTCAATCGGAATATTCAATGTATAAAAGCGACCTTGCACAAGCCCAAAAGACAATTGCCGGTTATCAGAATCTTAAATACTTTGTAAGAAAAGGTGACGAGGTTTTCACAAACATCAAATCTCCTCAGCAAGGTATTGCTTCGGCAAAAAAACAGAGCTTTTATCTTGTGAAAGAAAACGGCGAGTATCTTTTGCATTCCGGCACCGATGTGCAAAAACCGCAATGGGTTGCCGAGTTGTATGATTTTGACTCGCATTATGAGGATTGCGATGAAGCCGTATTTTATGTTGGTGACAACGTCGTTGCAGACCGGAAAGACAGAATAGGCAGGCTCTATGCCGAATATCGAGATTTGCCTCAACGCGTTGACCTGACAGTAATAACTGCCGTTGTGTCGTTGATGCTGCTCCTTGCTTCAGTGGCACTTTTGATTACCTGTGCAGGCCATAAAAAAGGTGCAGACGGTTGCGTTATTGCCGCTGTTGACAAAATCCCTGCCGACCTGCATTTTGCTCTGTCGGGCGGAATGATTTTTGGCTTGTTCTGTTCGTTTGTTGAAATTGCTGATAATATTGATGTTCTCAGCCGCTTCTTTGCGGTGTTCAGCTCGGTGTGTTGCACTGTTGCGTTTATGCTTCTTGTTGAGTTTGTAACAAGTATGGTGCGCATTAAAAAAGCAAAGAAAAAGATTTTTGCCAACTGCATTATAATCAGACTTGTCACTCTGATTTTTAAGTGGATTACAAAATTCATTAAATGGAGTTGCCGCGGCACGAGAAAGGCATTCTTTTCCTACAAAATGAAGCACCTTAGCAAAAAGCTGATTCTCATTGCTGTGCTGTGGATTGCAGTCAATGTTGCAGGAATATTCTTTGCGGTTTTGGGCGCCTACAATGACGGTGTGATTACTATTATCAGCAGTTTGCTTTTGCTCGTTTTTGATGGTGCAACAATTTTTTTCGCTGCAAAATATCTCAACACTCTTGATAAAATTATTGTTGCCGCCACCGAGCATACAAGCGCAAATCTCTATGGTGAGCGTTTGCCTGAATCGCTGATAACTCTTAATGAAAGCCTTAAGCTCACAAAAGCAGAAATGGATGAGGCTGTTGCAAAGGCGGTCAAAAACGAGCGCACCAAGGCGGAGCTTATAACAAATGTTTCTCACGATTTGAAAACCCCTCTCACTTCGGTGATTTCTTATGTGGATTTGCTAAAAAAGTGTGACATCAAAGATGAAGACGCATTGAAGTATATCGAAGTTTTATCCGACAAATCTCACAATCTCAAAAATCTTATTGAAAACCTGATTGAAGCTTCAAAGGCATCAACGGGTAACATCAGAATCAACAAGGTTTATCTAAATCTCAAGGAGCTTGCAGCTCAGGCAACGGGGGAATTTCAGTCAGATTTTGAAGCCCGCGGTCTTGAACTCCGTTTTCAGGAAAACGATGAAGAGGTGCGGATTTTTGCTGATGGCCCCCACACCTATCGTGTACTTGAAAATCTTTTGTCCAATGCAAAAAAATACTCTGCGAAGGGCACAAGGGTTTATGCCTCAATCCGCAGAGAAGATAATTTTGGTGTGTTTGAAATTAAAAATATTTCCAAGGACCCTCTCAATATTTCACCCGATGAGCTCACCGAAAGGTTTGTCCGCGGTGACGCTTCACGAGGAAGCGAGGAGGGGAATGGTCTTGGTCTTTCAATTGCAAAACAGCTTTGTACCCTTCAGGGTGGCGAGCTGAAGCTTTCGATTGACGGAGATTTGTTTAAAGCAACGGTTTATCTGCCTATAAGCTGATGCCGATAATTTCACAAATGGCTTTGCCGACGCCGCCCTCCTTTGCGGGGGCGGTTATTTTTGTGCAAATAGCCTTAACCTCATCCTGTGCGTTGCCCACTGCAACGGATATGCCTGCATATCTGAGCATATCAATGTCGTTGGCACTGTCGCCTATGGCAACGCAACGCTCGCGGGGAATGTTGCATTTTTGCAAAAGCACTTCCATTCCTGTTGCTTTTGAATAGCCCTTGGGGGCATATTCAAGATATGTGGGGTGCTGAAATGCGGTGTATCGCTGACGGATGAAATCAAGCTCTTCTTGTGAAAAATTGTAGGGGACAAAGAATTTTGTTATTCTGGAATCTGAATATTTTTCAACATATTCACTACCCTTGTCAAGAAGAATGAAATCCTCGTTGTCGTTGAATTTGTTGCGGAAATTCTGCTTTTCACCCTCAAGCACAACCTCTTTGCCCTCGGAGGTGAATTTGTCAAACATTTCGGCAACCTCTTCGGGAGGAATAGCTACCGACAAAACCAATTCGTCACCGTAGGTGATATAACAGCCTATGCCTACAACATAGCCGTCAAATTCAACCTCGCGCACACATTGGGGCACATAGCCCATACTTCTGCCGCTGTTGATGAAAATTTTGTGACCAAGCTCGCGTGCTTTTTTGATGGCAAGCTTATTTTCTTCGCAAATACCTCCTGCTGAGGTGAGTGTTCCGTCTATATCAAGAAAAAACGCGTATTTATCCATTTCTGATTATCCTTTTCAGTTCCTGTGCAATATTTTTTGTGTCAACGGCTTCAAGTCTGTGAGCGTCTGTACCGATTGTGAAAACAACTCCGATTTCTTTGCCGATGTAATACATTTTTCTGATAAGCTCGGGGTCACTGCCTACGTTGCCTGAGTTGAATTCCCAGGCGCAACCGCTTTTGTGACCTTCAAGCATAATATCACCAAGCTCGTTTTCGGTCCATGTGTTGCCCACAAGATCAGCATCCCAACCCTTCATCCTTCTCAGATATCTGCCCGAGAAGGGATGTGCGATGGTGTCGGCTGCTTCGTTTTCAAAAAGGTTGCGGAGCATACGCTTGGTAACCTCCTTGTAGCTTTCAGGTGTGCCGTCGTCACCCTGCTGCCAGCCTGTAACGTGAAAATGATTCTGTGCATACAGGCGGTAGTCAGTTTCAATTTCAACACCGTTCAGAGTGTAGTCATTTTCGTGATAGCATGAAAATTCACCACCGATTAAAATTTCGATATCGGGATTCATTTCGTCACGGAGGCGGCGCAGACGGGTGCAGTTTTCAACAAATTCAGGCAAATCCTCGCGCCTGTAAATATGGTCGGTGAGTGCAATTTTTTTGAGCCCTGCCTGTTTTGCAACTCTCACAATTTCGTAAAAATCCATTTCCTCCTTGGCACAGCCTGAAAAATTGGTGTGGATGTGCAGGTTGTTTTGTGCCAATTCGTTTATGTCATAGGTCTTATCTGTAAAAAACATTTTCATCATCTCCGGAATTATTTTATCAATTCAGGCCACAGTTGTCAATTATCATTAGCGATAAAACAAAAAAGACTTCCCTGAAACCAAGGGAAGTCAAAATTTTTACTGTTTGTAATATGAAAGGAAATCTCTCAATTCATCAACAGCTTTTTTGAGCTGTGTTTTTTCGGGGAGATACACAATTCTGAAATGGTCGGGTTGCTCCCAATGGAAACCGCCGCCGTGAGTGAGCAGAATTTTTTTGTCCTTGAGCAAATCAAGCACAAACTGTTCATCGTCCTTTATGCCGAACATTTTTGTGTCAATTTTTGGGAAGATGTAAAATGCAGCCTTCGGCTTCACCGCAGAAAGACCGGGGATAGAGTTGATTTCGTTATAAATCAGCTCTCTTTGCTCATACACTCTTCCGCCGGGAACAATCAGCTTTTTAGTTTCTTCCGTGGCAGAAAGCGCCGTTTCAATCACTGCCTGAGCAGGCACGTTTGAACAAAGACGCATTGAAGAAAGGAGATTAAGCCCCTCAATGTAGCCCTTAACGTTTTTCTTGTTGCCGCAAAGGGTCATCCATCCGCAACGATAGCCTGCAATCAGGTGGGACTTTGAAAGACCATTGTAGGTGATTGTCAGTGTATCGGGTGCGAGGGTTGCAATTGAAATATGTTCTTCTTCGTCCAGAACAAGTCTGTCATAAATCTCGTCTGCAAAAATAATCATTCCGTTTTCGGTTGCAAGGTCAGCAATCTTCTGAAGAATGTCTTTTGAATAAAGCGCACCGGTAGGGTTGTTGGGGTTGATGACGACGATACCCTTTGTGTTGGGTGTAATTTTCTTTCTGATGTCGTCAATATCGGGTTGCCAGTCAGAGCTTTCATCACAGATATAATGCACAGCCGTGCCGCCTGCAAGGGTAACGGAAGCTGTCCACAGCGGATAATCAGGGGAGGGGACAAGAATTTCATCACCCTTATCAAGAAGACCCTGCATGCTCATTGTAATCAGCTCGCTGACTCCGTTGCCTGTGTAAATGTCATTAACAGTTACGCCATCAATACCCTTGACCTGAGTGCAATATTTTTTAATTGCTTCTCTTGCAGAGAGAATACCCTTTGAAGTGGAATACCCCTCTGTTGAAGTGAGGCATTCTTCCATTTTTCTGGTGATTTCAGCAGGTGCTTCAAAGCCAAACGGGGCAGGGTTACCGATGTTGAGCTTGAGGATTTTCTCACCGAGGGATTCCATTCTTTCGGCCTCGTCCATAACGGGACCTCTTATGTCATAGCATACGTTATCAAGTTTTTTGGATTTGCCAATAATTCGCATAAGCTCACGCCTTTCAAACAAAAAGCCCTAAACGCATTGTATGCGCTCAGGGCGAAATTATCCATATTACACCCATATTACAACTCTTCGTTCAATATGGGTGGAATTCTATCATACGCAACACAAAAAGTCAAGATGCAAGGGTGACATAATGCGGTTTTTGTTGTGGTTTTTGTTGTGTAAAATTATTGCTTTTTGTGTCGAAAATGGTATAATAGCCGTCGAGGTGTTTATTTATGAAAAAAGCTTTGAAAGTAATTTTGTCAGTATTCCTTGCCGTGATTGTTGCATTTGGCGGTTTGCTTCTTTACCTTTACAACATCGTTTCAGACCCATCTGAAATTGTGAAGTATGAAACAACCAACCCTGCAATCTCAGGCAAAACTCTTGTTTCTGCCCACAGAAGCGGCAGCGGAATTGCCCCCGAAGAAACAATGGTGGCCTTCCGAAACTGCGTTGAAAACAAAAACTTCAACACAGATATTTTTGAATTCGACCTTCATATCACCAAAGATAACGTTCTTGTTCTTCTTCATGATGACACTCTTGACAGAACAAGTGACAGCGTTGAGGTTTTTGGTGAGGAAGAGGTGCGTCCCGAAAACAAAACTTATGAGGAACTCCGTCAGCTTAATATGGGCGCAAAGTTTGAGGATGAAAACGGCAATATGCCTTACGCTGACCTCAAAGGCGATGCTGTGCCTGATGATCTGAGAATTGTCCGCGTTGAAGATATTCTTGATTATCTTATGGCTAACGGTGATTTTGACTATATCATCGAAATCAAAAACGGCGACGAGCTTGGCAAAAAGGCCGCTGATGAGCTTTACAGAATTCTTGAAGAAAGAGATCTTCTTGATGACGTTATTTTCGGAACATTCAACGGTGAAGTAAGTGAATATGTGGACAACAATTATCCCAAGCTTCTCAGAAGCTCCACAATTATGGAGGTTCTCAGCTTCTATGTTAAGGCAAATCTCGGCATCAAAGACCTTGATGTTGACTATGTTGCCCTTCAGATTCCCTACAAGCTTTATTGTGTTAACCTCGGCACAGCCAAGGTTATTAACTACGCCCACGAGCACAATCTTGCTGTTCAGTATTGGACAATCAATGAAGAGGACGAAATCGAATATCTTGTTTCTCTTGGTGCTGACTGCATTATGAGTGACTACCCCGACAGAGTTTATGAAATTGTAAACAACTGATTTCAAAGCGCCCGTTTTGCGGGTGCTTTTTTGTTGAAAAAATCAGATGTTTATGCTAAAATACAACTATAACTAACGGAGGTTATATTATGAGTGTGTTTGAAAATGTAAAAAAGAATTTCGGCTTCGGCTGTATGCGTCTTCCTATGCTTGAAAATGATGAGGTGGATTACGAGCATTTTTCAAGAATGATAGACACTTTTATGGATGAGGGCTTCAACTATTTTGATACTGCTCACGGTTACATCGGCGGAAAAAGTGAGGTTGCCATAAGAGAATGTCTTGCCAAGCGTTATGACAGAGAAAGCTATATTCTCACCAACAAATTAAGTGAGGGATATTTTCAGAAAGAGGAGGATATTGTTCCTTTTTTTGAAAGTCAGCTTGAAGCTTGCGGTGTGGAATATTTTGATTTTTATCTGTTTCACGCTATCAACAAAAAATATTATAAAAAGTACACCGAGTGCAATGCCTTTGAGGTTGTGAAAAATCTCAAGGAACAGGGCAGAATCAAGCATATCGGTATGTCCTTCCACGACAAGGCAGAGGTGCTTGATATGATTCTTGCCGAGCATCCTGAAATTGAAACGGTGCAGATTCAGTTCAATTACCTCGATTATGAAGACGTGGGTGTTGAAGGCAGACTTTGCTATGAGGTTTGCCGCAAATATAACAAGCCCATTATTGTAATGGAACCCGTAAGAGGCGGTGCACTTGTTAATCTGCCCGACAAGGCAAAATCAGTGCTTGAAGCTCTTGACGGTGGCAGCATCGCAAGCTATGCGATTCGCTATGCTGCAGGCTTTGAGGGTATGTTTATGACTCTTTCCGGTATGAGCAATATGGAGCAGATGAAAGACAATCTCAGCTATATGAAAAATTTTGTTCCCCTCAACGAAAGAGAGCACAAGGCGGTTTCAACAGTTTGTGCCATTCTTAAGGATGAAGACGCAATTCCCTGCACGGCTTGTAGCTATTGCGTTGACGGTTGCCCGATGAATATTGCAATTCCCGATCTTTTCTCCTGCTACAATTCCAAAAAGCAGCACGAGGATTTTAACGGCGGATGGTATTATTACATCTACACTCAGGAAAAAGGAAAGGCAAAGGATTGCATTGAATGCGGTGCCTGTGAGGAAATCTGCCCTCAGAAAATCAACATAAGAGAGCAGCTCAAGGCTGTGTCAGAAATCTTTGATAAATAAGGTGGCTTTATGAAAACAATTTTATTGAATAGAACAAGCATCAGAAATAAAACCATTGCAATAATAATTGCTGTTATTTCGGCTGTTGCATTGCCGCAGCTTGCCCATATAATCGGCACTTATGCGGGCTTTGGCTCGTCTGTTGGTGAAGCTTTTCTTCCGATGCATCTGCCGGTGATTGTTGCGGGCTTCGTAGGTGGCCCCGTTGTGGGTGCCGTTGCAGGAGCTCTTGCCCCTGTAATCAGCTTCAGTCTCACGGGTATGCCTGCGTCTGTTGTGTTGCCTTTTATTGTGGTTGAAATTTTTACCTATGGTCTTGTATCAGGCTTGCTCAGCAAGGTTAATTTTAACAGCTTCCTCAAAATTCTTGCTGTTCAGCTTTCGGGTAGAGCAATGAGAATTGTTGCTGTTGCAGTTGCCGCCTCTGTTTTTGGCTTTGAGGGAATGAGCATTGCTGCCGTGCTTTCTTCAATGGCTCTCGGCGTTGCCGGTATTGTTATTCAGTGGATTATTGTTCTTGCAGTAAACAAAAAATATGAAAAATCTATCTAAGGCAAAAGAAATTCTGAGTGATGGTCATACCTGTGTGCTTGTGAGTGATGAAGATACAGTGATTACCGACGAGCGCGGTGTGTTGCCCCTTGTGAAATGGATTGATGAGGGGAAGGCTTTTGAAGGCTATTCTGCTGCAGACAAGGTTGTGGGTAAGGCGGCGGCCTTGCTTTATATAACCCTCGGGGTAAAAAATATCTGGGCAGGTGTAATCAGTAAGCCGGCGGCAGAGGTTTTTGAACAGTTCGGTATTGAATATTGGTATGATACTCTTGCCGATGCAATCATCAACCGCAGAGGTGACGGATTCTGCCCTATGGAAACTGCGGTGAAAAATATATCTTCACCTGAAGAAGCACTTGTTGCCGTTAAAAATAAACTCAATGAGCTATAAAAATAAGCACCGAGATTTCCTCTCGGTGCTTTGCTTTTGTAAAATCAGATTGCCTTCAACAATGCGGGAAGCTTAGTGAGAGCTTTAGGGATACCTGCAAGGATTTTGCAAAGACCCTTGCCTGCTGACTCACCATCGTTAAGAATCATAAGAAGTCCGTCTGCCATTTTGGGGGTGAACACACCCATTGACATTGCAATGAAGTTACGGATAGGAATCTGTGTTGCCATTGCGGCGAGCATCTGACCGTCACCGTTTTCAGCTGAGCCGAAGCCTGCCATAAGCTTGTTGATGAGTCTGCAGATTCTGCCGCCCCACTTGGTGTGAGAAGCGTCTTCAAGGCAGCAATAAACATCAACCTTCTTTGCTGTGTCTCTTTCGGGGCTGGGGAGCGCACCGTAGAGGGTTGCAAAGTCATCTCTTGAGATGCTTGTAACGTCGTTGTAGTAGTTGGGAGCAACTGCCCTGTAATCGGGGATTGCACACTCAACGGTTGAGTTAACCTTAACTGTTGCTGTGAGTTTGATATCTCTTGAGCTTGCGCCCACAAGAATATCGAATTCACCGCTTTCAACGCACCAGTCGTTAGTTTCAACATTGAAGAATGCGAATGCTCTCTTGCCAAGCTTCATTTCAACTGTCTTTTCTTCACCGGGAGCAAGGAACACTTTTGCGAATTCACGAAGCTCTTTTTCAGGGCGGAAAATTGTTGACTCTTTGTCTGCTACATAAAGCTGAGCAACCTCGGCACCTGCAACATCGCCTGTGTTCCTGATTTTGAATGAAACGGTGAGAGTGTCGGTGTCGTTGATTTCGTCAGCGGAAACCTTTATGTCGCTGTATTCAAAGGTTGTGTATGAAAGACCGTGACCAAAGGGGAAGAGAACATTTTTGTTTGCCTTGTCATAATATCTGTAGCCGATATAAACTGACTCTCTGTGCTCTGCTGTAACAGGGCTTGTGAGGTAGTTGCCGTATGTGGGGTTGTCTGCAAATGAAATGGGATATGTTTCACTTGTTTTACCTGAGGGATTAACAAGACCGGCAAGGATTCTTGCTGTTGCTGTGCCGCTTGCCTGACCGCTGAGACCTGAGTTGAGGATAGCCTTAACTTCATCTACCCAAGGCATTTCAACAACTGAACCGCCTGCGAGAACAACTGCGGTGTTGGGATTAGCATTTGCAATTTCAGAAATAAGAGCATTGTGGCTTGAAGGCATTGAAATGTTCTTTCTGTCATAGCCTTCACCCTCAAATTCTTCTGTAAGGCCTGCAAAAACAAGTGCAACATCAGCATCTTTTGCGGCGGCAATAGCCTCAGCAAACATAGCTTCGTTTCTTTCGTCCTTTTTCTTGTCATAGCCCTGAGCATAAACAACATCAACACCCAATGTAACAAGAGCGTCATAAGCGTTGTCAATCTGAGTGGGGTTGATTACAGAAGAGCCTGCGCCCTGAAAACGGGGTGCCTTTGCCATTTCACCAATAACAGCAACCTTCTGACCTGCTTTAACAGGGAGAACCTTGTCGTTGTTTTTGAGAAGCTGAATTGAGCCCTCAGCAACCTCCATAGAGATTTTGTGATGCTCTTCTTTTGAATATGTATGCTTCTTTGCCAAAGCTTCTTTAGATTTGATAATAAGGTCAACAACGTTGTCAACACGCTTGTCAAGAACGGCTTCGTCAAGGCTGCCGTTTTTGATAGCCTCAATAATTCTGCCGGGGTTAAGGTCACCGCTTGAAGGCATTTCAAGGTCGGTACCTGCATAAAGGCCGGGAATTCTGTCAACAGATGAGCCCCAGTCAGTAACAAACAAGCCTTCAAAGCCCCATTCACCACGGGCAATTTCTTCCTGAAGGTGAGCATTTTCAGAAGCGTAAACGCCGTTGATTCTGTTGTAGGAGTTCATAATTGTCCAGGGCTGAGCTTCCTTAACAGCAATTTCAAAAGCTGTGAGATAAATTTCACGCAATGCTCTTTCGTCAACAACCTCGTTGATAATCATACGATAAGCTTCCTGGCTGTTAACTGCAAAGTGCTTGATTGATGTGCCGATACCCTTGCTTTGAACACCCTTGATAAGAGCGGCTGAGCACTTACCTGCAAGGTAGGGATCTTCTGAAAAATATTCAAAGTTACGGCCGCAGGTGGGAGAACGCTTGATGTTTGTGCCGGGTCCGAGAAGAACGGAAACATCCTCCTGCAAGCATTCGTTACCGAGAGCTTCACCCTCTTTTTCAATAAGAGCAAGGTCCCATGAGCAAGAGCTTGTTGCTGCTGTGGGATAGCTTGTTGCGGGGTATGAGTTGCCGAGACCTACCGAGTCACCGTTGGGGTTCTGTTTTCTCAGACCGTGAGGGCCGTCGGTAACCATAATTTTGGGAAGTCCCAATTCGGGGATTTCTTCAAGATGCCAATAGTCGTAGCCTGAAACAATGTTAGCTTTTTGTTCAAGGCTCATTTTTTTGATAATATCAGAATGCTTCATTTCATAACCTCCTAAATATTCACAATAATTATACTGTTAATATTTATTTTTTGCAAGTTATTTTGCTGTTTTTATATAAAAATAGTGCCGTATCGTAGGATATACGGCACCGTTTTACCTATTTTGTTGAGTTAAGCTCTTTTTTTAGCGGCTTGATTGACGCCAGAATCAGCGCACCGACCACAGAAAGCACAAGCTCTGGGAGCATATATGAGCCGTTGTAAACAAGTGAATAGACAGCCGCAAGACCTTCACCCGAAAAAGCATCAACAATTTTAAGACCGAATTCATTGACGCTGAGGGTGTCAACAGCATATTCTCTCCAGATGATAAAGCCTGTGGCAAAGTGGCACACAAACCTCAAAAACACTGCGAACCCTGCGCCGATTGCAAATGAAGCCTTGCTGTTTTTGATTTTACCTTTAAAAACGCCTGAAAGTCCCACAACGGCAAAAGCCACAACATAGTCAAAGAGCAGACAAATCATAAAATTGAGCATATTGTCTGTAAGGTAAGCGAGAGTTCCCGATGCGCCGAGCAGGCATTCAATTACACCCCACACGGTGCCGCAGGCAAGACCCCACCTGGGTCCGTAAGCGTAGCCGGCAAAGGCAATGGGAACCATGCTGAAAAGAGTGATGGAGCCGCCGTAAGGCAGTTCGAAAATTTTAACAAATGAAAGCACCACGGACATCGCTGTCATTATTCCGCAGACAGCCAGCGTTTTTGTGTTGTTTTTCATAAAAACACATCCTTTGATTCAGTTTCAATCAAATGCACCTGCAGAATAAAAAAGCGTCTGTAAAAATACAGACGCAAAAACTTTTATTTCTAAATAACTTCCTACGCCGGTATTACCCGTATCAGGTTAAAGGGTATAATCTCAGCCGAATCGAAATTCAGCACCCCTGTATTTGATTGTAGCATTACTATACAACCACGAAGCTTATTTGTCAAGAGCTTTTTTACCTTCTTGGGTTTCGCGGTAATATTGTGTTTTGGGGTTGGGATGCTTGGTGTTTGCCCAAAGCTCGTCAGCGACGGGTTGCCAGTCTTTTGCAAACCTGTCACATTTTGAGCAAAGTGTTTCAACATCCTCCTTGGTAATCAGGTCGGTTGAATCCGCGCCTGTTGCCGCCACCATTGCTCTGAGTTTGTCAGGATTTTCAAGCATGGGACAGGGACGGAGGTGGTTATCGTTGAAGGGCTGATTGTGATAGAACTCCGTAAACAACGGTCTTTTGAGAGCTTCAAGAAGAGTGTGCTTGCGGATGTTTGAGTCGGAATAGTGGATGAAAACACAAGGCTCAATGTCACCGGCAGAGTTGATGTGGAAATATCTTCTGCCGCCTGCAATACAGCCGCCCACATATTCACCGTCGTTCTGGAAGTCCATAATAAACAAGGGCTTGCCTGTTTCACTGCTGCGGATTTTACGAAGCCATTTATACATCTGAACTCTCTGCTCGGGTGAGGGGATAAGCTCAGGCACGGCACCGCTGCCGATGGGCATATAATTGAAATAAAGTCCGAACTTAACACCCTTTTCAAGCATAAGGTCAAGGAATTCATCACTTGTTACATAGGGGATGTTCTGACTTGTGTAGCAAACGGAAATACCAAAGAGACAACCATTTTTCTTGAGCAGATCCATAGCTGCCATTGTTTCGCCGTAGCTGCCTTCACCTCTGCGGAAGTCGTTGCTTTCTTCGCTGCCTTCAACGCTGAGGGCAAGGGTAAGATTTCCTACCGAAAGCATATCCTCACAGAATTTCTGGTCAACGAGAGTGGCGTTTGTGTAAGCAAGGAATGCACAGTCAGGATGAGCCTTGCAAAGTCTGAGCACATCATCCTTTCTCACAAGAGGCTCACCGCCTGTGAACATATAGA
>JAZQYU010000017.1:0-20296 GCA_045633685.1 Acutalibacteraceae bacterium | reverse complement strand
TTCTTCAAGTTTTTTTGCAAAATCAAGGAGCAGCTGCAAGCCCTTTGTTCTTGCCTCGGGTCCTCTGTGGTCAAGGTGAGTGTTCATATGAATATAAACCTCACCGCTTGTTTTTTCTTCAAGCTTTGCCCAGGAGCATACGCGGTGGCAGGCACCGTCCCAGCCCTTACTGCCTGCAACATCGGGAGTTTCAGAAAGCCAGAAGGTTCCGCTGTCAATCACGTTGAATTTATCTTTGAGATAAAACACCGCAGAAAATTCGCCCTCTTTGTCACCATCTTCTCTGCCAACACCAACATATTCATATTCAGGCAATGACGCAGACAAGGTTTTCATCCAATCATAATGTGCTTCCTGCACACCGAATGAATCGGGAAGCTCTTTTCGGATAAGGTCGGTTACCATAGGGTGGCGGATGGTCCAATGCATATCATCAGGACCATAGCAAAGAACGTTATAGCTCATAACTTTAAGTTTCATAATTATCACTCCTGAAATCAGTTGAATTCATTTTATCAAAACAGGTTCTCTGTGTCAAATCATTTCATCGATATATACATATTTTTTATACAATCAAAGCCCGACACTATCAAGCATCGGGCTTTAAAATTATTTTCTCTTGATTTTCTTTGTGGTTGTTTTGGGGAATTCTTCATCTCTGAATCTGACATCAACAATCTTTTTGAAGGTGGGAAGCTTACGGTTAAGCTCGTTGATTTTTGCTTTGATGCCTTCTTTGATTGTATTGGCATCATCTTCCTCGCCAACAGCAGGGAAAATTTCAGCAACAATCTGGTCGTTCTCACCTGAAACAACAACCTCATCGATTTCGTCGATATTGTCACAAAGAATTGCTTCAAGCTCTTCGGGTGACACATTTTTACCGTTTGAAAGAATGATAAGGTTCTTGGCGCGACCTGTGATGTAAAGAAGTCCGTCTTCATCAAGATAGCCCAGGTCGCCTGTTTTAAACCACTCACCGTCAAAGGCAGCTGCTGTTGCGGCTTCATCTTTATAATAACCAAGGAAAACGATGTCGCCCTTGATCTGAATTTCACCGTCTTTGATTCTGCATTCAACACCGGGGTGAACTGCACCAACGCTGGCGGGAGAATAATGCTTTGTTCTCATTGTTGAAACAATGGGTGAGCATTCTGTGATACCGTAACCGCTTGTAACGGTGATACCAAGATCTCTGAAGCCTGCAACATATTTTTCATCAAGCGCTGAACCACCTGAAATGATCATTTCGAGGTTACCGCCGAAAGCATCAAGAATCTGCTTGAAGAACACACGGCGCATATCAATGCCGACCTTGAGAAGGCCGTTGCTGACCTTAATCATTGTTTTAACAAGCTTTTCTTTGCCCTGCTTTCTGATGTTGTCCCAGATTTTGTTATACATAACCTTAAGCACCATAGGAACAACAGAAACATGACCGGGAGCGGCGTATTTGATATCGTTAAGAAGCTTTTTAAGGCTTGAGTTAATAAACACGGGGAAGCCTACGAGCATCTGACAAGCAACGCCTGCCATAAATCCGAAGGTGTGATAAAGGGGAAGCATAAGAACTGTGCCCTTAGGAATTGAAAGGTTCATAAGGCTTGTGATTGCGTCTGTCATAAGACCTTTATGAGTGAGCATTGCGCCCTTGGGTCTTGAAGTTGTGCCTGATGTGAACACAATTGCAGCCATAACCTCTCTGTCAACCTGATGGTCAACAAAGCTTCTTTCACCGTTTGCAATAAGCTCTTTACCCTTTGCGATGTAGTCAGCAAAATTTTCCATTGAAATTTTCTGAACATTGCAGAGATCGGTTTTGTCAGCATAAAGCTTTGAGTGAATAATGGCTGTTGCCTCACTCTTTTCAACAACATACTGAACATCCTCGGGAGTCTGCTCTTTGTCAACAGGAACAAGTACATTGCCGCCGCAGATAACTGCAAAGTAGCAAACAATCCATTCATAGCTGTTTTCGCCAATCAAAGAAATGTGGGTGTTTTTGAGACCGATTGAGTGAAGGTATGTACCCATAGCGTACATATCGTCTCTTACATCCTTGAATGAATGTCTGATTTCGTTCTTGCCTTTTGTGTACCAGAAAGCGGTATCGTCTCCATAAGTTTCGGCACAGAACTCAACCATTTCTTTTAAGTCTTTGGTTACAGGTATGTCGTTGTAAGGGTATTTTTTGTTACTCATAATCTTCTCCTAATAATGTAAATAATGAAATTAGACCAAATCACCACTTATACAAAATTATATAATATGTTTCAAAGCAATGCAAACGACACATTTAAAAATCTGTCTATTTTTCTGTGAACGAATTATTAATTTTTCATATTTTCTCTGTTCCGAGCCTCATTTCATCATAATAATTATGTTTACAAAAGCTCTGCGGTGTAGTATAATTTCACAAAACAGCTTACGAGGTTATGCTATGAATGTTATTTTAATAGGAATGCCGGGTTGCGGAAAAAGCACCGTAGGTGTTTTGCTTGCCAAGGCGATGCAGTTCGGCTTTGTTGACTGTGACTTGCTCATCCAGAAGCATTGCGGAATGAGTCTGCAGAATATAATAGACACCAAAGGTCTTGACTGCTTTTTAAAAGAGGAGGAAAACACACTTCTCACGGTTGATGACGATAACTGCGTGATTGCCACAGGCGGAAGTGCGGTTTATTCGCAAAAAGCTATGGAACACCTGAAAAAGAACGGGATTGTGGTTTACCTTTCACTCCCTCTTGAAGATATTCAGGGGAGACTCACCAACATCCGCACACGCGGTGTGGCAATGACAAAGGGCTCAACCATTGCCGATCTTTATAACGAGCGCTGTCCACTTTATGAAAAATACGCCGACATAACCATAAACGCTCACGGGCTTGACATTGAAGAAACCGTTGAGCAGGCAGCTAAGGAAATCAGAAAAGTGTTATAACGCATCAACAGACCGCTTTTACAGGAGGTCTGTTTATTCATTTTTAAAAAGCGTCAGTCTATTGTTCTTGTCACAGACACCGAGATAAATTTCTTTTTCATTTTTATATCCCTGTTCTTTGAGCTGATTACGCAACCATTTTGCGCACAAGCCCATTCGTTTGAGATTATCATCAAGAATTATCCCGTCCATAATCACTTCGGTGAAAATTTCTTCCTGCTTCGGGTCAAGCTTCATATCTTCAGGATTCAACGGACGTTTGGTGCTCACAGGCAGAATTGTCAGCCTTCCGTTGTATTCAAACACCGCTGTCTGAATATCATCAAAATTAAAATAACCCTCCTGCCGACACATCATCATAAATTCGCTCAGGTCAAGCTTTGCTTTTTTAAAATTCTTGCGATAAAGCTTTCCGTTATCCATTATAATGGTTGGAGTTCCGTTGATGAATTTGCGCATTTTCGGAAGCTTTCTTGTCACAAAAGAAAGCAGCACCGTAACCACACCGTAAACCAGCATTGCAACAAATGGCTTCAACGGTTTTTCAAGCTCCGTTGCAAACTCGGCGGCAATTGAACCTATTGTGATACCTGTTATATAATCAAAAAAGTCAAGCTGTGCCATTTGCTTGTGGCCTATAATTTTTGCAATAATAAAAATGGACACAGCTGACAGCAATGAAGTGAGAACAATTTTTGCAATTTCCATATAACGCCTCCGTTTTCATAAGTGTTCCCCAAAAGCGTTATAATATCATTGCTTTTTTGAGCAAAAGCTTCTGCTGACAGCAATTGTTGCAAGAGTATCACCCAACTGAACAAGCACAGCCGCAAGCAGCCCCAGCTCTTCATCATCAAGCTTGCAGGCAATGGAATTGGCAACTGCAGTCACAGCGGCCGAAAGTTCACAAGGATTCATCTGATCACCCCTGATTCATAATATGTATCAACTGCAATGCCTGACAATATATATTATGACAGATTGACAAACAATAGTTTTGATGTTATACTTGCGGTGTTATGAGGGAGTAGCGAGCGTTACACTGACGTAGCAAGTCAACATACTGACCCTTTGGTCTGGCTTGTTTTAAATTGCGAGACTCATGTCAGCTTATGGGATAGCTGTGCATTGAGTCTTTTTGTGCCAAGTACGGTTATCACCGCACTTGGATTTTTTTGGAGGATTTTTAAATGAACCTTGGATTTTCTTTCTTTTTCAACAGTATTCTTTTGGGCATAGGCCTTGCGATGGATGCATTTTCTGTTTCTCTTGCCAACGGGCTCAATGAGCCTTGCATGAAAAAGCCCAAAATGCTCGGTGTTGCGGGAATTTTTTCTTTCTTCCAGTTCGCTATGCCTATGATCGGTTGGATTTGCGTTTCAACTATCGCTCAGTATTTCACCGCATTTGAAAAGCTAATCCCGTGGATTGCCCTCGGTCTTCTCGGCTACATAGGCGGAAAGATGCTTTATGAAGGCATCAAAAACAAGGAATCCTGCGAAGAGAAGCCGTCAGTAGGAATTTCCGCACTTCTTGTTCAGGGTGTTGCAACTTCAATCGATGCCCTTTCCGTCGGCTTCACAATTTCAGAATATGACCTCATTGAGGCTTTGCTTGCCTGCCTTCTTATCGGCGTTGTAACATTCTTCATCTGCTTTGCAGGCATTGCAATCGGCAAAAAAGCCGGCACAAAGCTTGCAGGCAAGGCAGGAATTCTGGGCGGTGCAATCCTCGTTTTCATCGGCCTTGAAATTTTTATCACAAGCTGGTTTTAATTGAATAATAAGACGACAAAAAACAGTGCAATTCGCAAGAACTGCACTGTTTATCTTTTTGTTTATACCACGCTGAAAAGGAGGTCGCCATAGGTGGGGAAGGGCCAATAATCTCTGCCCACAAGGAGCTCAAGCTCGTCAGCAGGCTTTCTCACGTCTGCCATTGCAGGAATGATAACCTCTTTGTAATAGGAAGCGGTCACCGAAGCATCGTCGTGAGGCACTTCGTTGAGGGCTTTTTTCAACGCATTCACTGCAAAGAAAAGCTCATCCTGCTTTGCAGAAATTTCACTGATAAGTCCCTGCTCACAAGCGCATGCCATATTGGGATTGATGCTCATTTTGAGTGAAGCTGACTGGCACACATCGGTTACATAATCAACAACAGCAGGGATAATCTCCTTGCTTGCGATGTGGAGCATTGTGACAGCTTCAATGTTGATGGTTTTTGAATATTCTTCAAGGAGAATATCAGTTCTTGAAATAACCTCAATTTCGCTGAAAATGTTGTGCTTGGTGAAAAGCTTGATGTTCTTTTCGTCTTTATAATGAGGAATTGCATCAACTGTTGTTTTGAGGTTGAGAAGGCCTCTCTTTTCCGCCTCTTCTACCCATTCATCAGAATAGCCGTTGCCGTTGAAAACAATTCTCTTATGCTTGATATATTCTTTTCTGATAAGCTTTCTTGCGGCGGCTTCAACGTCGCTTGCTTTTTCAAGAACATCTGCAAACTTTGAAAGGGACTCTGCAACAATTGTGTTGAGAACAATGTTTGATTCGGCAATTGAAAGAGTTGAGCCGAGCATACGGAACTCAAACTTGTTGCCGGTAAAAGCAAAGGGAGAAGTACGGTTTCTGTCGGTGTTATCCTTTGAGAAAGCAGGAAGAACACTTACGCCTGTGTCAAACTTGAGGTGCTTTGCAGAATGATAGGGCTTGCCTGCTTCAACAGCATCAAGCACCTTCTGAATTTCTTCACCGAGGAACATTGAAACAATTGCAGGTGGAGCCTCTGCCGCACCGAGACGGTGGTCGTTACCTGCGTTGGCAATTGAAATTCTGAGCAAATCCTGATAATCGTCAACAGCCTTGATAACCGCAACAAGGAAAAGCAGAAATCTTGAATTTGAATAGGGGTCTGAGCCGGGCTCAAGAAGATTCTCACCCTCGTCAGTTGAAAGTGACCAGTTGTTATGCTTGCCGCTGCCGTTTACGCCGTCAAAGGGCTTCTCGTGCAAAAGGCATTCAAGACCGTGCTTGTGAGCAACCTTTTTCATAATCTCCATTGTGAGCTGGTTATGGTCGGTTGCAATATTGGTTGTTGTGAAGACGGGCGCCAGCTCGTGCTGAGCGGGAGCAGCTTCATTATGTTCTGTTTTGGCAAACACGCCAAGCTTCCACAATTCTTCATCGAGCTCCGTCATAAAGGCCTTGATGCGGGGTTTGATTGTTCCGAAATAATGGTCATCCATTTCCTGACCCTTGGGAGTGGGAGCGCCGAAAAGAGTTCTGCCTGTGTAGGTCAGATCCTTACGCTGATCAAAAAGCTCTTTGTCGATGATAAAATATTCCTGCTCGGGGCCGACGGTGGAATTGACACGCTTTACGCTCTGACCAAAAAGGGTGAGAACGCGCTTTGCCTGCTTGTTAACCTCCTCCATTGAACGGAGAAGAGGTGTTTTTTTATCAAGAACCTCACCTGTGTAAGAAACGAATGAAGTGGGAATGCAAAGAGTGTTCTCTTTGATAAACGCAGGTGAAGTCGGATCCCACGCTGTGTAGCCGCGGGCTTCAAATGTGGCACGGATGCCGCCTGAGGGGAATGACGAAGCATCAGGCTCGCCCTTGATGAGCTCCTTGCCGGAAAATTCCATAATGATGGTGCCGTCACCCTGGGGAGAAAGGAAGCTGTCGTGCTTCTCGGCGGTGATACCTGTCATCGGTTGGAACCAATGAGAGTAATGTGTTGCGCCTTTTTCAATTGCCCAGTCCTTCATTGCACTTGCAACAACATTGGCAACGCTCAGATCAAGCTCCTTGCCCTCGTTGATTGTTTTGCGAAGTGAACGGTAAATTTCCTTGGGAAGTCTGTCGTGCATAACGGAATCGTTAAACACCATACTTCCGAAAAGTTCAGATATTTTGCTCATTGTGACTACCATCCTATCAAAAAATCAAATTAAAATCAGTTAAAAGTATCTGCGGTCATTTCATCCAGAGTGAGACCGTAGCTTTCGAAAAAATCCTGCATAAAGCACTCTACCTCAGGCATATTCATTTCTTCAATAGCCTTTCTGGTGCTGACTGCGGCTTTTTCAAATTCGGTGTTGCCCGCCTTTGCCTCTTCAATGCACTTTGTCAGAGCGCAGATTTTATCTGCTGCTTTAACAAATTTCCAAAGTTGTCTGTCTTGCTCCTGTTTGATGAAGAAGGGTGCATATTCCTCACGCAGATCCTCAGGGAGCATATCAATAAGAGCCTGACACGCATTGTCTTCAACCTGAGAATATGCCTCGTGCACCTGCGCACTGTAATATTTCACAGGGGTCGGCATATCACCTGTTATAATTTCGGGTGTGTCGTGATATACACCAAGCACCGCCGCCCTTTCGGCATTGACGTTGCCACCGAAGCGTTTGTTGTGGATGACCGCAAGGGCGTGAGCAACACCTGCAACCTCAAGGCTGTGTTCACTGATATTTTCAGTGTGAGTGTTTCTCATAAGTGCCCAACGGCTGATATATTTCATTCGCGAAAGCATCGCAAAAAAGTGATGTCGGTTGTTTTTGGCCAAGAAAATCGCCTCCTCGCAAAATTTTATCATAAAGGAGTCATTTTTGCAAGGAATTTTCTTTGATTTTAAAAGGTTTTGTGATATAATAGATTGAAGTTTTGTGTTTACATCCTTTAATTATGATTTTCGGAGAACAAAAATGCTGAAAAAGAACGACAAAATTGCAATAAATATAGATTCCTGCACATCTCTGGGCAGTGGTGTTGGCAAGCACAACGGAATGACCGTTTTTGCCGCAAACACAGCCCCGGGCGACCACGTGCTACTGCACATAATCAAGGTGAAGCCCAACTATGCAATCGGCAAGGTTGAAAAGGTTATCCACCCCTCCCCTATGCGAATCAAGCCCGAATGCCCCGTATTCGAAAAATGCGGCGGCTGTGCTTTCGGTCACATTGATTATGATGAAGAATTAAAAATCAAGGCTCAGCAGGTTAAGGACAATTTCAAGCGTCTTGCAGGCATTGACACCGAGCCGAAGCCCATAATCAGCTCTCAGAGTGACAAACGCTACCGCAACAAGGCGCAATATCCCGTACAGACGGATGACAAAAATCTTGCACTTATCGGCTTTTATGCCCCTCATTCCCACAGGGTTATCGACTGCGCCGACTGTCTGCTTCAGCCTGAGGATTTCAAGAAGGTTACCGATATTTTCAGAAACTGGATAAGACTTTTCAAAATTCCAACCTACAATGAGCTGACACAAAAAGGTTTACTCAGACACATTTATGTCAGAAAAGCGGTCAAAACCGACGAGCTTATGGTGTGTATTGTTATCAACGGCAACGATATTCCGTTTAAGGATGAATTGATTTTTGAATTAAAGGATGCTTTACCCAATCTCAGAAGCATAGTATTGAATAAAAACAAAAAAGACACAAACGTTGTTCTCGGCGATGAATGCATCACCCTTTGGGGCAACGGATACATCACCGACGAGCTGTGCGGACTTGAATTTGACATTTCTCCCCTTTCGTTTTATCAGGTGAACCACGACACGGCTGAACTGCTTTACAACAAGGCCAAGGAATACGCTGACCTGAGCGGCAACGAAACGGTGCTTGACCTTTATTGCGGAACCGGCACAATAGGCCTGACTATGGCAAAGGATGCAAAAGGAATTATAGGCGTTGAGATTATCCCACAGGCCATTGAAAATGCCATTGAAAATGCAAAGAAAAACAACATCAGCAACGCAAGATTCATTTGCGGTGACGCGTCAAAAGCGGCAGATATGCTCAAAAGTGAGGGTATCCGCCCCGACGTTGCAATCATCGACCCACCAAGAAAGGGCTGCAGCAAGGATTTGCTTGAAACACTTGCAAAAATGAACCCCGACAGAATCGTTTATGTTTCCTGCGACAGTGCAACACTTGCAAGAGATGTTAAAATTCTCACCGGGCTGGGATATGAATTTGTTGAAGTTACATCGGTAGATATGTTCCCACGCGCACCCCATTGCGAAAGCGTGGCAATTTTGAAGAAATGAGGAAAAATTATGAGTAACGGACTTACAAGACGCGAGCTTGAAATTACTGACTTAAATGAAATCATCAAAATTCTTGACAAATCACTTGTTGCCCATGTGGGTATGATTGTCGGAGATGAGCCCTACGTTGTACCTATGAATTTCGGTTACATTATGGATGGTGATAAGCTCACAATTTATCTTCACGGAGCAAAAAAGGGCAGAAAAATTGACGTTCTTCGCGCCAATCCCAAGGTTTTCTTCGAAATGGAATGTGACATTCAGCCCTTTGAAGGAGACATTGCCTGCAGATACGGTATGGCATATTCCTCACTTATGGGCAAAGGCAACGCCACTATTGTTGAAGATGTGGAAGAAAAGAAGCTTGGCATGAGTGCAGTTATGAAAACTCAGACAGGTAAAGATTTTATATTTGAAGACAAAATGGTCAGCTTTGTTAATATCATCAGAATTGATGTTTCATCCTACACCGCTAAATGCAGACCGATACCGAAGAAATAAGGAGCAATGATGTGAAATGAAAGCGGAAGTTTTACAAAATCCCACACAAAAAGCAAGAACAATTTATCTTGATTATCTTCGAGTTCTGGCAACATTTGCAGTTATTGTTATTCACACTTGTGCTGATATATGGCTAGAAGGTTCTGTTTTTTCATTTCCGTGGAATGTGCTTACCGTATACGAATGTATGGCCAGATGGTGCGTACCTATCTTCATTATGATCAGCGGTGTTTTGTTCTTAAATCCACAAAAAGATATTAATTTTAAAAAGATTTTTACAAAAAACATCTTAAGACTTCTGATCGCATATATCTTTTGGTCTTTTGCACATGCAATAATGGAAAATCGTCTCGATTTAAACATACTAAAAATCTTATCTCAAACAGTCGGTGGCACAACTCATCTTTGGTTTGTTCCAATGATCATCGGAATATATCTTGTCATTCCTTTGGTTAAAGGAATAGTTACAGACCCTAGGCAAACTAAATTTTTTCTCATCCTTTTCTTTTTATTCACCATATTAATTCCTCAAACAATAGTTATCATTTATGACTGTTTGAATATAAACCTATTAGTTTTACTTGCTGATCCTTTCAGGAATTTTCTAAAAAACATGAATTTGTTTCTTCCGATGGGATATGTCGGTTATTTTGTACTGGGATTTGCGATTAATCATATTGAACTAACAAAAAAGCACAGAATATTTATTTACGCGGCAGGTCTTTTGGGGTTCATCTTCACTTTTGCTTTGACAATATTTGCTTCAGTTCATTTATCAAAGCCCGCAACATTCTTTTATGATTACCTCACCGTAAACGTTTTGTTGGAAAGTATTGCTGTTTTCGTTTTCTTTAAATATTTGTTCCAAAAAATCAAAATCAGTGACAAAATAAATTCTTTTGTTGCAAAGCTTTCCAAATACAGCTTTGGCATCTACCTGTGTCATATGCTTGTTTTAAAAGTTGCAGAAAAGATTGGATTAACTGCTGATTCTTTTAACCCGATTTTTGCAGTTCCTGTAACAGCATTGTTTGTTTTTGTGGTATCTTGTATCATTTCTGCAATTATACATAAAATACCAATTTTAAAGAAATATATTGTATAATCCATAATTCCCACAGGAGGAATTTTATGAAGCTTTCAGAAATTCTCAGCGTTGTCAGCTATGACGGCGCAATCAAAGAAAATGTTGAAATCAAAGATATTGTTTATGACTCGCGCAAGGCAACTGACGGGGTAATTTTCGTGTGCCTTTCGGGGCTAAAGCTTGACGGACACAAATTTGCTCAAAGCGCCTATAACAACGGTGCACGCGTATTTATCTGCGAAAAAAACATTGATTTGCCCGAGGATGCGCAGATTTTTATAGTAAAAAACTCCCGTGTTGTCCTTGGTAAAATTGCGGCAAAATTTTTCTCTTACCCTGCAAATGAGCTTAAGGTTATCGGCATAACAGGCACAAAGGGTAAAACAACCGTTGCTCACCTTGTTCAGGGAATTCTCAACGAAAGCGGTATTCCCTGCGGCATAATCGGTACGGTGGGTGCTGAATTCGGCGGAGAAAAATTCCCCACAAGCAACACCACCCCTGAATCCTACGAATTACAAAAGCTTTTCAGAGCAATGCTTGATAAAGGCTGTCAGGCTGTTGCCCTTGAAGTATCTTCCCTGGGTGTGAAGCACGGCAGAACAGACGGCATTCCCTTTGCCTGCGGAATTTTCACAAATCTTTCTCCCGACCATATCGGTCCCCTTGAGCACGAAAGCTTTGAGGAATACGCTTATTGGAAATCTGTTTTCTTTGAAAGATGCGAAACTGCCGTTATGAATTTTGACGACGCAGCTTATGAAATTATGAAAGAAAACTGCAAGTGCAAAATTCTTTCATACGGTCTTGACGAAAGCTACGATATCAGCGCCAAAAATGTTTCCCCTCTTCGCACAAGAGAGGAAATGGGTATAAGCTTTGATTGCAAAGCCTTCAACAAGGAGCTCAAAATAACCTCTGCCCTCCCGGGCACGTTTAATGTTTACAACATTATGTCTGCTATCGGTGCAGTAATTTCTATCGGCTGCAGCATTGATAAGGCTGTTGACGCACTTAAAAAAGTCCGCGTCAAGGGTCGTGCAGAAATCGTCAACATAGATGCAGATTACGATGTTATCATCGACTATGCACACAACGGCCTCAGCCTCAAGAGCATCATTGAAACTCTTTATGATTACAAAACAGGGCGCATAATCTGTGTATTCGGCTCAGTTGGCGGCAGAACTCAGGAACGCCGCCGCGAAATGGGTCTTGTTGCAGGCAGTATGTGTGAGATGTGTGTACTCACCTCAGACAACCCTGACTTTGAAGAGCCGATGAGTGTTATAAATGACATCGCAAAAGCTGTTGAAGAAGCGGGTGGCAAATATATTTGTGAGCCTGACAGAAAAAAAGCTATTGAAAAAGCATTGAGTATTTCAGAAAATGGTGATATAATTCTCCTTGCAGGCAAAGGTCACGAAGAATACCAGCTTATTGAAGGTGTGAAGGTGCCTTTTTCTGAGAGAGAATGTGTCAATGAATATATGCGGAGGTCCGGCGCAGATGCTTGAATTCAAAACAGAAACAAACATGCAGGAATATGATGAATTTTTAAACGAGCATAAGGGTTCGTTCATTCAGTGTTCCCGTTGGCCTCAGATAAAAACCGCGTGGAAGCCGTATTTCTATTCAGGCTTTGAAAACGGTGAGCGTGTTCTTGCTTGTCTTGTGCTTGAAAGAAATCTTTCGGTCTGCGGAAAAATATGGTACATTCCCGACGGTCCCGTAACAGATTATTCGAGACCCGAAATCATTAAAGAATTCACCGCTTTTATTAAAGGTGAACTTAAAAAGCACGGTGCAACCGCGTTGCTGACCGACCCTCACATTCCCCTGAGAATCAACAACGAAGAAACCGAAGCAGGACTTTCGGTGCACAAGGCGTTTATTGATGCAGGGTACCAGCTCAATCACGATGCAGCACGCTATATTTACAAAGCGCCTATCCAGTATATGATCAACCTCAGGGATGATAACGGCAATCAGCTCACCTCTAAAGACATTCTCAAAAAATGTGAAAAAGGCGTGCGCTATTCTGTAAGAGTCGGCGAATCCAGAGGACTTGTGAGCCGTTGCGTCACCATTGAAGATGTTGAAAAAGACCCGTCCTTGCTTGAAGATTTTGCAACGGTTATGCGTTCAACCTCCGAACGTGACAGCTTTATTGAAAAGAATTCAGACTATATCAAAAAGCTGATGACGGTTTTTAGTGACTGTATGGATTTATCCCTCGTTTATTATGACAAAAACGCTGACAAAAAGTTTGAGGATGACCGACAGAAGCAATTGGCTGCTAACATTGAAAAAATGGAAACAGCCAAAGAAAGCGTTAAAAACCGCCTTGCTAACGAAAATGAAACCATTCTTCAGCAAAGTAAAAATTATAATCTCCGTAAAGAAATTGCAGACAAATTTTCAAAAGAAGACAAATTTGTTGTTGCAGGAGGTCTCACAATCCGTTACGGCGGTGTGGCAAGCTGTATGTTCGGCGGAAGCATTGACATTCTCCGAAACGAAACACGTCCGAGCCATTTTGTGAATTACCTCAGACTTTGTCAGAGCATTGACACCGGCTGTGATTATCACGATCTCGGATATATTCTTGTGGATAACCTCAACATTCCCACCGATAAATCCCAACCCCTTGGCGAGCTCACTCCAAAAGCAAACTTTGTTGGTATCAACTCGTTCAAAGCAAGCCTTGGCGCTGATTTGTATCAATTTGTGGGCGAGTATGTTTTAATTAACAACAAACTTCGATACGATATTTATGATAAACTTGTTCCGGCAGTTAAAAAAGCTAAGGTTCAGCTTTTAAAAATTCTGCGTGCAAGCAAAAATTAAGGAGGATACATTATGAAGGATAACGATTTTGATTTTGACACCAACGAGCTTCTCTCAAGCCTTGATAAGCTCAAAGCAAAATATTCTTTTAACTTCGACGAAGAAGAATCTGCCCCCACAGCAGAAGATTCTTCCATTGAAGAAATCAACAACAAGCCCGCTGTTTCTGTTGAAGAGGCAGAGGATGTAGCCGTTGAGGATATTCCCGTTGTTGAAGTGACTCCTGTTATTGAGGAGACACCTGAAGAAAACATTGTTATTGAAAAGGAAGAATCTGTGGCTAATGATATGTCCTGGCTTATTGACAGTGACGAACCTGCTGATGAGGAAGAGCAAACTGCAGAAGAACCCGTAAGCGAATCTGTTGAACAGGAGTCTGAGGTTGAGGAACCCGAAATCAACCCCGAAGCAGCTGCCGAACCTGAGGTTGAAGCAGAGCCCGAAAAAGAAGAACCTGCCGTTGCATGGTATCTCACTCCTCAGGAGCCCGACGAAGACGAGCAGGAAGAAACTGAAGAAGCCGATGAAGAACAGGAAGACGAAGAGGTTGAAGAAGCCGTTCTTCCTGCAGTTGAAGCCGAATCAGAGGAAGAAGACGAATTTGCTGACCTTGACGAAGATGATGAGCTTGTTGTTATCAGAGGTAACGCTCCGAAAGCAGAGGAAAAGAAAGAGGAATCAGCTTTCTTCACCGCATTTATGGAAAACACCGCCAATGACGACAAAAAGGTTAAACCTCCCAAGCCCGTCAAATCCCCCAAGCCTGCTAAGCCCATTAAGGAGCCCAAAGAGCCTAAGGAGAAAAAGGAAAAGAAACCTGCAAATCACAAGCGCAAAAAGCTTATACTCAACATAGTTATTTCAATTGCACTTGTTGTTGCTTTGTGGGCATGTGTTTTTGTGACTGATATTCTTCTTGTCAGCAACTGGTCTGCCCCCGTTTTCTGTGCAGAAAGTGAAACCTATGAAGACGGAAGCAAAACATACACCGGCGCATTTTATCAGATTCAGATAAGCGTAAATGATGACGGTTCTGTCAGCCGCGTCAGCCTCCCCTGGTTTGCAAAAGGACCAAACGGCAACAAATAATCAATCTGCCCGACCTCTTTTATGAAGTCGGGCATTTTATTTGTTGACTTTTTACGGCTGTGTTGATAAAATGAAGTCAGCACTTTGAAAGGGTGATTTTATGAAGCTTGGCATCATCAACGGCTGGAGCGAAGGATGCATTAAATATGTTCATGATAAAGGTCTTGAAGCTGTTGAATTCTGCGTTAACGATAAATATGACTCTGCTGAATTTCTTGCTCAGGCAGAGGCCATAAAAAGCTACGCTGAAAAACACAACGTAACCGTCGGCTCAATGGGTCGTTGGGGTATGACAAGAATTGACGAAAACGGCAAGGTTATTCCCGAAGCCCTGCAGCACGACAAAAATCTCATCACCGCTGCATCGATTATCGGTTGCCCCGTTTACAACTGCGGAGTTAACTACACCGAAAATCTCGGCTTTTTTGACAACTGCCTGATTGCCGTTGATTATTTTAAGACTCTGGTTGAGTTCGGAAAAGAAAAAGGTGTTAAAATAGCAACCTATAACTGTGATTGGGAAAATTTTGTTATTGAGCCAAGAGCATGGGAGCCCATTCTTTCTGCTGTTCCCGAGCTTGGCATTAAATACGACCCCACCCACTGCATGAGCAGAGGCTGTGACTATCTTGTTGAAATGCGCGATTGGGGTCACAGATTTTATCACTTCCACCTGAAAGGTCGCGTTGAAATCGGCGGCGACAGCTATGACGATGCGCCTGCAGGTCTTGATATGATTAAATGGCCCGCTGTTATGGATATTCTTTATACCAAGGATTATGACGGTATGCTTTCAATCGAACCCCACTCACATTATTGGGAAGGCAGAAAAGGTCAATGGGGTGTTGATTTCACAATCAACTATTTCAGACCTTTTATCATGCCCGAAAATTATGAATTTGACGACAATCCCTATATGCCTTAAGGAGGTTATTTTATGATAAATGTTACAATCTGGAACGAAGATTCAATTGAAACCACAGCCGAGGATGTGCTCAAGGTTTATCCTGCCGGTCTTAACGGAGCACTTGCTGATTTTCTCGGCACAAATGAAAATATGAATGTACGCACAGCTAACCTCGAAGAGTCCGAATGCGGACTTCCCGACGAAATCCTTGAAAGCACCGATGTACTTCTCTGGTGGGGGCACGGCAAGCATCACCTTGTACCCGATGAGCTTGTTAAAAAAATCCACAACCGTGTTCTTCGCGGAATGGGTATGGTGTTTTTGCATTCAGCTCATTTTTCAAAGCCTTTCCAGAGCCTGATGGGAACAACCTGTTCTCTCAAATGGCGTGACGGTGACAGAGAAAGACTGTGGACTGTTCTCCCCAACCACCCCATTGCAAAAGGCTTGCCGGAATTTTTTGAGCTTGAAGCCGAAGAAATGTACGGCGAGAGATTTGACATCCCTCAGCCTGATGAGTTGATTTTTATCGGTTGGTTCTCAGGCGGTGAGGTTTTCCGTTCCGGCTGTGTGTGGAACAGAGGCCTTGGCAAGGTTTTTTATTTCCAGCCCGGCCACGAAACCAACCCCACATATCTCGACCCCAATATTCAGAAGGTTATCACCAATGCCGTAAATTGGCTTGCTCCTGATGAGGTTGTCAAAGAAATTGACTGCCCCTTTGCAGAGCCTGTGGAGGCAAGCTGGAATGATCGCCATCCGAATTGCAAAATTTGAGCATAAGTTCCACTTATTTTGCACATCTTTGTGTGTTTTGCATAAAGGTGTGCTTATTTTTTCGTTTATTCAGAGAATAGACATATTCTGATAATGTGATATAATATAGATGAACTTAAGGTGAAGGGTAAATCCCCAATCACCACACCAAAGGAGGTTTTTGAAATGAGAAAATCAAATGAATTCAAAGGCCGCTGGGTGAATGACCGGACAATTTGAGTAAGCGGGCAACCGCTAACACAACACCCAAGCAGGCGGAACTGAATTTAACATTTAGGAGCTGGGTGTTATGTCAAAAATTGTCATAAGAAATAAAGCCTCAAAAGAAATAGGCTATATCAGAACTGACAGCAAAGGTAAGCAGACGGCTTACAACAACAAGGACGAAAAAATCGGCTGTTTCGACCCCAAATTAAATTGCACAAAAAATATTAACGGAAGGGTCATCGGTCACGGTAACTGGTTAGCAAGTTTGATTTTAAAAGCTTCATAGTTCTGACCGCCATACAATTTAATAATTTAATATAAAACAAGAGCCGCTTTCGGGTGGCTCTTTTTGGTGAGTTCATATAAAGAAAGGTTTTGTACTTATGATTAAATTTCTTGCAGTAACAGACATCCACTATTGTGACCGCGACGTTGAAGGCGCAGAAAGACGCAACTGCCGTTCCCCCTTCAAGCTCAAAAACATTATGAAAGAGCATCTTGACGGATGTGATTTTATAGTTGACCTTGGTGACACAGCCGACCAGCTTGAGGGCTACGGTGACCAGGAAACATTTATGAAAGAAATTTCTGAAATTCTGCATTCAGGCGGAGTACCTGTGCGCGCCCTTATCGGCAACCACGACACTTCTATGCACAAGGATAAAATCACCGAAATTCTCGGTATGCCCAACAGATATTATTCCTTTGACACAGACGAATACACCTTCATTGTGCTTGACGGCAATATGAATGACCCCGCTATCCCCTACCCCGAAAAAGAGATTTTCTGGCCTGTGACCTGGCTTGACCCGGAGCAGATTGCTTGGCTTGAAAAAACAGTTGATGAAGCAACCAAGCCCGTTATTGTGCTTTGCCACGAGTTGTTTTTGCTTGAAAAATATGACAACGATGACGACCTTATTCTGAGAAACCGTGATGAAGCCGTGAGAATATTTGAAAAAAGTGACAAGGTTAAGCTTGTTATTTCAGGTCATTGGCATTTTGGTGATTATGTTTATCACAACAACATTCACTATGTTGCCTTGCAGGCACTATGCCTTCACGAGGAAGAAACCTGCTCGGTCATTACCATTGACGGCAACAAAGCAAAAATCGACGGCTTCGGCTATCAGAAATCTTATGAGCTTGAATTAAGATAAGAATATAATAACTCCCGGTTTTCAGGTAATAGTAAAACCGGGAGTTGATTTATTTGATTAAAAAAATTGAAAAGGTAATTAAAGATAATATTGAAGATGATAATCTGAAAATTGATGCATCAACATCCTTCCGTGATGACCTGGGGCTTGACTCATTTGAAATGGCTCAGCTTCTGTGCAGTCTTGAGGATGAGCTGAATGTTGACCTGGAAGATGCTGATATTCTGAACGTTGAAACAGTTGCAGATTTAATCAGCTTCATAGAAAAAAGCTGAGGCAGTGCTCGATGCACTGCCTTGATTCTTTAATCTTCTTTTTTCTTAGAAAGGGCTACTGCCGCTACAGTTGAAACTGCAAGGGTTGAAATCGCAACCACTACACCTGTGAAGCTGTCACTTGTATCGGGATTTTCAACCTCGGGCTGAAACTCATTCA
Organism: Acutalibacteraceae bacterium; assembly: GCA_045633685.1. Taxonomy (GTDB): domain Bacteria; phylum Bacillota; class Clostridia; order Oscillospirales; family Acutalibacteraceae; genus CAG-488. The sequence goes on along the minus strand of JAZQYU010000017.1, from coordinate 2,284 downwards.
CAACGGGTGCTTCAGCGTCCTCATCAGCGGCGTTTGCGGTTGTCGGCTCGTTTGCACCTGTATAAATGCTGACAAGTGTGCCGAGCGCTGAAGACGATTTAAGCTCCTTCACAATTTTATCAGGAGCATAGCTTCCGTCGGTCAAGAACTTTCCTATAACTGAATTCAGTGCCCCGCGATTTGTGAAAATTACGCTTGTGTCGTTATTTTCATCCATAGCGTATTTAACGGCATTGTCAATTACCGCTGACACATCACCTGACTGTTGAGCCGTCTGCAATGCAGAATACAATTGCTCAACAGCTTTTTTCATAGCTTCATTGTTGCCTTCGCTTTCGGCTTCAACAAGTTCACCGATTCCGTCAACTATATCTGCAACAAGGTTATTATCAACCTGCGTTTCAACTGCAAACGCTCCAACGGAAAGTGACAGGCAAAGCACAAACGCAAGCAACAAACCTGCAATCTTTTTCATAGGTAAACATCCTCTCTGAATTCACTACACAAAATTTAAATCAACCGTTATTCGGTTACCCCTGCTGAAGCAAGCAGCTCCTTTGCGCTTTCAATAAAAGACTGCTCGTTTTCTCCCGCGCCCATTATACGGGCAAGCTCCACGGCTCTTTGGTCAAAATCAAGAGAATCCACACGGGTAAAGGTTTTGCCGTCGGCAACATATTTTGAAATGAGCTTGTGACAATCAGCAAATGCGGCAATCTGCGCAAGGTGGGTTACACATATAACCTGCCTGCCGCGTGAAACCTCGAACAATTTTTCTGCAATTTTTCTTGCGGCGGCACCGCTGACACCTGTGTCAATTTCGTCAAAAATCATTGTGTCCGTACCGTCTTTGAGGGCAAGTGAATTTTTGATTGCCAGCATAATTCTTGAAAGTTCACCGCCCGAAGCAATTTTGGCAAGGGGTTTGGGCTCCTCACCCACATTGGCAGAAATGAGAAATTCTATGTCATCACAGCCATCAGGAGAAAGGGGTTTTTCTTCCCTCTTGATTTCGAATGTGATGTTGGGCATATTCAGAAATTCAAGCTCTGAGCATATTTTTGAAGCAAGTCTTTTGCCGGCTTCCAATCTTTTTTGAGTAAGCTCTGCGGCAAGAGATTGCGTTTTTTTCAATATAATCACACGCTGAGCCTTGAGACCTTCAGTTCTCTCTTCCGAAAGAGTAATAGTTTCAAGCTCGGCTTTTGCGTTTTGCAAAAATTCAAGCATTTCTTCTTCATCGGCACCGTATTTTGATGAAAGGCGATGCAACAAATCAAGTCTTTCTTCAATGCTTTCAAGTTCATCGGGGTCACTTTCGGCAGATGAAATAAGTGAACGGATTTCGTCACAACAATCTTCAAGCTCATACTTTGCGTCGTTGAGCCTCTGAGCAACGGAAGAAACACCGTCATAAAAGCTTTGTACACTTTCGATCTCATAAGCAGCATTACTGACGCTGTCACAGCCTGCTCCGTCGGAATAAAGATATCCGTAAGCGGTGTTGAGGGCATCAATAATTTTTTGCGCATTTTTCAAAAAACTTCTGCGTTCCTTAAGCTCCTCGGTTTCTCCAACGGTTATGGCAGCCTCTTCAAGCTCGTTTATCTGAAAGGTGAGCATATCTATGCGCCTTGCTTTTTGCTGCTCGTCCATATCAAGGCTTTTTATTGTTGCGGTGATGTCGGCAAGTTCGTTGTATGAATCTGCATATTCACCGAGGATAGCATCCAGATCACCAAAGGAATCAATAAAGCCGCAATGCATTTCACTTTGAAGAAGTGACTGACTATCGTGCTGACCGTGGATATTGATAAGCTCACCACCCACTGCTTTGAGCATTGAAACAGTTACGGGAGTACCGTTGACGGTGCAGATATTTTTGCCGTCTTTTTTGATGCTGCGGCTGAGAATAACAGTGTCATCAGCATCAATGCCCATTTCTGCAAGCTTGTCAATAACCTTGGAGCTTACATTTTCAAACACGGCAGTAACCTTGCCAGACTGTGCGCCCGTGCGGATAAGCTCCTTTGAGGTGCGCTCACCTGTTACGGCATTTATTGAGTCAATGATAATCGACTTACCTGCACCCGTTTCACCGGAAGTCGGATCGTAGCCATGTCGTTCTGTGAGCCAAGGAGTTGTGGAAGTGCCTTGTCTTCCTAAGACCGCTTGGCCTCCGACTTCTGTGCGCCCGTGCGGATAAGCTCCTTTGAGGTGCGCTCACCTGTTACGGCATTTATTGAGTCAATGATAATCGACTTACCTGCACCCGTTTCACCGG
>JAZQYU010000016.1:0-23577 GCA_045633685.1 Acutalibacteraceae bacterium | reverse complement strand
CGGCGGCAACGGCGGCGGCAAGCCCGACTTTGCTATGGCAGGCGCCAAAGAGCTTGATAAGATTGATTCAGCTCTTGCAGCAGCAAACGAAATCGTTTCCTCACTTATTAAATAAGGAGTTGTTTTTATGGATTGCTTATTCTGTAAAATTATTGCAGGTGAAATCCCTTGTTCAAAGGTTTACGAGGATGATACCGTCTTCGCATTCAATGATATTGACCCTCAGGCTCCCGTTCATGTTCTCATCGTTCCAAAGGAGCATATAGCTTCTGCAGACGAAGTGAACGAAACCAACAGCGGTGTTATTGCCCACATTTTTGAGGTTGCGGCAAAAATTGCCAAAGAAAACGGTCTTGCCGACGGTTACCGCATTGTCAACAACTGCGGTGACAGAGCAGGGCAGACTGTTAAACACATTCACTTTCACCTTATGGGCGGAAGAGATTTTACTTGGCCTGCAGGCTGATCGGAGGAGCTTATGAATTTTCACAAAATGACTATTGCAGGGCTTGAAAGAGAGCTTCCTATCTGCGAGCTTAATGAAAAACTTGATATCGCAGGCTTCATCATTTTCGGTGATGTTGAGCTTACTGTTGCGGCTTCAGCGGAGCTTCTTAAAAAGTGCCCTGAGTTTGACTATATCGTAACTCCCGAGGCAAAGAGTATTCCTCTTGCGTATGAAATGTCACGTCAGTCAGGTAAGAAGTATTTTGTTATCCGCAAAAAGCAGAAGGTTTATATGACCAACCCCGTCAGCGTTGAGGTGCAGTCAATCACCACCAAAAGTGTTCAGACTCTTATTCTTGACGGTCTTGACGGTGAGCAGATCAAAGGCAAAAGAGTGCTTGTTGTTGATGATGTTATTTCAACAGGTGAATCTCTTATTGCAGTTGAAAAGCTTCTTGAAAAATTTGATGTTGATATCGTAGGTAAAGTTGCAATTCTTGCTGAAGGTGATTCTGCCGACAGAGACGATATCATTTTCCTTGAAAAGCTTCCTTTGTTCTTTAAATAATGAGTAAGTTTAAATTTCTCCCTATGGCAACAATCGGACTTGCTTCCCTGGCTGTTATGCTTGTGATTATTCTCACAGGTTACAGCTTCGAGGGCGGTGTGCTGGCTGTTGCCTTGGGTGCGATTGTTTTAACGGTTACGGTAATTTCCAAAAAGCTTCGTGAAGTTACCGTTTTGTTGTATATATCGGCGGCCTTACTGTTTTCGGGCATACTTATGATTTCTTCTGCAACCTGCAGTCTTGATGTTGCAAATTCCGTTGCCGGCAAGGATGTGACGGTTGTCGCCGCCGTGACCGGTGAGAGTGAGGCATACCCTGCAAAGAGTGTGTACATTCTCAAAACTCAGACTGTTGGCGGTCGGAAGGTGAATACTAAATTGCGTCTCAAAAGTAACACCTCTCTCGGTGTGTATGCAGGGGATGTGATTGAATTCACTGCCAAGGTATATTCCGTTGATTTTTTTGAAAACAGCCTGAAGCGTTACTATATGTCAGAGGGCATTTATCTCGGTGCAAGCATCTATAACGGTGATGAGGATATTAAAATCCTCAAAGACGGGACCGACACATTATCCTGCAAGCTTCAGCTTGTGAGGGATGAAATCAAAAGCCGTATTTATTCAGTTTTGCCCAATGAATATGGTGCTGTTGCCGTGGCAATGCTCCTTGGTGACAAAAGCTCGGTCAGTGATGAAACTGTTGGTGCTTTGAAGGGTGCCGGCATTTATCATCTTTTTGCTGTTTCAGGTCTGCATCTTTCAATCTGGGTGCTGGGTGTGTTCAGCTTCCTCAAAAAGCTCGGGATTTCCAATCGGCTCAACAGTATGCTTGCGGTGGTGTTCACCCTTGGCTTTATGGCTCTTACGGGCTTCACTCCCTCGGTGAGCAGGGCAGGTGTAATGCTCATTGTGCTGATGTCGGGCAACCTTATCGGAAGAGAAGCTCACAGCCTGAATTCCCTTGGAGTTTCATTGTTTATAATTCTTGCGGTTAACCCTATGGCGGCAGCAAGTGTTTCACTTCTTTTATCTTTCGGTGCAACCCTCGGTATCATAACTCTCTATCAGAACGTGGATAAAATTCTTAACGCAAAGCTCTCTGTTATCAGAGTAAAATCATTGAGAAAGCTGACCAAAGCAATTCTTTCTGTTTTCTTTGTATCTGTGTGTGCCACGCTTTATACTATGCCTGTAAGTGCTGCAGTTTTTGGTGAGGTTTGTATTATCGGACCTGTTACCAATGTTCTTGTTTCTTTTGTGTCAACTGTGATGATGCTTGCCGCAGGTGGTATTGCAATATTGTTTCACGTTCCTTTCGGCGCAAATGCTTGCGGATTTATCTGCGGATTGTCAGCAAAATTTATTATCAACATCTCGAAGCTTATGAATAAGATTCCTTTTGCCAACATAAAAACCGAAGCAGTTCTGTTCGGTGTGTTTGTTATTCTTGCTATAAGCTCAGTTACAGCCTGTGTGATTTGGTTCAGAAACAATAAAGGGCGAATCAAGGGGATTGTTGCCTGCGTTGTTTGCGCAGGTATTGTCTGCGGTTGCGCAGATATGATCTATTGGCGCAACCTCACAACTGTCACGGTTATGGATGTTGATGACGGAATCTGTCTTGTAGTTGATAACGGCAAAGAAAAAATTGTTATCGGTTGCGGCTCGTCAGACCCATACGGCGCAGATGATGTTGTATATGAGGTTTATGACAAAGCTTCACCTCTTCTTGTTGTTCCTGATAACAATGAATGGAACAGCGCTCTGGCGGAAGACCTTTGTCGTAAAATAGAGTTTAAACGAATTATATCGGGTGAACCTGTTGATAATTGTAATTCAGTAACAGAGCCTGATTTTATGCTCAACCCATGGAATGATGCAAGTGTTGAGTTTCATAAAACAACAAAAATCACTTATGCCTACTGTGTGTTTGGCTCAGGTGATTTGCTTATAATCTTCGATTCAGACGAGGATGCGGTGCTCAATGAGCATCTTGATGCCGATGTGCTTATCTGTTCATACTATCTGCCTGACAGAATTGAACTGAGCTCATTCGGAAACATTATTGTTTCTTCAACCAAAGCGGTTGGGAAAGATATGATAAAGCGCTATTCTTTATTTAATTCCAACATATACTCAACTCTCGGTGAAACCGATTTCACCATTGAAATGAGAAAAGATAAAAACGTAAAAATTTCCTATAATTAGGCAGGTGATAATATGTCCGCCATTACAGAAGCTGATCTCAAAAAGCAGATACGCGCAAATGAGTTTGATAATCTCTATTTTATCTACGGTAACGAGAGTTATCTTAAAAAACACTATCTTGAAACCCTTGTCAAAAAGCTTGTTGATGACAGCTTCAAGGATTTTAATCTTCATGTTTTTGACGGTAAAGGTATAGATATAAAAGAAGTTACCCTTGCCGTTGAAGCACTTCCTATGATGAGTGAGCGCACCTGTGTTGTGATTAAAGATATTAAACCCGCCGAGCTTGGTGACGGCGGCAAGGATGCCCTTATATCCCTTGTGGCAGACATCCCCGAAACATGTGTTGTTATCATCTGCGCCCTTACCGTTGAAACCGATTCCAAGGGCTGGAAAGAGCTGATTTCCGCTTTTGATAAGTACGGAACTACGGTTAAGCTTGAAAAAATGAGCCGTCAGGACCTTGCTAAATATGTTGTCAAGGGTGCAAAATCCAGAGGATTTGAAATTGATTTGCCTCTTGCGGACTATTTTGTCTCAATCGTCGGTGACACTATGACCAATGTCCTCAACGAGCTTGAGAAGGTCTGCGCAAATTCAACCGACGGAAAAATCAAAAAAGAAAACATTGATGCCGTAACAATCAAAACAGCAGAAGTCAAGGTTTTTGAGCTTTCCAAAAATCTTGTTACGGGCAACAGCGATAAGGCATATGCAATTCTTGATTCCCTTATGAAACAACGCGAAGAGCCCATTTCAGTGCTTGCCACCATAATAACTTCTTATGTTGATATGTACCGAGGAAAAGTGACCTCTGTGGCAGGTCGCAGGCCTGAGGAGGCGGCAAGGGATTTTAACTATGGTAAAAATGATTTCCGCATCAAAAACGGTGCAAGGAATGCGTCCAAAATGAGCATTGAGTCACTTCGCAAAAGCCTTGATATTTTGGCTGCTGCTGACGAAAAGCTCAAGTCCACAACAGTAGACGGCAGGCTGATTCTTGAAGAAACAATGATGAAGCTGTTTTTACTTGCCAACGGAGAAAAAGTATGCTGAAAACTGACAGAATAATAATTGTTGAGGGCAAATACGATAAAATAAAGCTTTCATCAATCATAGATGCGGTGATTATCGAAACTGACGGCTTCGGCATATTCAAGGACAAGCAAAAGCAAAGACTGCTTCGTATGCTTGCCGACAAAAAAGGACTTGTTATTCTGACTGACAGTGATTCCGCAGGCTTTACTATACGCAATTTTATCTGCGGATTTGTGCCGAAAGATAAAATAATCAACGCATATATTCCCGACGTTTTCGGCAAAGAAAGGCGCAAGGATGCCCCCTCCAAAGAAGGAAAGCTTGGTGTTGAAGGTGTTTCACCGTCGATTATCAAAGATGCTCTTGAAAAAGCAGGAGTGCTTTGTGATGAGGATAATCTCACCGAAAAACGGATTGTCACCAAAACAGATTTTTATCTCGACGGTCTCACAGGTGGAAACGGCAGCAAGGAAAAGCGTCTTGCACTTTTAAAATACCTTTCCTTGCCAGAAAGAATGACCACCAATTCGCTGATTGAAATAATCAATTCATTTATGACTTATGATGATTACAAAAATGTAATAAAAACCATAGAAAGGGTAGATTAACAATGAGAATAGGCCACGGCTATGATGTTCACAAGTTAACCGAAAACAGACGTCTTATAATCGGCGGAGTAGAAATTCCCTATGAAAAAGGACTTCTCGGTCATTCCGATGCCGATGTTCTGCTTCACGCAATTTCGGATTCCCTTCTGGGTGCAGCGGCAATGGGTGATATCGGCGGAATGTTCCCAGACAATGATCCCGCCTTCAAGGATGCTGACAGTCTTGTGCTTCTTAAAAAAGTGGTTGAAGCAATCAACAACAAAGGCTATACTGTTGGTAATATTGATGCAACAATTATTGCACAAAATCCTAAAATGAAGCCCCATATTGAAAAAATGAGGCAGAATGTAGCGGCCGCCTGCGATGTGGATACTGACAGAATTAACATCAAAGCCACCACCGAAGAAAGGCTTGGCTTTACAGGCTCGGGTGAGGGTATATCCGCACACAGCGTTTGTCTTATAAATGAGCTTTGATTTTTGGTTGAAATTAAATTAACAGTATGTTAAAATGATATAAATTAAAACTTTGGAGTCGGATATGAACAATTTTATTACAAATCTGTCTGATATATGGATAAAGCTTGTTTCTCTCATATATTCTTACGATTTTATTATTGATACAATAGACATTCTGATAGTAGCTTTTCTTGTTTACAAGCTTATCAAGTTTTTGCGTGAGAGCCGTGCCCTGCACGTTGTTAAAGGCGTTATTCTTGTGCTTGTGGCATATTTTATAATCAAAACTCTCGGTATGCAGGCAAGTACATACCTGTTTGAAATGCTTATGAGCAGCTTCATACTTGTTCTTGTTATTCTTTTTGCTCCCGAATTGCGCCACGCACTTGAAAGCGTGGGCAGAAGCCGTTTTTCTGTTCTGAGGCTGTTGGGCTTTGACAACAGAAGCACCGTTTCGCAGAACAGGCAGAAAAAGGCCGTTCTTGAAATCTGCAAGGCTTGTAATGAAATGAGTGAAAAGAAAATAGGCGCTCTTATTGTTATTGAGCGTGAAATTGCTCTTAACGAAGTTGTTTCAACAGGTGTTAAAATAGATGCCGCGGTGAGCAAAGAGATCATCGGAAGTATTTTCTTCCCTAATTCACCCTTGCACGACGGTGCGGTTATTATCCGCGACGGCAGGGTGCTTGCTGCAGGATGTATTCTTCCTCTTACACAAAACACAAATATCAGCTCTGACCTCGGCACGCGCCACCGTGCTTCCATTGGTGTCAGTGAGCAGAGTGATGCTGTTGTGGTTGTTGTGTCTGAAGAAACAGGCAAGATTTCTGTTGTTAATAAAGGTGTTCTCGAAAGAGATATTTCAGACGGTGTTCTGATCGAATATCTCACTTCATATTTTACTCCTTCAACATCAGGTCAACAGAAAAAGCTGACCTTTTATCGCAATAAGGGGGAGAAAAAATAATGAAAAAGAACAAAATCAATCTTCACAATCTTCTCTCTGACAACAGATTTGTTATGATCTTTTCTCTTGCAATTGCCGTTGTTTTCTGGGCTTCGGTTTGTATTGCGTTCTCTCCCGAAACAGAAGTTGTTGTTGAGAATGTACCTGTTGAAATCGAGCTTGAAAACAGCGTACCTTCACAGTATGGGCTTAAAATGTTCGGTGAAAACAATCATACTATCGACATCACAATCAGCGGCAGCAAGTATCTCATCGGCGGCAGGCTGATTACTCCTCAGGATTTCAAGGTTACTGCCTCGACCTCACTTGTTACCTCCGCAGGCAATCATTCCCTTCAGCTCAAGGTTGGCAAGGTCAATGAAAATGCCAACTTCACTATTGAAAATTATTCCGCTTCATTTATCAATGTTTATTTTGATGAATATGCAGAGGTGCAGGCCAACATTGAGGTCAAGGTTGAGGGTGACGAAATCACAAAGGGTGATTTTATAGCTGATGATGATTATATTACTGACCGCAAAACCGTTCTTGTTGGTGGCCCTGCACTTGAAATTTCTCAGCTCAGCAAGGCTGTTGCAACAGTTTCTGTGGAAGACCCCATTGAAAAAAGCACCGCGTTCAGCGCAGGTCTTAATGCTGTTGATCAAAACGGTAATGAGTTGAGCTTTGTTACCTTTGACGGTGAAAAAAATGCTTCCATGACAGTTACGATTCCTGTTTACAAAAAGGTGAATGTACCCGTTACGGTGGGCTTTGCAGGTGCTCCCGCAAATTATATTACAAATCAGCCGGAATTTTCATGCGCACCCAAAACAGTCGGTGTAGCATTGCTGCAAAACGGAACAGAGTCTGATGTTCTCAAGGTTGCCGACATCGACTTTACTTCGCTTAAGCCCGGTGTCAACACCTTCCGTATCAATCTTTCTGCTGTTGAGGGCGTCAGGGTTCTCAACAATGAAGCAGAGTTTGTAACGGTCAAGGTTACCGTTCCCGAGCAGGAGCAGGGTAGCTTTGATGTGATGAGTAACAACATCAGCATTTCAAATGCACCTATTGACCGTTCAATTGATTTCACATCATCCAAGATAAGCAGAGTGACCGTTTACGGCAGCGAGCAGGAACTTGCAAACCTCAAATCAGACAATATCAAGGCTCGCCTTGATATGACCGATATTGAAATCAAAGACGGAATCAATAAAGTTGAGGTTCCGTTATATATCAAGGATTCCGATAATTGCTGGATTTACGGAACCTATGAAATTTCGTTTAAATCGCAAAAAATTTATTGATTACTAAAGCCTTGGTTCAGTAACCGAGGCTTTAGATTTAATGCAACCTTGCAAACAGCAATTATATATGCTAAAATAAAATCATAAACTCAGGGAGGCTTTTTTATGCGTGCAATTATTTCTTTGATTCAGGCTTTGCTTTTTATTGTGTCTTCATTTGCTGTTCCGGATTCCAATTTTAAACTTTGGGTAGACAGAGCTGCTGTGGATATCAGCTCCACTTCGGAGTTTTATTTTGACTCTGTTGATGCTCAGTCAATCAGGACTTCTGAGGAAGATAAGGCTCTTTGCCGTGAATGGTTTGAAGATAATATTCTTACCACCGAAAATCCGGCTTATACTTTTTCTGTAGGTGGCAGAGATTTCAGAAGAAATATAGAAAGCTGGGAATTTTCTTTCGGTGAAGAAAGTGAAATTGGTGAAGTTTACCGCGGAGGCAAAACCACCTACATCACTGTTTCACACAAAAAGAGTGATATTGTTGCAACAGTTGAAGCAACGATTTATGAAAGCACAGCTTCATGTGACTGGACAGTTTATGTTAAAAACAGCGGAGATAAAAACTCTCCCAAGGTTTCAAAGTTTTATGCTATGGACAGCGTGATTCCCACGGGCGGAAAAACCGAGGCTTATTTTTCCAATGGTTCTTTTTCAGAAGCAGATGACTTTGAAACGATGAAATCAAGCCTTGCTTTGATTCCTATGGAATTTTCTGCCAACGGTGGCAGAACGGAGTCGTTTTTGCCGTATTTTAACATTGTGGGTAAGGACTGCGGTGCAGTGCTTGCAGTGGGTTGGTCAGGTCAGTGGTACACCTCTCTTGCTCAGACAATTGGCGGCGCCAAGGTTGAGGCAAAGCAAGAAACGTTAAAGGGTTATCTTCTTCCCGGTGAAGAGGTGCGTTCACCCTTGATTTCACTCACTTTCTATAAGTCCGACAACGCGGTCAAGGGCTTTAATTGCTACAGAAAACACGTTGTTGACTGTGTCGTGCCTGAAGGCACAAAACAGGTCACAACAACCGGAATCGGCGTTGAGGCACCGGGAGCAACTGAAGCTCAGGTTTTGCAAAACATAAAAAATATTCCTGAGGAATGGGCTTGTTCTCTTGACTATGGTTGGGTAGATGCCGGCTGGTATCCCATTAAAAACAACTGGTATGACAGCGTCGGCAATTGGTATGCTGACCCTGAAATTTTCCCTGACGGACTGGGAAAAGTATCACAAGCACTTGAAGAAAAAGGAATGGAGCTTCTCCTTTGGTATGAAATTGAACGTTGCTGCAAAGACACAGTAATATATAATGAGTGCATAAAGCACGACGGTTGGATTATTTTGAATTCCGACAATGAGGAAGTAAATATTGTTAACTTTGCAAACGAAGGGGCATTTGAATACATTACTGACTTTATGATTGACTCACTTCGCTTCAACGGAGTCAAGTGCCTGAGATTGGACAGCAATTTCATTCCGCTTCCTCTTTGGGAGCAGGCAGATAAACAGTGGTCAGACGGCAGAAAGGGTATAACCGAAAATCACTATGTTTCAAATCTCTATAGATTCTTTGATACACTCATCGAAGAAATTCCCGGTCTCAAAATTGACAACTGTGCTTCAGGCGGCAAGCGTCTTGATATTGAAACTGCAAGAAGGTCAATACCATTGTGGAGAAGTGACTACAACTGTATGGACGGCGAGGGCAACTCAAAGCCCGACATTCTTCAGGCAACTCAGGCGCAGACCTTCGGAATTTCATTCTGGTATCCTTACAACGGAACCTGCGCATATGTTTATAGTGAATACGCTGACCGCACAAACATAATTTCCTGCTCTCAGGAGCTTTCATATTACGATATCAGACCGTATATGGTCGGCAATTACTATCCGTTGACTCCGGGCGGACTTGATACCGAAAAGTATCTTGCAATGCAGTTTGACACCGATGCAAGGGAAGGTATGGCGATTATTTATAAGCGTGAAAATGTTGCAGAAAACAATTATCATCTTGTTTTAAACGGGCTTGAAAGCAAAACAGTTTATGAAGTATATGATTACGATAAGCCCGAAATCAAAAATGAATACACCGGTGCTGATCTTATGAAATACGGAATAGACCTAACAATCAATGAAACACCAAAAGCAGTTATTATGATGTACAAAGCAAAATAAGGAGAATTACTATGGCAAAAATTATCGGAGCAAACATTCCAAACATCCCTTGGCAGGATAAGCCTGAAGGCTACCGTTACCCCGTGTGGAGATATGACGGCAACCCCATTATCACAAGAGACAACCTCTATATGGCAAACAGTATCTTCAACTCTGCCGTTGTGCCTTATGGTGACGGCTTCGCAGGCGTTTTCAGAGTTGACGTTATGAGCCGCGACCATACGCTTGTGGTTGGTTACAGTAAGGATGCTATTAACTGGGAACTTGAAGAAAAGGTTATTTTCCGCGGATATGACCCTCGTCTTTGTGAAATTGACGGCAAATATTATCTATCATGGGTAAATCTTACCCCCCACGGCACAACTATCGGTATTGCTTATACCACCGATTTCAAAGAGTGGACTCAGCTTGAGGATGCCTGCTATCCCGTTGCCCGTAACGGTGTTCTTTTTCCGAGAAAGGTTAACGATGAGTTCCTTCTTCTCATCAGACCCTGTGACAGAGGTCATACTCCCTACGGTGACATTTTCTTAAGCCACAGTAAGGACCTTACATATTGGGGCAAACACAGATTTGTTATGAAGCCCGAAAAGAACTGGGAAATGACCAAGGTCGGTGCAGGCCCCACACCTATTGAAACTGACGAAGGCTGGCTTATGTTCTACCACGGTGTGCTCACAAGCTGCAACGGTTTCACTTACGCTATGGGTGCCGCAATTCTTGATAAGGACGAGCCCTGGAAGGTGCTTCACAGAGCAGATTGCTTCCTTCTTGCTCCTCATGAATTGTATGAGTTCGTTGGTGACGTGCCCAACGTTGTTTTCCCTTGCGCTGCTCTTGCAGACAGCGAAAGTGGTAAAATTGCAATTTACTACGGTGCTGCCGATACAAGCGTTGCTCTTGCTTTTACCACCGTTGACGAAACAATCGACTTCATCAAGAAGAATGATTTGTTAGCAAAATAATTAGCAAAGTAGTAGGATGTGAAGCTATGAATTTCATTGTTTCGGTTGCTTTGATAATTTTGTCCGTATTTTTCTTGCACAAAAGAAAGAAATGGATAACAGTTGTTCTGCTTGTTGCTTCGGTTGGCTCATCTCTAATTAAAGATTCACTTTGGTTCTTTGAGTTAGATTCATTGACTACTGTTGGTTTGTTGATTGCGGTAATATCATTGGTTGTTGTATATGCTTTCAGCACTAAAGATGACAAAGTAAACAGACGAATTGAGTTGCTGTTAATTGCAGGTTTGTTATGGTTATCACTGTTTTTTGGTGCAAGGAGTGTAAACCGGGCTTTTGATAATTTACCTGAGCAGATTATAGAAACTACAGCTATTGATGTGGTTGAATTTGGAAAGGGTCGCGGTGAGTTTATCCTCTGGAATTTTGGTTATAACAGAAATACTCAATTGACATTCAAGGTGTCAGGTGAGGAATATGGAATAATGGTTCCTACACACTCTTGTGATAAATTATTGCCAGGTGATAATTTGGTTTTGGGTGTAAAAGAAGGCTTGCTTGGGATTAAGCATTGTTATATTATTTTTGATGAAGATAATAATGTTGCAGAGAAATTGCCTGAAACCAGAACGGAAGGAAAATATATAATAACTAATACATACACTGATTAGCAATTCTATTTGTTTAGGAGTTTTTGTATGAATAAAGTTCTCGTTGTTGTGGATATGCAAAAGGATTTTGTTGACGGTGCTCTCGGCTCAGCCGAAGCCGTTGCCATTGTTCCCAATGTTGTCAAAAAAATCAGTTCCTTTGACGGTCATATCTTTGTGACCTATGACACTCATTCGGAAAATTATATGAATACAGCCGAGGGCAAAAAGCTTCCCGTGCCTCACTGCATCAAGGGCACCGACGGTTGGAAGCTTTACAGTCATGTAGCGTCTGCACTTGAAGGCAAGGATTATGTTTCTGTTGAAAAGCCTACCTTCGGATCGGTAGATTTGCCCAAGCTGATTCGTGACAGGGCAGGGGAAGAGTTTTCTCTTGAAATTTTGGGTCTTTGCACAGATATCTGCGTTGTGTCAAACGCTCTCCTTCTCAAAGCGAGCTTTCCCGAAAATGAAATTTCCGTTGTTACCGACTGTTGCGCAGGCGTAACGCCTGAATCTCACAATGCTGCTTTGCAGACGATGAAAAGCTGCCAGATAAACGTAATATAAAAAATCCCCTTGAAGCATAAATGAAGTGCTTCAAGGGGAATCTTATTTTATGTCAGCAAATTGTATCGAGATATTCGGCCATTTCACCAACTGTTTTGTGGTTAACAAAATCAACCGCCTGCAGCCCAACACCAAAAGTATCCTGAATGTCGTTTACCAGACACATTGTGTCGAATGAGCTCATCCCGAGATCAAGGCGGAAATTGTCTTCAGCCTTGATTTCGTCAACTTCCACGTAGTTTTCAATGAGTTCAATAAGCTGTTCGAGTTTCTGCATAAAGGTTTACCGTTCCTTTCTTTATCTGTAAGTTGAATTATGTTTAGTATTTCTCCTACTGTTATGTTCGGGTTTTCTGCACCGAGAAGCAGAGCGCTTTCGATTTTTTGGAAAAGAATTCGCAGGTCATATTCGGCTTCGGGCTGCTGTCTGTATTCAAACACAAAATCAAGACCGTTATCAACTGAACGGTGCTTGATCGTTACATAAAGAGGTATCATCGTTGCACCGTTATTGTACCATATACTCTTTGCTGTGTTTTTCATTTCTTCATCAATACTCTTGATTTTCATAAGAGGCTGATACGAAAGACCGAAGCTGTCATAGGTTGAGTCAAATTTTGCGCTTTTAGGCATAGATTTATGCCTTTCTTTGAGGGTTTCCAAAAAGCTGAGGCTTGAATGGAGATACATTTCGTTCTGTATTGCTGAAATTTTCTGAACAGCTTCAACAAAGGTTTCTTCGGGCTTGATTATGCTTCTCATAGGCAGAAAGTTTATTCTCAGACCGCCTGATTTCTTTTCTGCAACAGTACCACGGCGGTTGATGATCATTTTAAAAGAAACATCTTCCTGATTATCGTTGAAACAGGAAAGGGCAGTGCGCACACCCATTGAAATAACCGAAAAAATTGAAAGATTATTTTCTTCGCAGAACTTCATTATTTTTTCACTGTCTTCTGCGCTCATACTCTTTTTGAAAATATCAGCATCGGGAAGTCCTGAATGAATATCTGCATATCTCTGACCGGGATTTTTAGCTTGTTGCTTTTTAAGGCGATTATCAATCATATAGTCAGTGAAAATCGGTTCATCCGCTTTTGCAAGGGAGTCAAACCAATATTGTCTGTCTGCCTCGTGACGGTCAGATTCCTGATATTCAAGCTCTTTTTCAAGCACGGGGATGTATTCTCTCATCGGTTTTGGATAAGGCATACCTTTTGCTTTGCTGAGATAAATTTCAATAATATCATTTATAAATATTTTAACAGAATATGCATCCATTGCAAGGTGCTGGAATTTTGTGAAAAGTCCGTGATATCCGTCAGCAAATTTTATGATGACAATTTTGTGAATCTCACAGTTAAACATAGGGATATTTTCTCTGGAAATTGCAGTAAGCATTGGTTCTGCTTCTTCAACAGTGAGGTGAGAATAATCCCATTCTTCTATCTGAAGCTCACTTTTCGGAACAACATACTGAACAACCTTGTGCATTTTGTCGGTTGCAAAGCGAAGTCGCATAGTGTCGCAACGCTCAATGGCTTCATAAATGGACTCTTTCATAATGTCGATGTCCATTTCGCCTTTCCAATAGTATCCGCATCCGATGTTGTTAACGGGATAACCGGAGCCGTATTTCAGCGACATGAGAAACATCATCTGCTGAGAGTTGGAGATAGGGTAGGCGTTTACCTGTTCACCGTTGGGCAAAGTTTTGATAACCATTTTTATTCCTCCGAAAAATTGAATTGAGCTCTTTTGATTTTTCCTGTTGTTGTTCTGTCAAAAGGTTTTTCTCTGATTTTGAAGGTGCTTATCTGTCTGTCGGTTTTTGCTTCGGAATTCACGCGGGTGACAATTCGGTCTATTTCGTCTCTGACGTCGTCAAAGCTCATTCCGTCAACTAACTGTTCATCAGGATATATTTCTGCAACAATGCTGTCTCCTTCGGCATAAACAACGATTTCCCTAACTATGCCGTCGTCAATGAATTTGTTTTCAATTTCTTCAGGTGAAATATTTTCTCCGTTGGAAAGAATAATTAGATTTTTCTTTCTTCCGACAAGGTAAATATGGCCGTCTTCAATATATCCGAGGTCACCCGTATGAAGATAACCGTCGTATGTAAATGTTTCTGCAGTTGTTTCAGGTTTTTTGTAATAACCCAACATAACTGAAGGGCCTTTAACCTGAATTTCACCGTCAACACTTCTGACATCATCAACACCCGTGAGTACACCATTTGAATATTTATGTCTTTCCGAAAAATCAGAAGTGGTGATTCTTGGACTGCACTCACTCATTCCGTAACCCTGACGGGCTGTAATTCCGTACTTTTCAAAGCCGTCAATTATGGATGCACTTAAAAATGCGCTGCCTGCAATGAACCTTTTTAAGCGTTTGCCAACCACAAGTTCAGCCGCTTCTCTTGGTGAGAGCTCAGGGTGTTTTCTTTCGGAAATTTTAATTTTTGTGAGAATTGCTTTACAAAGCAGGGGAACAATACGAGCATTTGTAGGCTCAAACAAAAGCATATTTTTATAAAGGTTAATCAAAGCCCCGTTAAGACAAACTTCGTTTCCGTCATAAAGGCTTTTGAGCACGTCGCACGCATAACAGAAAACATGGTGCATAGGCAGAAGTGAAAGGATAACCTCATCATCGTCTGCCTTATATGTATCGTAACAAGAGTTTGAGGTGAGGTTGCTGTTTGAAAGCATAACACCTTTTCTTTCACCTGTTGTGCCGGATGTGTAAATAATCAGTGAACAAGCATCAGGGTCAATTTCAATGTCAGAAAGGTGAGCATATTCTGAGTCAGAAGAATACTTTTTGAAAATATCATCAAACCACTGTTGATCACCAAGACAGACAACCTTGCTTATTCCGTCGTATCTGTTGCAGATTTCTTCTGCTGTAGGAATAAATTCTTCCTCGCAGAAAAGCATCTCAATGTCTGCATCGCGGAAAAGCTCACAGGCTTCGTCAATGCAGATATCGGGAGCAAAGGGGACAACCACATTGCCGCTGCAAATCATACCTGTGAGACATGCTATATATTCATAGTTGGTTTTGCCGATGAAGGCAATATGCATTTTTTCTTTTTTCTTGGTTTTGATATATCTGCTTACAGCAAAAGCATCTTCACGGAATTCTTCAAAAGATTTAGTGCAGATTTTTTCTTCACGCAAAAATTTGCAGAAGCACCTGTTGCCGTAGCTTTCTGCCGCAAAATTAACAAGATCTTTAACGGTTGAGAGATTATGTTTCACCAATACACATCCTTTTAATCAAAACATTCAATGTATACATTATATATTAAAATAATGCACTTGTCAATTAAAAGTGTCCAATAACCGACAAAACGCACGAACAATGTCGATTAAACTGCTGATTTGGATTTAAAAGCATTTCTATTTTTAAAATATAGAAAATTAACTTCAGCCCTCTATTCGGTACAGTGATAGTTGATAATTTTTTTGTAATTTGATATAATCACACTATCGGGGTGATACAATGCTTCATTTGGTAACAGGCCGTATCGGTTGCGGCAAAACTCAAAGAATTTATACTGAAATTGAAAAGCTTATTGATTCGGGCAAAAAGGATATTCTTCTCCTTGTGCCGGAACAATATTCTTTTGAAACTGAAAAAAATATAATATCTCAGATGGGTGCCCGGAAGGCAGATAAGGTCAGCGTTTTCAGCTTCACCTTTCTTGCAAAGCATTTGCTGAGAATTTACGGAAGCTCAAATCTTCCCGAAATTGATGACAGCATCCGCGCTGTGATGATGTCCCTTGCTCTTGAACAGGTGAGTGGTAAGCTTGATTTATATTCAAAGAGCAAGTATTCTCAGGGCTTCATCACAGAAATGATGGGTATGATAAAGGAATTACGTCAATGTGCCGTTTCGGCTGATGATTTATTTAATTCCTGTGAAGATATGGCCGATAGTATTTTAAAAAGTAAGGTTTCAGAGCTTTCTCTTATTTCAAGAGCGTATTCTGCTCTTTTGGAGCAAAGCTGGTTTGACGATGAAACCTCACTCGACCGCCTTCACAGTATGATAGATGAGGTTGATTGGTTCAGCGGCAAAACTGTTTTTGTTGACGGCTTCCGCGGCTTCACGGCTCAGGAAATGACCGTTCTCGGTGATATTCTTCCGAGAGCCGAGGATATTTTTGTGACGGTTTGTACAGATAAAATTTCAGGTCTTCACGAAAAGTACAGCGTTTTTGCCCACACAAGAAGAACTGCAAGGAAGCTGTTCAGCCTCAATGAAAAATGCGCGATGCCTCCTGTGAATGTGATTGAAGTAAGCAAAGGCGATTATTACGCTTCTCCCGAGCTTTCTCACCTTGAAAATCAGCTTTATTCAATTGTTCCTGTGAAATATGAAAATGAAGTTAACGACATTGTGATCTGCCGTGCCGAAAGCTTTATGGCGGAATGCGATTATGTAGCTTCGAATATCAAGCGTCTTATAAGTGAAGAAAGCTATCGTTGCCGTGATATTGCTGTTATCGGTCGTAACAGCTCTGAATATGAAGCGGGGGTTAAGGCCAGCCTTAAAAAGTTTGGTGTTCCCGTATATGTTGACAAACGTCAGCCCATAATGACTCAGCCGCTCATTAATTTTGTGAATGCTGCGCTTAAAATCGCCTGTGACGGATTCAGCACTGAAAATGTAATGCGTCTTTTGAAAACAGGTCTTACAAATCTTTCTCAGGATGATATTTCATCTCTTGAAAACTATGCCGTGATGTGGAAAATCAACGGCAACCGTTGGTGTGAGGACTTTAAGGGTCATCCTGACGGGCTTGGCTGTGAAATGCTTGAACGTCACGCGGAAATTCTTGAAAAAATCAACTGCTCCCGTAAAGCTGTAACATACCCGCTTTCAAAACTCAGAGCTCAGTTTAAAAATATCAACGGTCTTTCTGCCGCAGAGGGTATTTACGATTTACTATGTGATTTTAAAGTTGCGGAAAATCTTAAAAAAATTGCCCTTGACCTCAGAGAAAACGGTGAACCGGAGCTGGCTCTTGAGCAGGAGAGAATATGGGAAATTCTGATTAAGATTCTTGATGATACCGCCAATGTGCTCAAAAGCACAACACTTACCGCAAAACGCTTTGAAGAATTGTTTAACACCATGGTTTCCCGTTTCACAATCGGTGTATTGCCCTCAGGCCTTGATGAGGTTCTCATCGGCTCTGCAGAGCGTGTACTGACTTCATCACCCAAGGTGATTTTTGCCGTTGGTGTCAATGATGGCGTATTCCCGTATATTCAGCTTAACAAAAAGGTTTTGTCCCGAAGTGAAAGAGAGCAGCTTAAATCATTCGGAATAGACCTTGGTCAGCAGGCGGATGAGGATGTTATGGAAGAAAGATTTATTTCATACAAAACTCTCTGCGGTGCAACCCACAAGCTGTTTTTGTCATACAGCTCCAAAAATATTTCAGGCTCTGAGCTTGCGCCTTCGGAGCTGATTTCACAGATTAAAAAAATCTTCACGCAGGTTAAAACTGTTGATACATCACTCATCGAAAAAACGGATTTTCTCCGAAGCCCCAAAGCGTCCTTTGAGATTATGGCAAAGGGGTGGAGAAATCCCGATAGTGTGGTCACAACCCTCAGGTCTTACTTTGAAAAAGATGATACATATAAGGATAAGCTCAGGGCATTGAAGCGTGCCGCCGATAAAAAAGAATTCGTGATTGAAGATAAGAATGTTGCAAAAAAGCTTTTCGGCAGGGATATGTATATGTCCGCAACAAGGGTTGAAACGTATTATAAATGTCCGTTTGAATATTTCTGCAAATACGGAATTCAGGCAAAGCCGGCACGCGTTGCCGAGCTTGACCCGATGCAAAAGGGCACGGTAATTCATTATGTGCTTGAAACTCTGATTAAAACCCACGGCAGTGAAGCCCTTTGTCAAATGGAAGAAGCTGAAATTGATAAAAAAGTGTTTGAGCTTCTTGAAGGCTACTTTGCTGTGAATATGAGTGCAGAGCAGGAGCACAGCGAAAGATTCAATTACCTTTATATGAGCCTTGGAAAAACTGTGTGTGCCGTTGTTAAAAGGCTTATCAGAGAGTTTTCTGTAAGTGATTTTGTGCCTGTTGACTTTGAATTGCCTATTGATAATGATAGTGAAGTCAAGCCTCTTGTGGTTGAACTTTCGGACGGAACGCTCAGGCTCAAAGGCTCCGTCGACAGGGTGGATATGATGACCCTTGATGATAAAAAATTTGTCAGAGTTGTTGACTACAAATCAGGCGGCAAAAACTTCCAACTCAGTGATGTTTTTTACGGCCTTAATATGCAGATGCTCATCTATCTTTTTGCTATCTGGAAAAACGGCACAGGCAAATACGAAAACATTTCGCCTGCCGGAATTTTGTATATGCCTGTTAAAGCAACCGTTGCCGACCTTGGCAGAGATGCTACCGATGATGAAATTCTTAGTCAGCAGATGAAGGATTGCCGTATGAACGGTATGGTGCTTGATGATTCCCGTGTAATCATTGGTATGGATAACAATAAATCGGGTGTGTTTATTCCTGTTAAATACGATGAAAAGAAGAGTGTGTTCACAGGCAGCCTTATCGGCCTTAAGGAAATGAGCCTCCTGAGCAATAAGGTTGAGCAGATTCTCTGTGAAATGGGCAACAGCCTTCATCAGGGCAAAATTCAGGCGGAGCCGGTATTCAGCCAGAGTACATCAAGTGCGTACGCTGATGCGTGTAAATATTGCGATTATAAAACTGTCTGCGGTTTTGAACCTGATGACAAAAGAAAAGAAATTGAAAAGCTTTCAGATGATGAATGCTTTATACTTTTAGGAGATAAGGACGGTGAAGAAAATGCCTCAATGGACTAAAGAACAGCAGCAGGCCATTGATTCCCGCAACGGAACAATTCTTGTTTCTGCGGCGGCAGGCTCAGGCAAAACAACTGTTCTTGTTGAAAGGGTAATCCGCCGTCTTGAGGATAAGGAAAATCCTTGCTCCGCTGATCGTTTGCTGATTGTTACCTTCACTAAAGCCGCAACAGCTCAGATGCGTGAAAAAATAGCTGCGGCTATTGAGAAACGACTTGAACTTGAGCCGGACAACGAGCACCTTCTCCGTCAGAGAATGTTGCTTCCCTTTGCACACATCAGCACTATCGACAGCTTTTGCGGTGAGCTTGTGCGGGAGAATTTTCAGCAACTTGGCATTTCTCCCGATTTTAAGCTTCTTGAGCAGACTCAGCTTGATTTGATGCAGTCAGATGCCGCCGATGCTGTAATTGAAAAGGCTTACAATGAAAACAGCGAGGCGTTCCGCAGACTGCTTGATCTGTTTGTAACTTCAGGTGACGATTCAAAACTCAGCGCAATAATTACTTCTCTTTACGAAAATTCAAGGGCTTTTCCTTTTTCTGAAAAATGGCTTGATTCTCTCGTGGCTCCTTATGAAAATCCTACTGAAATACTCAATAGTCCCTGGGGGGCAACTGTTATTGATTATGTCAGGGATATGGTAGATTATTGCCGTGTGATTTCCAAAAGCGCAATTGATGCCATTGAAGCCGATGATCCCGAGGCTTATGTTAAATTTGCTCCTCTTTTTGGTGAATATGAAGAATATTTTGACGGATTTATCTCTGTTATTGATAACGGCACCTGGGAAGAAATTTGTGAATACGCGCAGAAATTCCGTTCAGGTGTAATTGCCCGAAAAGAAACAACCTACGGCCCCAGAGCCAAAGCAATCAAAGCCGAGGTTGTCGAAATTATGACAAAGCGCCTTCCGAAGCTTCTTTGCTGCACCGATGCCGAATTCAAGGAAGATGTTGAATTTCTGCTATCCGTTGTGCAAAAGCTTGTTGACCTTGTCAAAGCTTTTGCCAAGGAGTTCTCCGCCCTCAAAGCTGCGGCAAACGGTGTGGATTTCAGTGATGTTGTGGATTACACCGTGAAGCTTCTTGTAGAAGATGTGGATGAAAACGGCAACCCTGTCAAAACTGCTCTTGCCCGTGCGGTTTCACAGAAGTTTGATGAAATTCTGATTGACGAATTTCAGGATATCAACGAAACGCAGAACATTCTTTTTAAGGCTGTATCAAATGATGAATCAAATCTCTTTATGGTAGGTGACGTCAAGCAGAGTATCTACCGATTCCGTCAGGCAATGCCGTCAATTTTTCTCAACAGACGAAAAGCACTTGCTGCTTATGTTGATGGTAATTATCCTGCCCGAATAAACCTTGATTTTAATTTCAGAAGCCGCAAGGGTGTAACAGATTATGTCAATTTCACCTTCAGCCAGCTTATGAGTGAAAAGGCAGGGGAGCTGGATTATGATGAAAATGAAGCTCTTAAGGCCAAGGCATCATATGAGCCAAGGTCAACCCCTGATGCCGAAATTCATATTATTTCTGACTCGACCTCAAAGGTTGACAGAACATTTGAAGCTGAATATATTGCCGATTATATTCAGTCTGCTATCGATAGCGGCTTAACTGTCAAGGACGGCGATGCTCAGCGTAAAGCGGAATACAAGGATTTCTGTATTCTTCTTCGTTCCACTAAAAACAAGGCAGAAATTTATTCTTCTGTTCTCAATGAAAAAGGCATTCCTTGTCACATTTCAAGCCGTAACGGTTTTTTTGATGCAACCGAAATTAAAACAGTGCTTGCTTTTATGCGTGCTGTTGATAACCCTCAGCAGGATATCCCTCTTGTTACAACAATGCTTTCTCCCGCTTTTGGCTTCACGCCCGATGACCTTGCGGCGTACCGAATTGAAAACCGTAAAGCTTCATATTATTCCTGTGTTGTTGCGGCAGCAGAGCAGGGTAGCCGAAAATGCCGTGATTTTATATCCTGTCTCAGAACTCTGCGTACCCTCAGCGCCACCCTTGGTGCAGGTGATTTTGTGCGCGAGCTTCTGGATGTTACGGGTTATGATGCACTTGTCTGTGCTATGCCAAACGGCTCACAGCGCCGTGCTAACCTTGCTCTTTTGCTTGATTATGCACAGAAGTATGAGCAGGCAGGTCACATCGGTATATCGGGATTCATCCGTTTTATTGACCGTGTTGAAAAACAACGCGGTGATATGGAAATTGCTAATGAAATTTCCGAGTCTGCAAACGTTGTGAGAATTATGAGCATTCACAAAAGCAAGGGTCTTGAGTTCCCTGTGTGCATTCTTGCCGATTGCTCAGCTCGCTTTAACGATGACTACCTCAAAAACAACGTTTCTTTCCATCCTGTGGATGGTATTGCCTTTAGGCGAATTGATTCATACCGTCGCTTTGATACTCTTCCTCAGAAGGCTGTGCAGCTTGCTCAGGAGCGTTCGGAGCGTTCCGAAGAGTTGCGCGTGCTGTATGTTGCTCTTACCCGAGCCAAAGAGCAGCTTGTGTGTATTCTCAGGGAAGATAACCCCGATAAAAAAATATTGGGTATTTCTTCGTCTCTCACCGGTGATAAAAAACTCCATCCGTATAAGGTGCTTTCCTGCAAATCTATTGCAGACTGGCTTCTGCTTTCATCTGTACGACATCCTGATTTTATGCTGCCTATGGGTGCCAATCCTTACGGCAATTTAGAAAGTGAATCCGCTCTCGGTGTGATTAAATATTGCGATATTCTCCATTCGGAAACAGTAGAAAATGAAGACGTTGAGGCAAGTGTTGACGAAGAGCTTCTTGAGTTGTTGAAAAACAGATTAAGCTATACTTATCCATACGGAGATCTCTCTGACATCGTTGCCAAAATTTCACCCTCACAGCTTGAAAAAACAGCCGACAATATGGAATATTTTGCTACTATGAAGCCCGATTTTATTCTTAAAGACGGTATGACTTCTGCTTCCAAGGGTACGGCGGTGCATAAATTTATGGAGTTTTATGACTATTCTCTTGATGTAGGTGTAAAAGAGCAGGCAAGGCTTATGGTTGAAAGCAACAGACTTTCTGACGCCGAGGAACAGGTTCTTGATTTTGATTCACTTTCACGCTTCTTCCAAAGCGAACTTGCGAAGGAAATTGCAGCTTCAGACACACTTTTACGGGAAAAGAAAGTTACCTTTACTGTTCCTGCAAAAGAAATATATCCTGACATTTCAGATTTGTCCGCTGACGAGCCTATTGTTGTTCAGGGTTATATCGATTGTGCATTTCTCAGAGATGGAAAGTGGGTCATAGTTGATTATAAGACAGACAAGGTGAAGAATATTGAAAACCTTGGTAAACGATATCATAATCAGCTCAAAATGTATGAGCGCGCTCTCGCCGAGTGCACGGGAATTCCTGTTGACTGTACGCTTATCTACTCACTCCACCTTGGTGAAATCCTGCACCTTGACTAAAATATGCTATTTTTGCTACCGGGAGGGTTTGCGATGCACGGCTAAGCAGTATTAAAATAGTGGTGCAACATCATTAGTTACGAAATCTGTTTGAATTCTGAATTGCATTTTACACTTGATATTACCTGCTTTTGGTGGTATAATCTCAATGTTAATTTTAAAACATTCGGAGGTAATTATTATGGCTTCACAGCTTTCAATGCCCGCTAAGGGCGATATGGTTGCAATTATGACAACCAACAGAGGAGTTATCAAAATCAAGCTCTTCCCCGAGCAGGCACCCAAAACAGTTGAAAACTTCACAACTCATGCTAAAAACGGTTACTATGAGGGCATTATTTTCCACCGTGTAATCAACGATTTTATGATTCAGGGCGGTGACCCCACAGGCACAGGCCGCGGCGGTGAAAGCATCTGGGGCAGCTCCTTTGAGGATGAGTTTGACCTCAATCTCCACAACCTCAACGGTGCTCTTTCAATGGCAAATGCAGGCCCCAACACCAACGGCAGCCAGTTCTTCATCGTTCAGGCTTCAAGCGTTGATTCAAGACTTCTTTCTCAGATGAAGCAGTTAGGTGAGCAGGGCGGTTTCCCCGAGCAGACAGTTGCTGATTATGAGGCTGTGGGCGGTACTCCCTGGCTTGACTTCAAACATAGTGTTTTTGGTCAGGTTTATGAGGGTATGGACGTTGTCAACGCTATCGCAACCACAAGAGTTGATATGCTTGACAAACCCTTTGATGACGTTGTTATTGAAAAAATCGAAATCACAGAATTTTAATTTTCTGAGCTGTGCCTGTGCTGTTGCAGAGGTATGGCTCTTTTTGTTAATTTTTAATGAATATTATTGATAAACTGATTTTCCTATGATAAAATTTAATTATCAGAACCGAAAGGAGATTTTAATATGGGACTTATTAAAGCAGGCATAGGCGCACTTGGCGGAGTGTTGGCTGACCAGTGGAAGGAGTTTTTCTACTGCGATTCACTCGAAAACGATGTGCTTATGGTCAAGGGACAGAAGCGTGTAGGCGGCCGTTCCTCCAACACAAAAGGCAACGATAACGTGATTTCCAACGGCTCAGGCATTGCTGTTGCCGACGGTCAGTGTATGATCATCGTTGAGCAGGGTAAGGTTGTGGAGTTCTGCGCAGAGCCCGGTGAATTCACTTATGATTCATCTACAGAGCCGTCACTTTTCTCAGGTAAGCTTGGTGACACAATCAAGGAAACCTTCAAAACAGTAGGCAAGAGATTTACCTACGGTGG
>JAZQYU010000015.1:0-92830 GCA_045633685.1 Acutalibacteraceae bacterium | reverse complement strand
CCCGAAGATAAACCAATAGTGCATCACAGGGACACCAACCGCCGAAACAATAAAGCTTCAAATCTCCAATGGATGACAGAGGCAGAACACGCCGCCGCCCATCTAAAGATAAACCAAGAGAGAAAGAAGCAGAGAGAGCAGACCCGCCGGCAATGAAAATATACTATCTAAACTTCAAGCCTGATGCAGATGTAAATTATCTGCATCTGTTCTCCCTCTATGATTTGGCAGACTACAACCCCGCCACAAAGGCTTATGATACTATCAACTATACTTCAATACCTAAACTTGCGGCGTTGCTCCCCTACTCCGCACAAACACTTGATAGGCTATTGAAAAATGATGAATACAAGAAGTTTCTTTCTATTGATAAGACAAATAAAGTTATTACATTGTATAGTAGTGTAATAAGTGGAAGTAATAATAATTGTTTTGTTCGTCTTACTGAGAAAGAAGTTTCTTATTTGCGGAAAGAGCAAGATAACCTATTATGCAAGTATTATATTTACTTGAAATACTATTGTTCCCTTGCAAAGAAAGCGGGAATAAAACAAGACTTTACTGCTAAGCAGTTTTTATCTGCTATTGGTTACTCTGTTAATTCACATTCGCAGATAGATAAAATTAGTAGTTATAATAGTAAATTAAAAGAACAAGGATTGATAACAATTACAACTTATAGGGATGAATTAGGACATACAAGAAATATTTATAATACTATTGATTGTTAATATTTTGATGTAAGACTTTGAATAGGGTTTGATTATCATAGTTTATAAGAGTTCCCTATTATTTGATAAGTCCCGCTCCCTATTACTTAATAAAAGCCAATCCCTATTTATTGATTAAAAACCAATCCCTAAAAAATGATAAAGGAGATAATAAAAATGACCCATTTTGAAAGAACTTACTTAATGCACCGACCATCTAAACTTGCTATTAGTTATGCAGATGGAAGTGATAAAAAAAGCGGCGTTTATGACCTTACAGATGCTTTTAATAAGCACCATCAAGAAATAGCTATGCAATTAGAATATAGAGAGTTAGACCGCCTTGCAATGGAACTTGAAAGAGAGATACAGGCAGTTAAAGCACTAAGAATGGAAATGGAGAAATACAAGGTTGATTTTAGTTTAACTGTTGAAGATGAAGCAACAAAGAAGATACAGGAAGTAATTAGCGGAATAGATAAGATGTTTAAGTAAGAAGTGCCGCTGCCGCTTTGCCGAACCCTGCTGCCACCACCCTTTCTCTTGTAGGACAGAGCAAGGGTGGTTTTCTTTTTGTTTGTAGGACACCACACAGAGCCGCCTCCGCCGCTTCCTCCATCTTAAAATAGGGCAAACGCCACAGAGGGCGTTTAGATGCGTTTTAAGAGGTGTTTTGCTCTTGGGTGGTATCTCTACCCTAAGAGGGGTATAAAATCGATTGTAGGGCATTTTAGAGCCTTTGAGAGGCATTCTAACTTTTGACCTCTTCAATTCCGATTTTGAAATCATAGTTTGCAGAGCCACCACACACAGCCGCCACCCTCTGCACAAAGAGCAAAGGTTAAGGAACAAGGATTGACAAAGAAAAAAAGTTTTACTTGGTTTCTATTGGTTTTTGGGAACTTCAAAAACGCCTAAAATCTGCGGAACATTATGCGGAACAACGGAAATGGAAAAAGCCAAAATCCTTGAAACTGCAAGGCTTTTGGCTTTTCGGGGTTTAATGAGTGGGAATAATCGCATATGTTTTAGCAAAAATGATTTATCCTCTTCGGGGCAATTTCTTTTATCCTTTCTCGATTAGATAAATCACTGCAAAAGCGAATAATATAGTAATTTTGAAGACCTTGTGTCATCGGAAACGATGACCAAGGTCTTCTTTTTTGTCGCAAGAGAGACCTTGACCACTAACTTTTCGCAAGATTAGTTCTATCCTTGCCAAAATCCTTTATTTTTCGACATTTTTCGACCTTTTCTTCTCTTTTCGTGAAGAAGAATCCTTGCCAATCGCCTTTGTTTTCTCAATATTTTCTTGATTGAAAAAAGGAAAAAAGAATGGTTTGGACGAGAAATTTCCTTGCCAAAAGTGGAGATGTCTTCACTAAAAATGCATTGAATTGCAGAAGGAATGACGAAAGGAAAAGGATAAAGATTTTTGCACTGATGAAACTAAAAAGGAAATGTTGAGAGAACTATTAGCTTTTGGGTGGACTGAAATCAAACGATTTCAGTCCGCTTTTTATATTGTTTTATTTAATCATTGCAAAGTGGGGGAGGGTGTGATATATTATTTTTCGTGAAATCTTATTTGGAGGATTTTTATGGTTCAGAATTTTAAAAGAACAAAGTTTGCGTGCTATGCGGCATATTTCACGATGTCGTCGATTTTCAGTCTGCCGCCGCTTCTGTTTGTGATTTTTCACGATACATACGGGATTTCTTACACCTTGTTGGGCACATTAGTACTCACTAATTTCTGCACGCAGCTCGGTGTAGATCTGATATTTACCGTTTTTACAAAATATTTTAATGTCAAAAAGGTTGTCCGCGTGATGCCGCTGATTACATCAGCAGGGTTGTTGATTTATGCGCTGACACCGATGATAGCTCCCGCTCATGCTTATGCCGGACTTCTGGCGGGAACGGTTGTTTTTTCTGTTTCGGCAGGACTCTCTGAAGTGCTGCTCAGCCCCGTTATTGCGGCAATTCCCTCTGATAATCCTCAGAAGGATATGAGTCTGCTTCACTCCCTTTATGCCTTTGGTGTATTCTCAGTTGTGGTTATAAGCACACTGTTCCTTAAAATTTTCGGCTCAGAAAATTGGGTGTATCTCACCATTTTCTTTGCAGCCTTGCCCGTGGTTGCAGCAGTTTTGTTTATGACATCACCGATGCCGGATATGGATGCTTCTCACAACGAATCGGGCGGATTTGCCTCCACCAAAAAAAGAACAGTCGGTCTTGCGCTTTGCACTGCCTGCATTTTCTTCGGAAGCTGTGCAGAAAACGCTATGTCCAACTGGATATCAAGCTATGTTGAAAATGCATTGCATATTGATAAGGCAATGGGTGATATTCTCGGAATGGCTATGTTTGCAATTTTGCTTGGTATGGCAAGAATTGCATATGCAAAATACGGCAAAAACATTTTCGGCATTCTTCTTGGCGGAATGATTGGCGCGGCTGTGTGTTACCTTGTGGCAGGCTTTTCTGGTGGAGTTATCGCTCCTTTTGTTGCGTGCATTTTCACGGGGATTTTCACCTCAATGCTTTGGCCGGGCACTTTGATTATGATGGAAGAAAACGTTCCCGGTGCGGGGGTTGCAGCTTTTGCCCTTATGGCGGCGGGCGGTGACTTGGGAGCTTCAATAGCGCCGCAGCTGATGGGAATTGTGATTGACACTGTGGCGGCAAGTAATCAGGCGGTGCAGATGAGTGCTTCAACAGGGCTCACAACAGAGCAGATCGGAATGAAAGCGGGAATGCTGGTGACAGCGTTGTTTCCCATAATCGGAATTATTGTGGTGCTGAGCTGTATCAGATATTTTAAAAAGAATAAAGCATAAAAATTCCCCATCGGTTATCCGATGGGGAACGCTTTTGTTTGAGATTATTCGTTGATTTTGCCTGCCTTAGCAAGTTCAAATTCTGTTTCAATTTCCTTAGAGGGTTTCTTTGAAAGGAGTGAAACAACAACGATGAACAAGCAGGAAACAAGGAAAGCGGGAAGAAGCTCATAGATGCCGAACACACCGCCGAGGGGCTTGAGTGCAAGTTTCCAGATGAATACCATAGCGGCGCCTGAAACCATACCTGAGATTGCACCAAGGTAAGATGTTCTCTTCCAGAAAAGTGAGAAGAGCATAATCGGACCGAAGGTTGCGCCGAAGCCTGACCATGCAAATGAAACGATGTCGAAGATTACGCTGTCTTCATCCCAGGCAATTGCAATGCCGATAGCGGAGATAACGAGAAGAGCGATTCTTGAAATCCACATAACGGATTTGTCGGAAGCATTTTTCTTATTCTTTTCAAAAATGTTTTTAGCAAAGGCTGATGAAGCAATAAGAAGGTATGAGTCTGATGAGCTGATTGTTGCGGCAAGAATACCTGCCATAACAACGCCTGCAAGAAGTGCAGGAAGAAGATACTCTGAAAGATTAACAAAGATATTTTCTGCGCCGCCGCTTGTGAGGAGGCTTGATTCTGCGGGGAAAAGTGAGCGCCCGAGAACGCCGATGCAAACCGCAGCAAAGAGAGAAATAACAACCCATACTGTTGCAATTCTTCTTGATTTTTTAAGCTCACTGGGTTTTCTGATAGCAATAAATCTCAAGAGAACCTGAGGAATACCGAAGTAACCGAGACCCCAGGACATAGTTGAAAGGATTGTGAGAAGGCTGTATTTTGTAGGTTCTCCGAACTGTGCCACACCGTTGACAACCTGCTGAACACCGTTGGCATCGGTTACGGGTGTAGCCATGCTTGTGAGTGAGAAGTAGCCGGGGATAGCCTGAGCATTGGCAATAACCGCATCAATACCGCCTGCGTTGATTGTGCCTGTAACAAGAACGGTGACAAGAGCAACAACCATAACCACAGCCTGCATAAAGTCTGATACACTTTCAGCGAGGAAGCCGCCAAGGAATGTGTAAACCACAACGAAAACGGCACCGACAATAAGCATTGCGTGGTAGTCATAACCGAAGAGGGTGCTGAAAAGCTTGCCGCAGGTTACGAAACAGCTTGAAGCATAAACTGTGAAGAAAACAAGAATAAATACGGCTGCAAGGGTCATAATGATATTCTTCTTTTCGTGATATCTGTTTGAGAAAAATTCGGGAATTGTGATAGCATTGCCTGCAACGGATGAGTAGTTTCTCAATCTTTTGGCAACAACAAGCCAGTTGACATAAGTGCCGATAGCAAGGCCGATAGCTGTCCAGGCGGCATCAGCAATACCGCACCAATAAGCAACACCGGGGAGACCCATAAGAAGCCAGCCGCTCATATCGGAAGCCTCTGCGCTCATTGCCGCAACCCAAGGGCCGAGGGTTCTGCCGCCGATAAAGTAGTCTTCGGTGCTTTTGTTTGATCTTTTGGCATAAAAGAGGCCGATTGCAATAACGATAAGCATATATCCGGCCATGGCACAAAAGATTTTTAATGTAGATGAATCCATAAAAATCCTCCTATAAATAAACATAAACGAAGTATAACACATAATTTTAATTTTGTAAAGTGTTAAAGTGAAATGTTGAAAAAGAAGTATTTATTTGTAGAAATTTCTGATGTAGTGTGATAAAATGAAGTTAATCTCAATGCAGGAGGATATTTTATGATAAAGCTTGAACTCACAAACTACGATATTTTTCCCAAGGTTTTTCCTTGTGATAAAGAAACAGAAATCACCGTTAAGCCCCTGGGTCTTCATGTTGCGTTTGACGGTGAATACGCAATCTGGTTGCGTGAGCTGACTCAGGGCAATAATCAGCGCTATCCTGAAAGGAACAATCTTGTTGAATACAAGGTTACTCCCGATGCTGACGGATGTCTTCGGTTCAGGCACACCTTCAGAGGTGAGCAGGAGCATTATGTAGACATTATGAAAGACGACAAGCGTGTTGTTCGTTTGCCTGTTTATTCTCTTTTGCCGGATATGGTGGGCAGATATCCTTTCAGAGGAGATTTGCATATGCATACCTGCCGCTCCGACGGACGTCAGGCTCCTGCGATTGTTGCCGCTGAATACAGAAAAAACGGCTACGACTTCCTTGCTATGACAGACCACGATGTGTACTATGCCTCTCTTGAAGCAATAAATGCCTATAAGGACGTGCCTGTTGAGTTCAATCTCGTTACGGGTGAGGAAGTTCACCTTGAGGGCAACGATATACACATTGTCAACTTCGGCGGAACATACAGCGTCAATGCCCTTATGCCCGGTGACCATCATATTGATGTGGGTCCGTCAAAGGAGCTTCGTTCTCTTAACGGTGAATGCCCCGAAATCATCAGTGTTGAAGAATATAAGCGTCAGGTAAATGAGCTTGCAGAAACGCTGAATATCCCCGACGGAATTGAAAAATTCACTTATGCCGCTTGTGTGTGGATTTTTAATCATATCAAAAAAGCTGACGGTCTGGGAATTTTCTGCCATCCTTATTGGCTTCAGAATGTTTTTCAGGTGCCCGAAAATCTTGTGGAATATATGATGGAAACTCAGCCCTTTGACGCCTTTGAGGTGTTGGGCGGCGAACGTTATTTTGAGCAGAACGGTTTTCAGGCTGCAAGATATTATGATGATCGCGCCAAAGGCAGGCGCTACCCTGTTGTGGGTAGCACCGACAGCCACGGATGTGTTCACAATGAGGGTGCTTTGATTGCTTCAACAATTGTTTTTGCTCCCGAAAACACAAGAGAGGGCATTGTAAATTCAATTAAGGATTTCTATTCTGTTGCAGTCGATTCAATCAGCACCGAGCTTCGTCTTGTGGGTGAAACAAGATTTGTGCGCTACGGTTGTTTCCTTCTTCGTGAGTTCTTCCCCCTTCACGATGAGCTTGTTTTTGAAGAGGGCAGGTTGATGAAGGATTATGCCTGTGGTGACGAGGATGCCGAAAGATTTCTCAGAGCCATTAACGGCAGAATGAAAAAACAGCGTGAAAAATATTTTGCATTTTAAAATAAAAAGAGCCAACGCAGAAGCTTCTGTGTTGGCTTTTGTGTTAAAATTCGGGGTCGGGAAGATGACCGTAGTCGTTGATAAATTCCGCTTTGATTTTTCCGTCAGGCATAAATTTGATGCAGGAGAGCCCTGTGTTTTCCTGGCAGAAATTGAAGTCATCTCTCACGGGGAAGCCCAATGCCGCACTTATCAGGCAATTGTTGAAGGTGCCGTGAGCAAAAACGATTATTCTTTCGTCACCGGTGAATTGCTCCTTGAGGGATTTAATAGCCACAACCGCGCGTTGATAGGCTGACTCCATAGTTTCACCGTTTTCAACCTCATAAATCTCAGGGAAAATTTCAAGGTCGAGCTGCTGAAGGTCTGCTGTTTCCTTTGCAGTTTGCTGTGCTCTTATGAGTGAGCTTGCGAAAACACGGTCAAGGCGGAATTTTGCCATTCTTTTGCCAAGCAGACGCGCCTGTTCAAAGCCGGTTTCGGTGAGAAGAGGCTCAGGCTTCTGGTCAGGGTCAGTTTCGCCGTGACGTGCAATGTATAAAATCATATTATCACCACCACATCAAGTATATTATTTTTTTGAAGGTTAGTCAACAAAATAGTGCTGAAAACTCTATTGATTAAAGAAACAAAGTGTGCTACAATTTTAAGGATGTTTAATACTTGGAGGTATTGTTATGTTAAAGGTCGGTCTTGTTGGCGTCGGCGGCATCAGCGGTGCCCACATCCCCGCGTGGGAAGCAATGGAAGATGCAGAGCTTGTGGCTCTTTGTGATATCCGTCCCGAGCGCATGGAAAATTATTCTTCAAAGCGTTGCTATCTTGATTTTGATGAAATGCTTGAAAAGGAAGAGCTTGATATTCTTGATATCTGCCTGCCCACATATCTTCACGCTGATTTTGCGGTGAAGGCTATGAAAAAGGGCATCAACGTTGTAACAGAAAAGCCTGTTTCCTTAAAGGAAGAGGATGTTGAAAGAGTATATTCAACAGCCGCCGAAAACAATGTTAAGTTTATGGTTGCTCATGTGCTTCGTTTCTGGCCTGAGTATGAGGTGCTTAAGGATATTTATGATTCACAGAAGTACGGTAAGCTTCTTTCCGGCACAATGCTCCGCCTTGGCGGTTATCCCCGTTGGAGCTGGGACAACTGGATGATGGATGAAAAACGAAGCGGTCTTGTTCCCTTTGATTTACATATCCACGACCTTGACTTTATGGTTTATGCTTTCGGTATGCCCAAGGTTGCTCATCAGTTCCGTTCAAAGCTTGCGAAGCAGGACTACATCAGCGTAACTTATGATTTCGGTGATTTCACTGTTAACAGTGAATCTTCCTGGTACGCTGCCCGCTATCCCTTCACAGCGGAGTTCCGTTTCCAGTTTGAAAAGGCAATTGTAGCATGGGAAAACGGCGAAATGATGATTTACACCGAAGAAGATGAGCCTATCAACCTTACCAATGAGGCAGAGGGTGACACAGGCAGCATCAATCTTCCCAAAAGTGATGCGTATGCCAACGAGCTTATTTATTTCAAAAATTGTGTCAAAAACAACACACCTGTTGAAATTATCAAGCCCGAAGAGCTTGAATGCGTATTGAAAATTCTTAATAACTTATAATAAGGAGAAAAAATTATGGATAAGAAATTAGTAGTAGGTAACATCGGTATGATGTTCGGCATGGCACATCTTGAGGGTGCAATGGGCTATGACGCTGAAATTGCTCTCATTTGTGACAAGGATCCTGAAACACTTGCTGCCGCAGGCAAAAAATACAACATCCCCGAAGAAAAATGGTGCACAGATTATCACGATATCATCAACAATAAAGATATCAACGTTGTTTCTGTTGCGATTCCTGATCAGCAGCACAAGCAGGTTTGCATTGAGCTTCTTAACGCAGGTAAGCACGTTCTTTGCGAAAAGCCCCTTGCTCTCACAAGAGAAGATATTGATGAAATCGTAAGAGCTGCCGAGGCTTCAAACTGCAAGTTTATGGTTGGTCAGATCTGCCGCTTCACTCCTTCCTTTGAAAAGGCAAAGGAGCTTATCGACAACGGCACTCTTGGTGAAATTTATTTCGTTGAGTCAGAATACGCTCACGACTATATGAACATTGTTAAAACAAAATTCGGTGACGGAAACTGGCGCGCCGACCCCAACCGTCACGGTCTCATCGGTGGCGGATGTCACGCAGTTGACCTTCTCCGCTGGCTCGCAGGTGACCCCGAAGAGGTTTTTGCCTACGGCACACACAAGGCATTGCTTACCGTTCCTTATGATGATGCAACAGTTGCCATTATGAAATTCCCCAACGGAGTTGCGGGTAAGGTTTTTGTTTCAACCGGTTGTAAGCGTGACTATACAATGCGCACCGTAATTTACGGCACAAAGGGTACTCTCATCTGCGACAACACTTCACCCACAATGCAGCTCTTCGTTGCTGACGAAAACGGTGTTGCTCCCGAGAAGCCCGAGCTTGTTGAGGTTGAGGTTAATAACCACAACGCAATCAAGGAATTTGCAGTGTTTGCAGATTCAATCATCAACGACAAGCCCGTACTTACTGATGCACGCGAAGGCGCCAAAACAGTTGCAGCCTGCCTTGCAATTGTTGAATCCTCAGTAACAGGCAAAATTGTTAAACCCAACTACGAGTTTTAAGTAAAATTAAAAGCTGACTGATTGGTTTCAGTCAGCTTTCTTTTTATTCAAGTATTTCTTTGGGGATTTTTCTGTCTTTAAAATAAAACTGCCGGTCGTGCTCGTTGATTTCTCTGAGTACCTTGCAGGGATTACCCACGGCAATTACATTGGGCGGAATATCTTTTGTGACCACGCTGCCTGCACCGATAACGGAATTATCTCCGATTGTGACACCGGGGAGGACAATTACTCCTGCGCCGAGCCAACAGTTTTTGCCGATGCGAACGGGCATATTGTACTGATAGGCTTTTTCGCGAAGCTCAGGCAGAATGGGATGTCCTGCCGTTGCAATCACAACATTGGGGCCAAGCATTGTGTAATCCCCCACATAGATATGTGTGTCGTCAACGAGAGTGAGGTTGAAGTTTGCATAAACGCTGTTGCCGAAATGCACGTGATGGCCGCCCCAGTTTGCGTGGAGGGGAGGCTCAATGTAACAATCCTTCCCGATTTCGGCAAACATTTCTTTGAGAAGCTTTTCTCTTTTTTCTGCCTCAAGAGGACGTGTTGCATTGTAGTCATAAAGCTTTTCAAGGCAGAGTGCCTGCCTCTTCATAATTTCTTCGTCGCTGGGGTAGTAAATTTCCCCTGAGTGGAGAACGTCGTTATTCATATTATCACCTGAAAATGAGCCGATAACGGCTTTGTGCTGTTTGGTTGCTTATTCTGATTTAACTGGCTTTTTCTTGATGAAGATAATGCCCACAAGCATAACAACAGCAAAGAGAATCAGATAGCCGGGAATTTTATCAGCGTGGGCATTGACGGCTGCAATTACCATAAACACGCTGCCTGCAATGGCAAGAATGGGTGCAACAAAACGCTGAACAAAATTGAACTCCTTGTTTGTCATCATCTTGATAAAAATGGGGATATAGAAAGGATAGATTGTAACAATAGGCAGCTCTGTGGGGTCAAAGGCAAACATACCGAGCTTGTCGCTGAAATCGCTCATCTGTGAGCAGTAGAAGAATAGAAGCCAAGCGGCGCAAAGAAGAAGACCCACAATTGAAGAGTTTGAAGGCATATTGGTGTTTTTGTCAATGCTGCCGATAATGTGAGGTGCAGGACCTCTGCCGCGGTTGGCAACTGAATAAAGACCTCTTGAACAGCCAAGCATAAGTCCGTTGAGTGTGCCAAGGCAGGAAACGATAACAAACACAAAAATTCCTGTGCCCATAACATTTCCGAAAACTGCGCCGAAAGCGTTTTTGGCGCCTGTCTGACCGCTTGCCATCATTTCGGCATTGGGAACTGCGCCTGCCAGACCAATGTAATAGAAAACATAGATTGCAACAATTGCAAACGCACCGATTACAAGCGCTCTGGGCAGATTTTTCTTTGCATCCTTAAGCTCTGCGTTGATTGAGGTGGCAATAATCCAGCCTTCATAAGCAAAAACTGTGGCGCAAACTGCCTTGAAAATAGCGTCTGAAGCGGGAATGTCGGAAACAACAGTTGTAAAGTTAGCAATTGTGTGACCCTTTGTCAGGCCGTAGATTGTGCCAACAACGCCCATAAGAAGCAGGGGAACGAGCTTGATGAATGTGGTGGAAACCTGGAATTTGCCTGAGATAACCGGTGAAAGGGTATTTAGCGCAAAGCTTGCAATGAGGTAGAAGCCCGTAAGCACAAAGCAAAGTCCGCCTGTGATATCGGCTTCTTCACCGTAAACAAGAACAAGAGTGTATCTTGCCGAAAGCCACGCAAGAGCCATGGTGAGGGTGGGGTAATAAATTGTGGACAAAAACCAACCCACAATGTAGCCGTATTTTTCACCAACGGCGGCTTCTGCATAGTCAACAACACCGTTGACACGCTCATATTTAGTTGCAAGAATTGAAAATGTGTAAGCGGAGATAATCATAACCACGCCACCGATAATCCACGCGAGGATACCGAGCTTGAGGTTGCCGCCTGTGTAGTTGAGGATAGACTCAGCTTTGAAAAAAACACCGCTGCCCACAACGATGCCGATAACCATACAAATTGCAGTCAGCAGACCGTATTTCTTTTTGAGTTCTGCCATAGAACCAACCTTTCCTTATTTAATAATAGAATTTTAACTTGTTACATAAAAAAAGTCAATATTTTTTTCATTGCAAAGGGGTGATTGACCTTTTTGGTGATTTGCCATATAATAAACCAAACGGAGGTGAGAGTATGTGGGCTTTTTTGATTGTGAGCCTGTCAGCAAGCATAATAGGAGCAATCTGCGGAATAGGCGGCGGTGTGATTATCAAGCCCGTGCTTGATCTGCTTTCTCTGGGGAGTGTGGCGGAGGTCAACTTTTTGTCGGGTTGCACCGTGCTTTCAATGAGTGCGTATTCTGTTGGAAAATCCCTTGTCAAAAAAGAAAATAGCGTAAACCTTTCAACAGGCACACCTCTTGCTGTGGGTGCCGTGTTGGGCGGAATATTGGGCAAGGAGTTTTTCTCTTTTGTTAAGGATGCAGCTTCATCCTCCGAAGCCCTGGGAGCAATTCAGGCAGTTACTCTTGGTATAATTACCGTCGGAACACTTGTTTATACCGTTAACAAAAGTAAAATTAAAACACACAATGTAAAAAACAAGCTTCTCTGTGCGTTTATCGGTCTCGTTCTGGGTGTGATGTCAAGCTTCCTTGGTATCGGCGGAGGGCCTATAAACCTTGTGGTGCTTTTCTTCTTTTTTGGTATGGAAACAAAAATTGCGGCGGCAAACAGCCTTTATATCATCTTTTTTAGTCAGCTTGCAAATCTTCTGACCGCCATAGCTACTTCCTCTGTGCCGGAGTTTAACCCCATTGCCCTTGCGTTGATGATTTGCGGAGGAATAGGCGGTGGAATAATCGGCAGAAGCTTAAACAAAAAAATAAACAGCTCCACGGTGGAAAAGCTGTTTATCGGACTTATGAGTGTGATTATTTTAATCTGCATTTACAATGCCGTTAAAAGTATTATATAAAACAAAAGTGGCTTGCCGTAACAAGCCACTTATTTTTATGGAATTAAAGCTTCATTGCGATATCCCATGCGCCCCAGATAACTGTGCGGAGGTTGCCGACCTTGGCAGCGTCACCGATAACGTGAACGTGCTTTGCCTTGGGAGCAACGGGAGCGGGTCTGTAACCGACTGAAAGAACAACGCTGTCTGCAGGGATTGTTTCAGTTTTGCCGTCTTTGGTCATAACTGTTACGCTGCTGTCTGTGATTTCAGTTGTTTTTGTTTCAAGGTAAACAGGAACTTTGTTTGTCTTGAAGAAGTCACGAAGATAGCTTGTGTTTGCAAGAGCAACACCGGGAGTGGTGATAAGGTCATCCTGCATTTCAACGATTGTGGGGTTCTTGCCCTGAAGATAAAGCTCATAAGCGATTTCACAGCCTGTAAGACCGCCGCCAACGATTGTAACATTCTGACCAACCTCTTTGTTGCCAAGAAGGAAGTCAACAGCTTCAATTGCTTTTTCTGCGCCCTTAACGGGAATCTTGTTAGCAACAGAGCCGGTTGCAACGATAACTTCATCTGCACCGAGAGATGCAATATCCTTAACCTCTGTGTTCATATGGATTGTGATTGCATCATATTTCTGAACCTCACGGTTGTACCATGCAATAAGGTCGCGATCCTTCTCTTTGTAAGAAGGAGCAGCAGCAGCGATGAATACACCGCCAAGCTTATCTGTTTTTTCATAAAGGTCAACCTTGTGGCCGCGCTTTGCGCAAACGATGGCAGCTTCCATACCACCGATACCGCCACCGATGATAGCAATTTTCTTGCTCTTCTTTGCGGGAGCAATCTTATATTTTTTGGACTGCATTGTTTTGGGGTTAAGAGCACAACGTGAAAGACCCATTGTGTCGAAAAGATCCTGAGTGTTGGCGTGACCATTGGATCTTGAGAAGTTGAAGCAGCCTGCATGGCAGCAGATACAGGGTTTGATTTCCTCTACTCTGTCTTCAATAAGCTTTGTGATCCATTCGGGGTCAACAAGGAACTGACGAGCAATACCAACACCGTCGATTTTGCCGTCGGCAACAGCCTGAGCACCAACATCGGGCCCCATACGGCCTGCGCAAACAACAGGAATGTCAACAAAATTCTTGATGTGAGCAACATCATCAAGGTTACAGTTCTGAGGCATATACATGGGGGGATGTGCCCAGTACCATGAGTCATATGTACCGTTGTCAGCGTTGAGCATATCATAACCTGCATCCTGAAGGTATTTTGCAGCCTTTTCGGATTCGGGCATTGCGCGACCAACTTCTGTGTATTCTTCGCCGGGCATTGCGCCGTAGCAGAAATCTTTCATTTTTGATTCAACAGAGTAACGGAGTGAAACGGGGAAATCTTCACCGCAGGACTCTTTGATAGCTTTAACAACATCAACTGCAAAGCGATATCTGTTTTCAAAGCTTCCGCCGTATTCGTCAGTTCTCTTGTTGAAATATTCAATTGCAAACTGGTCAAGAAGATATCCTTCGTGAACAGCGTGAACTTCAACACCGTCAACACCTGCATCACGGCAGAGCTTAGCAGTTTTTGCAAAAGCTTCGATGATTTCGTGAATCTGTTCAATTGTCATTTCGGGGCAGATAACATCATGAGCCCAACGTGACTTCTGAGCGCTGGGAGATGCCAATTCATGCTCTGTGTCAAGAATAGGTTTAATAAGCTTGCGAACAGTTTCGTTCTTATGAAGCTTAACAACAAGGTCACTGATAGCCCATGAACGGCCCATACCTGCTGTGAGCTGAATAAAGAGCTTTGCGCCGGTTTTATGGATTTCGTCCATAAACTCTTTAAGTTCTTCAAACATCTTGGGATTCTGCCAGAGCCATTTGCCTCTGAGAGTATCTCTCAAGGGAGCAATACCGGGGATGATAAGACCAACGTTGTTGTTAGCTCTTTCAAGGAAAAGCTTTGCTGCCTCTTTGTCAAAGTGGCAACCGCCAAGTTCAAACCAACCGAAAAGTGATGTACCGCCCATGGGGCACATTACGATTCTGTTTTTGATTTCAACATTGCCGATTTTCCAGGGGGTAAATAATGCTTCGTATTGTTTATCCACTAAAAAACACATCCTTATGTTTTATTTTAACATTACTATAATAAAGAAAAATCCTTGCATTGTCAAGAGTTTAACAAATGAAATCTGTTAAAACTCAGCATTTCCTACTGTTCTGGGGTAGGGAGTTACGTCTCGGATGTTCTGAATGCCCGTCAGGTACATAATAGCTCTTTCAAAGCCGAGGCCGAAGCCGGCGTGCTTTGTGCCGCCGTATTTTCTCAGGTCGAGATACCACCAATAGTCTTTTTCGTCAAGACCCATTTCTTTCATACGCTCACAAAGCACATCATATCGTTCTTCACGCTGACTGCCGCCGATGATTTCGCCGATGCCGGGCACAAGGCAGTCCATAGCCGCAACGGTTTTGCCGTCGTCGTTAAGGCGCATATAAAAAGCCTTGATTTCTTTGGGATAATCTGTTACAAAAACAGGGCGCTTGAAAACAGTTTCGGTGAGATAGCGCTCGTGCTCTGTCTGCAAATCACTGCCCCATTCAACGGGGTATTCAAAGTTGTGATTATTCTTTTTGAGAATTTCGATTGCTTCGGTGTAGGTTACTTTGCCGAAGTCGGCATTCGCAACACCCTGAAGCCTGTCAATAAGACCCTTGTCAACGAAGGCGTTGAAAAATGCAATTTCTTCTGCTGCATTTTCAAGCACATAATTTATCACAAATTTGAGCATATCCTCGGCAAGGCGCATATCGTCACCAAGGTCGGCAAATGCAATTTCAGGCTCAATCATCCAGAATTCTGCCGCGTGGCGGGTGGTGTTGGAATTTTCTGCTCTGAAGGTGGGGCCAAAGGTGTAAACGTTTCTGAATGCCATCGCATATGTTTCAGCACTCAGCTGACCGCTTACAGTAAGATTAGCGCTCTTTGAGAAAAAGTCCTGCGAATAGTCAATCTCACCGTCTTTCATGGGGATATTTTCCATATCAAGGGTGGTCACGCGGAACATTTCGCCTGCGCCCTCACAGTCGCTTGCGGTGATAATGGGTGTGTGGGTATATACGAAGCCACGGTCATTAAAGAATTTGTGAATTGCATAAGCCGCAACACTCCTGACCCTGAAAACAGCCGAAAAGGTGTTTGTTCTCGGTCTCAGGTGAGCAATTGTGCGCAGATATTCAAGGGAATGGCGCTTTTTCTGCAAAGGGTAGTCTGGGGTGGAAGTGCCCTCAACGGTTATACTTGTTGCTTTGATTTCAAAAGGCTGCTTTGCTTCGGGGGTGAGCACAAGCACACCGTCAATGTTCAGCGCGGCGCCAACATTCATTGAAGCAATTTCTTTGTAGTTGGGCAGATTTTCACTTTCGAAAACAACCTGAATATTTTTGAAAAATGTTCCGTCGTTGATTTCGATAAATCCGAAAGCGTTGGATGAACGCAAGGTTCTAACCCAGCCTGAAATGCTGATGCTTTTGCCGCTGAATTCATCGGGATTTGCAAAAATCTGTTTAACGAGTGTTTTCATTGGAGTTCCTCCGTAAAAGTCATTTACAACTGTTAATTTTACAATGTATAGCAACAAAAATCAAGGCTAAAACCCTTGAATTATCTTCACTTATGGTTTAAACTATAAACAGAAATCAGGAAAGGGAAATTTTATGCTTTATATCGGTATAGATTTAGGCACCTCGGCTGTCAAGCTTTTGCTTGTGGACGAAAAAGGTGATATCAAAAATGTTGTTTCCAAAGAATATCCCATTAGCTTCCCCCGTTCAAACTGGTCGGAGCAGAACCCTGCCGATTGGTGGAATGCAACGGTTGAGGGGATAACCGAGCTTGTGGAGGAATTTGATAAAAGTGAAATCTGCGGCATAGGCGCAGGCGGTCAGATGCACGGCCTTGTTGCTCTTGATGAAAACGACGAGGTTATCCGCCCTGCCATTTTGTGGAATGACGGCAGAACAGAAAAAGAGGTTGAATATCTCAACAATGTTATCGGTAAGGATAAACTTTCAAAATACACCGCAAATATTGCTTTCGCAGGCTTCACTGCTCCCAAAATTCTTTGGATGAAAAATAATGAACCGGAGAATTTTAAGCGGATAAGCAAAATTATGCTTCCCAAGGATTACATAAATTATAAGCTCACCGGGGTGCATTGCTGTGATTATTCCGACGCTTCGGGTATGCTGTTGCTTGATGTTGAAAACAAATGCTACAGCAAAGAGATGCTTGAAATCTGCAGCATTTCAGAAGACAAATTGCCACGCCTTTATGAAAGCTACGATGTTGTAGGCAATGTTAAAAAAGAGGTTGCTGACTTATTCGGCTTCGGTGAAGTGAAGGTTGTTGCCGGTGCGGGTGACAATGCTGCCGCCGCAATCGGAACGGGTACCGTGGGCAACGGCAAGTGCAACATTTCATTGGGAACATCAGGTACCATTTTTATTTCCAGCAATTCATTCGGTGTGGATAAATTCAATGCCCTCCATTCCTTTGCTCACGCTGACGGAAATTATCACCTGATGGGCTGTATGCTTTCTGCCGCATCCTGCAACAAATGGTTTATGGATGACATTCTTTCGGACAAAGATTATTCTGCAATTCAGGCGAAAATCACGGAAGAAAAGCTTGGCAACAACTCTGTTTATTTCTTGCCTTATCTTATGGGTGAAAGAAGCCCCATCAATGACACCGACGCAAGAGGCACCTTCCTCGGTATGAGCATGGACACAAAGCGAGAGGATATGCTTCAGGCTGTGCTTGAGGGCGTTGCCTTTGCAATCCGTGATTGCTTTGAAATTGCAAAAGAGCTTGGCATTTCCGTTGCTCAGAGTAACATCTGCGGCGGCGGTGCAAAAAGTGCGCTTTGGAAAAAGATTATCGCCAATGTTCTGAATATCCGCCTCGATATTGTCAAAACAGAGCAGGGCCCCGGTTATGGCGGAGCAATGCTTGCAATGGTTGGTTGCGGAGTGTATAATAATGTTGATGAAGCGTGCAACGCGCTGGTTGAAGTTGTGGATTCAGTTGAGCCTGACGGAAGCCTTGCGGCGCTTTATGATAAAAAATATCAGAATTTCAAAAAAATATACCCTGCGTTGAAAGACACCTTCAGGGAATTAAGTAAGGAGTAAAACTATGAGTGAAATTTTTAAAGGAATTGATACCATAAAGTATGAGGGACCTCAGAGCAAAAATCCTCTTGCCTTCAAATTTTATGATGCAGAAAAAGTGGTTATGGGCAAGCCTATGAAGGATTATCTTCCCTTTGCAATGGCTTGGTGGCATAACCTCGGCGCCGCAGGCACAGATATGTTCGGCCGCGATACAGCCGACAAATCCTTTGGTGCCGAAAAGGGCACAATGGCTCATGCCA
Organism: Acutalibacteraceae bacterium; assembly: GCA_045633685.1. Classification (GTDB taxonomy): domain Bacteria; phylum Bacillota; class Clostridia; order Oscillospirales; family Acutalibacteraceae; genus CAG-488. The sequence continues at coordinate 75,064 of JAZQYU010000015.1, read as the reverse complement.
AGGCAAAGGTTGACGCAGGCTTTGAGTTTATGCAGAAGCTTGGCGTTGAATATTTCTGCTTCCACGATGTTGACCTTGTTCCCGAGGCAGACGACATCAACGAAACCAATGCAAGACTTGATGAAATCACAGATTATATTCTTGAAAAAATGAACGCAACAGGCATTAAATGCCTTTGGGGCACAGCCAATATGTTCTCAAACCCCCGCTTTATGAACGGCGCAGGCAGCACAAACTCAGCAGATGTTTATTGCTTTGCTGCTGCTCAGATTAAAAAAGCGCTTGAACTCACAGTCAAGCTCGGTGGTAAGGGCTACGTTTTCTGGGGCGGCAGAGAGGGTTATGAAACTCTCCTCAACACCGATGTTAAGTTTGAGCAGGAAAACATTGCAAGACTTATGAAAATGGCTGTTGATTACGGTCGCAAAATCGGCTTCACAGGCGATTTCTATATTGAACCCAAGCCGAAGGAGCCTATGAAGCATCAGTACGATTTTGATGCCGCAACTGCAATCGGTTTCCTTCGTCAGTACGGTCTCGATAAAGACTTCAAGATGAACATTGAAGCTAACCACGCAACTCTGGCAGGCCACACCTTCCAGCATGAGCTTCGCGTTTCTGCAATCAACGGCATGCTCGGCTCAATTGATGCCAACCAGGGCGACTATCTCCTTGGCTGGGATACAGACGAATTCCCCTTTGACGTGTACGAAGCAACAATGTGTATGTATGAGGTGCTCAAAGCAGGCGGTCTCACAGGCGGCTTCAATTTCGACGCCAAAAACCGCAGACCTTCAAATACATATGAGGATATGTTTGAAAGCTACATTCTCGGTATGGATACATTTGCACTTGGTCTTATCAAGGCTGCTGAAATTATTGAAGACGGCAGAATTGACGGCTTTGTTGCCGAAAAATATTCAAGCTTCAATGAAGGTATTGGTGCAAAGATTGTTGCAGGTGAAGCAACGCTTGAAGAACTTGCAGATTACGCTCACAATCTCAAAAGCACAACAGAGCCTTGCTCCGGCAAGCAGGAAAGACTTCAGGGTGTCCTCAACTCAATTCTTTTCAGATAACAAAGCTTTTCGGGTCACACCGTTTGGTGTGACCCGAATTTTTTATTCCGTTATTCTGATTAAAAACTCTTCTGTGTGACCCTTCCATGTGGCTGTAACCTTGGTTTCGCCCACATTCTGCGGATAAAATCTGCCACCGATGAGTTTGACGATGTTTTCATCATAGCCCGAAAATTCAACACCGATGTTGTTGGTTTTGTAGCACCTTTCGTTGTCAACCTTGTGAATTTCGGGGGCGAAGCTGATTTTTGATTTTTTGAATTCATAGACCTGATTTTCTGATGTGATTGCAACAAAGTTTCTGTACCAGCTTTTCTTTGCATAAGTGACGGGGGTTTTGAGGTTTTCTTTTTCTGTTTCTGAAAAATCAGGAGCGTCAATAAGCTTCAGCTCAACCTTGTTCATTCTTGTTGGCCAGTAAGCCCATTCGTCACCGTAAGCGTAGGCAAGATAAACTCCGTCAGAAAGGCGGATGTGACCGTCGGGACGGGAGGTTATGCCGCAGTTGTGGCAGCAATGGCTGATGTTCACCTTTGCGGCACTTGATTCCTTGAACGAAAGCCCGTCATCCGAAACGTAAAGACCGATAAAGCTGTCGGTTGTGAATCTGTCGCAGGTTACAACAGCAATGAACTTGCCGAAATCCTCAACATATTTTACATCTGCCGAGTCAAGGGTTGACATATTATAGGTGTGATTTATTGCAACACCTTTATCCTGCATTGCTGCGGGCCAGTTTTCGTCGGTTGCATCTGCGGTGCAGAGCCTTGTCTGGTTAATGCCCTTGTCCTTCCAGGTGTAATAGATATAAAGTGTGCCGTTAAGCTCAACAAGGCTTGGCTCACCTGCGCCGTAGGTGTCGGGGTCACCTGTGAAAACAACAATAGGCTGTGGCTTGCCGCCCCATCCGTTGCCGTTCCATTTTTCAAAGGGTCCGTCAGGGTTTTTGCTTCTTGCCACAAAAACACAGTTATCTGTGCCGTTTTCGTTAGTGGTGGAGGTGTAAGCAATGTAATAATAATTTCTGAGCTTTATAACACCGGGATCACAGCAGGAATAAAAGTCAACTGAATCTGCGGTCGGCTGCAGAACAGCCTTTTCCTCTGTCCATGTTTTGCCGCCGTCGGGGGAGTGGCGGTAAATTATCCAGTCCCATTCTCCGCGGATTCCGGGTGCAGAGAGATACGCGTCAATGCTTCCGTCAGCGTTGATAATCATAGACGGGCCATAGCGGTAGCCTGCCTCATCGGCAGGGGGATTATATATATCGTGACCTTCATCAACAGCGGTGATTTTAACAAATTTTGAGCTGTCAGGCTCAACGTTAAGCTCGCCGTCTGTATACATTCTGTCTGCCATTGGAGTGAACATCGCAAAGGGCGATTGGAGAATGCCGAGGGTCAACAGAATTGAAGCAAAAAATCTAACAATTGCCATAGCGAATCTCCTTATCGGTTAATTTCAACTGTTTCCATAAGTCTGATGTCGTTTGAAGCGGCACCCAGCATAATTTCGAACTTACCGTTTTCAACAACCCATTCATAGTCCTTGTTGAGGAGCCTGAAGGCGTCAAAGCCAAGGTTGAATTCAACGCTCTTTTCTTCACCTGCTTTAAGGCTGATTCTTTCAAAGCCCTGAAGAAGCTTGCGGGGTGTCATAATTGAAGAAACAACGTCATTGATATAAAGCTGAACAACCTCGTCACCGTCAACATCACCGATATTTTTGACTTTGACTGTAACGATGAAGTCTGTTTCACCTGTTTTGACAACGGAAAGGTCGGAGTATTCGAATCTGGTGTAAGAAAGTCCGTGGCCGAAGGGATAACGGGCGCCTCTTTCACCTTCAAACATATTTTCAAAGAAGTTGGGAAGCTGAGAATAGTAGCAGGGAATTCTGTTGCTGTCGGCAGGGAACGAAACAGGGAGACGGCCTGCAGGGTTGTTGTGACCGAGCAGAGTTTCAACAATGGCCTTTGCACCGAATTCACCGCCGAACCAGGAGAGAAGCACTGCGTTTGAAACCTTAAGCTCCTCTGAAAGGTCAATGCTTCTGCCGTTTTCAAAAACAAGCACCATAGGCTTGCCGAGTTTTGCCACTTCAAGAATGAGCTCTCTCTGTTCACCGGGAAGTCTGAGGTCAGAACGGTCGTGGCCCTCACCGCTTGTGAAATTGTTGTCGCCGCCAACAAAAATAACAAGGTCGCAGTCTTTTGCGGTTGCAACGGCGTCGGCAATGCTTGTGTCTTCAACCTCGTCATAAACATCAATGAGGTGGAACTGACCGTCTTCAGCGGTGATTGCCTGAGTGCCCATAGGAATTCCGCAGCCAGAACACTGCATAATTTCTGCTTTGCCGTCAAGTGCTTCGCTGAGCTCTTCATAAACTGAGCGCACCTCGTAGCCGTCGGGCATTGAAGAATATCCTCCGACTCTCTGCTTGGCAGATGACGGGCCGATAAGAGCAATTTTTTTGTAATTATCTTTAAGGGGAAGGATACCGTCGTTTTCAAGAAGGGTCATGCCTTCTTTCGCGGCTTCGTAAGCAAGATCTTTATGCTTCTGACAACGGATAACTTCCTTATATTTTTCTTCGTCTGCATAGGGGTTTTCAAAAAGTCCAAGCTCAAATTTGAGAGTGAGCACGCTGAGAACGGAATTGTCAACCTGCTCCATTGAAATTTCGCCTTTGTTGATGTATTCAATAAGGGTGCCTTCCCACATATCGGGGGTGTAGTCACTGCAACCCTGCATATCCATACCTGCGTTGAAAACGTCGCGGATAGCTTCCTTGTCGGTTTCAGCAGTTTTGTGAGCCTGAAGAATTCGTCTGATTGCGCCCCAGTCTGCTCTGACATAACCCTTCATTCCCCAACGGCCGCGGAGAATATCTGTGAGATAATATCTGGAGCTGATAACAACCTCACCGTCAATAGCGTTGTAGCATGCCATAACATTGTTGGCTCCGGCTTTTGTGATTGCTTTTTCAAAAACGGGGAGGTAGCATTGCTCAATTTCGCGTTTGCCTGCTCGTGCGGTGGCGCAGTTTATTCCGTTTTCGGGTATGCCGTGAACGCAATAATGCTTGGGCTCGGTAAGTACGGCATCATCGCGTCTGAAGTCACCGTTTTTCTGCTCGCCTGTGATAATTTCATAGCCCATTTCACTGCAAAGGTATGTATCCTCACCAAAGGTTTCTTCCACTCTGCCCCAACGAGGCTCTCTTGCAACATCAAGGTTGGGGGCAAGGATTTCGTGCATGCCGAGAATTCTCGTTTCTGCACCGATAGCCTGACCCACGCGGTTGGTGATTCTGCGGTTGAACGAAGCCGCCAATGTAAGGGGAACAGGGAAAATTGTGGCTCCGGGGAAGCTTATTCCGTGGAGTGCCTCACCAGTGAAAATGCAGGGGATACCCAGACGGGTTTTCTCAACCATATATTTCTGAAAGCGGTTAAACATCTTCGGCACGGCATAAGCATCGTGAATGAAGCCGATACCCCTTGTGCCGATTGTCTTTTCCAGCTCGTCAAATTTTATTTCCGACTTTTCATCAATGGCACAATGATTGAGCGCATGTGGGATTGTGGCATATTCCACTCCGCGCAGAATATCAAGCTGAGCAACCTTTTCTTCCAATGTCATAAGTGAAAGAAGTGCCTCAGCACGCTGTCTTGATGAAAGTGAAGTGTCCTTGTAGTTCATAATATCACCTAAAAAAAGAATTTGCGTATGTAACACAATTGGATTATATCATCACTCAAAAACAAAGTCAATGCAGACGGAACGATGAAAATGTTGTGATTTTTGTGTTGATAAATTTCACAATTTACATTATAATTATCCGGTAATACAAAAAAGAGGTGTACTATGAAAGCAGTTAAAATTTTAGGATGTATTTTTGCCGTTATTGCTCTTGTGGCAATTGTAACAGTGGTTGTCAATATCAATGTGTTCAACAACACCGTTGAATACGCTCAGAGCTTCGAGCCCGTTGAGGTTGAAGACAAGCTTGTGCCTCAGAAGGATGCCGACGGCAGCTGGGTGTTTAACACCGACAGAGACCTGAAGGTGCTGCAGCTCACCGATATTCATGTTGGCGGCGGTTGGATGTCGCAGGATGAAGACCACAAGGCACTTAACGCTGTGGCGACAATGATTCAGGCTGAAAAGCCCGACCTTGTTGTTCTCACAGGTGATATGGTGTTCCCCGTTCCCTTTACAGCAGGCACCTTCAACAACAAAAAGCCCGCTGAAATGGTTATCAGCCTTATGGAAACGTTGGGTGTTTATTACACAGTCGGCTTCGGTAATCACGATTCCGAGCTCTACAGCTATTACAGCCGCGAGGATATCTCAGACCTGTGGGGCAGCCCTGACCTTGAATACAGCCTTTTTCAGGCAGGACCCGAAGATGTTGACGGCTTCGGCAACCACATTATCAAGGTGAAAAACTCTGACGGTATCGTTAAAAACGCTTATTTTATGCTTGACTCCCACGCTTATACCGACGGTGACTATCTGGGACTTTTGTGGAAATATGACAACATCAAAGAAAGCCAGATAAGCTGGTATAAAGAGAATGTTGAAGCCATCGACAAGGCAAACAAGGCAATTGATTCTGATTGCCCTATGTTTACCTCCCTTGCGTTTTTTCACATTCCTGTTGAAGAATATGAATTTGCGTGGAAGGAGCTTCAGGATAACGGCTACAAAAACACAAAAAACACCAAGCTCATTGACGGCTGGTATCACGAAACAGATGAAACTGTTTACCACGGAGTTTATCCCGAAGAATTTTTTGAAACAGCCCATGCTCTCGGCTCAACAAAGGCATTTTTTGTGGGTCACGACCATATTAACAACGCCATTGTTGAATACAAGGGTATCAACTTGGTTTACGGCAACAGTATTGACTACCTTGCATACAGCGGAATTGACAAGCAGGGCTCTCAGCGCGGTTGCACAATCATCAACCTCACTCAGGACGGTGAGCTTGATATTGAATTGAGCAATTATTATCAGGATAAATACCAAAGCCAGTATGAAAAAGAAGAAGTAACAATGCAGTGGTAACAACACATTTGCCGTTTCACTCAGATGAAACGGCAAATTTCTTTTTTTATCTTGCTATATTGACGGTTGTGTGATATAATTTGTTGGTTTCAAAAATCAGAAGATTTACATATTATGTAAATTGAGGTGGAAATATGATTCATGACAATATTCTTCAGGCTATGGGTAACACACCCCTGATTCGTCTTAACAAATTGGCTGAGCCTGACAGTGCAGAAATTCTTGTTAAGTTTGAAGGTATGAATGTAGGTGGCTCAATCAAAACAAGAACGGCCTACAATATGATTAAACACGCTGAGAAAAAAGGCATTATCAACGAAAATACCATTATCGTTGAGCCCACAAGCGGCAATCAGGGTATCGGCCTTGCATTGGTGGGTGCGGTAAGAGGCTACAAGGTTATCATCATTATGCCCGACTCAGTAAGTGAGGAGCGCAGAAAGCTGGTTGAGCATTACGGTGCTCAGGTGCGCCTTGTTCACGATGCAGGTAACATCGGTGACTGCATTGAGGAGTGCCTTCGTGTGGCATTGCAGATGCAGAAGGATGACCCGAACGTTTTTGTTCCTCAGCAGTTTGAAAATCCTGCCAATGTTTCAATTCAGCGCAAGCAGACCGGTGTTGAAATCCTCAACCAGGTTGACGGACCTATTCACGGCTTCTGTTCCGGCATAGGCACTGGCGGAACAATCACAGGAATCGGTGAAACACTTAAAGAAGAAAATCCCGATATCGAAATCTGGGCGGTTGAGCCTGAGCACGCGGCTATTCTTTCAGGCGGCAGCATCGGCACTCATATGCAGATGGGCATCGGTGACGGTTTGATTCCCGGAATTCTCAATCAGGATATTTATAATGACATCTGCATCATCAAGGATGAAGAAGCAATTCAGACATCAAAAGACCTTGCCTCCAAGGAAGGTATTATGTGCGGAATTTCCAGCGGAACAAACGTTGCGGCGGCAATTAAGCTTGCCAAAAAATTAGGTCCCGGTAAAACTGTTGTAACAGTTCTTCCCGACACCGCTGAAAGATACTTCTCAACACCCCTTTTTGAAGATTAAATAAAAACCCGGCATTCAAGCGAATGTCGGGTTAAAATTTTCTGCAGCAAAAAGAGTGCTTGTTATAAAATCCGTTTCAGGTGGATTTATTTCGCGGCAGGTGAAGCTGACGTTTTGTGAAATTTCACTTTTGCTAAGCTCGTTTTCTGCGCTCACAGCATAGAAATATGTTGTGCCGTTTTTTATATTTCCGTCGGCAAAATACGGTGTGTCACTTTCTCCGATGATGCTGAAATGATTTTTGTCACCCTCGGAGCGGTAGATATAATATTTTTCTGCACCCTTAACCTCACCCCAACCGATGCTGATTTGCGTGCCGTTCTGGGCAACTGATTCAATCACGGGTGTCGGGAGAGATGCTGTGATTTTTTCTGCTTTACTGAGGGCACTGTCAAATTCCTCGCTGACACCAAGGCATTGCACCTTGTAATAATATGTTCTGCCTTCTTCAAGCTCGTTGTCAACAAAGGTGCGGCTGGTGGTTTTGCCTATGCAGGTGAAAATTTCGTCAAGACTTGTTCCGCGATAAATTTTGTATCCGACAATGTCGTGAACATTATCGTCCTCCCAGTTAAGGCAGATTTCGGTTGCGGAAATATTTTCGGCTTTAATTTTGGCTACGGGGGACAGGGTGACTGTCACATTACAGTCAGCAGATACCTTACCGTAATCAGATGTTACGGTGATTATGCTGCTTCCGGCACCTACGCCTGTTATTATTCCGTTGTCCGCTGTGGCAACAAGCTCGTTTGAGCTGAGCCAACGTACGCCCTCTGCACTTGAGTTCAGGGGAAGCACCGCAGAGAAAATTTCGCCCGTTTCACCAATCGCGAGGGTAAGGTGATTTTCACTGAGGACAATCTGCTGAGGTCTGTCATCAACAGTTGTGAATGAATAAACAGGACCCTTATAGGTTTTGCCTTTAATCACCGCATAGGTGCAGTAATAGTATGTTTTGTCAACGCTGAGGTCGTCCACATCAAGAGAAAGCTCCACGCTTTTTTGCTTGGTGTAGGATTTCACCTTGCGTTTTTTCATTTGATCCTTGCTCTCGCCAAAATAAAATCCCGAGGAGCTTATGGCGTAGCTTGAGGAGTTGCTGATTCTGCCCATAAGGGTGGCGGAATGTGCCTTGATGTTTTCGGCAGTAGCGGTTACAACCGAAAGGTGAGATGTGGTTGCCCCTGAGCCGTAGCCTCCCGAAGAGGAGGAGCCTGAGCCGTACTTTGAAGCGGCGTAGGCGGCAAAAGAATATGAGCCCACATAGGTTGAGCCGTCGTTGTATGCCGGTCGGGCGTAGCCGAGAATGTAAGAAGCGTTTTTCTTGCGGGTTTTGGCTTCTGCACGGTAGCCGTATGAGCTGCCCGTGTTGCCCTCAATAACATAAACCTCGTTGCCCTTAACGCCTGTTACAATGCCGATATGCTTGGCGGTTGAGCCGCCTTTCCAGTTGAAAAAAATCAGATCTCCTGCCTTGGGGGTGAATCCGCTTTTGGGGAAGTATCGGCCTCTTTTGGAAAACCAGTTGACCATTGCCGCGCAGTTGCCGATTCGGGGAATAACCGAGGTGCTTACCCCTGCCTGATTGGCACACCATGCAACGAAAAAGGCACACCATGCGGTTGTGGGCGCACCGAACCATGCACCGTATTTGGTATAGCCGCCGTCCTGCCCTTTGGCAAGGGGTTTGCCTGTTGAGGTGCTCAGCTCTGTGTAGCCGATCTGAGTTTTGGCAACGGCAATAATGTCGGCGGTGTTGCCGCCTGTGTTGCGATGAGTGTTGGGGAAATCATCGCGGTAGGTGACGCCCTCTGCCCAAACGGAAAAAACTCCGCTGAGCATAACCAACACTAATATTAAACTGAAAAATCTTTTCAATAAAATCATCCTTTTCAAAATCGGGAGTTATTTTATCACAAAAAAGCTTTTCAGTCAAATTAAAAGCCGCCTGCTTTTGCAGACGGCATATTGTTTATTGAAGACCGTGCTTATCGAACCTGAAAATTGAAGCAAGAACAATTTCGTAGCCTGTTTCAATAGCCTCGGGAACAAGGCGGTCATAATTGTCACGACGGTTGTGATAATAGTCAGCAGGGGTGGGATCCATTGCCGCAAGGCAGGTTGCGGGGATGCCTGCCTGAGTGAATGCGGAAGCGTCGGAAGAGCCGAAATAAACATTGGCATACTTGAGGCTGTTGTGACCTGCATCCTTGGCAGCTTCCATAACAAGGGAGCTGAACTTGGGGTTGTGGCGGACGGTGCCTGTCATATCTCTGTTATAAACATTAAGGAATTCAAGGTCGGTGAGTGTGTCCACACACAAAACGGCAGTTTCAACACCGCTGTTCACATAGTCGTTATAATGATCCTTGGCAAACTTTTTGCAGCCTCTGAGGCCTGCTTCTTCACCGTCGGTCACCATACACACAACCTCTGTGTTTTCAAAGCGTATGTCTGCCTCGTGAAGCATTTTAACAGCGCAAGCGGCGGCAAATGTGCCTGTGAGGTTGTCATTTGCACCGGGAACAAGATTGTTGTAATCAACAAAAGTGAAAAGCCCGATCATTGCGATTGTTGTGAACGGGAAAAGCACGTAGCTTGCAATACGGACAAAATCTGCAAAGCCGTTGTCAATTTCGTTTGACATAAGAATAATCTGAATAATAGCCACAACAAAGCTTGCTATTGCGCCTGCGATAACAGAAGCCAGCACGGCTGCCTGACCCTTACCGCCGAAATAATACATATGGCGCCATTCATAAACGGAGTCACAGTGACCGCTGATGATAATTCTTCGTTTGGTTTCACCTGTTGCTTTTCTTGTGGCAACAAGGTTGTGACCTTCCACCTTTTTGCAGAATGGATCACAGAACTGCTTGTAAAGTAAAAATTCCATAACGGTGATAAAAAGACCAACGCCAACAACAGCCCCGAAAATAATGTTCAGAGCGAGGTATGAAATTATGTTTGCAAAGAACAGGGCGAAGGTAATAATGCCTGCTGCCATAACCGCGACACTTACCACCTTGGTGAAAGAGAAAAATGCCTTGGGAGCAACGGTGTAACCCTCGTAATGGCTTTCGTCAACGGCATCACCGAGGAATTTTACAATTTCTTCTTGTGATTTGAAGCAACCCTCACAGCCTGATTCACGGGGACCGCAGGTTTTTATGATATGTTCAATACCCTTGACGGTTTCCTGAACATTCTTTTTGATTATATCTTTAGGGAAATCTGAAATTTTCAAAAAAATCACCTCAATGGGATTTTACCTTTTAGGAACTTAAAAAGTCAATAGATTTATTTAATTTTTATTAACTTGCAGGTGATAAATATTGTTTTATTTCGTGATATTTGATATAATCTGCTCATAGTGAGGTGATATGGTGTCAGAATACAAGCCTTTGGTGAGCGTTGTGCTCCCGATTTATAATGTTGAAAAATATCTTCCGGAATGCCTTGACAGTGTTCTGGGGCAGAGCTATAAAAATCTTGAAATAATCTGTGTCAACGACGGCTCTCCTGATGAGAGTGAAAAAATCGTTGCGGAATATATGAAAAAGGACAGCCGTATTGTCTTGATTAACCAAAAAAATCAGGGTCTGTCAGGAGCACGAAACACAGGTATTGAAGCCGCAAAGGGTGAATATATTGTTTTTCTCGACAGCGACGACTGGATTGACCCCGAAACGGTTGAGGTTGCCGTGGATGAGGCAACCAAAGAAAACGCACAGCTTGTTATGTGGAGCTATGTGAGGGAATTTCCCACGGTATCAGCACCCAAGGATTTATTCAATGAAGGCAGAATTGTTTTTGACGGCGAGGCTATGACAAACCACCTTCACCGCCGAATGGCAGGGCTTGTGGGCGCAGAGCTTTCTGACCCGGGCAATGCCGACTCTGCCGTAACGGCCTGGGGCAAAATGTATAAAACAGAGTGTATAAAGGGATGCCGCTTTGTTGACACAAAAATTATCGGCACGGAGGATGCATTGTTTTCTCTTCAGGCTCTTTGCAACATAAAAAAAGCGGTGTTCATCAACCGCCACTTTAATCACTATCGTAAGGATAACGATACATCCTTAACAAGAAAATACAAGCCCGAGCTTTTTTCTCAATGGCAGGAGCTTTATTCGAGAATGGAAGCAGTTATCAAAGAAAACAATCTCCCGTTTGAAGAAGCGCTCAACAACCGCATTGCCCTGAGCATTATCGGTCTCGGCCTTACGGAGCTTATAAACACCACCACTCACAGAGAAAAAATCAAAAAGCTTTCTTCAATCATAACCTCACCACGATACAAAAAAGCTTATGCCGAGCTGAAAACTGAATATTTTCCCATTCATTGGAAATTGTTTTTTACCCTTTGCCAAAAGGGCAGCGGCACGGGCGTTTATGTTTTATTGAAATGTATAGATAAAATTATCAGTAAGTAACGGAGAGTTAAAATGAAAACTTTAACAGTTTTTACCCCCGCATACAACAGAGCATATTCAATTCACCTTTGTTATGAAAGTCTTTGCCGCCAGACCTGCAAGGATTTTGTGTGGCTTGTGGTGGATGACGGTTCAACCGATGAAACTGCCGAGCTTATCAGAAAATGGCAGGCTCGTGACAACGGCTTTGAAATCAGATATATTTACAAAGAAAACGGCGGTATGCACACCGCCCACAACACGGCGTATGAAAACATTGACACTGAGCTCAATGTCTGCATTGATTCTGATGATTATATGACTGACGATGCCGTAGAAAAAATTGTGACCCTCTGGAAAGAAAAGGGCAACGAAAAATATGCAGGTATAATCGCTCTCGACAAAACCGAGGATGGCAGAATTATCGGTTCGATTCTTGACACCGACCGTGAAGATACCACCCTCACGGGATTTTATCAGCGCGGAGGCAAGGGTGACAAAAAGCTGGTTTACAGAACGGATGTTATGAAAAAATATCCCCCTTACCCCGTGTTTGAGGGCGAAAAATATGTTTCTCTTGCCTACAAATATTCACTTGCCGACGAAGAGTACACCTTGCTCATTCTCAATGAACCGTTGTGTGTGGTGGAATATATGGCAGACGGCTCCAGCACAAATATGTTCAAGCAGTATCTTCGCAACCCAAAGGGCTTTGCTTTTATCAGAAAAACGGATATGGCAAAAGCTACGGATATAAAAGAGCTGTTCCGTTGTGCTGTTCACTATGTTTCAAGCTCTGTTATTTCAAAAAACAAAAACTTCATCAAGGAATCACCCAAAAAAGCTGTAACTGTTGCGGCAATTCCTTTCGGCATTGCCCTGACATTTTATATCAAAAAGAAATCCGGCGGATATATGAAGGTTGAAGGATTTAACACAAAGGAGAAAAAATAATGCACATTCCCTCATCCACAACAAAAGAAATTGAAGTTCTTACCTTTGAAGAGGCTTTGCGCGGCAGAACCGACGGCAAGGATTACGACACCGAAAAATGGCTTTATGTGCCTGATTTTTATTCCGAATACCGTTACATCCTCGGCACAAGAGGAAAAAATCCGCTGATTTGCATCGGAATAAATCCCTCAACCGCTAAGCCTGATGACCTGGACAACACCCTTAAGTCTGTTGAAAGAATTGCCCTTGGAAACGGCTTTGATTCATTTATTATGTTCAATGTTTACGCTCAGCGAGCCACAAGCCCCAAGGATATGGAAAAAGAATGTAATTATGAATTACATAACGAAAATATGAAGGCTTTTGAGTATATCCTCGGTCTTTCGGAAGGTGAGCCTGCCGTGTGGGCTGCCTGGGGAACAATCATCAATGAGCGCGATTATCTTGCTCCCTGCGTTATGGATATGATTCGTCTTGGTGAAAAATACGGTGCAAGGTGGTACACTGCAGGCAAACGCTCCAAAAACGGCGGGCATCCTCATCACCCGCTTTATCTCAAAAAAGACAGTGTGCTTGACGAATTTCAGGCAGAAGATTATGTTAAGGGACTGATGCTTTAATGCAATATGTATGGGCGGCAATTATAACCCTGTGGCTGGTTATTGCGGTTTATTTTTATATAAATTATGTTGTTTTTCATAAATATTTTGGCAAAGCAGGGCGCAGAAAAAAGGCGGATTCGCAAAAAGGTACAGGTGATTATGAAAGAATAAACATCACTGCCGCAGATGAAATTATTCTCACCGCAAAGCTTTATACCCCAAAAAACGGTGACGGTGAAAAAAGTGCGCTTCTTTGCCACGATTACAGAACAAGCGGTGAAGCCGATTTTGAAAAAGAAATTGAGCTTTATAATGTTTTGAATTATAACATTCTTGTTATTGAACACCGTTGCCACGGCAAAAGTGCGGGCGACATTGTTTCAATGGGGATTACCGAAAGCTATGATGTTGTGTATTGGTGCAAGTGGCTGGAGCTTCGTTTCGGCACGGGTTGTCCCACAATTGTTCAAGGCAAGGGAATGGGTGGCTTTGCAACGATGGTTGCCCTCACAAGCCCTGAGCTTCCGCAGAATGTGGCAAAAGCTGTTGCGGAAAATGTGTATGACAGCGTGTTTAATCTGTTTTCTGAAACAATGCAGAGCAAATACGGTTTCTGGAGCCGGGTGATTATTCCTACCGTGAATATGTTTTACAGACTTAACACAGGCTTTGATATGCGTGATGCGGAAATTAAAAGATTTGCAAAAAAAATCAGCATCCCCGTGCTTTTTATAAACACCGACAAATCCTCGCAGGCTGTCAGTTTAACAAAAACTGCCGTGTGCGATGTTGAACTTAAAAAATATCTGGAAGATTAAAATGGAAAAACAAAATTATCAGAAAATAATGGAAGAGCAGATAAAGGCTCTTGAAGGCACACCTACTCTTCTGCTTCAAAGCTGTTGCGGACCCTGCAGCTCTTATGTGCTTGAGGTATTGGCTCAGCATTTTAAAGTGACGGTGCTTTATTACAACCCAAACATCTACCCCGAAAGTGAATATTACAAGCGCCTTGATGAGCAGATAAAAATTATCAACTCAATGTCCTTTAAAAATGAGGTTAAGCTGATGCCTTGCGATTATGACGAGCAGGAGTTTCTTTCTGCTTCAAAAGGTCTTGAGGGCGAAAGGGAAGGCGGTGCAAGGTGCAAGGAATGCTTTGTTCTGCGTCTTAGCAAAACAGCCGCCCTTGCAAAAGAAAATGGGTTTGATTATTTCACAACAACCCTTACCGTCAGCCCTCACAAAAATGCCCGTCTGCTTAATCAGATAGGCAAAGAGCTTGAAGAAAAGTACGGTGTTAAACACCTCTTTGCAGATTTTAAAAAGAAAGAGGGCTACAAGCGATCAATTCAGCTTTCAAAGGAATATGACCTCTACCGCCAGGAATATTGTGGCTGCAGGTTTTCACTTGAACAGGCAAAATAATTTAAGCAATTATTGCTTTTGTTAACATTAAATTAATTTTTGAGTGGTAGAATATATACATAAAACTGAGGGAGTGTGTTTCTTGTGAAAAATAAAGTAACTGAAAAGATTGAAAAAGTAAAAGAAATTTCAGCCGAAAAGATTTCCTCGGGTATGGAAAAAGTGCGAGAAAGCACTGCTACCAAAAAGGTTTCGGAGAAAATAGAAAAGGTAAAAGAAGTTTCCAGTGAAAAAATGCATTCGGGTATGGAAAAGGTGCGTGACAGCTCTGCTTCAAAAATTATTTCTGCAGGTATTGATGCAAGCAAGGAAAAGGCAAAGGAGCTCAAAGTGTATTCGGGCATTGATAATGTGCTCACAGGCTATGCAGATGACAGCATCATCGAGGGATGTATGGTGCTTGAGGGCGGTGCGTTCAGGGGCATTTATACCTCAGGTGTGTTGGATTATCTTATGCAAAACGGAGTAAATATGCGTGCTACTGTAGGAGTTTCGGCAGGTGCACTCAACGGTGTGGCTTATCTTTCGGGTCAGATCGGCCGTTCTGCAAGGGTAAACCTTCGCTACCGCCACGAGAGTGATTTTGTCGGCTGGGGCGCCATGAGAAAAAATGACGGAATAATCGGTTTTGATTATCTGTTTAACGAAATTGATAAGGTTGAGCCTCTTGATAAGGAAAGATTTCTCAACCCTGACCGCCAATTTACAATTGTGGCAACAAACTGCGAAACAGGAGAGGCAGAATATTTTGACAGGGACAGATGCTCTGACATTTATCAGGTAATCAGGGCTTCGGCAAGTATGCCCTTTGTTTCAAAAATGGTGAATATTGACGGTGTGCCTTACCTTGACGGTGGTTGTGCGTGCAAAATTCCTTTTAAGTGGGCTATAGAGCAGGGATACGAAAAAATTATTGTTATCAAAACAAGAGATGATGATTACCGCAAGCCCATACCGAAGTCAGGGGTGGAAACGGTTTGTGATATGACCTATCGCAATTATCCCGAATTTGCCCAGGCAGTTGCCAAAAGCGATGAAAATTATAACATTGAATGCGACGAGCTTGAAGCGTTAAAGCGTCAGGGCAGGGTGTTTGTTATCAGCCCCTCACAGCCCGTGACGGTCAGCAGAATAGAATCAGATATGGAAAAGCTTGGTGAGCTTTATTTCCTTGGTGTTGAGGATGCAAAGCGAAACCTCGAAGCATTAAAAGAATATCTTGCAAAATAATTAAAGGCTCGTTCCCGAGGGAATGAGCCTTTTTGCTGTTATAAGCAGTTTATCATATTAAGATGTTCGGTATAAAGTCTTTCAACAACTGTGCCTGTGAGCTGAGCGTACAATTCGCAGGCTCTGTCCCAAGCGCTGGCAGTTCCGCTGACAGTTGCGGCATAGCAGTCAAAGCCTTTATCATTGAGCTTGTTAAGAAGATTTCCGCCAAAGGTGCCCCAATAAGGGAAAAGGTCATAATAAAAATCATAACTGCCACAACCCATAAGACCGTGAACGAAAACATATGAATAGTTTGAGTTCCATTGTTCGGGAGTGGGTTCTTCTTTTTCACCGGGGAAAAAGAAAGATAAAAGTGACATTATAATAGCTAAAGGAAAAGCAACAATCTTTGCCATACAAAAACCTCCTGAAATTTCTTTAACGGAATTATATAGCCGGTTTGTCAAAATGTCAATATAGAAACGAGCAGGAGCGACTGAACAAAAATTGCGACAGTGGTCACAAAATGCGATGTGGACTTTTGTATGATTATTGCTATAATTAAATCAGAAGCTTCTGAATCAACGAAAGGACTTTTGATATGAATACAATATTTTCAAGCAATTTAAAAAAGTTCAGACAACAGAAAAATTATACGCAGGAACAGGTTGCGAATATTTTAGGTGTAAGCTCTCACACGGTTTCACGTTGGGAGTGCGGCACAACCTTTCCCGATGTTCTTCTTCTGCCCGAAATAGCAAGGCTATATTGCGTGACTACAGATGATTTGTTTAAAGAGTCTACTGTTGCTTATGAAAATTATGCTCAAAGATTGGCTTCGGTTTTTGAACTGACCCACGAACCCGAAGATTTTATGCGCGCAAATTCGGAATTTAAGAAACTTTTGAAAAACAATGCTTTGACAGATTGTGATATGTGGAGCTACGGAATAATACATTATTTTATGATGAATTATTGCAAAGAAAAAGCTTTCTTCTGGTTTGACAAGGTGTTGGAAAACGGCAAAGATAAATTTGCATATTGGAAAACACGAATACAAAAAATGAAGCTTTGCTCTCAACTGGGGGAAGACGAAGAGAACATAAAAAAGCAGAAGGATATTGTTGAAAAAAATCCTGAGAATGTGAATGAGAGATGCTTACTTCTTGCGGCATATATTTTTGCGAACAAATATGAAGAAGCCTATGGTGAATTTAAAATGGCAATAACCTTGTTCCCGAACGAGTGGGAGCTTTATATTCACGGTGGAGACATCTGCAAAAGGCTGAAAAGGTATGAAGAAGCTTTTGAATATTGGGAAAAAGCCGAGGCGCTCGGCACAACATTTATGGATGGCAAATATGCTAAGGCTTCCTGTTATGAAGATTTGGGTAAGTACGACAAAGCATACGGAGAATGGTGTGAAATTATAAGTGAATTAAAAGCCAAGGGTTATGACGTTGAAGCCGAAATGGCAGAAAAGCAGGCACGGGAGTGTTTGGAGAAATAAAAACAAGGGCTCCAAAAAAATCGGAGCCCTAAAATTATGCTTCATTTCAAATTCTCTTTTGCCGTGTTTATGGAGGAGATGAGCATTCGGCGGATTGTGCCGCATTGGTTATAAAGATCAATGGTGCTTTCTCTGGTTAAAACATCGGATTTGACAAACAACTCAAGCCAATATTCCGTTTCATAGCACTCTTTTAATGCAATCTGTAACTTGGCAATAAAATCGGGTTTTCCGTGTGCGTAATTAGCTTCACGTATATTTGCACCAATAGATGTTGCGGAACGCTCAAGCTGATTTACTAAAGAATAATGACCTTTGATATTTTCACACAATTTGATGATTTTGACAGCGAAGTCTGTTGAAAGCTCACGAAGTTTCGATTCAGCCATAAATACACCGCCTTTCGATAATCATTATAACACGTAAAATAGGAAATGGAAGTGAAATATCCTTTGGATGTGAAATAATGACCTGCGGTCATTGTGAAATTTTCTGTTATCGCAGAAAGTGAAATGAAACAAATCCACCCACGCCCACAGGCATTTCACATTGCGAAGCAATATTTCACGCGCAAAGCGTATTTCACAAATCCCGAAAGGGATTTATTTCACTGAAAAAGCGACGTGTTGAAACACGTCCCTTTTTCTGGCGGAGGACAAGGGATTTGAACCCTCGCGCCGGTTACCCGACCTACTCCCTTAGCAGGGGAGCCTCTTCACCACTTGAGTAATCCTCCATTGGTGAACAAAAACAATATTCTGTTCTTTTGCAAGTAAGACTTCCTAAAAAGGAAGTCTTACTCAGTGTGGCGGAGAGAGTGGGATTCGAACCCACGGTACGTTGCCGTACGACGGTTTTCAAGACCGTTCCGTTATAACCACTTCGGTATCTCTCCAAGTGCCTTAATATACTATCACAAGAAAATGGATTTGTCAACACTTTTTTTGATGATTTTATAGATTTTTAATTTTGAGTATGATATAATTTCCACAGTTGAAAAGAGGTTAATGTTTATGCAGAAATTAAATCAGAAGCACGCAAAGATGCTCACCCTTCTTTGCGCTGTGTCATACTTTGTGAGTTATCTCACAAGAACAAACTTTGCCGCAATCATCACGGCAATTATCGAAACGGGAATTATTGAAAAAACTGCCGCAGGTATGGTTACAACCATCGGCTTTATTACATACGGTGTTGGTCAGCTCATCAGCGGTTGGCTGGGTGACAGAATCAACCCCAAAAAGCTGATGTTTGTGGGCTTTATCACCACTGCGATGATGAATTTTATTATTCCATTCTGCCCCAACGGGGTTATGATGTGCTTTGTGTGGGGCGTCAATGGCTTTGCTCAGTCACTTATGTGGCCGCCGATGGTTAAGATTATGAGCACCGCTATGGATACCGACACCTATAACAAAAGCTGTGTTTCCGTAACTCTCGGCAGCACTCTTGCCACGGTTTCAATTTATATCCTTTCTCCGATTATTATTTCTTTTGCTAATTGGAAGGGCGTTTTCTACATCACCTCTGTTGCGGCAATGATTATGTCTGCCGTATGGTATGTGATGATTTCAAAAATTGAAAAGATTTCAGGGCTTACCTATGTCCTCAGAACAGGTGAAAAGCAGAAGAAAAAGAAGAATTATTCAATCGGTGGAATGCTCCTTGTTTTCACAATGCTTGCTATCTGCCTTCAGGGAAGCCTTCGTGACGGTGTTACCACCTGGGTACCTACCTATATTTCGGAAGTGTTTAAATTAGGCAGCGAAATTTCAATCCTCAGCGGCGTAGGTATTCCTGTTTTCTCCCTCGTGAGCATTAAGGTTGTTTCAATTTTTTACAACAAAATGGGCAAAAAGCCCTTTAAATGCACAATTATTCTTTTTGGTGTTGCTGCCGCCTGTTGCGGTGCGTTGACGGCGCTTTCGGGTGTGTCGGTTATTCTCACCATTATTCTCACAGGTCTTATTGTTGCCTGTATGCACGGCATTAACCTTATTCTTGTTTGTTATCTTCCTGCAATTTATGCCGATGCCGACAGCGTTTCATCCCTTTCGGGTACACTCAACTTTATGACCTATGTGGGCTCGGCTCTTTCAACCTACGGCTTTGCTCTTCTTTCAACCAAGCTCGGCTGGGGCGGAACAATTGTTTCTTGGCTTGGCATTTCACTTTCAGGTGCATTGATGTGCTTTGTTTCAAACATTAAAAGCAAAAAGGACTGATTTTTTATGAAAAAACAGCACGATTTTTTTGATGTGTATTATCAGGGCGGAGAATACCCCGAGTTCTGCTTCAGAAGCGGAAAAATGGTTTATCAGGAGGCTTTTTATAAAGGCTCGCTCATTTCTATGGGCTACAATGCTGCAGGGTATCCTCTTAACCTGAGAAAAAACGAAAAAACAAAAATTAACATTAGAAAATTCTCCGAGCCGTTTGCATTCAACATTGAGCTTGACGGTCAGAGTGTTGATTTCGGGCTTGAGCTTCTGGATTTTAAAATTGAAAAAAGTGACGAAAACATCAAAACGACTTATGAGTTTAACAGCAAAGTTAAGCCTGTTGAAATCAGAGTGCACACACTCATTGACGGCACCCAGATGTTTTCAAGAAATATTGAAATCAAAAACCTTTCTTCTTCACCGATCGCCCTTAGCAGACTCAGCCTTCTGAGCGGAGGGCTTGAAGAAATTGAAACATATGATGAAAACCCGTATTCAATCGGATATTTCGGCAACGACCAATGGGGCCGGGAGGGTGAATTTGAGTGGCACGACCTTCGACCCGACACCACATGCATTGACTCCCGCTTCGGCCGTGACCGTTTCAGACATCCGCTGATTTTTATCAAGAGTAAGACCACGGGGAAGATCTGGTTTTCGCAGATTGGCTGGACCGCAGGATATCGTTTCACCGTTGATTACAATTCAAAAACAATGAACGAGGATAAGTATCTTGCCTTCAAAGCAGAAATTGTGGCGCATAATCCTATGTTTGTGATTAAGCCCGGTGAGACTTTTGTGTCTCCCGAGGTGCATATGGGTGTTGTTCAGGGAGATCTTGATTTTGCCGTGAACGAAATGCACGCTCATATCAGAAAATCCGTGCTTACCGCACCGTGGAACAATCTTATCGGTTGCGGAATGGGTGCTGACCACGATATGACGGTGGAAACCTCCAAGGCATATATCCGTCAGTTTAAAGAAATGGGCGGAGAGGTGTTTATCATTGATGCGGGATGGGAATGTCCTCCCGTCAAAGAAACCCAATGGTATGACCATAACGGAAGAAATCTGCCCGACAAAGACCGTTACCCCAACGGCATCGGGGAGCTTGCGGATTATTGCCGTGAAATCGGGCTTAAGTTTGCTTTGTGGATTGAAATTGAGCGTGTAGGCAACAAATGTGATGTGTTTCACGATCATCCCGAGTGGCGTTCCTGTGACCTTTTCGGTGATCACAACAGCGACGGAATGCTGGATTTTTCAAATCCCGAGGCGGCACAATGGGCGGAAGATGAGCTTGCAAGGATGATTGAAGAATATAATCTTGATCTTTTGCGAATTGACAGCAATTTTTCTTACCCTTATGCATTTTTTAATATGGCAGACACAGGTTCGGGTGTTAAGGAATGTGTATCCTTGCGCCATTTCAACGGTGTTTACAAAATGTATCAGAATCTCAAAAAGAGATTTCCTGAGGTTGTGTTTGAAAACTGTGCAGGCGGTGGGGGAAGAACGGATCTTGGACTAATGAAGGCATTTAACCATACCTGGGTTTCTGACTGTCAGGTTATGCCCGAGTCGGTTGTAATTACAAATGGTATGACAATGGCGTTGCCTCCCGAAAGGGTTGACCGCCTTTTTGCAGGTATGAATTGTCAGAGCATGGGCAGCTTTGAAGCACATATGCGAAACACAATGCTCACTCATATGTCGCTTAACGTGTTTTCTCCCTGCGACGGTGAAACAAACCGCGAGCAGATGGAATTTGTCCGTCACAGCACGGATATTTATAAAAGCTTTATCAGACCGTTCCTTGACGAGGCACTTGTTTATCATCACACTCCCGAAGCAGGAAAGACAAATGTATGCGTGCTGGAGGTAGCCTCACCTGACGGCTCTAAGGGTGCAGTTGCCGTAACAAGCCTCAGGGCTAACGGAGAAGTTAATGTTAAGCCCAAGGGAATTGACTCTTCAAAAAGTTACAGAGTAACACTTGATAACAACCGTGAAAGCTTTGAAATGGCGGGCAGGGAAATTCATTGTAACGGTATATATGTTGAAATTCCCGCGGCACTTTCGTCAGAGCTTATATTGTTTGAAGAAGTATAAAGCAAAACGGACTATGGATTCCATAGTCCGTAAAATTTTGTCCATAAACAAGAAAACAGCCACCCTATTGGGCGACTGAATTCAGTTATGTTGGCGTCGACCTATTTTCCCGGGCGGCTGCCCGCCAAGTATTTTCGGCACTGTTGAGCTTAACTACCGTGTTCGGGATGGGAACGGGTGGACCCTCAACGTCATTAACACCAACTACTCGGAACGGTGGTCCGTTCCGTAAAGTGCTTGTATACTATAACACAAGAAATCGGGTTTGTCAACACTTTTTTAAAAAATTTTTAATCTTTTTTCAAAACTTTTACGATTTCACCCACATAGCTTGTGTGGAAGTCATTTGCCTTGTAGTTAACATCAATAACAGACTTGTCAACGAAGCAGTCAGGGGTCATATCCTGAACAAAAAGCTTTTTGCAAACAAGAACAAGGTTGGCTTCTGCAAGGTGTGTTGTGCCGTTTTCAAAAGCAGGAGTGAGCCCTGTTTCCTTAGCTTTGTCTATATCTCTGCCCGACTTTGCACCGCAGATTTTCAGCGCACCTCTGTAGCTTTCATCAAAGAAAGAGAGGGTAAAATAGTCGCCGCTGTCAATAAATTCTTTGGTGTATCTCTGGGGACGGACAAAAACAAAGGCAACATCCTTGCCCCAAAGCTCACCTAAACCGCCCCAGCTTACTGTCATTGTGTTCCATCCGTCTGCGTTGCCTGCGGTGAGCAGTGCCCAATCCTCGGTAATCAGTCGGATAGCGTTTTTATCAATATCTCTTGGTGAAATTTCTCTCATAAAAACAACTCCTTTTTGCAATTATATGTATCTGTTAAAAGAAAAAGTCGGGAAAAACCCGACTTTTTAAAATCAGTTACCTGCTGAATAGTTGGGAGCCTCTTTAGTGATGAATACATCATGAGGATGGCTCTCGATAAGACCTGCGTTTGTGATTCTGATGAACTGAGCCTTTTCTTTGAGTTCGTCAATTGTGTGGCATCCGCAGTATCCCATACCTGAACGAAGACCGCCCATCATCTGATAAATTGTGTCTGCAAGGGGTCCCTTATAAGGAACGCGGCCTTCAACTCCTTCGGGAACAAGCTTTTTGTTGTCCTCCTGGAAGTATCTGTCTTTGCTGCCGTTTGCCATTGCACCAAGGCTGCCCATACCGCGGTAAACCTTGAAGCGACGACCCTGGAAGATTTCGAATTCACCGGGAGCTTCATCACAGCCTGCGACAAGTGAGCCGAGCATAACTGCGCTTGCACCTGCGGCAATAGCCTTAACGATTTCGCCTGAATATTTGATGCCGCCGTCTGCGATAACAGAAACACCGTGCTTAGCGGCAACATTTGCAGCGTCATAAACTGCTGTAATCTGAGGAACACCGATACCTGCAACAACGCGGGTTGTGCAGATTGAGCCGGGGCCGATACCAACCTTAACAGCGTCTGCACCTGCTGCGATGAGAGCTTCTGTTGCGGCGGCTGTTGCAACGTTACCTGCAATAAGAGAAATGTTGGGGAAAGCTGCCTTTACCTTGGCAACTGAGTTAATATAGTTGAGGCTGTGGCCGTGAGCAGAGTCAAGAACAAATGCGTCAACGCCTGCTTCGGCAACTGCTGCGGCTCTTTCAAGCACATCTGCTGTTGCACCGAGAGCTGCTGCGCAGATGAGTCTGCCGCTTGTGTCTCTTGCAGAGTTGGGATACTGAACGCTCTTTTCGATGTCTTTGATTGTGATAAGGCCTTTGAGGAAGCCTGCTTCGTCAACAAGGGGAAGCTTTTCAATTCTGTGCTTCATAAGAATTGACTTTGCCTGCTCAAGAGTTGTGCCCACGGGAGCGGTAACAAGGTTGTCTTTTGTCATAACTTCGCTGATTTTAACATTGAAGTCAGTCATAAAGCGCATATCACGGTTGGTGAGAATACCAACAAGCTTGCCGTTGTTATCACAGATGGGAACACCGGAAATCTTATATTTGTGGCAAAGAGCTTCCGCATCATAGGCGTAGTGATCGGGGGTAAGGCAGAAGGGAGTTGAGATAACGCCGTTTTCTGAACGCTTAACCTTGTCAACTTCTGTAGCCTGATTTTCGATTGACATGTTTTTGTGAATAACACCGATACCGCCTTCACGGGCGATTGCGATAGCCATACGTGATTCTGTAACAGTATCCATGGCGGCTGTCATAACGGGGGTGTTGAGGGTGATGTGCTTTGTCAATTTTGTTGTAAGGTCAACATCCTTGGGAAGTACGTCTGATTCTGCAGGAATAAGAAGCACGTCGTCAAAAGTGAGACCTTCTTTAACAAATTTTTCCATAACGGAACCTCCTTGTCTCTTTGATTTATAAATTAATTCATTATACAACATATTTTTTATAACTTCAATAGATAATTTTTGACAGAAATAAAAAAATTATTAAGAAAACCGCCTCTTTTTTGTGAATAATTTGAATTACTACTCAAAAAATATAGTAGGATTTCAAATCCAAAAAAATTACGGAGGCAAATTATGTCAGACAATAACAATAATAATCAGAATAAAAAAGACCAGAACTACAATAACAAGCAGAACAACAGTTCAAACAACTGCCCCGGTAACAAGCAGAATAACAATCAGCAGAACAAGAAGAACAACAACGCTTATTAAAAGCAAAAGCCGTCGGTTGACGGCTTTACATAGTTATCTGATTTGTGAAACAAAGTCTGTAAAAACTCCGCACCTTGCAATAATACCCGAATCGGTTTCGCTCACTTCACCGTCAAAATCAACATCGCAGGCAAAATCAATGCAATCGGGTACAGCTCCGCCTGAAAGATTGTAGTCGCACAGCAGAACATCACGGCCGTCGCATTTTGCGTCACCGTCGGTGTCACCGAAAATAACGATTTCGTAATCGCGGAAGGCCTGCCCTCCATTTGTCATCACGCGGATAATAGTGCCTGTGCCAAGACCATTTTCGGTGGGAATAAGCTCGTAGCTTCCGTCATTTACACCGATGTAGGTTTCGATGGATGTGTAGCTCTCATCAATTCCGTAGATAAAAGAATTTTCATCATCAACAACGGCAGTTGTGCCTGCAATGGCATAAAGCTCAGGCTTTGTGTTGGGGTAGCTGAGCAGCTTCATTGCATTAACAAGGGGGAAGTTATAGGTCGCGTTGGTGACAACGGACGAATTTGATGTTACTGTATCTGTGCTTGAATTAAGCAGAGAACGGCGGAACTCATCAGGAGTGTGGTCGGGATAAATTGAAAGATAAAGCGCCGCAAGACCTGCGATAATAGGAGTGGACTGCGATGTGCCGGAATAAGCAGAGGCTGATGTGGTGGAAGAGCCTGCGACACCGAGAATCTGATAACCGGGAGCGGCAATGTTATAATAGGTGAGTGATGGGTCATAGTTTGAAAAATTGCAAAGCTGACCGTCTTTTCCGCTTGCCATAATACCGATAACGCAATCAAATGCGGCAGGATATCGCAGCTCCTGAGTGGAGCTTCTGCCGTTGTTACTGGCGCTTGCAAGCACAATCATTCCTGCATCGTGTGCCGCTTTGCAGGAGGAATAAAGCAGTGAATTGTTAACGTTGGTGCTGATAGACATTGAAATAATGTCGGCACCGTTTGAAATGGCATAGTTGATGCCGACAATAACAGACGGAATTGAAATTGCGTCTGACCTTTCGGCAACCTTAATCGGCATAAGCATAGCCTCCGGGGCAACACCGATGAGAGAATAGTTGTATCCTGCCGCACCGGCTATGATGCCGGCAACATTGTCACCGTGGCCTGAAACAGGGGAAACATCGCTTGTGCCCGTAACGGCATTGAAGCCCTTATTACCTGCAGGGTCAGTCCATATTCTGCCGGTATATTCAATGTGGTCAACGGTAAAGCCCGAGTCAAGCACGGCTATAACAACGTCGCTTCCGAGAGTGTCGAATTCTTCCCACGCCTGCGGAATGTTGAGTAAATCGTTAAACCACCATTTTGTATAGGTGTTGTAAAGGCTTCTCGGAGAAGTGACCTCTGAGGGAAGATTGATTGCATCTTCTTCCAAAAGATAGCTCGGAGAAGCATAGCCTACGGAAGAAAGTCGGTTGAGCTTATTGCACACGACTTCAACCTCATCGTTAAAATAGCCGATAAAATAGCCGCTTTTAGTCATGGTGCCGTCGGGGTTTTCTTTGACACTTGTGTCAAAAATTTTGTCAACTGTCAGTTCCTTGACGGAGGTTATTCCGATGTCGGCAAGCTCTTGGGGTATATTGCTTGTGTTTAAAAAGTCTTTTTCATTTTCAACTGTCTGAATGTATTCAAAAATTGCTTCACCCGTGGCAAAATCCCCGGTATATTCCTGTGCAGTGGCGCAAAAAGGCATAGCCGTAAAAATAATTACGGCACTCAGCACAAAGGAAAGGAATTTTTTGAATTTCATAATTTCACTCCTGCAAGTAAAAATATTATCGGGTGATATTTTTGAAAAAATCTATATGCTTATTTTTAAGCCTGTGCATATTCGCCTTGTGCGGATGCACACCGAAAACTGTCGGCAATCAAAACGGAATGGATGCCGCGGCAACCACCGAAAAATATGACACCTTCACGGGCAAGGCTCCGTTAAAGACGGTGCATTTTACCGTTGACGACCCGCAGAATACACGGGGACTTTCTACCAAGAAAATTGCTCACTCCTTTGGTGTGGCATCAAACGGAGAGCCTCACGAAATTGCAAAGCAGTCGCAAAAATATTTCGATGAAAACAAGGTGAATGCAATCACCTATGACACGCGGGGAGAAAAGGTGCTGTATCTCACCTTTGACTGCGGATATGAAAACGGCAATACCGAAATCATCCTCGATGTGCTCAAAGAGAAAAAGGTGAAAGCTGCATTTTTCTGTACGCTGATAAACATCAAATCGAACCCTGAGCTGATGGCAAGGATAATCAATGACGGTCACATTCTCGGCAACCATTCGGCAAATCATCCTTGCTTTGATGAAATCAGCCGTGAAAAAATGGCAAAAGAGGTTGAGGACTGTAATAATTATCTGCGCGAAAAATTCGGCTACACTTCGCCGTATTTCAGATTTCCGAAGGGGGAATATTCCGAAAATGCGCTGGAGCTTGTGAATTCAATCGGGTTCAAGTGTGTTTTCTGGTCACTTGCCTATAATGATTGGAACACCGACCAACAGAAGGGAGGGGACTACGCCTTTGAAAAGGTAACCTCGCGACTGCACCCGGGTGCAATAATATTGCTACATTCCGTGTCATCGGACAATGCTCAGGCAATGGGCAGAATAATTGATTATGCCCGCGAGCAGGGGTATGAATTCAGAACCCTCAACGACCTATAAACCAATTTTAGCACAAAACCAAAATGAATACAATATAAAAATTCAGCTCGTCGTAAGGCGGGCTTCAAAACTTGCGATTGGCAATGCACAGTTAACAAAATAAATGCTTTTCGGCTCTCTTGCTAAAAGAGAGCCGTTTTGTTATAATGTGAACGGTGATGAGAATGCAATTTGCAAAACGAAAACGAAACCGTTTGCCCGGATATGATTATTCGCAGAACGGAATGTATTTCATAACCGTATGCACAGAAAACAAAAGATGTGTTCTAAGCAAAGTTGTAGGGGTCGGCGTCCTCGACGACCCTGAAATCAGACTGACAAAATACGGTGAGATTGCTCAAAACTGTATAAAAGAAATGAATGACATATATGAAAACATCGAGATAGAAAAGTTTGTTATTATGCCTAATCATATTCATTTTTTGGTAAGCGTTGTCCAAGGGTCGTCGAGGACGCCGACCCCTACAAATGCAAGTATACCAAGCTTCGTTTCAACATTTAAAAGATTTTGTAATAAGAAATATTCAAAAAACATATGGCAACGCTCATATTATGACCACATAATCAGAGACGAAGCGGATTATCTGAAAATATGGAATTACATAACCAATAATCCTGCAAAATGGCTTGAAGATAAATATTACACAAAATGAAAAAGCAGAGTCGGATTTTACTCCGATTCTGCTTTTAATCATTTCAGATATTCTTCAATATTTTTCAAAAGCACTGCTTTGGCTTCTTCCAATGTGCCTTCAAGCTGACAGCCTGCCGCTCTGTTGTGGCCGCCGCCGTTCATCATTGCACAGATTGCTGAAGCGTCAACGGGCTCGTGGGTGCGCAATGACACCTTGAAGCTTCCGTCGGCACGCTCACGCAATGTGGCACCGATGACAACGCCCTCCACCTGACGGGAAAGGGAAGCAATTGCGTCACATTCACTTTCGTCAGAACCGCTTTTGCGGAACATTTCCTGAGTTACGGTGATGAGGGCACATTTGTTGTTGAAGTGCATTTCAAGACCCTCAAGACAAAGACGCTGAAGCTCAAGATATGACTTGGTTTTGGTGTCAAACATCACGGTGTTGATTTTTGCGTGGCTTGCGCCTTTTTCAATCATTTCTGCACCCATAATCATTGTGCGGGGAGTGACATTTGAATAACGGAAACAGCCTGTGTCGGTTGAAAGACCTGTGTAGATACAGTCGGCAGTTTCTTTTGGAATTTCAACGCCCAACTCTTTTATAACAAGCAAAAGCATTTCGCAAGCTGCCGCAGCAGAAGCGTCGAGATAAGTCTGCTTTGCATAAAGGCGGTTGGAGCCGTGGTGGTCAATGCACAGGTCAATTTTGTGGGCATAAAGCTCTTCGTTGGCTTTGCCGAGGAGCTTTGTGTCTGCCACATCAACGGCAACAATGAAGTCGGGGTCAAAGGATTTTTCTTCAATATCGTTGAAAAGGTAGCCATACTTCGGCGGAATGCGGTCAGAGCAACTGACCCTTGCATTTTTGCCCAAAGACAAAAGACTTCTGCAAAGGGAGTAGCCGCAGCCCAATGTATCTCCGTCGGGATTGGCGTGAACAAGAATAAGAATATTATCCTGCTCTTTTAAAATTTCGGCAACCTTTTTGGGGGAATCAATCATCATTTTCCTCAGTCCTTAAATCGTCCATCATTTTAACGATATTCATACCGTGTTCGATAGAATCGTCTGCGATGAATTTAATTTCGGGGGTTTTTCTAAGGTGAAGTCGCTGACCCACCTCGCGGCGGACAAATCCCGTGGCGTTGGTGAGACCCTTTACTGCTTCTTTGGCAACATCGTAGCCTTCAATGGCGCTGATATAAATCTTGGCAAAGGAAGCGTCGGAACTGACTTCAACACGGACTACCGTCAGGAGCTTATCGCGGACGCGGGGGTCCTTAAGCTCTCTGATGATAGCGATTGTTTCTCTTTTAATATCTTCCGATACTCTGTTAATTCTGTAACCTGCCATAGCTTACCTCGATCAGTCGCGGTATTCTTCAATGATATAAGCCTCAAATACGTCGCCCTCTTTGATGTCGGAGAACTTGTTGAGACCGATACCGCATTCATAGTTTGAAGCAACTTCCTTAACGTCATCCTTGAAACGGCGGAGTGATGAAATTTCATCTTCTGCCACAACAATGCCGTCACGGACTACGCGGATTTTGCTGTTTCTTGTAACTTTACCGTCAGTAACATAGCAGCCTGCGATTTTACCGATGGAAGAGATTGTGATAACGTTACGTACTTCAATTCTGCCCTGCTCAACGTCACGGTATTTGGGAGCAAGCATACCCTTGATAGCTGCCTGAACATCTTCAAGGCAGTCATAAATTACGCGGTACATACGCATTTCAACGCCGTCACGCTCCGCAAGAGATTTTGCAACTGCATCGGGGCGGATGTTGAAGCCGACGATGATTGCGTTTGATGCGCTTGCAAGCATAATATCTGATTCGTTAACAGCGCCGACACCGTTGTGGATAACACGGACGCGTACTTCCTCGTTTGAAAGCTTTTCGAGGTTCTGCTTAACAGCTTCTGCAGAGCCCTGAACGTCAGCTTTAACGATGATGTTAAGCTCCTTGAGTTCACCCTCCTGAAGTGAGGAGAAGAGGTTGTCAAGAGTAACCTTCTGAACAGCCTTGAACTGCTCCTCTTTAGCTTCCTGCTTTCTCTGTTCAACAAGCTCACGGGCAAGCTTTTCGTCAGAAACTGAGTCAAAGATATCACCGGCCTGAGGAACCTCGGCAAGACCCATAATTTCAACGGGAACTGAGGGGCCTGCTTCTTTAACATTTTCGCCCTTGTCGTTTTTCATAACGCGCACACGGCCAACGGACATGCCGGCAACGATGATGTCACCTGAATGAAGGGTACCCTTCTGAACAAGGAGGGTTGCAATGGGGCCTCTGCCCTTGTCAAGTCTTGCTTCAATAACAATACCTCTTGCGGCTCTGTTGGGGTTAGCCTTGAGCTCCTGCATTTCGGCAACAAGAAGAACGGATTCAAGAAGCTTGTCGATATTCATACGTGTTTTTGCAGAAACAGGAACACAGATGATGTCACCGCCCCATTCTTCGGGAACGAGTGAATGCTCTGTGAGCTGCTGCATAATTCTGTCGGGGTTTGCACCGTCACGGTCCATTTTGTTGATAGCAACAATAATGCTTACACCTGCAGCCTTGGCGTGGTTGATAGCCTCAATTGTCTGGGGCATAATACCGTCGTCAGCGGCAACAACGAGAATAGCAATGTCTGTTGCCTGAGCACCTCTTGCACGCATTGATGTGAAAGCGGCGTGACCGGGTGTGTCAAGGAATGTGATTTTTTGACCGTTGAGGTCAACTCTGTAAGCACCGATGTGCTGGGTGATACCGCCTGCCTCTGTTGAAGTAACGGAGGTGTTACGGATTGCGTCAAGAAGTGATGTTTTACCGTGGTCAACGTGACCCATAACAACAACAACGGGGTCGCGGGGCTGAAGGTCGCTGTCATCATCTTCACTTGCGTCGATGATACGGTCTTCAATGGTGATAACAACTTCTTTTTCGCATTTTGCGCCAAGCTCTGTTGCAACGATTTCGGCTGTGTCATAGTCGATAACATCGTTGATAGCAGCCATCTGACCGAGAGCAAAAAGCTTTTTGATAACCTCTGCAGCGGTCATATGAAGAAGCTCTGCAAGACCACCGACTGTGATTTCTTCGGGCACGGTGATAACCATCTGAGGCTTCTTTGCTCTTTCAGCAGCGATTCTCTTAAGACGCTCTGCTTCTGTTTCTTTTCTTGATGTGCGCATACCCTGTTTGCGGTACTGCTGTGAGCGCTGCTTAAGCTTCTGCTTGTTAACGGTGCGGTCTGTCTGCATATTGTTGTGATGAGACATATTTTCGTAACGCTCATTGTATTTGTCAAGCTCAATGTTGCTTGCTCTTGTGTCAACAATTCTTGCTTCACCCTTTGTTCTGCGCTGAAGCTGAGCGTTGGGGTCTTTTTCTTTTTTCTTTGCAGGTGCGGCCTGCTGAGGAGCTGCCTTGGGAGCCTCGGGCTTTTTGTTTTCGGGTTTTGCCTGCTGTGCGGGCTTATCAGCCTTTTTGTTGTCGGCTTTTTTGGGCTCTTCTGCCTTGGGAGCCTCCTTCTTTGCGGGAGCAGGCTTTTCTTCAGGCTTCTTTTCTGCCTTGGTTGCAAAGTAAGCGTCAAAATTTTCAACTGAACGCTCTTTTGTGAATGTTTCAAAAATAACGTCAAGCTCAATTTCTTCCAACGCTGTCATATGTTTTTTGGGGTCGTCAAAATATTTTGCAAGAAGCTCAACAACCTTTTTGCTGGGCAAGTCAAAATCTTTTGCGACTTCATGAACTCTGTATTTATTTATCATATAATGTTTCCTCCCCGGGTCTGTATTATTTGAAGTGTTTCATAAATGATTTGGCAAAACCGCCGTCATCTATTGTGATTATCCCTGCTTTGTAGCCGATGAGGTGATGAATTTCATCAATGGTCGGCTCAATTCTGAAAATGGGGATGTTCCTGTTTTCGCAAAGGGAACTGAATTCATCATAAACTCTCTGGGATGAGTCGGAACTGACAAGGCACACACAGGCTTTACCGCCGTTTACGGCACCCTTGCACATATCGTGCCCCATACTCAGCTTATTGGCCTTTCGGCAAAGACCGAGCAGACTCAAAGCATTACTGTTCACTTTTAATCAGCTCCTGTTCCATTTTCTCAAATATTTCATCGGGAATGGCACAGTCAAATGCTCGCTCTATTCTTTTTGCTTTTTGCGCTTTTTTGAGGCAGTCGGCATCCTTGCAAACATAAGCGCCTCTGCCGTTCTTTTTGCCTGTGAGATCAAGTGAAATTTCACCTTCGGGTGATTTCACAACGCGGACAAGCTCTTTTTTGGGCTTCATTTCACCACAGCCTGTGCATTTTCTCATAGGGATTTTTTTTGGTTGCATTTAATCGCCTCCCGATTTCAGGATTTTAGGGATTGTATATTATTCCAATACGATTGCAGGGGATTCTTTGCCGCTTTCGGGCTTGATGTCGATTTTCCAGCCTGTGAGCTTTGCTGCAAGGCGGGCGTTCTGACCGCGGTTGCCGATAGCCAATGAAAGCTGCATATCGGGAACAATAACCTTGCAGGATTTTTCACCTGATTCATCAACGGTAACAGACACAACATCTGCGGGAGCAAGTGAAGCTGCGATGAACTCTGCGGGGTTTTCGCTGTATTTAACGATGTCGATTTTTTCACCGCCGAGAAGGTCAACAACCTTGCCAACACGAGCACCTCTGGGTCCGATACAAGCGCCTACTGCATCAACGTTTTCATCTGCTGAGTAAACAGCCATTTTTGTTCTTGAACCTGCTTCGCGTGAAACAGACTTGATTTCAACAGTGCCGTCATAAATTTCGGGAACCTCTGTTTCAAAAAGGCGGCGCACAAGGCCGGGATGTGTTCTTGAAATTGTGGCTCTGGGGAAGCGGCGGGTTGAATCCTTGACATCAGCGATGTAAACCTTGATAAGGTCACCGGGAAGAAGAACCTCACCGGGGATC
Source organism: Acutalibacteraceae bacterium (assembly GCA_045633685.1). Classification (GTDB taxonomy): domain Bacteria; phylum Bacillota; class Clostridia; order Oscillospirales; family Acutalibacteraceae; genus CAG-488. The sequence continues at coordinate 42,432 of JAZQYU010000015.1, read as the reverse complement.
TGCTCGCTCTTTGAAAGGAATTCCTGAGCCTTGCCGATTTCGATGAGAGCGTCACCTGTTTCGGGGTCAATTCTTGAAACCTTTGCGGTAACGATTTCCTGATTCTTGCTCTGGATTTCTTCACGCATTCTGCCGTGCTCAGCCTCGCGGATACCCTGACGGATAACGTGCTTGCCCTTATCGGCTGCAATGCGGCTGACTTCTTTTGTTTCAAGCTCGATTTCGATGATGTCACCGGGCACTGCGGTGGGCTTGTGCTTCTGAGCCTGCTCAACAAGGATATCCTCGTCGGGATCAGAAATTTCTGAAACAACGTTCTTTCTTACGAAAACACGCATTGTTTCGTCTTCGGGGTTAAGCTCGCAGAAAACGATGTCTTTGTTGTTGTAGTCACGCTTAACGGCTGTAACCAATGCTCTCTGAATGCCGTCACAAAGCACATCCATTTCAATGCCCTTTTCCTTCTGGAGCATTTTAAGAGCTGCGAATAATTCTTTGTTTTTCATTATATTTCTCCTCCAAAATCGTCAAGCTTGATGTATGACGCTTCTTTTTTGTTAATCATAAGTCCTGAACCGTCTTCAAATTTAATCTGAACATTGCCTGCGTCGTAGCTTTCAAGAATTCCCGAAAACTCACGCTGACCGTCAAGGGGACGGATAAGCTTGACTTTGATTTTCATTCCTGTGCACTGCTCAAAGTGGCTGTCGCGTTTAAGGTCTCTTTCAATTCCGGGTGAAGAAACCTCAAGGCAATAGCTCTGGTCAATAGGGTCAGCATCGTCAAGGGGCTTATCGAGAGCGTGGCTCATATCAACACAGTCGTCAATCGAGACACCGCCGTCTTTATCGATAAACACTCTGAGATACCAGTTAGCACCCTCTTTTTCAAAGCGTACATCCCACAGCTTTAACCCAAGGCTTTCAGCAATGGGCTCAGCAATGCTCCAAACGGTGGCAACGGTGTTGCCTCCCTTACCTTTAGATGCCATAAAATACCTCTTTTTCTTCGGGTTTTAACCCATATTTTTGTAAAGCATTAAACAAACACAAAAGAGCGGGTCGCCCCACTCTTTTGAATCATCAAATCTTACATTGTCAGTAGTTTAACACATTATCTTAAAAATATCAAGACTTTTTTAAAAATTATTTTTTCTTGATTTATATTAAAGCTTGTTTGCTTTGTTGAGGATAAGAACACCTACAACAGCGGCAACAATTGTGATAAACATAAGTGTACCGGCACCCATTGTGGGGTCGATGAACAGAAGGAAGAGAACACCTACCACCAACGGAGCAATCATAACCTTCCAATGCTTGAGAATGTAGCCTGCGGCAAGAGCACCGAAAAGAGCAGGGAGAACATATTCAAAAGCGGGAGCAAGTGAGCCTTCGGTGAGAAGCTGAAGTGAGCCTGTTGCACCAAAAGCAAGAACACCAACTGCGATGATAACTGTTGTGGTGATTGATGAAATTGAAATTGCGATGGTTGAAATAACCTCGCCTTCTTCTGTGTTGGCTCTCACCTTTGCCTGCTCCATTGCTTTAAGTCCGCAGGGGAGCTTGAGGTTAGTGATGTTACCTGTAACAAAGCTGAGGTATGCACCGCCCGGTCCGAGAAGGGGAACATAGGTGATAACTTCAACAATAGCGGTTAACCAATAAAGACCCATAAGCTTGGGCATAATGCTCAGAAGAGCGTCAAACTCAGGCCAGGCACCAAGATAAGAGCAAATTGCTACGGGGATGCAAAGGAGTGTGATCAATGCGCCGATGTTCCAGAGAATTCCCCATTTGTGAACTTTGTCAAAATAGTCTTTCTGCATATCTGTCACCCCTTATTCGTAAATCTGAGCAAGTTCTGTGCCGAGTTCAAACCATGTGTGGTTAACAAGGTTTTCGGGAAGAACGTTTGTGAATAAAACTGCCATACCCATTGCGGCAAACATTGCGATAGGCATTGCAAAGGGCTCAAGCTTTGTGAGCTTGAATTTTTTGCATACGATGTCGAGAATGAGCATAAACACAATAGCGCAGACAAGCACAAGAATTGACATAAGACCTGCGGAGCCCGTGATTGTTTTAACCTTAAGGATCTGACCCGCTTCGTTCACAATGCTGTTGCCTGCGGCATCAAGAACATTGGATTTCTGAACAGTGTAGGAATAGATTTCGCGGGATACAAAAGCCATAACGATGCCGATGAATGCGGCGGCAGAAATGGCGTCACCGAATTTCTGAGACTTTTCGCTTTTGTTAACTGTTGCACCGATTTTCTTCTGAAGCTTTTTGCAAAGGAAGGGGAGAAGAATCAGCGGAGCAATACTGCCCAGGGTCATAGCCCATGAAATTGTTGCAAACTGCTGACGGTCACTTACCGAATGCTTGAGTGATTCACCCCAGAAGTCGAGGGCTGTCTGTGCGGCTGTGGTTTCGTAAGCAAGGTTGCCGATAACCGAAAGACGGATCCAGGGGAGCACGATGCCCAATGCGTTTGCAAGTACGATTACTGTTGCAAGAATTGAAATTGCAGGTGCAACGGTGAAAACAGCACTTGAAACCATTGTTGTTTTAAGTGTTTCTTTGGGAATGCCCAGTTCCTTGGCTTTTTTTAATGATTTAACAAGGAAAAATACGGACTGAGCAATTACGAATGCAACAACAAAAAGTGCTATCGCATACATAAAAGGACTTTCTTTGAAATCCATTGTTACCACTCCTTAAAATAATTTATATGAATTTTATCACAGATTTTTTAAAACTTCAAGTAAAATATCAGCCAAAGCAGTTTCTGCAAGGGCATTCATTTTCTGATAATCCTCTGCGGCGGAATCCTCACTGTCGTCAGACACCTTGCGGATGCTCAGAAATGGCAGGTTACAGCAATGGCAGACAGAGGCAATTGCGCCTGTTTCCATATCAAAGGTGTTGATGCCGAAAAGGTTATGATATTCTTCCTTCTGTGCGTCTTTGGTGAGGAAGTAGTCACCTGTGCCGCATTTGAGAAGTCGGATGCCCATTTCCTGAGGAATTGCATCAAGCAGGGATCTGTCAGCTTCATAAACGTATTCCTGACCGGGCTTTACACCAAGGGGACGGCCGAGCGCGCCAAGGTCAAAATCACATTCTGTGAAGGATGTGCCTGCAAAAACTGTGCCGCGGTTAACACCCTTAACACCGCCTGAAAGGCCGATGTTCATAATGCAGTCGGGCTTGAATCTTTCAACAAGCATCGCTGTGGCTGTTGCGGCGTTAACCTTGCCGATTCGGCATTTGATTGCCATAACACTTTTGTCACCGACGGAAAAAGAAATTGTTTCGTAAGAGTTTATTTCACCTTTTTCGTATCTGAGAGGGGTCACAAGCTCAACGAGGGGAGAAAATTCCATATCGTCGGCAATGACTACACCTATTTTTTTGAAATCCATAGCTTTGTCTCCTTTTCTGAATTGCAGATATTATACTTCTCTTTGAGCTTTGTGTCAAGAAAGCCATATACCAAAAACTCCGGGCAGAAGGAACTGCCCGGAGTGGATTTTATTGTACGGTGCGGCCTATTTTGTCAAGGGGGATTTCTTTGAAATCCGGGGCTGCTTCTGTGACCGCTTCGAGGTGGCTGATGCTGTAATCACCATTGTCGGGGTCGGTGAAAATCTGATCCGCTTTTTTCAGGTTGAATATCGCGTTTTCGCTTATATCACTGAAATTCCAAACAGAGTCGTATATATTGCCCACTTCGATGTGCTTGTTGATAATCAGATTTCCCTTGACTGTGCTTGCAGGGTTAGGAATGTATTCTTTTGTGTCTGCCTTTGCTATGTCATCGGTGCATGTTTTGTATTGGGGGAAGGCCGTCTGCCACACATCACTCTTCCAGGGAGAATCGTAAAGTGCATCCCACATATCACCCGTACCGATATAAGCGTGGGTGAACCAGCCGTTTTCAAGGGCGCCCTCTCTTGCTCTTTCATCAAAATAAACAGGGTATCTGCCGGCGTTGATTATGATGTTGTTATTCACAACGTTATCTCTGCCGCCGCCGATGAGAATGCCGTATCGGGGAATGTTGACAAGAAGGTTGCCGTAAACCTGTTGACCCGAAAGAGCATCGTCGAGATAAATTCCGTTGGGGGAATGACCCTCTGAGCCAAGGTTGTAGATGCAATTATATCTCACAACATTGCCGTACCATACCCAGCTTCTTCCTGAATAAATTGCACCAGCATCGTCCGAAAGAAGGCACACATCGTGAATCTTGTTATATTCAATGATGTGGTTGTTTCCTTTGTAGGCAATGGCTTCGTGAGGTGAATCGTGCATTTCGTTGTGAGAGCAGATGTTTCCGACACCCTCAAGAGTTACGGCGGGCTGATAGGTCTGATAAATCTCTGACCAATGGTGAATATAGTTGTTGTCAGCCTTGCTGTTGCCGGGGGTGAGAGTCTGGGTGTCACCGCCGGAAATAATGATTCCGCCTTTGCCTGTGCGGGTGATTTCATTGTTGAAGGCAAGATTGTTGCTGCCTGTCATAATAAGTGCATTGCCTGCTATGTTTTTGATAAGGCAATTCTGCACCGCATTGTTGTTGCCTGTTATAACAACGCCGTCGTTTCTTGTTCCTTTTATTGTTATTCCGTCAAAGGTGAGATAATCTGCCTCGGAATTGATTACAGGCTCAAGAGAAAGTGAAAGGTCAATTTTTGCGTCGGAATCCTTGGGTGCCCAGAGACACAGCAAACCGTTTTCTCTGTCGAGATACCATTCACCCTCTGCTGTAAGTTCTTCAAGAACATTGAAGAAATAATAGGGCGCATCTTCTTTTGTGCCGTAAAGACTTACAAATTGAGGTGTGAGCTCCTTTGTTTCCTTGTTGAAGCTTCCCACGGGTGAAGAGGCATCAGCCCAGTCATATTTCCAGAAGCCGAACATCCACACATCATCAAGAGATTGCCAGGATGAAATTTTTGCGGCAAGCTCATCGCTTACTCTGTAAACATCCGATTCGGGGTTGCGGATTTTGTCCCAATCCTTGACCTCGGTGGTAGCTCCGTCAGATTCCTTGCCAAGCCCTGTTTTTACGACCTCATCGGTATAAAGAAAATCGTTGTCGGGATATCTTGCGAGGGTCTGTCTTTCATCGTTTATAAAAAGCTCACAGTAAAGGGGACCGGTGTAGTCTCCGTCGTAGCTGTCTGCAGTGTGGTAAGAGCCGATTGCATATATTTTTCCCCAATCCTTATCGGTGAGAGAATAGGGGGCTTTTGTCAGGTCAACAACGGTCACATTCTCTCTTGCCTCGGGGGTGAGCCTGCGGCTGATTTCAGGATATTCTTCTGCCGGTGAAAAGTGTTCGGAAAAGAGTGTGACACCGCCGTTCAGAACAACCTCACCGCCATAACCGTAATAAGTTACGGGGCATTCCGCTGTGCCTGAGTCTTCTTTTGAAAAGGTGAGGGAGGATACACGGTATTCTCCTGCTTCAATGCACACGGTGATACCTTTTTTGCCTGATTTGTCAGTTTTTTTCACAGTTTCAACGGCTTTTTCAATGGTCAGAAAAGGAGCTTCTTTAGTTCCGCTGTTTGAATCGCTGCCTTTTGTGCTTACATAAAAATCGCCGGCAGGAACAGTACGATTTATCTGAGTTGTAACGGTTTTGATTTCGGGAGCGGAAGCTCTGTAGTTTTCATAAATCATATCAACAACTCCTCTTTTGATGTCTTTGAAAAAACATATGAAGGTGACTGCGAGAGCGACGGAAACGACCGCGCAGATTATGGCAACGATTTTTCTTTTTGATTTCATAAAGCTGCAACTCCTTGCAAATTTGAGAATAATTATTTGTGAATTCATTGTATCACAAAAATCCGACCCTTGCAATTCACAAAAAAAGAAAAATGTGCAAAAAATCAGGCAATCAGTTGCAACGTTGCACGGTAAAAGCAATTATATACATATTTATGTAAAATATTTTATGCAACATTGTTGTTTACTTTTTTGTGGCATTTTGGTAAAATGAAAGGGACAATATAATCGTTACCCTAAGGAGGAATTATTTTGACAGATGCAAGAACATTGGCATACATCAATATGTATGCGGTACTCGGCACCTTAGAAAATCTTTGTGAGCTCAGCGAAGAAGCAAGGGCGCTTGTTGAAACCAAAAAGCCCGTATCAATCGGCTTTGAGGTTAAGGACGGTCCTTGTGCCACACTTACCTTCAAAAACGGCCGTTGCCGTATGGAGCAGGGCTGTGACAATTGCGATGTTAAGCTGCCCTTCAGCTCTTGTGAAAAATTCAACGGTCTTATTGACGGAACAGTTACTCCCGTTCCCTCAAAGGGCTTTACCAAAATCGGATTTTTGCTCAAGCAGTTCATTCCGCTTACCGATATGCTTTCAAAGTATATGCGTCCGAGTGAAGAGGATTTGCAGGATGAAGAATTTTTTGCATTGAGCACAAATCTTCTTTTCTACACAATCACAGTTGCAATTTCTCAGATTGCCAACAACGATGAAATCGGCAAATTCACCGCAAAGCAGATTCCTGACGGCAACATCAAGGTTTCTATTGCAGGTGGTCCTGCTTCAACAATCACAGTTAAAGACCATCGCCTTGTAACCGTTAAAAAGAATCCCGACAAATACCGTGCTCTTATGGAATTCGGCAGCATGAAGCTTGCTCACGACCTCTTCGACGGCAAGGTTAACGCTGTTGCCAAGGTTGGCGAGGGTGAAATCGTGATGAAAGGCATGATCAATATGATTGATAATGTCAACAGAATTCTCGACAGAGTTGCACTCTATCTTGCATAAGCACAGGAGGCAGAAAAATGGCTTTTAAAATCAATAAATATAAAAAGAGTAATGAGCTTTTTCAGAGAGCTACAAAAGTAATTCCTTCAGGTGTTTACGGTCATCTCGGCCCTGCCGAAGGTAACTTCATCCCCGTAAGCGCATGGCCCTTCTTCTCACAGAAGGCAGAGGGTGCATATTTCTGGGACGTTGACGGTAATAAATTCATCGACTATATGTGTGCATACGGTCCCAACATTCTCGGTTATAACGACCCCGATGTTGATGCTGCCGCCATGGAGCAGGCAAAAATCGGCAACTGCACAACCTCACCCTCATACAAAATGGTCGAGCTTGCAGAGCTTCTTGTTGACACCGTTGCCAGCGCTGACTGGGCATTCTTTGCAAAGAACGGTAACGACGCAACCTCTTGCGCAGTGCTTGCCGCCCGCAACGCAACACACCGCAAAAAGCTTATTTTTGTAAACGGCTTCTATCACGGTGTTTCTGCATGGACTCAGAAAATTGACTATCCCGGCGTTCTCCCCGAGGATGTTGCAAACAACCTTTATGTTGATTGGAACGACATCCCCGCCCTTGAAAAACTGATTGAAGAAAACAAGGGCGAAATTGCCGCATTCATTTCCACACCCTATATGCACGGCAACTACAGAGATAACGAGCTTCCCGCTGACGGTTATTGGAAAAAGGTTCGTGAGCTTTGCACAGAAAACGGCATTGTTCTCATCATTGACGACGTTCGTGCAGGCTGGAGACTTGACCTTGCAGGTTCTGACCATTATTACGGAATTGAAGCAGACCTTATCTGCTTCTGCAAAGCTCTTGCAAACGGTTGGAACGTTTCTGCAATCTGCGGTAAGGATTGGTTGAAGGACGCAGTAAGCGGACTTTCTTACACAGGCTCTTATTGGATGAGCGCTGTTCCCTTTGCTGCCGCTATTGCAAACATCAACAAGCTCAAGAAAATTGACGCACCCACACTTCTCCGTGAAAAGTCAGTCAAGCTGCTTGACGGCCTCAAGGCCGCTGCCGATAACAACGGCTTTGACCTTGTTGTTTCAGGTGAGCCGTCACTTTTCTATCTCAGAATTGCAAACGACGACTCAATGATGATTCATCAGGATTGGGTCGCTGAAATGGTTAAGAGAGGCATCTTCATTTCAAGCCACCACAACCACTTTATGAATGCTGCTGTGTCTGATGAAGATATCAAGCTCACAATCGACATTGCGAACGAAGCTTTCAAGGTTACCAAGAAAATGCACCCCGAAGCATTCTAATCGGGTTTCATTTAATAAATATTTATGTAGGGAGGAACTACAATGCCATTATCAAAATCAGAATGGTTAGCTCTCGAAAAGAAAGCACACGAACTCCGTAACCTCTGCCTTGACACCACCTATTGGGCAGGCAGTGCTCATATCGGCGGCGGTATGAGTGTTATGGATATGATGACCGTTCTTTATCACAAATATCTCAACATCAAGGTCGATGACCCCGATTGGGAAGACAGAGACCGTTTCATTCTCAGCAAGGGTCATGCAGGCGTTGCTTATGCCGCTGTGCTTGTTGACAAGGGCTTCAATGACCCCGAACAGCTCAAAACCTTCAACCTTTCAAACTCAAAGATGGGTATCCACCTCGACTCAAACAAGGTTGTTGGTGTTGATGCTTCCACAGGCTCTCTCGGCCACGGTCTTTCAATTGCTCTCGGCACAGGTCTTGCCGCAAGAGTGCTTGGCAAGGATTATAAAACATACTGCATTCTCGGTGACGGTGAATGTGATGAAGGCTCCAACTGGGAGGCAGCAATGTCAATTGCTCACTTCAAAGCAACAAACGTTATCTCATTTGTTGACCGCAACAAGTGTATGATTGACGGCCGCACAGAGGACGTTATGAACCTTGAACCTTTTGTTGACAAATGGAAGGCATTTGGCTTCATCGTTAAAGAAGTTGACGGTCACAATCTCAGCGAGCTTTGCGATGCTATCGATTTTGCTCTTGGCCAGAACGAAGCACCCGTTATGATTGTTGCCAACACAATCAAGGGCGCAGGCATTGACTTTATGGCAGACGATTTCCATTGGCATTACGGTGCTATTGATGAAGGTAAATATCAGCAGGCTAAAGACAGCCTTGAAAAATATTATAAAGAGCGCGTAGCTCGTGCAGAAAAGGAGGGTGTATAATATGGCAGGCGGACTTACATATACAGCTCTTGATTCAACTGAACTCTCAACAGCCGAAATTTACGGTCAGACCCTCGTTGAACTCGGTAAAGAGCATCCCGAAATCGTAGGTCTCACAGCAGACCTTGCAGGTTCAACCAAAATCGGTGTATTCGGCAAAGCATATCCCGACCGTTTCTTCAACGTTGGTATTGCTGAGCAGAATATGTTCGGTGTTGCCGCAGGTATGGCAAAGGCCGGTCTTGTACCTTTCCTTTCAACATTCTCTGTTTTTGCTTCTTTGAGAAGTGCTGACCAGCTTCACACCGACATCTGCTATCAGAACGTTAATGCAAAAATCATTGCAACACATTCAGGCACATCCTTCGGTCAGGCAGGCTCAACTCACCACGCAATCTGCGACCTCGCAGTTGTTCGTTCAATGCCCAACGTTACACTCATCTGTCCTGCAGACGGTGTTGAAACAGCTGAGGCAGTTGTTGCTGCTTATGAAAACAAAGGACCTTACTACATCAGAATCAACCGTGGTTTTGACCGCGTTCTTTACGGTAAGGATTATCCCCGCGAATATAAGTTTGAGGTAGGCAAGGCTGTTGAGGTTAACCCCGGCACAGACATCACAGTTATCGCTTGCGGCTCTTGTGTGTTCCAAGCTTATCAGGCAGCAAAATTCCTTGAAAATGCCGACGGACTCAAGGTTCGCGTTCTTGATATGCACACAATCAAGCCCATTGATAAGGAAGCTATTCTTAAGGCTGTTCAGGATACACGCCGTATTATTACTGTTGAAGACCACAATGTAATCGGCGGTCTCGGTTCAGCAGTTGCAGAGGTTATGGCTGAAGCAGGTAAGGGCTGCGCATTCACCCGTCTTGGTATTCAGGATACATTTGCTCCTATCGGCCTTCACGAAGATATTATGTCAAACCTCGGTATTGACTGCAACGGTATTATCAACGCCGTTCGTGAAGCAATGAACAAAGACTTTGAAGAGGACGACAACTGGGACGACGAAGTTTAAGATAATTTCTTCAACTCTTATCCCACAGAAAGGAATGATTTACTATGGCAAACGAAACCGTATTGACCAACAAAATATTTCTTAATGCCGTATTGCCTCTTGTAAAGGTTATTGCAACAGATGTACCCTCTCTTGCAAAAAAGTTTGAAAATATGCACGCTGTTTTTCAGGTAAGTGCTCTTGACCCCGAATCTCCCGACGGAAAAGTTGCAACTCATTTCACAGTTAACAACGGTGAATGGGTGGTTTGTGCCGATAAGGTTGCAACCAACGCTTATGTTGACCTTGAATTCAAAAATCTTGAGTCAATGAACAGCTTTTTCAAGGGTAAAATCGGACCCTCAACACTTCCTAAAATGAAGGGTGCCCTCAAATATCCCAAGGTGCTTGCCGCTTTGATGATGACACTTCTTAAAATGTCATCACTCCTCACAGCAAAAGCAGCACCCGAAAAAGAAGAAGACAAGGTGCTTATGGTTAAGTGCTTCTTCTATCTTCTTTCGTCAGGCATCAGTCAGCTCAACAAGCAGGGTCACGAGGCAGTTCACGGCTGGACAAAGACCAGCCCCGACCGTGTTTATGCCTGGGCAGTTGACGGCCACCCTGAGGTTTCTGCTTACCTTAGAATCAAGGCAGGCAAATCCCGTTCCGGCCGCGGCGTTTACAAAAGAGCAATGCCCTTCTTCACAATGCGTTTTGACTCACTTGACAGCGCATTGGGCATTCTTCTTTCAACTGACGATATGTTGGATTCAACCAAAAAAGGTAAGCTTATTATGGACGGTGCTCCCGAATTCGGCGCACAGATTGGTGAATATATGCTCACCGTTGCTGCTTACGCACAAGGTTAAAATGACAAGCCCACCGAGAAATCGGTGGGTTTATTTTTATATCATATTCATAGCGTCAAGGGGGCTGACGAGCTTGTTGTCAACTTTTGTTTCAAGGTGAATGTGTGTGCCTTCTGCAGACTCAATGGGGAGCGTGCCTGCAACACCGATAATATCACCTTTCTTTACTGAATCCCCTTTTTTGACATTTACGTTATCCTGAAGTCCGCTGTATCGAACTTTGAGATTGCCGGGGCATGTCAGCTCAATGCTTACGCCCCAGAGGGCATCCTTGTCAATGAGAGTTACTGTGCCGTTCTGCACGGCAACCACCTGCTCACTTTCTGCTGCGCTGAAATCAACCCCATTGTGCACGCGCCAGTCACTCATGGTTTCACTTTTGACCATTTCGCCGTTGCTGTAGTCCTTGATTACCTTGCCTGCGGTGGGGGCAACAAATTCACCTTCATAAGGCAAAAGCTCTCTGGGTGTGGTTGTGGTTACGGTTGTGGATTTTGTTGTTTTTGGGACCCCTGTTGCAGTTACGTTTGCCTGCTCGTCAGGGGCGGATTGGGTTGTTGTGCTCGTGGATTCAATCGTGTTGTTCCGGTGGTCTGTGTAATTATAAATTGCGGCGCTTACTCCTACTACCAACAGCAGACACGCTGTAAGTACGGAGTAATAAACTTTTGTCTGTGACATTTTTTTCATATAAACACCTCGTTTTGTTTTTAGTTATTTTTGCCACAGAGCAAGGTTTTTATACAAAAGAAAAAACAGCCGGGGTTACCGACTGCTTTTTCCAATAAATTGAGGGGTTTATTGAGGAGGGGTATGTGCGGCGGAGAGTTGCGGCTCTCTCCTTGGCACGGTTATATGATAAATCATAAATATGAATTTGATGTGAACAAATTATTATGATTTGGTTTAATTTTTGTTAAAAAAGTTTCGCAAACTATTGAAAAATTTTTTCAATGGTGTAGAATAAAATCAGCACAATGAAAAGGAGATTTTATTATGAAATTAGGCGTTTTTACCTGCCTTCTGGGAAACCTCCCTTTTGAGCAGGCACTGGAATATTTTAAATCAAAGGGTATCGAAATGGTTGAAATCGGCTGCGGCGGTTACCCCGGCAACAGCCATGCCAACCCTCAGGAGCTTCTCGGTGACGAAGCAAAGCTTGAAGAGTTTAAGGCTCTTCTTAAAAAATATGATGTTGAAATCAGCGCGTTGAGCTGCCACGGCAACCCTGTACATCCCAACAAAGAAATTGCTGCTGAATTTGACAAGGCAATCCGCGACACAATTCTCCTTGCTGAAAAGCTTGGCGTTCACCAGATCAACACCTTTTCAGGTTGCCCCGGTGACCACGATGGCGCAAAATACCCCAACTGGGTTACATGCCCCTGGCCCAACGATTTTGGTGATGTTCTTGAATATCAATGGAATGATGTTCTTATTCCTTATTGGAAAAATCTTGTTGAGTTCGCAAAGGCACACGGAGTTGACAAAATTGCTCTTGAGCTTCATCCCGGATTTTGTGTTTATAACACCGAGAGTCTTCTCAGACTCCGTGAAGCAGTAGGTCCCGAAATCGGAGCAAATCTTGACCCCAGCCACCTTATCTGGCAGGGAATGGAGCCCGTCGCAGTTATCCGTGCATTGGGTGATGCAATTTTTCACTTCCACGCAAAGGATACGAAAATTGACAAATACAACACCGCGGTCAACGGTGTGCTTGACACCAAACCCTACGGTGACGAGATCAACCGCTCCTGGATTTTCCGCAGTGTAGGTTATGGCAATGATGCTTCTTACTGGAAGGATATTATCAGCAATCTTCGTCTTGTAGGCTATGATTATGCAATCAGCATCGAGCATGAGGATAGTCTTATGAGCCAGAACGAAGGTCTCACAAAGGCAGTTGAAATGCTCAGAAGTGTAATGATTACTGAATCCACAGGAGATATGTGGTGGGTGTAAAAGCGAGGTCTTTAAAATGGTGAACGGGAAATTTGGCGCAGCCGTTATCGGTTACGGTGGAATGGGTAGTTGGCATACCAGAAAAATGATTCAGCAGATGCAAGAAGATGTTGAGTTTGTCGGCATTTATGATATAAACCCTGAAAGGGCAAAAATTGCCGAAGAAAACGGTATTCACGCTTTTGTTTCAAGAGAAGATCTTCTTTCAGACGATAGAATTGACTTTGTTGTGGTGGCAACTCCTAATGATTTTCACCGTGAAATTGCTGTGGATGCTATGGCACACGGTAAGCATGTTATCAGTGAAAAGCCGGTTACCACAAGCAGTGAAGAGCTTGAAAAAATGATTGCCGCCTCAAAGCAATATGGCAGAATTTTTACAATCCATCAGAACAGACGTTGGGATCCTGATTATCTTGTGATAAAAAAGATTTATGATGAGGAAACTCTCGGCAGAGTGTTTAACATTGAATCAAGGGTTCATGGCTCAAGAGGAATTCCCGGTGACTGGCGAAATAAGAAAGCTCATGGCGGCGGAATGTTGTTTGACTGGGGTATTCATATTATCGATCAGGCACTTATGCTTCTTGACGGAGTTGAAATTGAGTCTTTATATGCAAGGCTTGACAATGTTACCAACGAAGAGGTTGATGACGGATTCAAGCTTGAGTTAAAATTTAAAAACGGTGTTGACTATCATGTTGAGGTTGGAACAAGCAATTTCATTGAGCTCCAGCGTTGGTATATACAGGGTGAAAACGGAACTGCGATTATCAAAGACTGGGATTTGAACGGAGAAATTGTTATGGTAACCGATTGGGAGAACAAAGACGCTGTGCCTATTCAGGCAGGTGTTGGTCTTACAAAAACAATGGCACCGAGAACGGATGAAACTATTGACCGATATCCGCTTCCCTTTGTAGAAAACAAAGGATTTGATGACAGAAGTGAGTTTTACAGAAACTTTATCGCGACTCTTCGTGGCGAAGAAACGCAAACGGTAACTCATTCCCAGCAGCGCAGATTGATAAATTTGGTTGAAGCAGTTTTTGAGTCCGCAAGGGATAATAAAGTGGTATATTTTGAATAAAGCTAACGGATTGCAGAAATTCATCTGCAATCCGTTTTTTCTCTTGACCTTTTTGTTCATTTATATCATAATATAGAAAAATAAAATGAGGTGGTTTTATGTCGAAAGCTAATCAGAAGAATGCGGTGTTCAACATTGTTGCCGTGCTTGTGGGTGCTTTGCTTATGGGTCTTTTGTGGCGCGTGAGAGGCACAACAGGTTGGGGTTCATCGTGGGGTCTGCTGAATGCAGGATTTGTTTTCACAATGTTTCTCATTCTTGTGGGTGGTGCCCGTCAGAAGATGAACGCAGGCTGGCTGGGTCTCACTTCTTTGTCTTTTATGCTCACTGTTCCCGCCTGGGGAACAATTATCGGGCAGATTACCGGGGTACTTGTTGATGAAGCTCTTATTGATACGCAGAAATTTGTTTCAATTCCCTCTGCAATTATTCAGATGCTTTGTCTTGGCTTTGGTGTTGCAGTTATTTTCGGAATTATGCTTGGCAGAGCTTACAGCTCAAAGCAGTGGAAGATCCTTGATTTTGTTATTGTGATAGCTGTTTTTTATGCCGTGGATTTAATCACCAAAGCCTCTGTTTCTCATTGGGTGCTTGATGCAATTCAACCTCAGGCCGCGGAGCTCTTCGAAGAAGGTCTTGCTGTTGCAGGTAAAGAGGGTACTGCTTACGAAGTTTATATGAGCCACTTTGCCGATGTTTCATGGGGCAAAAAAATTGCAGGCGGCAGAAATTATTTTTCAGCCGTGCAGACAATTTCTTCTGCGTTCAGAGCACTTGCAGCTATTGTTGCCACAAGATTTATTGTTAAAGATAAAATTGCCGCCAAAACAGGTCTGGTTGTGTCAGGTGCATTTGCTCTTTCAATCACCGTTTCGGATTTGTTTTTCTATTTCGGTGACGGCGGTTATCACGAGCTGCAGGCTTCTTTCTTCCCCGAAAGTGTTGCTCCCTGGTCCTGCTGGGAATATTTCACGGGCTTCATCGCAGGCGGAATTATCACAGCATTTATTCTCAAACTCAAAAAGGATGAGGATGTGCCTGAAATCACTTTTGCAAAAATTCCCGAAAAGCCCACTACAATCCTCAGCTTCATTATGGGTTACGTGTTCCTTATCGGTGTAAACATTGTCCGTCCCATTCTCGAAAGATATGATGATTCAGATAATCAGATTGCTTTCATCATCGGTGCTGTGCTTGTTGCAGGTGCGGTGATTGCGCTGGTTGTTAAAAAGCTTGGTTTCAAAGCCGAGGTTGCGGATATGACTGCTTACTCGAAAATCCTTCTCCCGATATTTATTGTGTTTATGATAGTTACATATATGTTCCTCGCAATTCCTGAGGATCGAAATTATGTAGGCATCGGCAATGTTCACAATATCCTTTGCCTTGTGTCTGTTGGTGCATCGCTTCTGTGGTGGGCAAAATATGGACTCAAAGCTAAGAATTAAGCAAAAATTATGGGCATTCTCTTGCGGAGAATGCCCGTTTTTTATGTTTCTTCTTTATATTTTTCTGCCTGAAGGTTAAACATATATGCGTACTTTCCGTTTTTTGCCATAAGCTCGTCGTGAGTTCCGCTTTCAACAATTTCTCCGTTTTCAAGCATATAAATCACGTCTGCCATAACTGTGGTGGAAAGACGGTGAGAAATGAAGATAACTGTTTTATCCTCTGCGGCACGGCTCATTGCCTCGTTGAGTGCATATTCAGAAACCGGGTCAAGATTTGCACTTGGCTCGTCAAGAATTGCGAAGGGACAATCCTTATAAAACGCACGGGCAACGGCAATTTTCTGCGCTTCACCGCCTGAAAGAGAAACACCGTTTTCGTCAAATTCTCTCAAAAGCATCGAATCGGCACCGTTTGGCAATTCCTTGCTGAAGCTGCTTTCTTTAAGCGCTGCCATAACCTTTTCGGTGTCGGGGCTTTCTTTCATTGCAACATTTTCACCCAGGGTTGCACCGAAGAGTGAAAAATCCTGAAAAACAGCGGCAAAATTCTCGTGATATGAGCGGATATTCCAATCCTTGATGTTCATATCGTCAACGGTGATTTCACCGTCAGTTACATCGTAAAGACGAAGTATAAGGTTAGTCAACGTTGTTTTACCTGCGCCGTTGTAGCCGACCAGAGCGATTTTCTGATATGGCTTGATTTCAAGGTTGATGTTTTTGAGGGTGGGCTTATCGTTGCCCGGGTAAGTGAAGGACACATTGTTGAGCTTAATCACAGGCGGCTTTTTAAATTTCTTGGTAATGTCACCGTCTTTGATTTTTTCTTCTGCCGACATAAATCTTTTGAATTTTTCAACGTAAAGTCCGTTTTCTCTGAAGGTGACGGCAAACCAGCTTGTCAGAGCAAAAACGCTGTTGCTCACGGCGCTGACTCCGTTGAAGGTGGCGGCAAAGCTGCCAAGTCCGACATCCTTGGTTACAATGGTGCGGTATCCCATATAAAGTGTAACGCCGAAGCAGATGAGAATGGTAAGGGGCAGACTTTCCTGACAGAAATACAACTGCCATTGCTTTTTGAGATAGGGTGAAATTGTGAAAAGTCGGTCAACGACATTCTTTTTGTATCTGCGTTCAATCATTTCACCTGCGGGATTAAGGCGCAATTCCTTTGCATAATCCTGCAAATAAAAAACGCGGGAAAAATAAAGGTTTTTTCTGTCAAGGGGCGTCATAGCCTCTTTTTTGCTCACATTAACCTTTGCTATCAGTCTTCCGATAGGCACCATAATGCCGATGCACGCGGCAATGAAAATGAAGCACATCGGGTCAATGGTAAGAATAACTGCTGTGATTGAAATTATGGACACAAGCTCAACCACAAGGTCACGTGTGCTGTTGAGAACACCCTCAACGCGTTCTCCCATTGTGTTCATCGCCAGAACGAAGTCGTTGTAAAAATCCGGGTTGTCGTAGGCTTCAAAGTCCATTTTTGATGCCTTTTCATAAATGAGAGAATAAATCTTATGCTGAAGCTTTTCTTTCTGCACGGGCAGAGCAATTTCATAAATTATGGTGTTTATGAAGTTGCCTATAATAACCGTAGCGGCAAAAATGATGCAGGCAATTGCGATTCTGTAGAGGTCCTTGCCCTCGGTTACAACATCAATGATGTATTTGAGCAAAACAACATTGGACAAAATCCACGGAAGAGTGGAAACAATGTCAATGAGAATAAGTGTGGGGAGAATCCAAGGAGAGTGCTTGGAAACAAATTTGATCATAAACCAATAGTTTCTGATGCTGTGAGCACGCTCAATTTTTTTATTCTTCATCGCTGTCACCCTCCTCTCTGTATCCTGATGCCTGAAGGGTAAACATATTGCAGTATTCACCCTGAAGATTCATCAGCTCTTCATGAGCGCCGTTTTCAACAAGGTGTCCGTTTGCAAAAACAAGAATGTTATCACTTCTTGTGGCACTGGAAAGCCGGTGGGAAATGTAAATAACGGTTTTGTCCTTTGTGCCCTCCATAAGGTTGTCATACATTTTTGACTCTGCAACAGGGTCAAGGGCAGATGATGGCTCGTCGAGGATTGCGATGTCAAAGGTTTTTGCAAACATTCTTGCAATGGTGACCTTCTGACTTTCACCGCCAGAAAGGAGGGCGCCCTCTTCGTCAAATTCTCTTGTGAGAATGGTGTGCTCTTTCTGAGGCAGAGTTTCAATTTTGGAATAAACTCCGCTTTGCTTCAATGCGGAAGTGGCTCTTTCAATGTTGCTTTCGTCAGTTTCTTCAATGAGAACATTTTCGGCAACAGTCATTGCAAAAATTCTGTAATCCTGAAAAACGCTGGCAAATTTTTCGCGATATTTTAACACATCATATTCTTTGATGTTAACACCGTTATAAAGAATTTCACCCTCGTCAACATCATAAAGGCGCATTATCAGCTTGGAAAGAGTTGTTTTGCCGGCACCGTTGTGACCCACAACAGCAATGCTTTCACCGCGGTTGATTTTGAATGAAATATCAGTAAGGGTATTTTTGTCATTTCCGCTGTAACGGAAAGATACGTTTCTGAATTCAAGGCTTTCAAAATCACCGGGAATTTTATCACCGCCAACGATTTTGGGTTCATATTCAAGGAAATCTCTGAGATTCTGCACCCACAGGCAATGCTTCTGCTGCATTGTGAAATAGTAAGCAAGCTGGTTGAGCTTGTTTCTGCAGTTGGTGATTGCGGAAATAAGCACGGAAAACGCAGAAATTTCAATATTTTCAAGAACAATAAGTCGGTAACAGCCGTAGGCGAAGCCGCCTGCGATCGGAATAACCTCACCAAAGAAGTCACTTGCAACCTCAAGGGCGGCAATTTTGATACCGTATTTTTTAATGAGCCTTATATTCTGTCTGATTGCCTCGCTGAAACGGCGTTTAACAACCTCGAAAATGCTTGTGGTTTTGATTTCTTTTGCAAAATCCTTCAAAAGAACTGTTCGTTTGGTGTAATCCTTTTGTCTTTCAAAGGGGGTCATTGCTTTTTCTTTGGCATAGTCCACATTGTTTTTCTTAACTCTGAAATACATAACAATAACAGGGCAAAGGATAACAAGGAGCAACCATGGGTCAATGCTGAAAAGATAAACGGCAAGGAAAATGATGCTGATAACAGAGCCTACCGTCCACGCTGAGCCTTCAATAATTCGTTTGAAGCCTTGCTTTTCAACCACCCAGGTTGCGCGGTTGTAGTTGTCGAAGAAATCAGGGTTTTCGTAGCAGCCCAACTCAACCTGCTGTGCTTTTTGGAAAATCATATTATTGATGTATCCCTCGCACTTGATTTCGAATTTTTCTCTCACAGGGTGAAAGGCTATGTATGAAAAAAGGTCAACAGCAATCTTACCGAAAACAATCAGACCGATTTTAATCGCAAATTCCTTGAAGCTTCTTCCGCCTTCAATGATGGAAAGAGCTGTTTCAAGAAACATAACATTGAAAACCACAGAGTAATAAACGTTTTCGGCAATGTATGCAAGATAAATTATAATCATCGCAACGGGTGCGCTTTTAAGACCGCATTTGAGCATAAATGCGGTGTTTTTAAAAATGTGAGCTTTTGCCTTGAAGTCAACGGCTTGTCGCATAAAAATCTCCTTAAGTTACTGCTTGAAAGCGTTGGTGTAGAATTCTGCCCAGTCGGCAACGCGCTGAGCGTCCCACTTTTTGGGAATGGAGGCACAGGCTGTGACAACCTTTGCCATGCTGACACCCACCTTGCCGATTTTTTTGAGAAGAACGGGCTTTTTGCAAAGATTAACTGCTTTGTTGGAAAGGTCTTTGATGTCAAATTTGAAAAGGTCACCCATTTTGCCGAAATCAGCAGACATAGTGATGTTTTCGTCGGTGAGAATACCTGTTTCAAAGCAATAGTCAACCTCGTCGGGAGTAAGGTCAAATAACATATATTTAACACATTCAAGAGGAGCAAGGTTTGAGCCGAGAGCCTTATAATATTTAACCTGATAATCCCAGAGCTTTTCTGCGCTGAAGGAATCGGTTTCGTCGGCGATAATTACATCGGCAAGAATTCTTGCCGCTTTGAGTGCATTGGCAATGCCTGAGCCGATGAGGGGAACGGGCATAAATGCGCTGTCACCGATTGCGGCATAACCGTCGGCAACCATAACTGCAAGAGTGTGGCGCACGGGGATTTCAACAAACTGCCCGCCACGGATTTTTTTGGTGCCGAGGCGAGGATTTCTCTTTCTGAGGAATCCGGTAAACTCCTCAACATCATCCATGTCAAAATCTTCAAATCTGCCCATAAGAAGGTCTGTATGCTCCTCCTCCGAGGCTACCCAGCTGATGCCCATAACACCGCCGGCATAAAGCATAACCTTGAACTTGGCAGGAACCTCACAGTCACTTGCTTTGTTGAAAAAGGCGCGGTAGATTGTGATTTTTTCTTTTCTGCCAACTTCTTTTTCAATGCCGAGGCTGTCAGGGAGATTCATTCTCACGGGGGAGTTCATACCGCAGGCGTCGATGACAAGGTCGCCGTAAAATTCACCCTTTGATGTGCGGATACCCACAACGCGGTTGCCCAGCATAACGGGGCCTTCAATCTCACAACCATATTCAATTTTTACACCGCTGTTAAGTGCGTTTTCGATGAAGTGATTATAAATATCCCTACGCTCCATTTTGATTTCGCGCTTGTCAACGGGAACGTGCTGAAGAAGTGACTTCTTTTCACTCGGGGGGAAGAAGGTCATATCCTCTTTGTATTCAAATTTGTCTTTCGGAGGCATACCCATACCTGCAATACCAAGTGCAGACGGGTCAAAAATATCGGTCCAGTCGTAGCCGAGGGTACCCTTCTTTTTCTTTTCGTAAACGGTAACGTCATAACCCTGCTGACTGAGAAGCGCAGCAACTGCAATTCCGCCGTGACCGAGACCTGCAACAATAATTTTTTTGCTCATAATAATTCCCTCCTGAAAAATAATCCGGTGAAAGTATAACATATTATATTTATCCAATTCAAGACTTGTTAGAAGAAATAATGTGTGATATGATTAATACATTGAAAATAAACAAAGTTTTTCGGAATTTCAGGAGTTGATAAAGTGAAAGAACTGCATATGATATGCAACGCCCATCTTGACCCGGTCTGGCTGTGGCGTCGACCCGAAGGAATTGCAGAGGCTGTTTCAACATTCAGAGTTGCGGCAGATTTCTGTGATGAATTTGACTCGTTTGTGTTCAACCACAATGAGTCCGTTTTGTATGAATGGGTTGAAGAAAATGAGCCCGAGCTTTTTGAAAGAATCAAGCGCCTTGTGAAAGAGGGCAAATGGAAGATTATGGGCGGATGGTATCTTCAGCCTGATTGCACAATGCCCACAGGTGAATCCTTTATTCGTCAGATTGAAACAGGAAGAAAATATTTTGACGAAAAATTCGGAGTAAGACCCACAACTGCTATCAATTTTGACCCCTTCGGGCACACAAGGGGATTGGTGCAGATTCTTAAAAAATGCGGATATGATTCTTATGTTTTTATGCGTCCGGGCGGACATGAATGGGACGCGGATTTTATCTGGCAGGGCTTTGACGGAAGTGAAATCATCGGACACAAAACTCAGGGCGGATACAATTCCGCAAGAGGAAAAATTCTTGAAAAAATCAACAAGGCTCTTGAATGGGAATATGCCGACGGAATAAATCTTATGCTTTGGGGTGTGGGAAATCACGGTGGCGGCCCGTCAAAAATCGACCTTGAAACCATTGAAAAATATAAAAAGGAAAATCCCGGTTTTGAGGTTATTCATTCCTGCATGGAGGATTATTTTAAAAATATAGATAAATCAAAGCTTCCTGAAATCAACAAATCTCTTGTTCATTGTATGGTGGGCTGTTACACCACAATGGTACGCATCAAGCAGGCTAACCGACGCCTTGAAAACGACCTTGCTCTGTGCGAAAAAATGCTTTGCGTCAGCGGTGTTGATTATGACAAATCCGAGCTTGAAAAAGCGGAAAAGGCTTTGCTTTTCTGTCAGTTCCACGATGTTTTGCCCGGAACTCTGATCAAGGGTGCAGAGGACGATGCCCTCAGGCTTCTTTCTTACGGAGAAGAAATTGTAGATCGTTACAAGGTCAAGGCTTTTCTGAAGCTTTGTGAGGGTCAGAAAAAGGCAAAAGACGGTGAAATTCCCGTGCTTGTGTTCAACCCTCATCCCTACGTCGTGAAGGAAAATATTGAGGTTGAGTTTCAGCTTGCTGATCAGAACTGGAACGAAAACGAAACAACCGTTGTTCGTGTGCGCGATGAAAACGGCTGTTATCTTCCCGCCCAGAATGAAAAAGAGTCAAGCTCGCTTAACCTTGATTGGCGCAAGAGAATTTCTTTCACAGCCGAGCTGAAACCGATGAGTATCAACCGCTTTGACTGTAAGCTTGAGGTCAAAAAGCTTCCGCGCCGTGAAATTCGTCCTTGTGAAGAAACGGATACACATTTTGTTTTTGAAAACGATTCAATCAAGGTTAAAATCAGCAAAGAAACAGGTCTTATTGATTCATATTTTGCAAACGGAAAGGAATATTTGTGCTGCAATGGTGCAAGAATCCGCGTGTTCCGTGATAATGAAGATCCGTGGGGAATGGAAACTGACGGCTTTTATGATTGCATCGGTGAATTCACCCTTGCAAGTGACGAAGAGGCCAACCGTTTCAACGGCTATCCCGATGAAAGCATCGGTAATGTAAGAGTGATTGAAAACGGTGATGTCCGTTGCAAAATTCAGGCAATTTTCAAATATTCAGGCTCGTATGCCGTTGTGACTTATACTCTTCCCAAAGAGGGCTCATATGCTGACATAAAAATCAAAATGCTATCTGCTGACAGCAACGTTTTTTATAAGCTCACATTTGATACAGCTTTTTGTGCTCCCGTATTTATGGGTCAGACGGCCTTCGGCAAAGAGGGGCTTCTCAAAGAAGAAAAAGAGGTTACTTATCAGAAATGGTGCGGTCTTTTTGAACACGGCAGCGGCTTTGCCGTAATCAACAACGGCACCTACGGCGGTTCGGCAAAGGATGGCAGGCTCAATATTTCTCTTATGAGAACACCTGTTTATTCTGCTCACCCTATCTGTGACCGTCAGCTTACTGATTCGGATATCAACCACGACCATATTGATATGGGCGAAAGAGAGTTTGAATACCGGATTACAACTGAAATTAACCACCCGGACAAGGTCGCAGAAATTTTCAATCAGCGTCCTGTGGCGCTTTCGTTCTTCCCCAGCGGTGCAAAGACCAAAAAAGAAACTGAGGTTTTTGTGGATAATGATGATATTATTCTCACCCGCCTGAGTAACAGGGGAAAAAGGACAATTCTTCGTCTTTTCAATTCAACCGAAAGTGAAGCCGTGGCCAATGTGAAAATCGGCGGCGGAATAACCAAGGTTGAGCTTGGCTCATTTGAGGTAAAAACATTTGCAGTTGACGGTTCTCACCTTGATGAAACCGCAATGACAGAATAAAATCAGATTGAAAAAGCAGAACCAATCTGCTAAGATGTTCCCAAAAGGAAGGTGTATAAAATGGTAGGATTTATTTCTTTTATCAAAGGTATGGTTGCCGTTATTATGTCGGTGATTCATTTCTTTTGCCCGTTTTTCGGTGACTTCACCGCTGCAACAACCCCGCTCAGGGAGGATTGCAGGCTCAATTTTGCCGCAATTTCCGATATTCATATGACCGAAGAAGCCGCTCGCAGAGATATGCTCAAGTTTGGTCTTCAGGATATGGAAAATTCTCAGCATTCACTTGATGCACTTGTTTGTGCAGGTGACCTTACCGACCACGGTGAAAAAGGAGAATGGGAGCTGCTTGAAGAAGCCTTTGCAGATTACACTCCCGCAGAGAATATTATTCTTGCTCTTGGCAATCACGACACGTGGACCGACGACGGCTGTGATGTTTCAAAGGAATATTTTATTGAAGGCAACAAGACAATTGCCGGCAGAGAAGTTGATAATGTCTATTATTCAACAAAGATAAACGGTTACACATTTATCGTTATGGGCAGTGAGGGTGACCACACCTATGCCACAATCAGTGATGAACAGATTGCCTGGCTTGATAAAGAAATGAAAAAGGCTTCCGAAGCGGGACTCCCGATTTTTGTTATCAGCCATTGGCCCATCAATGAAAGCCACGGCCTCCCCGAAACATGGGGAAGCAAAAACCCTGAGCCTGATGACGGTGGGTTCGGTGATGAGTCTGCTGAAATTGAAGCAGTTCTTAAAAAATACGAAAATGTGTTCCTTATTTCAGGTCATCTCCACAATGGCGTTGTGAACAACAGCCAGGAAAATATTTATAACTATGTCACAGTTGAATCTGACGGCTCATTCCATAGTGTGAATCTTCCCAGCTATATGTATCTCAATGCACGAGGACGAATTTCTAACGGCACAGGCATCAGCTTTGAAGTGTATGACGAAGAGGTCGTGCTCCGCACAAGAAGCTATTCGGCAGGCATCTGGTACACAGATTATAACTTTACAATTGAATTGGTATAAAAAATCAGCGGGTTGCACCAAAGGTGCAACCCGCTTTTGTGCTCATATAAAATCTTTCACATTTCTGTCATAATGTCCGCTGTCCTGAAATCCGTTTTCTGTGCGGATGCATTCACCCCATTTGCGGGCAATTTCTTCATAAGAATCGTTGTAAACATTAACTCTTTCAAAACCGTCCTTGCTTCCTCGCAAACACCAGTCAGAGCTCCACATTCCGTGACCTGTTGCCTTGTAGGTCCACAGGAACCAGCTGTAATTGAGGTTATCCATGGTTTCAAAGCAGTTTGCCCAGGTTGTGTTTCCGTGGGGGAAGAATTCACCCATCATCATCGGCACGTTTGAAAAAATCAGCTTTGTAAAAAATGCAAAAAGGTTGAAGATGAAGTTTGAGTCATTGTAGAAATGAACCTGATAAACCACGTTGTCCCAGCCCTTGAAAAATTTGTTGGGCATTGCAATGGCTGTCCAGATGCATTCCATTGTGATGATATGCTCTTGGTCAACCGCTCTTACGGTGTTGTAAAGGCGGGTGTAGATAAATTCATTGTTGATTCTGCGCTGAAGCTCTCCGCAGTCCACATCGCACATAGGCTCGTTAAGCAGGTCGTACATTGCCACGGCAGGCTCATCCTTGAAGCGCGTTGCAATTTCTGTCCACAGCTCATCGGTGAGCTCACGGTATCTTTCGCCTTGCTCACTGTCTTCATACAGTCCGCAGGATTTACCCTTGCCGCTGTGGGGTGCATCACTCTGATAACCTACCGCACCGTGCATATCAAGCACAACGTAAAGCTCACGCTTTGCACATTCCTCAACCACCCATTCAAGGCGGGAGAAATCCCATTTGCCGTCTTTGTCGAGGATTTTTGTGCCGTTGTCATCATAATAGAAATTGCGGAACCAGAAAGGAACGCGGACACAGTTGAAGCCCATTGCCTTGATTTCATCAAGGTCATATTCAGCAATCCAGTTGTCCATGTAGGTATTGAAAAGCTCATATGCTTTTTCTCTGCCGAAGCGTTCTTCAAGCACTTCAAGAACGGTGAAATGGTCAAGGTCATCTTCATAGGGGCAGAGCCAACCCTCCCATATCATCCACGCGCCAAGGTTAACGCCTTTGAGCCGTACCTCTTCACCCTTGCGGTTAACCAGCTTCTGGCGTTTGGTAGAAAGAAAGTCCTCGTCGGTGAAGCCTGTAACGGCTTCGTCGGTGTTTTCTGCAGCGGTTGCAAACATTGTGCATGAAAGAAGTGTGGCAACCACAAGCAGCAGTGAAACAGCTTTTTTGAACATAATAAATCTCCTTTATCTTTCAACTTTGATTGTGATAATACTTTTTGCGGGGACGGTGATTTCTTTTCTCAGGTCACCGTCATAAATTTTTTCACAGTTATGGCTTTCGTCGGTGAGATAAATCTCTGCATTGCCCAAAAGACCGCCTACCTTCAATTCTTCCTTGTTATCTTCAGGGTTAACGATCACCACAACGGCTGTTTCGTCATTTAAAAAAGCGGTGGTTTTCAGCTTGGTTTTGTCAAATGAATTATCAAAGATACGAACTCTTTTCATCCCCGGTTCAATAAACGAGGTGAAATGCTTGAAGGTATAATAACGGTTATATTTAATCAGTTCTCCCTCTGAATTTCTGTCCAGAAGTCCGTCACCGTTGACGGCTGTCCAGCTTTGCCAGGAAACGGCATTCATTTCGTTAAGGTCATCAATAATAACACTTGCCATATGAATTCCGCTGTCGATTGTGTTGCTGTCAATGGTGAGAGGGAGCTCGCACCACTCACTCATCTCATATTTTTTGTCGGGATATTTTTTCTTGAATTCTTTGCCGATTTCTGCCTTTTCCTGTGTTGCGTTATCCATCCAATATGAATGGCCGCTGAAGGTGTCGCAATAGCTGTTGAGAATTTCGCTTTCGAAAAATTTTTCTACAATGCCGTAATATCCCCAGCTCATCTGACCGCTTTCGGGACCGTTGAGCTTGTAGGGGGAGTTGCGTTTCTGCATTTCAAGGGCAAACATTTCAAGCAACTCAATTGCTTCTTCGTCTGTGTAATGGCAACCCTCCTGGCCAACCCAATCGGGACTGCCCCACGACCATTGAGGCTCATTGATGGGGGAAATGGCATAAATGGGATAGCCTTGCTCAACAAACCAATCGGCAATTGTGAGCACGTAATCCACAAATGCGCCATAATTTTCTTTGGGCAAGTTGGAAGAATACTCTTCAAGTCCGCCCGAAGCGTGACCGCTTTTTGTCATTGAAAAATGGGGACTGTTGCAAAAGAGAATGATTTTTTCTGCGCCGTATTCCACGGCATAATCCATCACCCGGCGTGCATTTGCATCGCGTGTGAAGTCATAGACATATTCACCCTTTTCTTCATTCCACACATAAAAACTTTCGGTTCTTCGCGCTTTGTCCCAGATTCTGCAGTCGGGGTTGTCGGCTTCACCTCCGCCGATGTTATAGCGGAAAATTTTCAGCCCCAGACCCTCATCCTTGCTGTAAAGCTCTTTTGCGATCTGACGTGCCAGAGCGTCATCTTCTATAGTCTGCGCCCACCAGCATGAGCTTGTGCCGAACTCTTCAAAGGTCTGATATGTTTTGGTTGTGTCAATCAAAATCTGATGCCTCCCGAAAATAAAATTGCAAGGCATAAAAACAAACTGAACAATTGCCAATAAAAGTGAAAAAATCTTCAGCATATTTCACCTCTTAAAGCTCAATTTTTACGGTTTTAACTTCCCACGGGCGGAATAAAAGCTTGTTGCCGTCAACGGGTGAAATGCTGTTGCCCAACAAATCGGTTTCGTGGGTGAGGCTACCGTTGGCGGGGCTGAAAAATGCGGTTGCACTTTCATCAGAAAAATTGCAGAATCGGGCAAAAACAGCACCGTCTTCGGGATATATTGCGGTGAGCACAACCTCACCGCCTTTAGCGGAGAAGTCTGCGATGGAATAATCGCTCATATCACCGTTACCCTGAGGAACAAACGAGGAAACGGGCATATAGTTGTATGATACGGCTTTGCGGTGGAGGTCGGCATCGCTGACGGATGCATCAAAAGGAACAATGGAAAATTCATCATCATATGTGCCTTTAAGAATTCTTGTTCCGCAAAGATAGTCGTTTGAATAAACAAGGGGAATTGCAACCTCGTTGCCTTTGATTGCGCTGCCCATACATCCTCGGTTGAAGACGGAAATTCCTTTTTCTTCGTCACGCAAGGCGACCCAATAAATGCCATTCATATATGTATAATTTTCAAAGGCTTCTTCCTTTGAGACAACTTCATCAAGAATAATTCTGTCACCGGGGTACCAGTATTCCTCTGTTTTTCTAAGCTGGCTGTCCCACTCAGAAATTGAATATGGCAAATCTCTCACAAGCTTGCGGTCGTTATTGATACAAGCGTTCATCACAAAGCAAAGCTTGTCCTCGTGGTGGTGACCGTTAACAGTCAGCGGTGCAGGCTTGCCTTGGGTTATGTCAGTTCTGCCGACGCGTTCACCGTGCATTTCAAAAACGGTTTTGCAGTCAATTCTTTCGTTGTCGGAATTGAAGCGCATTGTGAAAGAATAGGGTATGCTGCCGATTTTACCAACCTGAACGGCGGTTGCACTGTGGGGATTGATAGCGACTGTCCACGTTCCTTCGGAATAGCATTCCTTTTCTTCAACCCAGGCGCGGAAAAGTGAACCGTTGGCATTGTCAACAATTCTGCCGTTTTTGGTGTCGATATAAGCAATACCCTTGTCGGTGAGCTTGATTTTATAATGGGGAGTTGTGAGAGTGCCTGATTTTTCGTTCCAATCAAAGTCATCAGCTTCGGGGACAGCGGCTTCTTTTAAAGCATAGCTTCTTATGCTGAATGCAGGCAGGTCTGCGAAAACTCTCATTTTACCGTCAACAAATTCGCATTTGACAGCGTTATTGTTGTCAAATGCACAAACGGCTTTTTCGGCAGGGAATTCAACCCATTCCTTAACGGGGAAGGAGTGGGGATTGGCAACGAGAAGAGAGTTGCAATTATTGTGGGCAAAGCGGTTTGCAAGGTGGGAAAGAGATTTTTCTCTGACACTTTCCGACGCATTCAATGAGGTGGGAATAAATCTTCTTGAAAGATCAAGCAGACCGCAGATGGTAACATCGTGATGCTCTGCGGCAAGGATATATTTCCAAGCCTCTTTGTTTTCTTCTTCAAGGGCTTTGCCTCCGAGCAGAACGGAAACTGCGTTGATTTTTTCTGCCTGAACGGCATTAACCTCACCCTGACGGCAACCGTTGAAAATCTCGTTGCCGCAATAACCCCAGGGCATCTGCACGTGGAAGTCGTTATCGGTTGTTTTCAGCTCGTCCACGGCTTCACCGTAAAGCTCAGGTATATCTTCAAGCAAAACATATTCGTAGTTATCTTTTGTTTCAATGTATGCGGTCAGTCTTTCGATGGGTTGGCAAACGTCGTCATATCTTGAAGCAAGAAGAGGTGAATATTTTTTGAATTTCTCTTCAAAGTCTTCAAGGTCATATCCGGGGTCATCCTCTGACCAGCGGGAAATAATCCAGTTGTCAAGGGTGGTGCAGTTGAAACCACGTCCCTGCTCGTCATAGGTTGGTACGGCAGGAATTTCGGTAAGGTCCTTGCCGATCCAACGACCCCAGGCGGAGTCAAACGTTCGCGGATAGCCATATCCCATAACGTGGGAACGGAGAAGAGCAGCCTTGTAACCACAAAGAGAAATGAGCTGTGGGGTCTGGTTGTGAAGAGCGAATTCTGAAATTGCATAAACCGACGGGGTAATGCCGTAATAATCAAGGTTTGTTTTAACAGCGTAGCTGAGCTGCCTTGCGTTGGATTCTTCCGAAATGGTCAGGGCAAGAGGCTGACCGTAGGTGGTTGCGCCCAGACCGACTCTGTCGGGATATTTTTTGAGAAGCTCTCCCACGAGTTCAACAACCTCGGGGTCGTGTTTTGAAAATTCATCAAAGGTGAAGGATTCAAAATCAAGACCGATTCTTAATTTCGGATATTTTTCAAGCCATTCAGCAATGCTTTTGAGACGGGGCTTAACAGATTTTTCCCAAAGGACATAGCCACCGTGCTCATAGGTTAAAATATACATTTTATCGTTCATTTACATCACCCTTAATTCTTTCTGATGATGTTTTCAGTATAACATCTGCCAAATATTATTGTCAATTAAAGTAATTGTTGAATTTAGCGTCGATTTGTTGTATAATGTGCTCATTAAGACTCAGAGGTGATTTTGATGAAGAACTATAATCATGCTTTATTGGTTATGGATAAGCAGGAATATCCTGCAGACGCAAAAGAAGTAATTATCAGAACAGAGGAAAAAATTCTCGCTGATGAAAAAGCAAACAAAATTTATGAAGCAATGTACAGAGCTTATTGGCTCAAGAAAAAGAACTTTGGTGATTTTTCCGACAAGGTTAAGGAGCTTGCAACACTCATTGATGAAAGTCCCTACACTGTTAACCTTGTGCTCCTTCTTAACTGCACAAAGCCCTTGCTTGCCAAATATAAAAAAGAGGGTGTCAGTGAGGAGATTTATTGGAATTCAATTATCGACCTCAAGGTAAAAATGCTTGAATGCAAAGAAAATCATGATGTTTACGGCACTTTTGTTGAGGGCTGGTTCCGCGGATTTTTTGATATGCGCCGTTTTGGTATCGGCAGATTCCAGTATGATCTCTCTGACTTCTGTGAAGAAAGCTATTATGAGCACGGTATCAAGCTTCTTGACAGCGATTTTGTTCTGGGTATGCACATTCCCTCACATCTCGGCGGTCTTACATATGACATCAGACTCGATTCTTACAAAAAAGCTTATGCTTTCTTTAAAGAAAAATATTTCAAGGATATGCCTATGGTTGTTTGCTGCAACTCCTGGCTCCTTTATCCCGACAACCTCAACATTCTTCCCGAAAACTCAAATGTAAGTGATTTCTTGCTTGACTATGAGCCTCTTGATATCACAAGAACATATGACTTTGGTGACAGCTGGAGAATTTTTGGTGTTCAGAACACAGGTAAGCCCGTTTCAGAACTTCCCCGCAACACAAGCATGCAGCGCGCTTATGCAGAATGGTTTGAGCAGGGCAAAAAAGCAGGCCATGCTTATTGCATTCTTATTTTTGACGGTGAAAAGCTCCTCACCAGAAACACAAGAGAAGAATACAAAGAAAAATACGGCTATTAAAAATAAAATGCCCGGCATACGTCGGGCGTTGCTTATTGGCACACAAAATGCAGATAAAATGAAATGACCCTTGACTGAGATGTTTCTTCACACATCTTTCTTCAGTC
Source organism: Acutalibacteraceae bacterium (assembly GCA_045633685.1). Lineage (GTDB taxonomy): Bacteria > Bacillota > Clostridia > Oscillospirales > Acutalibacteraceae > CAG-488. Next base: position 12,104 of record JAZQYU010000015.1, on the reverse strand, counting down.
AAGGGTCATTTCTGTTCATTCTTGTTATCTAACATCATTTTGTGTACCTCTCTTTCTTAAGATGAAGGGAGCTTTAATAACTCTGAACCTCTTTGACTTCAAATGTTTTTTACAGCATTAATATTTGCCATTTACACCTGAACTCTGTTCATAATTATTAAAGTTTTCTGGCTCGTTTTAAACTTAAAATCTTTGACCTTACTTAAACTCTTTCTCTCTGCTCTCGCTTTGAGCAACGGTTAAACAACTGTGGGTTTCAAGTGTAATAATCGTTTTGTTTTAAGTTCTGAGCCAAGGGTTTACCTTTTCATTGGTATCACCTGTTCCTTTCTGTGTCTATAATATAACACATATTTCAGGGGTTTTCAATCCGCAAAAATCCATAAACTTAAACCCCCGGAATTATGCAAAACACAGAAATATATCAAGATAGCTAAAATATTGTTGACTATTGATTTTTCTTGTGATATAGTTAAAGTGTTGGGGCAGTAAAAACTGTCCCTTTTTTGTTGATAATTTTATTTTATCGTGATATACTCAAGCAAAGAAGCTGTCAGAAGGTGATTTTTATGGAAAAGATGATATTTTCATCCGATGAAATTGCCAATTCAATAAAAGAAACTATTGCTGCCGGGGGACACTTTCCCTTGGTGGTGACGGGCACAAGTATGCAGCCTTTTCTCAAAAACGGTGAGGATGTTGTGTGGCTTCGCGCCTGCATTCCGTCTGACCTCAGAAAGGGTTCAATTCTGCTTTTTGAAAGAATTGATTCTTTACTTGTGCTTCATCGTGTGTGTGAGGTTCTCTCTGACGGAAGACTTGAGATGAACGGCGACGGTCAGATCTGGAGTGAAAAAATTGACCCGGACAACGTGATTGCCGTTGTGGATTCCGTTGAGAAAAACGGAAGGAAAACTCTCTGCAGCTCACCTTGGTACAGGCTGAAGGTGGCGGTGTGGCTTTGGCTGAAGCCTGTGCGATATTACATTATGAAAATTTACAAGATGTTCAGGAGATAAAATGAAGCAGGTTGCAGAAATTTTGATTAAGCTTGTCGGCAACGGTGTGTTTGACGCGCCTCTTTCCTTGCCAGCGGGCACGGTTATGACAGACGGGCTTTTGTCACAGGTGTTTGACCTGGCAAAGGCTCACGATGTTGTGCATATTGTGACCTTTGCACTTGTTAAAAACAACCTTCTTTTCGGCAGTGCGTTTGAGGGTGTTTATCGTGAGGAAATGTATGATGCCGTTATCAAAAGTGAAAATCAGACCTATACCGTTCAAAAAATCAGCGCCGCTTTTGAAGAAGAAAAAATCCCCCACATTCCCCTTAAAGGCTCGGTGATTAAGGAGTTTTATCCTGAAAGCTGGATGAGAACAAGCCGTGATGTTGATGTGCTTATTCATAAAGAGGATCTGCCTAAAGCCGAACAGAAGCTTTGGGCAATGGGTTTTGAAAAAACAAATGAGGGGAAGCACGATGTTTCATTTGTGAATGAGCAGAAGGTTTGTCTTGAGCTTCATTTTACCCTTATGGAAGAAGAAAAATCAAAAGCTTATGCCAAAATTCCCGACAGAGTGTGGGAATATGCCGTTTCTGAAAATGGCGGTTGCAGATGCCGTCTTAAGGACGAAATGCTTTATTTTTATCATCTTGCCCATATGGCAAAGCATTTCAGATCAGGCGGCTGCGGATTGCGCCCCTTTGTTGACCTGTGGCTGATAAGCAAGGCGAAAAATTACCGCACCCCCGAAACCGCGGAGCTTCTGAAAAAGGGCGGTCTTGCCGATTTTGAGCGTCAGGCAATTGAGCTTTGCAAAGTGTGGTTTGACGGTGGGGAGCACAATGAAACAACTCTTGCGGCAGAGGAGTTTATTCTCAAAGGCGGTCTTTTCGGCTCAACCAAAACAAGGGCAGCGGCATCAAGTCAGCTTCACGGGAGTGATGAAAAATATTTTTTGTCCCGCGCTTTTGTGCCATATGATTATTTGAAAAATGTGTACCCAATACTTAAAAAGTACAAATTCCTTTTGCCTGTTTTTGAAATGGTGAGAATTTTTTCTCTGATTTTTGGCAACAAAAAAGAGCTTAGAAAACGAAACATAAATGCGGCAAAAAACATAAGCGATGAAGAAGCGAAAAGGTTAACGTTGGTTTTTGACAGCTTCGGATTTAAAAAATAACAGCAGGAAGATTTGAGCCTTCCTGCTGATTTTTATTTTAAGAGATTTATTATGAGATACACAATTCCTGCAATTGCCGGCACAGCAAGAATTTTGATTGCTCTGTAAAATGCTTCGTACACATTGGTGGGCATAATCTGAAAAATTGCAAATCGCACCTTTTCTTTAACTTTTTTGCCAACAAGGTCGCGATAGCGCAAATCATAGGTTTCAAAGCTGCCGTCGGAATTGAGGTTAATCATTCTCACTCCGCGGTCAAGCCCCGGACCGTAAACGTGAAAGCCAGCACCCTGGGTGTATCCCACGTCAATACCGCGTACCTTACCGTTGAAGGAGTTGATGTGGTCGTGGCCGAAATAGATACCGACAACGTCACCCTTTTCTGCCATTGCGTCAAACTGACCGCCGTTTTCCATAGGGTCAGCAGGGGATTCTTTCATAAATCCCGTGGAATTCACCTTGTTTTTGTCAAGAATATACCACTTGCCTGCATGGTTGCGGAAGCCCTGAACTGCGCCCTTTGTGCCGCGCTTTACTTCCTTGAGAAGCTCCAATACTTCAGGCACGGGAATATGCTGAATAACGATTGACGGAACAACTCTGCCGCATTTTTCTTCATAACTGTCGCGGACTTTTCTGTACCATTCAAGCTGATTTTCGTGAACATGGTCATAGCCGATGGTGAGGCTTGTGTGACTGTCGATGCAATAAAGTAAAAACACAATTTCATCATCTTTTGTGATTTCAATCACGTGATTTGCGCAACCGTCAACACCCTCAGCGCTGTCACCCGCAAAGCAGGGGATAGATTTATAAATTTCCAACTGCTCTTCGTTGGAAACTCCAACCTGCCTGTCGTGATTGCCGAAGCAGATAGTGAAGGGGATATTTCTTGAGTGGGCAGGCTCTGTCAGCTTGAACAAAACGTCGCGAACAATCTTTTTATTGCTCTTGAAGCTTGCGATGTTCCAGATCTGGTCACCTGAATAAACAACCAGATCCGGGTGCTCTTTTTCTATGGCGGCATTGAGCAGATTGAGGGTGTCGGGGCTGACTTTTTTGCCCTCCTGTGTGTCTGCTACCTGCATAATTTTAAATTGATTCTTTTTGAATTTTAACTGCATAATGTGACCGCCTTATCAGCTTTCTTTTGCTCGTTTTTCTGCAATAAAGTCGTGAACTTCATCGCGGAGCTTGCCGTGAATTCTGAACTTTGTTTTGAAAATGATAAGTGAAATTACCATAAGCACAGGAGGAACGGCAAAGCAGATGATGCCGATTGCGGACTTGGTGGGGGCGTTGATCGTGCCGCCGAGAATCTGCTCGTTATAGTTCATCATACCGAGACCGCCGAAAAGGAAAATTGTTTGGATTGTATATGCCATTTTCTGCAAAAAGCCTTTCATTGAGAAGGTGATACTTTCATTGCGTGTGCCTGATTTGAATTCACCGTAGTCAACGATGTCAGCAAGGAAAATCGTCTGACCTACAAACATTGAGCCGATGCCGATACTGGCAATTGTGTAGCTCAGGTCAAGGGCAATAGTGATGCCGAGAACGGGGCCGAAGATAAACATCATCACATAGCCCACAATGGCGATGCAAAGTGAAATCTGATAAATTGTGCGGTTTGAAAATTTCTTGCTTAAAATGGGAATAACCACAAGTCCGAGGGCTGAACCTACGGCTCCGATGGTTGAAAACAGGCTCTGTGCCGTGGGGTCACCTAAAACGTCGGTGAAATAATAAACTGCGGTTCCGCTTGTTAAGTACCAGCCTGCGTTGGAAATCATTGCAAAAATCATAAACACAACAAGCTGGTCGTTGCCCTTGATAACCTTGAAAATCTTTTTGAAGCTGAACTTCTCACCGCTGTAAACAACATTTCTCTCTTTGGTGGAAAAAACACATATTGAAGAAAACAGAACAAGTGCAATGCCGCAGATGATTGCCCATTTTGAAAAACCTGATGCGCTGTAGCCCTTGTCGGTGGTTTCCATTCCGCTTGAAAGAATGGGGAGAACAAGGGGTGTGAGAATGCTGATTAATCCCTGACCAATGCCGCTGAAGGTGCGGGCAACGGTGGCAACAAGGTTACGGTCTTTGGGGTCGTTGGTGAAGCTGGGCACCATTGACCAATAGGGGATATCGGCGGTGGTGTTTGTCATGCCCCAGAGGACATACATAACGGCAATGTAGATATAAAGCTTTGTTCCGCTCATGCCGAAAGAGGTGAACAAAAGGGAAAGCACAATAGCGTTGGAAATTGCGCCGATTAAAATCCACGGGCGGTATTTGCCCATCCTGGTTTTGGTGGAGTCAACAATCGTGCCCATCATAGGGTCATTGATGCCGTCCCAGATTCTGGCAAGGGGAGTTATAAGAAGCAAAAATCCTTCGGTCAGACCAAGTACGCTTGTGAGGTAATAGGACAGATAGGAGTAAAAAAGACCGTAAGAAAGGTCAAGACCTACCGCGCCTATGCCATAGCCGAATTTTTCACGCCATGTTGTTTTGTATTCGTTCATATTATACCTCCTTCAGGTTATAAGATGATTATATCACAAAAATATAAAAACCAAAATAGTTTTCGTTGACTTTTTTGGGTTGAACATATATATTAAAAGCATATCAGGAGGTTGATTTTATGAGAAAAAGACAGGTGCACCTTGATTTTCATACAAGTGAATTCGTGCCCGTGGGCAACAATTTTTCAAAAGAGCAGTTTCAGCAGGCGCTGAAGGTTGGTCATGTCAACTCAATTACGGTGTTTTCAAAATGCCATCACGGATGGTCATATCACCCGACCAAGGTTAATGAAATGCACCCGACCCTGAGCTTTGATTTGCTTGGGGCACAGCTTGAAGCCTGCAAAGAAATTGATGTTAATGCTCCGGTATATATTTCGGCAGGCTATGATGAAAAAGAATTTGTAAGACATCCCGAATGGCGTTACAAGTGGGATCTTGATGAGGTTGAAAATGAGGAGTATGAAAACGAAGTTCATTTCCATCTGCTTTGCTTCAACACCGGTTATCTTGACCTGCTTTGTGCCCAGACCGAAGAGGTTATGCAGAAATATAACCCTTGCGGAATCTTTTTCGATATTGTTTCACCAAGAGTGTGCTACTGTCAGAAATGTCAGGCAGATATGAAGGCTATGGGCTTCGATGTAAACAATGAAGAAGATTGCCAAAAGTTTTCGATGATTACTTACAACAAATACATAGAAGCAACCAATGGCGCAGTGCGAAAATACAGCGACACCGCAACAATTTTTCACAATGGCGGTCATATTCCGCACGGCAGATACGATATTATTGAAGCTAACACTCACCTTGAGCTTGAGAGCTTGCCCACGGCAGGCTGGGGCTATGACCATTTTCCTCTTTCTGCGGCATATACCCGTTCGCTAAAAAACACTGAGTTTTTGGGTATGACAGGCAAGTTCCACGAGGGATGGGGTGAATTCGGGGGCTTCAAGCATCCCAATGCCCTCATTTATGAAACTGCGCTCAGCATTGCAAGCGGCGCAGGCTGTTCAATCGGTGACCAGATGCATTCGTTGGGTGATATGAATATGGCAACCTACAGTCTTATCGGCAAGGCATATTCTCTTGTTGAAGAAAAAGAGCCTTGGCTGGAGGACGCTGTGAATGTGGCGGATATTGCCGTACTCAGCGTGGAGTCACTCACAGGAGAGCGCACTCCGTTGGCAGACGTTGGCGCAAACAGAATGCTGTTGGAAAACAATTGCCTTTATAATTTTGTTGACGGCACAATGGATTTTTCAAAATATAAGCTTCTTATTCTCCCGGATATGCCAGTTACCGATGAAGCGGTTATTGAAAAAATCAAGGCCTTTGCTGAAAATGGCGGAAAAATTATTGCAAGCGGTGAAGCTTTGGTTAAAGACGGTGCTTTTGTGCTTGATACAGGCGCAATCTTTAAGGGTAAAAATGAATACAACCCCTCTTATATTGTGCCTTATTATGATACCGTTAATGGTGAAAATGCTGCGATTATGCGTTGCAATTCTTATTTGCTTGAAGCAACCGACGGTAAGGTTGTGGCAGGGTTACAGAATCCCTATTTCCACAGAACTCTCGAGCATTTCTGCTCTCATATGCACGCACCCAACGACCCTGCAGTAACATTGCCTGCTGCAGTTATAAAGGGTAATGTTGCATACATCGGCTGGGATATTTTCACCGCCTATGCCGATAAGGGTCACCTTTGCTTCAAGGAACTCTTTACCTTTGTTCTCAAAGAGCTTGCAGGGGAGGAGCTTACTGTTTCGGCAACTGTTCCCGACAGAGCTGTTGTAACTTTTACAAGGCAGGAAAAAGAAAAAAGGAATATCCTCCACCTTCTTTTTGCCCACACAACGGTAAGAGGACGAAAAACAGAAGTTATCGAAGATACTGTCCCTCTTTATAATGTTAAATGCACCGTCAAAAAGGCAACAAAGCCGTCAAGGATATATCTTGCGCCCACGGGTGAAAATCTTGATTTTAATTATGCAGACGGCATTGTCAGCTTTACGGTGCCCGAGGTTAATATCCACCAGATTGTAGTTCTTGATGATTAAAAAGTGGACAAATTTTCTTTTAAGGAACATAATTGAACAAAATTTGTAAAAATGTCTATTTTCTTGGTGGTTTTTTCGGCGATATGTCAATTGTTCATTGATTAAATTTATGGTATTATAATGTCGCGGAGTAATCCGACTATTTTGAGGAGGAACAAAAGAATGGATTTTATCGCAGAAATTTTGGCAATGGTTGAAGAAATTCTTGCTTTCATCGGTGAAGGTGAAGCAGCAGGAATTCTTGAGATTATCAAAGAATTCTTCGCAGGCTTTGCTGCATAATCGCTATTAAAACCAAAAGACTGTATCCTGCTTTGCGGTGGGATACGGCCTTTTATTTTACGGAGGTAAAAATGAACCACAATAAAGAGAACAACAAAATGAAGATTTTTCAAAAACCCCCGAAGGGCAAGCTTCCGGCACTTTGCCTTGTGTTTTTGTGGATTGCTTTGTGGAATGTGATTTTTCAGGCTCTGCATGATGTTATGCCTCACGAGGGTCTGCGTGTTGTAAACTGGGCGTTTTTTATCAGTGTTGCAGTTTTCTTTCTTCAGGAAGAGCTTAGCTATAAAGAGCGCTTCTGGCACACACTTTGCGGAGGCGCTGTGGGACTTCTTCTTGCGGCAGGAGTAAGTCTTTCGGCAAAGGCGCTTATGGGGTTGGGACTTTCTCATTTTGTTGCGGTCTGCGTCCCTCTTGTTCTGATTATCGGTGTGCTGATTCTCACAAGACCGTTTATACCGATGTTTTTTAATGATGTGGGATTTGTTTATCTTATCTGCTCATTTATTGAAAGTGATAAGATAGTTGCAAATCTTCCGAGCCATATGCTTTCATTGTTTTTGGGCTCAATCATTCTCAATCTTGGTGCAAGCGGAATTATTATGTTGTATAGAAAAAGTATGGCAAAGAAAAAAGCAAAATAAAAAAGTAGGTGCAGCGGTGTTGAAACTGCTGCACCATTTGTTTGTGTAAAACAAAACAGGCAGAGCTCAAAGTCCTGCCTGAGTGGTGTAGGTGTTCAGAAGGGATTGTTTTTATGTAGTTATATCAATCCGCATCAAAAACATCAACTGCCTGTAAGACCAATTTTGTTGACATAAATCCCTGCCGAGCAGAAACATTATATTTTCTGCTTTTTGATGGGTCAATAATTCCGGAGCATTCTCCACCGTAATGCATTAAACTTAAATGGTACTTTACAGTTGTTTCAGTTGCTCCTTCAAAATGTATTTCGGCAATTTCTCCGGACTTGCCTTCCCAAAGCGTTTTTTCTTTAGAAAAAATTGAAACCTTTTGATTTCCGTTAAATCCTGTAGGTGATTTTAGTACAGAAACTTTTATTCTGACTGTTCCGCTAGGGCTTGCATCAATAGGACAACCGCAATTGGGACATAAATTAGCTCTGTCAGAAATTTCTCGACCACATTCTTTGCATTTGATAAGTGCCATTTTTAAAACCTCCAAAAAATAAAAAGTGCGTCTACCGAAGTAAACGCACTAAAAACGCAAACCCCGATAGTCGCCAAACTAATTATTGCAAAATGGTATAAACTCACAAGCAAAGCGGAATTTGCATTTTATCAAATTCATTCTTTACTTGCGAGTGAAAAGATATACTTTTCCTCTAATAAAAAGAAAGCTATACCTAATTTGCAATATTTAATTAGTTTGGCAAAGATAGTATATCACAATAGTTTGTAATATTTCAAGACTTTAATAAAAAATCCCATTTGATATCTTTGAGTTGCAAGCTAAAAGTGTCATAGTGGTTATATGCTTTGACAAAAGATATAAAAAAATGAGTATTCACAGGTCAAATCCCTTATGAATACTCAATATGGTCCGAGTGACGGGACTTGAACCCATGGCTACCAAGAAAAACATAGTCGCCTCACTCGCTTGGCGCGCTTCGTGATTCTCCTTGTTTTTCTCTTCCTTCGCCTCGCTTTATCTGCCACCGGCAGCGCTCGGCTCCGTCACCTGTTCCCTCACCTTGGTTCGCTCGATGAAGACCATGGCTTCAAGTCCGTTTTACAAATAAAAATCGGGTATCCATAAGGCTCAGATGCCTTATGAATACCCGAAGTGGTCCGAGTGACGGGACTTGAACCCATGGCCTCTTGGTCCCGAACCAAGCGCGATACCAAACTTCGCCACACCCGGAAGTGCATTCAATTATACAATATAGAGCCGCTAAAATCAAGCATTATTTAAAATTATTTTAAACTTGCGGATTGTGTTGTTTTGCGTTGCTGCTTCATATAATGCAATGTAAAAGATTCCATTTGTGTAATTATAACTAATGCAGATACCATATATTGTATATGTATAAAAACTTTCCGAATTGTGGAAATTTTTTCGGCAAAACTATTGAAATTTCTTTTTTTGAAGAGTATAATTTCCGTGAAGATGGGTTATAGGGGCGAAGTGTACCCTGCGTACATTTTGAAAGAAAGCAGTATTAACGTTGTGCTGTTTTCGTCCTGAACCTGCCTTACAATTAAAAAAGGAGGAAAATGACTATGGAAAAAATTCTCTCAATCATCATGGCAATTGTTATGCTCGTTGTGTCATCTTTTGTTCCCGGTTTTGTTATGCCCGGCACAGAAACAATGACAGTTAACGAATGGTTGGCAGAAGTTAACGATGCTTTCGGTCTCAACGTTCTTCAGGGTGTTACAGGTTCAACTGACCTTGAAATTGCTGAATACTGGAAAGTTATTGTTGACTATGATGCAGATGCTCTCGATCTTGAGGCTCCTGTTTCTGCTGACTTTGTTGCAACAACTCTTGTTAACGCTGCATTCCTTACAGCAACTGAGGAAGAACTCATGGCAGTTACAATCAGAAACTCTTCTGAACTCCCCACTTATGATAAGGTTGCAGTTGCAGTTGCAAGAGGCGTTATCGAAACTAACGCAATTGGCATGGTACCCACCTACGCAATGGATAAGGCTGACGCTATGGCAGCTCTTGATGTTGCAGTTAACCTGTGGAAAAACCGTAGTTTCGACGGTGAAGAGTATGCAATCGACTATGTTGACGGCGTTAAAGAAGTTGACGCTGACTTCACAGCAGATGGAAACGTTCTTACTTTTGCTGAAGAAACTGACCTCGTTGAAGGTGACGTTTTCGTTGCAGGTAACGACGCTTTTGTAGCAGACGTTGTTGAAGGTAACACAGTTATCACTTCTGAAGTTGATGCTGAAAAAGTTATCGAAACAGTTGACTACGAAGGTTCATTCAGCCCCGTGCTTCAGACAGCTGCTATCACAGACGGTAACGGCGAAATCATCAGCGAGGGCGCTGACCTTGCAGGCCTTGACGGCTTTGACGTTAAGGATGCTATCAATGATTATCTTAAGGATGCAAACCTTATCCAGTCTCTTCTGAACATCAGCTTCTCAGTTGGTGGCTTCAAAGTTAAGGTTAAGGTTACCGGCAACGACTCTCTTTACATCAGCATCGGCAAGTCACTTGCTGACGGTCATGTAAACATTCTTAAAGAGTACGAGCTTTCTGACCTTAAGATCAACGCTAAGTTTGATGCTGACATCAAAGCTCTCAAGTTCAACGAAGTATATCTTACTTCTACTTATGACCTTGTAGACACAACAACATTCAGCGGCTCATACACAGCTTCTCTTGTTGAAAGAGAGCTTGGTGAAGGCGCAGATGCTGTTACATTCCTTGACAGAGTTAAGGGCGGCCTCTTTGATGTTGCAGAGGGTGAAACAAAGATTGATATCGCTAAGTTCGATATTCCTATCGGTAACACTTCTCTCACAATCGGCCTCAACTTCTCACTTGTTATCGGTGTTGATGGTTACATCAAGTTCATCGTAACATCAGAGAATCAGACAGGTATCGAAATCATCAACAACAAGGCAAGAATCATCTATGAAGAAGAAGTTATAGACAATCAGATCGATGCTTACGGTAACTTCTCAATCTGCCTTGGCTTTGGTGTAAGCTTGGGTATCCTCGGCTATGACATCGTTGATGCACGCGTAATCGGCGGTCTTGGCGCTGAAGTTTATGCAACACTTAAGTTTGTAGATGCAAGCGGTGAAGTAATTTCCGAGGCTACGGAAAATGTCGCCATAGATGCGGTATCTGCCGCGGTGGCTGATTCAGACCTTGATATCGATGTTGATCTCAAGGGTCAGGTAAGACTTTATGGTATCCTTAGAGTTGAGCTTGGTAAGGACAGCTTGATTGGAAAGATCGGTCTCGATAAGACCTGGACTTTCTATGACAGAGGCATCGAAGAAGCATATTTCTATACTTATACATTTGCTGCATAAGTGAATAAGCTTTGATTCAATAACCTGAACCGGAGAGGGCAACTTCTCCGGTTCTTTTTGCATTACATTATAGATATAAAAAAGCACCTCGATGAGGTGCTTGAATTTATTTGGTTGTGCTGCCGAAGCCGCCGTTACGGATATCTGTTACATCGTCGTCAAAAGTGATGCCATATTCGAGGAAAATTCCCTGGGCAAAGCCTGAGCCGGCTTTAAGCTCAACGGTTTTGTTTTCGTTTGTGTCATTCATTACCTTGATGAAGATGTGTCCTTCATTGTCGGAGTAATAATAGTCACTGTCAATTATGCCCACGGTGTTGTTGAGCTGAAGTCTGAATTTGAAGCCGAGACCGCTGCGGGGGTAAATCTTAAGCACCCAGCCGTCTTCAATGCGGCAACGTATACCTGTGGGGATTTTGATGCTTTGACCGGGGGCAACGGTGAAGTCGATCGGTGCAAAAATATCGTAACCGGCTGAGCCTGATGTGGCACGGCGGGGTATAGCTATACTATTGTATATATCCTTGATTTCATTTTCTGTTCCGCCGAAGTCGTCCTTCCAGCTGTTGTAAAACTGCTCAAAGCTTACCTTTTCAAATTGAGCAATCCTTTTCATATATATCACTTCCAAAAAAGATTTTTTATATTGTATCATAAAAAAGATAAAAAATAAATAAAAAGTTAAAAAACAACCCAAAAAGGCGTTTTGTTGTGTATTTTATACATATTTAGTGGCAGATGGATGTGTAAAAACAACATATAGACGGTAAAATGATTAATGCTATCGCGGCACACACGGAACCGTTGAAAAAAGGGTAAAAAAAGGTGTTGACAATTGAGGAAGTGTGTGGTAAGATAGCAAAGCTGTCGCGAGGACGGCGTATGCACCTTGAAAATTAAACAACGATGAACAAGAAAAACCCTGAGATTTTTTTTGAAAGAAGTTGATGTAGAAATACATTAACCGTACAGTAAATTTTCGGAAACGAAAAAGAGTCAGCAATGACGAAATGAGCGAA
>JAZQYU010000014.1:0-95570 GCA_045633685.1 Acutalibacteraceae bacterium | reverse complement strand
TATGAATAGAGATTTTAATACATGGTTATCAGGGTTCCGTGATAGTATTGCTGATTATGGCTACTACATAGATTTTGAAAAGGTTCACAGAAATGTTGATAGTGTAAAGATTGAATTAAATATTTTGAATTCTCTTATCGGCTCAAAAAATATTGAAGAGGATTTTGAGAATTTATTGAATAAATATCCCGAAGTGCTGAAATGCATTCCTTTACTTTTAGCGGTAAGAGCAAATGAAATTTATTGTCAGGACAAGAACGGCGGATGTTTATATCAATTTAACGGATTATCATCAAATAGAGATAATTATAAATATTTTATGAGAGAAACCGGCTTGTTTGATTTATTAGAAAATCATATTGTTAACAACTTGGTAGATTACGCTACAGGTGTTGAAACAGGTCTTGATTCTAATGGTCGTAAAAATCGTGGCGGACATCTTATGGAGGATTTAGTTGAGAGCTTTATTCAGAAAGCAGGATTCATTAAAGATGTCAATTATTTCAAAGAAATGTATATTCATCAGATAACTGATAAGTGGGATATAGATTTATCTGCCATTTCAAACAAAGGTAAAATGGAAAAGCGTTTTGATTTTGTAATCAAAACCAACGATATGATTTATGGTATCGAAACTAATTTCTATGGTAGTGGCGGAAGTAAATTAAATGAAACTGCACGCAGTTACAAAACTCTTGCTTGGGAAACCGAAGAAATAGACGGCTTTACATTCGTTTGGTTTACTGACGGAAAAGGTTGGACAAGTGCAAGAAATAACCTTGAAGAAACCTTTGATGTTATGCAGCACATCTATAATATTAAGGATTTGGAAGATGGAGTTATTAGTGAGGTTTTTAAATAATGGCTAAAAAAATAACCAAATGGGAACCCGATGATTTTGAGCTTGAGATGACCACACATTGGACCTTTCCGAAAAGAGGAGATTGGGCAACCCACGATGCAAAGTGGCGAGGAAATTGGTCTCCGTATATACCACGAAATATAATGCTTCGTTATTCTCAGGAAAACGATTTGGTTCTTGATCAGTTTGCGGGTGGTGGCACCACGCTTGTTGAAGCTAAGCTGCTTAACAGAAACATTATAGGTGTTGATGTAAATGATGTTGCTCTTGCTCGTTGTAAAGAGAAAACAGATTTTGAGCACGATGGGGCAAACGGAAAGATTTATTTGAATAAAGGAGACGCCCGAAATCTTGACTTTATTCCGGATGGAAGTATTGATTTGATATGTACTCATCCACCTTATGCCGATATTATTCAATATAGCGAGGATATCCCTGAAGATTTGTCTTTATTAAAAGTTAAAGATTTTCTTGAGGAAATGAAAAAGGTGGCTGCTGAGAGCCACCGTGTTTTGAAAAAAGATAAATTTTGTGCAGTTCTCATGGGTGATACCCGTCAGAAGGGGCATATGATTCCTATGTCTTTTGAGGTTATGCGAATTTTTGAAGATGCAGGATTCAAACTTAAAGAGTTGATTATTAAGGAACAACACAACTGTAAGGCTACAGGATATTGGAAAACTAATAGCGTAAAATATAACTTTTTATTAATTGCACATGAGTATTTATTTGTCTTCAAAAAGTGAAATTTAAACTTTCCCGCAGACTGCTTCGGCAGTCTGTTTTTGTTGCACATTTTCCAATTAAATGTGCGTAAAATCTACATATTATCAATTGACTTTTTCTGCCAAAAGGACTAACATTATAGTGTGATAATTTCGCAATAAAAAGGAGGTATTCTCCCTATGTATGTTATGGCTCTGGATCAGGGTACAACCAGCTCACGCGCAATTATTTTTAACGAAAAAGGTAAAATCGTTGCCAAGGCTCAGAACGAGTTTACGCAGATTTATCCTCAGGCGGGCTGGGTTGAACACAACCCTATGGAAATTCTCGGCAGTCAGCTTCAGTCAATGTCGATGGTGCTTGCAAGCGGTGGATTTGACCCCACCGAAATCAAAGCAATCGGTATCACCAATCAGCGCGAAACCACAATTATATGGGATAAAACCACGGGTCTCCCCATTTACAACGCTATTGTGTGGCAGTGCAGAAGAACGGCTGACCTTTGCGAAGAGCTTAAGGCTCAGGGACTTGAAGATTATGTCCGCGAGCATACGGGACTTCTTATAGACGCTTATTTCTCAGGCACCAAAATCAAGTGGATTCTTGATAATGTGCCCGGTGCACGCGAAAAGGCAGAGGCGGGTCAACTTCTTTTCGGAACGGTTGAAACCTGGCTTATCTGGAATCTTACAGGCGGTAAGGTTCACGTAACTGACTATTCCAATGCATCAAGAACAATGCTTTTTGATGTGGACAAGCTTTGCTGGGACGAATATCTTTGTGAAGTGCTGGGTGTGCCGATGTGTATGCTTCCCACTCCCGTTTCTTCAAGTGAAATTTACGGCGTTGTGGCTTCTGACAGAGTTGCGGGTATTCAGCTCCTTAAGGGTGTGCCTATCTGCGGTGCAATCGGTGACCAGCCTGCGGCACTTTTTGGTCAGGCGTGCTTCAAAACAGGTCAGGCAAAAAATACATATGGCACGGGCTGTTTCCTGCTTATGAACACAGGTGAAGAGCGTGTTCGTTCCAAGAATAATCTTGTAACAGGTGTTGCATGGAGCCTTGGCGGCAAAACGACATATTCAATTGAGGGCAGTGCGTTCAACGCGGGCTCTGTTATCAAATGGCTTCGTGATGAATTGCAGATGATTACCGAAGCTCATGAATGTGACATTCTTGCCGAAAGTGTGCCCGATGCCAACGGTGCCTATGTTGTGCCTGCGTTTACGGGTCTCGGTGCCCCTTATTGGGATATGTATGCAAGAGGCTGCATTGTTGGTCTCACCCGCGGTGTCAACCGTGCTCATATTGCACGAGCCGTGCTCGAATCCATCACCTTGCAGATGAAGGATCTGCTCATTGCCATGAACAAAGACAGCGGAATTGAGCTTTCGGAGCTTCGTGTGGATGGCGGTGCAAGTGTCAGCAACATTATGATGCAGATTCAGAGCAACTTCATCGGCACACCTGTTAACCGACCTGTAACGGTTGAAACCACCGCCCTTGGCGCGGCCTACCTTGCAGGACTTGCGGTTGGCGTTTGGAAAGATGTTGATGAAATTGAAAAGAACCGCGAGGTTGACAGAATCTTCACTCCTGAAATGGATGTTGAAACAAGAGATAAAATTTATGCTCAGTGGCTCAAGGCCGTTGAAAGGGCTAAAAGCTGGGCAGATTGTGAATAATAAAATAAATCATTAAAGATGGAGGTCTTTATTATGCCTAAAATGATATTGGATTGGAAAACTACCCACGACTTTATGAAGGATGCATTCATCGGTGTCGGTGTTCCCGCCGACGATGCGGAAATCGTTGTTGACGTTCTTCTTGAATCAGACCGTCGCGGCATTGAGTCCCACGGTTGCAACCGTTTCAAACCCGTTTACATTGACAGAATCAATGCGGGTATTCAGAATGCGGTTACCAATTTTGAAATTATAAAAGAAACCCCCACCACCGCAGTTGTTGACGGACACCACGGTATGGGTCAGGTTATCGGTCACAAGGCTATGACCATGGCAATTGAAAAGGCAAAGATGTACGGTATGGGTATGGTTGTTGTGCGCAACTCCTGCCACTACGGTATTGCAGGCTATTACACCACAATGGCAACAAAAGCAGGCTGTATCGGTATGACCGGCACAAACGCCCGTCCCTCTGTTGCTCCGACACTTGGTGTTGAGGGTATGTTCGGCACAAACCCCTTCACAATCGGTGTGCCCACAGATGAAGATTTCGACTTCAACTTTGACTGTGCGACCTCAATCACTCAGAACGGCAAGGTTGAATATTATGAAAGAATCGGTGAGGATGTTCATCCCGGCACGATTATCGACAGCGACGGCAACCCTGTTGAAGGAGATGCAGGCGTAGCGCTCAAAAAAATCCGCAACGGCTCAGCCGCACTTACAACTCTGGGTGGAATTGGTGAAGCTCTTGGCGGTTACAAGGGATACGGCTTTGCAATGGCAGTTGAATTTTTCTCATCAATTCTTCAGGACGGTGCTTACGGTAAAGACCTTGACGGTAAAGATGAAGAAGGCAACATCCGTCCTTATCAGCTCGGCCACTATTTCATCGCTATTGACACAGAACACTTCCTCGGTGAAGACATTGCCCGCAAAAAAGCAGGTGACATCATCCGTTCTGTTCGTGCTTCAAAGAAGATGCCCGGTGAAGAACGTATCTACACCGCAGGTGAAAAAGAGTGGGAAATCTGGCTCAGTCGTAAGGATAGCGGTGTTCCCATTAACGAATCTGTTCAGGCAGAAATGAACAAAGTACGTGACGATTTGGGTCTTGATTACAAATTCCCCTGGGATTGATTTTTGAAGGAGCTATTATATATGGATTATGCAAAAGAAGCCCTCAGATGCCATTATGAATGGCAGGGCAAAATTGAAGTTACCGCAAGAGCAAAGGTGAACGACAAAGAATCTCTTTCTCTTGCTTATACCCCCGGCGTTGCTCAGCCTTGCCTTGAAATCAGAGATGATATCAACAAGAGCTATGAGCCCACCCGCCGCCACAACCTTGTTGCAGTTATTACCGACGGCACAGCGGTGCTTGGCCTTGGTGATATCGGACCCGAAGCAGGTATGCCTGTTATGGAGGGTAAATGTGTTCTGTTCAAGGAGTTCGGTGGTGTTGACGCTTTCCCTCTTTGCATCCGTTCAAAGGATGTGGATGAAATTGTAAACACAATCGCAATGATTGCAGGCTCCTTTGGCGGCATCAATCTTGAGGATATTGCCGCTCCTCGTTGCTTTGAAATTGAGCGCAAGCTCAAAGAAAAGGTTGATATTCCCGTGTTCCATGATGACCAGCACGGCACAGCCATTGTCTGCTCAGCCGCTTTGATGAACGGTCTTAAATGTGTTGGCAAAAAGGTTGAGGATGCAACTGTTGTCATCAATGGTGCAGGCTCAGCGGGCATTGCAATTGCCAAGCTTTTTATTCAGGTTGGCGTTAAAAATGTTATTATGTGCGACCGTTTCGGTATCGTTTGCAAGGGCAAGGAGGGTATGACCTCCGCTCAGGAAGAAATGGCTGAAATTTCTAACAAAAATAATATTGACGGCACACTTGCCGATGCACTTGTGGGTGCTGATGTGCTCGTTGGCGTTTCTGCCCCCGGTGTTGTGAGTCAGGATATGATCCGTTCAATGGCAAAGGATCCTATTGTTATGGCTATGGCTAACCCCGTGCCCGAAATTATGCCTGATGAGGCAAAGGCTGCGGGTGCCGCTGTTGTGGGTACAGGCCGTTCAGACTATCCCAATCAGATCAATAACGTTCTTGCTTTCCCCGGAATTTTCCGTGGTGCACTTGATGTGAGAGCAAGTGATATCAATGAAGAAATGAAGGTTGCCGCTGCAAAGGCTATTGCATCTCTTGTTTCTGACGAAGAGCTTTGCCCCGAATATATTATTCCCAAAGCTTTTGATGAAAGAGTTGGCACAACCGTTGCCGCTGCAGTTGCTCAGGCAGCAAGAGACACAGGCGTTGCAAGACTTTAATGTGAATTATGATAACCGTTGGCGAAAGCTGACGGTTATTTTTTTGCCTTTTTCGTCATAGATATGAGAGAGGTGAAATTATGGAAAACAGAAAAACCAACCAAAAACCAAAAAACAAAGAAACAGATTACTTCGTCAAAATCACAACCGTGCAGCTCCTTGTGTGCGGATTTATGGTGCTTCTGATTTTTGGCGTGTGCCGTCTCAGTCCGGACGGTGGCGCATCCGTCAGGGCAAAATACAATGAGATTATGCTCACTGATATCAGCATTTCTCAGGTGTGGAGCAGTGTGAAAGAGGTGGCGGAATATGTGATGAAGCCCGTTGAGGTGGAGAAGGTGCAGGAAAATCTGTTGCCCTCGGAAGAATCTGCAACGACCCCTCAGGAGGAGAATGTTATTGAGCAGGAAGTTACTGCTCCGTCGGAAGCTGAAACAAAAGATAATGTGGCGGCGGTGATGTCATTTTTTGGTGACACAGGCAAAATGACCGCCCCTGCTCACGGGCGCATAACATCATATTTTGGTGAAAGGGAAGACCCTATCAGCGGTGAAGACGGAGTTCACAATGCTATTGATATAGCACTTGACGAGGGCACTTGTGTTTCTGCCGCGTGGGACGGTGTTGTGAGCAAAACGGGCTACGATTCCACAAGCGGGAAGTACGTATGGCTTGTGCACAAAAACGGAAACGAAACATTTTATTGCCACTTGTCCGAGGTGTTGGTAAGTGACGGTGTGGTTATCAGAGCAGGGGAAACTATTGCTTTTTCGGGCAACACAGGTTACAGCACGGGTCCTCATCTTCATTTTGCGGTTAAAGAAAACGGTGAATATACAGACCCTCTTGATTACCTCAAAGCGAAAGACGGCAGAATATGACAGCTTTCATAAAAGGCAAAAAAATCCGGGTCAGCGTTTATTTTGCACTTTTGCTGACTCTTGTGTTTGCGTTGTCACCTCAAGGGTATGCACCTGTGGGTTTTGTTTGCTGCCTGCTGCACGAAGCGGGGCATCTGATTTGTATGAAAATTGCAGGCTGCAAAATCAAAGGGGTTGCTTTTGGTATTTACGGAATGAGAATTGACAGCGGTGTGCCGCTTTCTTTTAAAAAAGAAGCGTTGGTTGCTCTTGGAGGGCCGATGGCAAACATTGTTTTGGCCGTGGTCGGATATTTTGCGGGCAACAGAATGTTTGCTGTTGCCAATTGTGTTATTGCAGTTTTCAATCTACTTCCAGTTGATTCAACCGACGGATACAGTGCGCTGAAAAGCCTGTTGTGTATCCGCTTTGAAGCGCAAAAAATAAAAGCCGCACTGAACATCGTCAGCGCAGCTTTTTTGTTTTTGATGTATTGCTTCGGCTTTCTGCTTCTTTTTAAAAGCGGATATAATTTTTCAGCCCTTGCCGTCAGCGTTTATTTAACGGTTAAATTCTTGTTTCAAGGAAGTCAGCCTTACCGTTGATTGTGAATTTTCCGCTGTTTGCAGGGATAAAAAGGCTTTCACCCTTAACCATTGTGAGAGTTGTTTTGCCGCATTCAACACTTGCTTCACCGTCAAGACAAAGAAGAGAAACAAAGGAAGTTTCATCAGCAAAGCTTTCATATTTGCCGTCAACCTTAACATCATACATTTTGAAAAGGTCGCAGGCTGTAAGCTCGGCTCTTACGCCGCCGTCCTGAGCTTCTGTCTTTCTCTGGGAAGCGTCGGGAATAACAGGAGGGCAGAGGTTTGTTACATCAGCGGCCTTGTCCACGTGAAGGGGACGGGGCTGACCGTCTGCACCCAGACGACCGTAGTCGTAAATTCTGTATGTAGTGTTGGAATTCTGCTGAACCTCTGCGAGCATAATACCCTTGCAGATTGCATGCATTGTGCCTGCCTCAATGAAGAAAAGGTCGCCCTTTTTAACCTTAACCTTGTTGACGATGTCGAGCATTTTTTCACTCTGTGCGGCTTCTTTGAATTCTTCAACGCTTACATCACGGTTGAATCCGAGAATAAGTTCAGCATCATCATCGCAGTCAAGAATATACCAGGCTTCGGTTTTGCCGTATTCACCCTCAACACGCATTGCGTATTCGTCATCGGGATGCACCTGAATTGAAAGGTTGTTTTTGGCGTCGATAAGCTTAATAAGAATGGGGAAAAACTCAAATTTATTTCCATTTGTTCCGCAGATTTCTTTGTTGCTTTCATAAATTTCCTGCAAGGTTTTGCCTGCAAGGTCACCTGCTTCAACAGTTGAAGGGCCTGCCTTGTGGCAAGAGAGCACCCAAGCCTCAGCGGCAGGATTTTTGTCGGTTTTGATACCGTATTCGTCAATAAGTCTTGTGCCGCCCCAGATGTAGTCGGCAACGGTGGGTATAAGTTTAAACATTTCCATAATGATTCTCCAATCAAACAAAATCACATATTATATTACTTTAAATTCTTCAAAAAGTAAATAGGTTTTTGAGAGTTTCTATTTCTTGGGCATAGCCGGGCAGCTCATTCGGTGTTTCAAGGTAGAATGGTAAATCCCTGAGGGCGGGGTGGTTGATGATTCGTTCAAAGGCTTCAATGCCGATGTGCCCTTTGCCGATTTTTTCATGGCGGTCCTTGTGAGCGTCAATGGGGTTCATGCTGTCGTTGAGGTGAATTGCCTTCAGATACGAAAGACCGATTACGCTGTCAAATTCGGCTACAACGGCATCAAGATTGTTGACGATATCATATCCGCCGTCGTGAACGTGACAGGTGTCGAGGCAGACGCCGATTTTGTCTTTAAGCTCGATTTTCTCAATGATTGCGCTGATTTCTTCAAAGCTTTTGCCAACCTCCGAGCCCATGCCTGCCATTGTTTCAAGAAGAACAATGGTGCTCTGCTTTTTGGTGAGAATAGAGTTGAGCATATCTGCGATCTGCTCAATTCCCGTTTCAACGCCCTGACCTGTGTGACTGCCGGGATGAAAGTTGTACATACATCCTCCAAGAAGTTCGAGGCGGCGGAGGTCGTCCTCCATAGTTTCTTTTGCAAAAATTCTTGTTTCGGGGTTTGCCGAGCAAGGGTTGAGTGTGTATGGTGCGTGAGCAAGGAAATGAGAAATTCCGTTTTTATTGCAAAAATCAAGAAAGGCAGCAACATCGTCAGGGTCAATGTCTTTTGCCTTGCTTCCGCGTGGATTACGCGTAAAAAACTGAAATGTGTTTGCTCCGATTTTCAGAGCATCCTTGCCCATTTGTAAAAATCCCTTTGAAACAGATAAATGACATCCGATTTTTAACATAATAACCTCCGCAGGAAATGGTTTATGAATATATTTTACCACAAAAAAGATGGGATAGCAATTGCTATCCCATCTGAATTATATGTATCTCAGATTACCACTTGAAATCTTTGAAAACAACTGTTGAAGCACCTGTTGCTGTGCCTTCTGAACCCATAACGTTAGAGATTTCATATTTGAAATCATACTTAACTGTCATGCCTGTGATGTTGCCTGTTTTAGCGTTGATTGTTGCTGTGACAACTGCGTTTGAGTAGCTTTCAGAAATGTTAGCTGAAGCTGCAACGTCATCAATAGCATCGTAAACGTTCTGAGCATTTTTGTGGTCCCAATAGCTCTTGTCGCCTTCACCCTGTGAAATGCCGCTCTTATCAAGTGCTGTGCCGCCGGCTGCTTTAACCTTGCCGCCCTGAACTGAGCTTGCACCGTCTTTGAGCTGGATTGTGATTGTGTAAACACCGTTGTTGTCTACGCAAGTAGCGTTTTTAACATCAGCGGGAGTGAGCTTGGAAGCCTGAAGGAACTTGTGGTAGCTGTCAACTGTGTCTTCTTTAACAACTGTTGCTGTGTATTTGTTCTTTTCACCAACGCCCATGAACTGATATACAAGATCCTTGAATGCGTTGAGAGCAAGACCTGCTTTGTATGACTTTTCAACAGCAACTCTGTCTTTTGAGAAGAGAACCTTCTTGTCAACTGCCTTTTTGGTAGCTGCATTGTAGTAGTTGAGAACGTCAGCAACTGATGAGGGAGCCTTGCCTGAACCTGCGTCAGCCTGAGTATCATCACCTGCGGGAGCATCAGTTGAATCCTGAACGCCGTTGTCGGCTGCTGTGTCGTCTGTGGAAGCGTTGTTGTCAGCAACTGTGTCGTCACCTGCAACTGTGTTGTCGTCTGTTGTAACGTCGCCTGAATTGTCAGTCTGAGTGTCGTCACCTGCAACTTCACCGCTTACTGCGCCTGCAGAATACTTTTCGGCAACAGCAATTTTGTTGTCAGCAACCTTGCCTGCACAGATTGAAATTGAAACTGCAACGATAGCAACACAAACAACTGCGCTGATGCTGCTGATAATTGCGGAAAGAACTTTTGCGTCTGTGGGCTTCTTTTCTTTAGCCACTTTTTCTTTTTTACTCATGAGAAAAACAACCTCCTGAATTTTGTTGAAATAATTATATATTAAACAATTGCCTTTTGCAACACAAATTTGAAATTAAAAGCAAAAAATCAGCTAAAATTATCCACAATTTCTCCGTTGGTTGCCGAAATCATAATTTTTTCGTCAGAAGACATAAAGCCGATTGAAACTTTCACGTCACTGAAATTATAATTTTCAAACTCTTCGTAGCAGGTGAGTGACATCTGCTGAATAGATTTTGCAAGCTCGTTGTAAACGGTGGGATCCATAGAATAAGCGTATTTGCAATCATCATAGGTGTTTGTAGCATATGAGGCAATGATTACCTGATTTTTTTCTTTGTCGTAATAGCCGTGGGCTTCAAAGTGCTGAAGCATAAATTTGTGCTCAACGTCTTCTATCAGCATTTCGGCAAGCTCCTCACGGGTGTTGATTTCGGAGTCTGTTGTAGTCACAGGCGGGAATGTTGCCGTGACGCTTTCTGCAAAGCTTCCGCTCATTTCTTTTTCGTCAACTGAATAAGAGTAGCTCACAGCCTGCGCGCTTTCGGTGTCAGCAGGCAATTCAACCGTTATGGTTGCCTCGTGACCGGGGTCAACATAAAGGGAATACTTCCCCTCAACGGTTTTGGTTTCATCACCGTTTTTGTTGTAAGCCTTAACGGTGACAACAAGGTCGTCTGCCTTTGAGCTTTCATTGTTGATAACAGTAAAAATTCCGTTGACACCGTTTTTTGTTCTGTTAAGTTCACAACTTGTGATTTCAATGCCTGATTTGGCAGAACAGCCCGAAAAAAGGCACACAACAAAAGCAAAAATTAAAAATAAACTTATAGTTTTTTTCATAATTATTCTTCCTTAAATTCCGAAAGGCTGTCGATAAACTGCCTTGCAATTCTGCCGGACATTCCGCCGTGACGAAGCTCCCACACCCTTGCTCTGTTAAGAAGTTCTTCCTCAGGCAGGTTGATGCCGGCTCTTTTTGCGAGGTGGATAACAATCTGCTGATATTCTTTCTGAACGGGTCGCATAAAGCTGATTGCACATCCGAAGCGCTCGGCAAGTGAAAGCTTTTCCTGCACCGTGTCAGAATGGTGAATATCAGCCTGGGTGTCGTTGCGGTCAGACCAGGTTTCTTTGATGAGGTGACGGCGGTTTGATGTGGCATAAATCAGCACATTGTCGGGCTTGGGCTGAATACCGCCCTCAATAACGGATTTGAGGTATTTGTATTCAATTTCAAAATCCTCAAATGAAAGGTCGTCAATGTAAACGATGAAGCGGTAGTTTCTGTCCTTGAGGGAGTCAATTACCGCCGAAAGATATCTGAATTGATATTTGTTCACGTCAATAATACGAAGTCCGCGGCTCCAATATTCATTGAGAATTGCCTTAACGGAAGTGGATTTGCCCGTGCCTGCCGCACCGTAAAGCAGGCAGTTATTGGCGCTGTTGCCCTCAACAAAAGCTTCGGTGTTGTCGCAAAGCTGTTTCTTCTGGGTTTCGTAGCCCCACAAATCGTCAAGAGTAACACTGCTGAATTTGGTGACAGGCTCAAGGGTGAAGCTGTCACCGTTTTCTTTAATGACAAAGGCCTTGTTGATGCCGAATGTGCCTGTGCCGTAATTCTTGTAAAAGTTTGCGATTGCCGCAATAAATGCCTCGTCGCTTTCTGCCTTGTCAAGCTCACGGGCGAGCTCAACAGCCATCTGACCGATTGCATAATTTTCGGTGCCGACCTTGTCGGGGTTGGGGGTGTAATTTCTGATGCACTGTGCAACAGAATCGTTTTTAATCTCGGCGTTAAAAAGTGAGCGGAGCACCTTTATGTCGTTCAAAGCAACCCAATAAATCGAGCCCTTTGGCATATCTCTTTTTTCGCAGGCAAGAGAAAATGCGTTTTCGTCATTGATGATAAGAAGCGCAAGATAAGCCTTAAAGATATCACCGCAGAGGGAGTGCTTTTCCGCCTGAGAAATAATTTCACCAACAGCGGTGTTGGGGCTTTCTCCGTTCACCAAATCAAAGACGTTTTTGTATCCGTCATATTTTCCGTAAAGTATCATTGAGTTTTCCATCTGTATTCCTTCTTTCTGCAGAAAATTATACAATAGTGTCAAATTCTTTTCAATACCTCTTTTGAACTTTATGGTGAACTTTAAATTTTATATGTTGCATTTATAAGATTCGTTTGTTTTATATATGAAGGGAGGACAAGTTTAAAATTAAACCAAATCATTAAAATAAGGAGGTAAGTATATGAGTAAATCTAAAGTATTTAAACGAACAATATCAATAACAATGGTGATAATGTTGTTGATTCAAACAATGACATTTTCTATTTCGGCAACCAACGAAGATTCACCTGCAGAACCCACAGAATGTGTTACGGTATCATCAACAGAAGAAGCAAAGGGGATAAAAAAGAAATTATTTCCAAACGAGGGAAATATGAAAAACACTTTCTTTGCAACGACGGCTCATATATTGCAGCAACATATCCCGAACAGGTAAATTATAAAGACGATAACGGCAATTGGATTGAGATTGATAATACGCTTACCAAATCGAATGGCCGTATTGAAAATAAAAATCAAGAGTTGAAAGTTTCTTTTTCGGATAACGCCACCGATGTAGAAATGATTGAACTGAGCTATAATAACATTGATTTCTCTTGGAGTTTATTATTTAATAATAAAGGCAAAAATATATTTGAAAAATCAAGTGGAATCGACATTACGGATAATGTTTCTTTAACAGATGATTTAAGTGTTGAAAATTATTTAGAAATAGATTATAATGAAGTTGCAGAAAAGCCCAACACTTCAAAAGCTGTTTAGATGTTAACACTGATGTAAAATCTTTTGATACGGAAAACTTGATTTTGGCTGCTGATAAAGTAGAATCTAAACTCACTTATAAATCCGTTTATTCTGACAACGTAGATGCTTCTTACACTGTTTTACCCAACAGAGTTAAGGAAAATATTATTCTTACAGAAAAGACGGATTTACAGAATTATTCAATGAACATAAAATGTGAAGACTTAATTCCAACTATAACTGATGACAATTGTGTTGAGTTCAAAGATGTTAACGGTAAAATCCAATATATTATTCAAGCACCGTATATGTTTGATGATATTTACGAATTGTCCTATGATATTCAAATAACCATTGAAACTGTTGATGGCGGTTACATCATCACCTTCACTCCGAACCAAGAGTGGTTAAGCAGTGATGACAGAGTTTATCCCATTACAATTGACCCTACAGTAAGAACAAACACCACTAAAGCAAATTTCAGTGACACCTATGTGTACGAAGGTAGTTCGGCGTCAAGCACAAGATGTTTTGAAGAAAGATTGAGAATAGGTGTATATTCCGTTTCATCCTCTTACAAAGCTCACAGAGCTTTTTGGAAAGTTGCAACACTGCCCACAATAGATTCTCCGGTAACAATTACAGGCGCATCTTTCAGATTGACTTTCCCCTCGGCAACAACAACAAGCAGAGCCTTCTCATTATATAAGGCGAATTCTTCTTGGACGAGTGAAACCATCACTTGGTCTAACATGCCGTCTTGTACTTTGCTTGCTTCGAATGTTGCAAGAAACACTAGTTCCAACACAGTAACTTTCAGCGGCACAAATGTTACAGATACTGTTCGTGGTTGGTACAACACCGGAGTCAATAACGGCTTTATGATAAGATACACAGACGAAACGAAAACAAATCCCGATTTCAATGTTGCGTATAGCTCCGATAACACAACATCAACCGGTTATATGCCGTATCTGACAATAACTTATGTTGATGGCTATACACCAATCAGTAGCGGACTTTATTACATAAAAAGCTCATACAGCAATAAATATTTGACGTTAAACAGTTCTAACAATGTTGTGCAAAAAACATTTAACGGAGAATTGAATCAGTGTTGGAAACTTTCAAGTAGTGGGGGTTTTTATAAAATAGAACCGGTTTATAACCCTAACTATGTATGTATGGATATCGATAACGCTTGGGACGGTGACGGAACAAACGTAAAATGCTTTGCTAAATCGGACAATAATTCGGCGCAAAACTTCAGAATAATCGCATCAACAAGCAGTACATTTAGAATAAGTCCCGAGTGCAGTGACACGCGTGTTTTAGATGTGTGCGGGCCAAGCACGGATGATGGAGCAAACATTCAGCTTTGGCAATATGAAAACGTTTCACAGCAGAATTGGATTTTTTATGATGCTTCTCAACAAATATTCAATAAAATCAATTCTTTACATACCTATGCCAAACAGTATGATTCCAATTATGAAAATAATAACCAATTAACATGTCAATATATAAGGCAAAACTCTTATTTCGATGAAAAGTGGGTTGAAGTTGCGGGAGAAATAGACAACACTTTTATTTCTGCGGTAAATAACAATAGTAGTAACTTGGGTGATATGCGTTATTTAGCCAATTACAGACAACAAATATGGGGTCACTGTGATTACGAAACAATTGATTTGCATCATATGCTTGCAACTACAAACGCGTTGCTATACAACTCTACTTCTTTTAAAGCGGTTGTGGTCGGGGAAACGGCGGTTGATGATCTTTCAGGTTGGGCTGGGGATTTGCAACAAATGATAGAGTATATTATTTTAAATGAGAACGGTGAATATATCAATACGAATGATTATTCGTATTTTTATATGTATTGTTATTCCGAATTAATTAAAGACGAATACACTTCAACATTTAGTGTGAGTGATTTGTTAGGCGACTTGGATGCAATATACATTGCCGATACCGTTACATCAACATCTAATCTGGGTACTCAGTTAACAAACTATTATTCGGGAACTTGTAGCAATAGATTTTCTTATTTCATGGATGGAAGAACAAAAGAAGAAATGTACGAAGATGTTCTAAACTACACGCAAACCTATTGGATTTATCCAGTTAAATGGCCACTCTACTCTAGTGTAACTGTATCCGAAAATCAAGCACGCGCTGCTGCTCAAGCGTTTGTTGATTATATTTGGTCTTATTATTAAGGAGGGGTTTTGTGAAATTCATCAAGATATGTATACCTGTTTTTATTTTGCTTATTCTTGTTGCATGTTCTGACATAAAAGGACAAGATAATTCTGCTGAAATTGAGGAAAATGTTTCAGCTTTTGTAAGCGAAAATGCATCTGATTTTAAATTTCAGTCGCCTTCTGTTTTCCATGACTATAAGGCAGATGAAAAATATGAAGTTTCTTTTTCGCAGGATGTCGGATTTGAAATAAAACAACCCGGCAATATTAAATCCAACGAAACGAAGCTTGAATATACAGATTTAAGTATCCAAAGCATAGACGTTTACAGGTGTGCTGAAGAAATGGACTTCGCTGTTTCAGAAAATAAAAAAGAAAATCTTGCGGCAATTGTTAGCTTCATCTCAACTTCAGCAAAGACAGAATTCAAAAAATACACTGTCAACGAAAATGATTTTTATCTGTTCGAAAGTTTTATGAATAATCGAAGCGTTGTAAATGTTTATTATAACATAGGTGAAAGTTTTTTCTTTGCGCACGGTTATTTAGTTAGCGAAAAAGAAATCAGCGACACTACCGCAAAAAAAATCTGTAAGGATTTAAGCCCCATTGAATAAATAGTTTTAAAGAGCCGAAGTGATGTGAGCTTCGGCTCTTTTTATCAATATTCTTACAGAATTTTTTCAATACTTCTTTTATCCCCTTGATTTAGTGAGTTAAAATGTAATATAATATGATGAATAATTATTTTGTGAGGTGACAGTATGCTTGAGTTTCTGGCTCCCTTATCCCGATACGCGCTTACGGGTATGGGTGTGATTGTTCTCGCAGTGTGCTGTTTTTCTCTTCTCAGAATAAAGGCGCCCAAGGTTAAGCCTGCCCTTTTTATTGACACGGTCAAGGGTGATGAATACCCCGTGACCCATTGGGAAACGTCAATCGGCAGGAGCAATGCCTGTGACATAAGCCTGGAGTTTTCAACGGTGAGCAGGTTTCACGCCGTGCTCACAAAGCAGAAAAAGGGCTGGGTAATCACCGATACCCTTTCCCGCACGGGGACTTATGTCAATAACAAAAAAATCAAAGAACCAACGGTTATAAAAAACGGCGATGTTCTCATTTTCGGCGGAGTTTCGCTTTTGTTTAAAGAAAGGTAACAGAAATGGATAATTTAAAAGAAGCAAAAAAAATAGTTGTCAAGGTGGGTACTTCATCTCTCACCTATGAAACGGGCAAAACGAATATAAGAAGAATGAAAAAGCTGGTTGAAGTGCTCTCAGACCTCAAAAACAGCGGCATGCAGATTGTGCTTGTCACCTCGGGTGCAATCGGTGTTGGTGTGGGCAAGCTGGGTCTCAACGCTAAGCCTCAGGACACTCCCGGTCGTCAGGCGGCGGCAACGGTTGGTCAGTGCGAGCTTATGTTTATGTATGACAAGCTTTTCTCCGAATACGGTCACACAATCGGTCAGCTTCTTATCACCCGCTCAGATATTGAAAACCCCGAAAGAAAAGAAAATCTTATCAACACCTTTGATAAGCTCTTTGAATACGGCGCAATTCCCGTAATCAACGAAAACGATGCCGTTGCAGTTGAAGAAATTGTTTTTGGTGATAACGATAATCTTTCCGCTATTGTTGCAAAGCTCACCAATGCCGACGGACTTGTTATTCTCACCGACATTGACGGTCTTTTCAGCGGAAACCCCAAAACCGATGACGAAGCCGTGCTTATTCCTGTTGTGGAAGAAATCACCGAAGAAATTGAAGCTCTTGCAGGCGGTGCAGGCTCCAACAGAGGCACCGGCGGAATGATAACAAAAATCCACGCCGCCAAAACTGCAGGCGAAGCAGGTATCCCCACAGTTATCATCAACGGCACAAACCCCGAGGATATTTACAGAATTATTGAAGGCAGGCAGGTAGGTACCTTTTTCTGCGCCAAAAAGTGAGGTTAAACTATGTTGAACGAAATCGGCGCACGCGCCAAAAAAGCTTCCCGCGTGCTTGCAACTGCAGGCACCGACACAAAAAACAGAGCCCTTGTTGCCATTGCAGATGCACTTATGGCAAGAGCGGAATATATTATTGAAGCAAACAAAAGAGACATTAAAACCGCAAGGCTTAACGGAATGAGCGAAGCTATGGTTGACCGTCTTGCCCTTGATATGCGACGCATTGACGCTATGGCAAGGGGTGCTTTTGAGGTTTCCCAGGCAAGCGACCCCATAGGCAAGGTTATCAGCGGAACAACAAGACCCAACGGACTTAAAATTGAAAAGGTCACCGTTCCTCTCGGTGTTATTGCTGTTATTTATGAGTCGCGCCCCAATGTTACGGCTGATGCTGCTGCACTTTGCCTCAAATCCGGTAATGCGGTAATTCTCCGCGGCGGCAAGGAGGCAATTTATTCAAACATTGCCATTGCCCATACAATGCGCGAGGCTGTTGAAAGTGTGGGTCTTCCTGCTGACTGCATTCAGCTCATCGAAAACACTTCACGCGAAAGTGCGGCAGAACTGATGAAGCTCAACGCTTATGTTGATGTGCTTATTCCACGAGGCGGCGCAGGTCTTATCAGAGCTTGTGTAGAAAATTCAACAGTTCCCGTTATTGAAACAGGCACGGGCAACTGCCACGTTTATGTTGATAAGGATGCAAACATCGACATTGCAAAAGACATCATCGTCAACGCTAAAACCTCCCGTCCTTCTGTGTGCAATGCTTGTGAAAGCCTGCTTTTCCACAGAGAGCTGGACGAAAGAACTGTTTTTGCTCTTTGTAAGGCTCTTGACGACAAGGGTGTGCGCATTCATTCCGATAAAAAGGTAAAGGATATTTACCCCGCCGCAGTTGATGCAACTGAAGAGGATTGGGGTACAGAATATCTCGGTTATGAAATCAGCGCGAAATTTGTTGAAAACATTGATGAAGCGATTGAACACATCACAAAATACGGCACAGGCCACAGCGAATGTATTGTGACCGACAATTATTTTGCTGCAAATAAATTCACTTCTGAGGTGGACGCTGCTGCAGTTTATGTCAATGCATCCACACGCTTCACCGACGGCAGTGAGTTCGGCTTCGGTGCCGAAATCGGCATTTCAACCCAGAAGCTTCACGCAAGAGGACCCCTCGGTCTTGATAATTTGACAAGCGAAAAATACATCGTTACAGGTAACGGACAGATAAGGTGATCTGATGTCGCAGGAAAATATGGAAGTAAAAAAGAAAACCCGCTCACACAAAAGCTCCTTTGCACTGGGGCTTGTGATTATCTGCTTTGCGCTAGTTGGTGTTGTGAGCGTGGTTATGTATGCCGTTGGCGGTGTGCAGACTCTGTTTAATCAGGAAGCACAGAAAGCGGAGTATGAAGATTTTCTTTATCCCGTGGTTATGCTTGACCCCGAAGTGTTTGACGATGTAACCGCGGCAGATATGGAAGACTTGCTTGCGGCATCTATTTTGTCGCTTCTTGCCGAGGATGAAAACAGCCCTTATGATTTTGAGTTTGTCGAGGGTGAGGTTTCGGGTCTTGCGATTCCTGAAACAACGGTAAACGAAGCATTTGCCAAGCTTTTTGGTACAGATACAAAGCCTGAACACAGAAGCGTTGAGTGTTCAACCTGTTTGTTTGAATATCAGAGCGCCGCGGCAAGATACGTTATTCCTCTGACGGGCTATGACCCTGCATTTTTGCCCGATGTTACAGAAATAGACAAAAACCGCGAAGGCACGGTTGCTCTCACGGTAGGTTATGTTGCTTATGGTGACTGGCAGGTGAATGAAGAAAATTCATTTGCGCAGCCGGAACCAGCTAAATACAGAAAAATTACTTTGCGCAAAACAGAGTCAGGTTACTATGTCAGCGCAATTCAGAATGCGGATGTGAAAATATGAAAGAAATATTCAGCACTAAAATTTTTCCCGAGGGATTCATTCCCGAGGTTCACGCTTCAACTGTTTTAAAGGTTGATGACAACAAGCTTCTCTGCGCTTTTTTTGGCGGTTCGGAGGAAGGTAAGGATGATGTTGATATCTATCTTTCCACCTTTGACGGTGAAAAATGGACGCTCCCCGAGGTTGTTGCAGGCGGCTATAACCTGCCTTGCTGGAACCCTGTTCTTTTTGCACACGACGGCAAAATCAGCCTTTATTATAAGGTTGGCAAACCTATTCCCGACTGGCACACTATGGTTAAGGATTCTTTTGATGGCGGCAAAACATGGAGTGAAGCACGCGAGCTTGTTGAGGGAGATATAGGCGGCAGAGGCCCTGTTAAAAACAAGGCAATTATCCTCAAAAACGGTAATATCTGCGCCCCTGCATCCATTGAAACCGAAACAACCTTTGATGCTTTCACCGACCTTTCACGCGACGGCGGAGAAACCTGGGAAAAGAGTGAGCTTGTTCCCTTTGACCATTCAACTGCAGACGGCAGAGGAATTATTCAGCCCACCTTGTGGGAAAGTGAAGATAAAATCTATATGCTCATCCGCTCATCGGAAAGCCGCATTATGAAAAGCGTTTCTGTTGACGGCGGCAAAACCTGGGCAAGGGCAGAGAAAACTGATGTCGTTCACAACAACAGCGGTATTGACTGCGTTCAGCTTGCAAACGGTGATGTGCTTGTAGTGCACAATCCCATTGAAGCCTGCTGGGGTGACAGAAATATCATTTCTTACGCTGTTACCCACGATAACGCTCAGAGCTTTGACGAGGGCGTTGTTATTGAACAGAGCGATGACACCGAAGCGGAGTTTTCTTATCCTGCGGTTATCAGGGATGATAAATATATTTATATGACCTACACCCACAACCGCAAAAACGTAATGTTCAGAATGTTTGAAATATAACAAAAGAGCCATAAGACTTTATCGGTCTTATGGCTTTAACTTTTATAATCCTAATTTTTCTTTCAGAATTGCGGTCAGCTTTTCGGCAATGATTTTGTGGCCGTCGCGCAATGGGTGAAGGGGTTCAAGGGGTACCCAGCCTGATGAATTGATGAATATGATGTTGCAGTTATTTTCTTCGTTATATTTTTCGATTGCTTCTTCAAGCTCTGTGGGGAATGCTCCGCAGAATGCGCTCAGAGCAATAATCTGTGAAGTTGGGTTGATTTCTCTGATAACGTCAAGAAGATTGCAATATTCTTCGGTGTATTTTTCGGCGGTTGCGCCTCTGTCGTTGGCACCATGGTTAATGAGGATATAGTCGGGGGAAGCGTATGTTACCTTGTGACCATCAAAGCAGTAGGGATAAGCCTCACTTGCCTTGGGCACGCTTCCGCAGCCGCCCTTTGTTGCGCCCACTGCACCGTAACCCATATGAAGAGGAACAAGGTTAAGGTTCTGAGCGGTGAGGTAAGCATAGGTGGCGGTTGAGTCATCCTGATACGGACGGTTGAACATACCCTCGTTTTTGTCCCATTCCCTGTTTTCCACAAGAACACCCTCGGTTATTGAATCACCCACAAGCTCAATTGTTTTTCTGTTGTCAGCGGGTAAAGCTCCGCATTTGTCAGCATCATAGCCGATGAAGGAAATTTTGCCGATCAAGGGATGATACCAACGCTGATGCATTTCAACGGCACTTTTGAAGGTGACGGTGAGAATATGTTCACCGCTGTCGTTTGCTTCAACTCTGAGGAAGGGGCTGACCGGTGCTTCAAATCTGCAACCGTCGTCAATGCTCAGCCAAAGGTGCGGGTAGGGGTGAGAGTTCCAGATAGTGTTGAAGTGAAGCGTTGCCCACTTGCCTTTGAATGCAATTTTGATAACCGAGCCGGGAGTGGCAGAGGTCATTGTGTCGTTAAGCTCGCTCCATCTGCCGATGAATTTAATGCTATTGTCGTTGTATGAAAAAAACATAAGCTTACTCCTCTATATAAATTTCACTTATCATAAATCCTGCAACAGGTTCCGTGATTTTGACCTCGGCATAGCCGTTTATGAAGAAATCCGCAGGAATCGTGTAGTTGATTGCGGTGTAATTGTCGGTGAGATACATTTTGCCGTAGTCTTCATCAACTTCACCGCCATAAGGCTTGCCGCAATAAAATTCCTTGCCGTTGATTTCTATTCTGAATTTATCAATACCTTCATCGAATTTGCGGTTTTTGTAGGTGATTCTCACCGTGCAGCCGTTGTTGCCCTTAACAGAAAAAGCAAAACGGATGTTATAGTGGTCAAAAACCTTGGTCAGGCGCATGGGTAAAGTGCCGTCATTGACAGGGCGGTCACCCTGAAAATCCATATAAAATTCGCCCTCTTGTCTGCCGATAGACTCAAAGCCGTGGAAAGCAAAAGAAAAATAATTTTCATCGTAGCGGAGGTTGATTAAGCTGAGCAAGGTGTCTTTGTCGGCACCGCCATTGATTTTGTTCAGCAAATAAAGCTTGTCAGTTATGGGGCGGTCAATGGTGTCAAGGGTGCAGCCTCTGTCCCAAGCTCTGCCGTGATAGTTTTCAACATCCAACTGCATACCGATCAAATCAAACAGTAGCTTGCCGTGGGCGCTGATGCTGCTTCTGAGCTGATTATATTCATTGCAGAAAGGTGTTTCAAGAATTTCTTTTGCCTTGGGGATATTACCGTTTCTGATTTCGTTTTCAGCTGTTTTGATAAGTCCGTTTTCAAAAACGAATCTTGATTTAACAAGCATATCGCATTCTGCGGCAAAAAGATGCATCACAAAGCGGAAGTTTTTCATGGCTTCGGGAGTGGCAAGTGCTGTGATTTTGTTATAAACCTCTTCAATCACGGGGTTTTCGTCAGGGGCACCCTCCCAACATTTTTCAAGCATAAAAATGCATTTTGCAAATTCACTTGCATTCACTTGGGGAACATATGCTCTTGCATAGTCCTTTACAATTTCATAAATGTCGCACTTGGGGTCAAAGTCAAGGGCACTCCACACAACCTTGTTGAGGTCATCGTGAATTCCGTCAGAATATGTCACACCGCCCACAAGAAATTTTTCTGTCTGTCTGTAAATGTGGCGGTATTCTGTGGGGCGGGGGTTAACACTCTCGCGGCCGAAGGTGCAGGCAAAGGCATAATGCCAGTCGTCCTTGTCAAAGTGAACGGGATATTCACATCTTACGCAATGAGTAACATCGGGATAAAATCTGAGAGGATATTTCTGCGGAACGGTTTTTCTCAGGTTTTCAAGGGTCATAGCGTGGTTTGGCCCGTAAATAACGCCTTCAATGCAGTCGGGCTCCTTGCTGATTTCTTCTGCAAATTTTTCACCCCAATCGGCATATTCGTGGGGAGCCTGAGCAGAAATCCACAGCTTTGCGCCGGGGTGAATTTCGTTGAGAATTGATTTGATGAGCTCACATCTTTTAAAGAAATCTGCAGGCATCATATCTCCCGGGTCACCGCCGGGAATAAACAAAACATCAACACGCTTTGCTTCAGAATAAAAATCATAAATTTTTGTGCGGATATCCTCTTCGGTTTCTTTTGAATATGTGGGATGCCACACCGAAACGTCGATGTCAAGCTCGTCACACACGGCAGAAACGGCTGTGAACATATCCTTGATGCTCAACGGCATAAGGCAGTTTTTTTCTTCGTTGTCGCAAATTCCCTCAAAGGTGTTAAGCCCGAACATCATAAGGTCAAGAAGGTATCTGCGGTATTGCTCAACATTCCATGCGTCGCAGGTGTTGTTGGTGTCGCGGTAGCCAAGCTGATGACCGCGGATTTTTTTCGCAGGAGAATAGTTTCCGGATATATCTGCTGTGAGAACAAACTGAGATTCTTTGATTTCACTTTTTCTCAGAAGCATAGAATAGCCGTATACGAAGCCTCTCAAACGGTGAGCGCAAACGATGATTTTTTTGTCGGTTGCCTCAACAGAAAAAGCCTCACTTTCAGGATCGTCGGGAATTGTTATGAAATCAAATGCAGTTCCGCCTTCAAAAGAAAAATCGGGAATTCTTGATTTTATTTCATCTTTAAAAAGCTCGCAGGCTTTTTTTGCAATGTCTGTGTCGTATTTGAAATTAAATTGAGAAAAAACAAAACTCATAAAAACACAACCTTGAAAATTAGTTTTAAATATTGTAACATATACAAGTAGGATTTAGCAACAGGGGAGAATATAATGATTGAAAAAATTGTTGAAGAAAATGTGTGGGATATTTTGAAAAAAACAACCCTGCCCATTGTGATTTACGGAATGGGTAACGGTGCCGATATGGTTATAGACAAGCTTCATAATATGGGTGTTGAGGTTGCCGGCATTTTTGCAAGCGATAAGTTCGTCCGCGGACAGTTTTTCAGAGGAATGCAGGTCACAAAATATTCCGACATCTGCGAGGAATACGATGATTTTTTTGTTGTGATGAGCTTTGCCGTACACGATGATGAAACTATTGAAAATGTTAAAAAAATGGCAGGTGAGCATCCTCTTGTGGCTCCTGATGTTCCTGTGGCAGATGATGAGATTTTTACCCGCGAGTTTATAGAAGCCCACGATGAGGAATTTGATAAAGCGTATTCACTCCTTGCCGATGATGAATCGAGAAAAAACTATGTAAACATTCTCAACTTCAAGGTCAGCGGAAAAATCGAGTATCTTTTTGAGGCTGAAAAAGAAAAAGATTTTATTTACAAAAAAGTTCTCAAGGTAGGGGATGATGAAGTTTTTGCTGACCTTGGTGCATATGACGGTGACACAATTCGTGAATTTGTTTCGGCATGCAACGGCAGCTACAAAAGAATTTATGCCTTTGAGGCAGATGAAAAAAACTTTAAAAAGCTGAAAACAAACACCGAAATTCTTGAGAATGTCTGTGCGTTTAATCTTGCTGCGTGGGATAAAAGAGAAACCCTCCTTTTTGAAAAGAAGAAGGGCAGAAATTCAAAGCTTTCGCCTGACGGCAATGTGGAGATTCAGGCAGACAGTGTTGACAATGTTGTTGACGGTGAAGTGACAATTCTTAAAATGGATATTGAAGGCAGTGAAGAAAAAGCGCTTGACGGAGCAAGGGAAACAATTGTAAAATATAACCCGAAATTATACATCTGCGCATATCACCGCAACAGCGATATGTTTCTTCTGCCTTTGAAAATTCATTCGATGTGCAGTGATTACAGATTTTATTTTTACCACCACAGATATATCCCTGCCTGGGAATCAAATTTTTATGGAGTGATTTAATGGCAAACCCCAAAAGCAAAATATTGCCCGGCGTTATGAGTACCTTTGTTATTGTGCTTATGTTTTTTTGCGTTGATGCGTTTGCGCCAATGCTTCAGGGCGACCTAAACCAATTCGGAACAAATGTTATCGGTGCAGTTCTTGGTATACTTACCGTTGGGGCAGTATGTCTTTCAAAGCATCGCACATTAGCAAATGCAGGTGTAATTTTTGACCCTCTTCGCATTCTCAGAGGCATTGTTGTTGGCGGAAGTATGGCCCTTTTGCCATTACTTGCGGTTTTTGGTGTGCAATGCGGAATATATGCCGCAACAAAAATCCCATCTCTTGCCCCCGGATTTATCACTCCCAATGCTGACGGAGAAATGTCTGTTACCGACATTGTTATTTTTGCCGCTGCTTGCGGAGTGAGTGCTTTGATGCAGGAAATAACCTTCCGAGGTTACGTTGTCCGTTCAATGCGTCCGCAGTATCCTTTCCGTGACGCAAACCTTGTTCAGGCGGCGTTGAGTGTTGCATTGCCCCTTGTCCTTGTTGCGCGAAATTTTGTTTTCGGGCATTATTCATTTCTCGGCGGCTTCAAAAAAATTCTTTTTATCGTTGCCGCAGTTTTGTTTTATCTTGTTTACACCTTCTTTTCATCAATCAAAAGAGGGGTTGTAACGAGAGTTTCCGGCGACATCTGGCCGTCCTTTATGGGTAATTTCCTGTTTATGTTTGTGGGAGGAAGCCTTTTTGTTCAGAACAGTATAATTATTTCATATTCGGCAATGATCCGTTTGCTTGCTGCCGAGCTTATCTCTCTTGTGGTGGCAGGTGTGTATTATTCAAAGCAGTATGTCCGCAACAAAAAAAGAAGAGAAGAGCATGAAAAAAGAGCCGCTGAGTGCAGAGAAAAAATGCGCCTTGAGGAGCTTAACCGAGAGGCTGACCCTAATGTTGAAGACCTGACACAGAAAAGCGTCAGAGAGATTATGGAACAGCATCAACAAAAAATAATTGATTCAATCGGCTCTCATTCGCGCCATACGATTCCCGAAAGTGATGACAGTATTACAAGCCTTGACGAGGCAAGGAATAACAAAGAATAACAAATCGCCTGCTTTATGTTGAGTAAAGCAGGCGAAATTTTATTTAAACGCTATGTAGCAATATGTGTATCCTGTTTCGTTGAAAAATGAAGCGTTAGCGTCAATGGTGTTTTTGACTGTCTTAAACCCCGATGCAGTGAGCTTTAATCCCGCTGTGGAGTAGCCTCCCGACGCGATGCCGAAATGACATTTAGCGGAGCTGCCGTTGAAATTGATATGCATAACAGGGAAATCGGTGCAAAAAAGCATAACCATCCTCGGCTCAAAGCCGAGATTAAAAGAAACAGATGATTGTCCGTTACCTACATAATATCCCGATATAAAGGAGTTGCTCCATTGCTCCTTTTCTTCTGTTGTGACGTGGATATCGTCGTTTGTGATATGCCCCGAGCAGATGAAGTCCTTGCTCATAAATGAGGTGAAGTTTTCGTCAACGCTTTCGGCAGGGCAGAAGTCGGCAATGATTTTAAACCAGCCGTTGCATACCAGGGCGCTTGTGTCTCTGTCGGCTTCAATTTCCTCGCAGCCTGATTCCTCAATATTGAAGTCGGTGCGGAAGGTGAGCGCATCGATGATTTTAGTGAAATAATCGTGACAGGCAGTGCCGCCGTAAGAATAGGGCACACAGATGCTCAGCCTCATTTTGATGTTTGCCGTGCGGCAATATTCCTGCTTTTCCAACACTCCGTCATCGTTTGCAACAAATTTATCCGCAATGCTCATCTCATTGATGCCAACGGCAACAATAGCCTTTTTGAGAGGCACAGATTTCATAACGGGAGGAAATTCGGTGAAAAATGTTATATCCTCAAGCTCTGGCTGAACGCAGAGCCATTCAACAATTCTTTGAGGAATTGCAACTATTCTGTCCATTATGCTTCAACAACCTCCCTTATGATTGCCCAGATATACAGCGGATTTTCTCCGCAAAAAACCTTTTCTGCGCGGTCGATGGTGTATTTTGTGTCGTCGCACATAATGTAACCGTTTATTGTGTCAAAGGCGGTCAGGTCGTGTTTGGCGGGGCCGATGTAAAGATATTTTCCTTGATTGTCAAAGCCGATAACTGTGTAGACACCATCAAGATACATCTTGTTTTTGTATCTCAACGGCTGAATGAAGCCGTGAAAAATTTCAGAGCTCCAGCCGTCGTCCTGTCGGAGTAAAATCTCTCTGCCGAATTTTTTGAACACCGTATCAAGCTGGATCTGAGTCATAGACATCCACCTTTCTGAAGTAAAATCCATTGTCGCAAGCAAGGGGGATCAGCTCAAGAAGTGCCTTGTCACGGATTTCTTTTGCAAGGCTCAATTGCTTTGAAGAGCTAACCTCGTTAAAAGAAATGCTGAGGTCACCTGCTTTGAAGGAAGACATATCCGCGTCCCCTTTTTGGTTTGCTCTTTTAACACAGAGGCCGTAAAAGGCGATACCTGCCGCGGCAGAAGTGATTCGTGGGTCGGTGAGGTCAATATCCGTCTTCAGCCTTGCATTGACATCATCAAGAGCTTGCTGGCAGATTGCTTCAACCGTTTCCTTTTCATTTTCGTCAATCTCTGTCATCAACTCCAGAGCCTTTGCGACTTCCCATATGTATGCCATATCAGTTGCCCTTGGTGACAACCTTTGAAGCGTCACCGATGATTTTGGCGAAGCCGTCAATTGACGTGATTGAAATCTGATGAAGCTGACGGTCAATAAGCTTGCCGTAATCGGTTTCAATGTCACCCACCTTTATGTGTTCGAGAGCGCAGGATTTGTCAAGACCGATAATTGTGCCGGCAGAATCAATGGCTGATGTTTTGATAAGCTTTGCGCCGAAGGGTGTGATCATATTGCCTGTGCCGTGGAAGTTAAGACCTGCTGAACCGTCACGGAATTCGTTGAGCTTGAGAATTGCACTTGCTGCGTCAGGTGACGCAAGAATTGTGTTAAGCTCGTATGGTGAAAAGCTGTTCCAGAAATCCACAAGGCTGTCGTAGGTATAAGCATTCACAGATGATGAAACGGCAGGGTTCTGGTTGCCGTCACCGTTGATGAGTACGTTCACAGCGTCTGCCATTAATGTCTGTGAAAGGTAAGCGCCAATTCGCTTGAGAGCAACTGCCACAATATCAAGGCGCTGAAAACGAAGCACATCGTAAGATGTTGTGATCATTCTGCCACGCTTTTTGAGGCGGATTGTTCTGTCACTGACGGAAAAATCGGCTTCGGCAAGAGTTTCACCCTCTGAGTGTTCGGGCATCTCCATGTTTTCCTTGCTCATCACAAGGTCCATTGCACGGTAATCCATAGAATCAATTGATGTTGTTGCTGCAACAATGTCGGGAATAAAGTTTGCTTCATCCATGCCGTGGCGGACAGCTCTTGCTACATATTCGGGGAAAAGTACGGCAGCATCACTTGTGCTGAAAAATTTGCCCACAACGCTGCTGTCTGCACCGGCAACTTTAATATCAAATCTTTTAAGCTGACGCTGATAAGCGTCAAGGCCTTCGAGGGAAGTGCCTTTGTAGTTTTCGGAAGGGTCGATTGCTTCCAATACCTGAGTGAATGAACGGCCTGTTCCGTACATTCCTTTTTCGAGTTTTACGTTATCAAATGACATATTTATATCTCCTTTTTAAAATAAAAATTGATTGTTATCAGTGTGTTTTGTTTCGACAGGCTTTAACTGAGGGGTTAAGGGAATAACCCTGCCTGCTCTTTCCAAAAATGAATCTCTGAGTTTTCTGAGTCTTTCAATGTCAAGACCCTTGCACATATCCTGTGCCGTTTTAACATCAATGCCCTTTAAGGCAAGTGCGGCAA
Organism: Acutalibacteraceae bacterium; assembly: GCA_045633685.1. Taxonomy (GTDB): domain Bacteria; phylum Bacillota; class Clostridia; order Oscillospirales; family Acutalibacteraceae; genus CAG-488. The sequence goes on along the minus strand of JAZQYU010000014.1, from coordinate 67,446 downwards.
ATTTAACCGTTTCGTCGGTTAATTCCTTGCGATAAGCTTCACCCTCTGCGGCGGCCTTTTCAAGGCGGGCAAGTCTTTCACCAAGCTCCTTGGAAAGGTCGGAGCTGATGAGAATTTCGTTGCCCTTGCGGGCAGCCTTTGAAAGCTCTGAGAAGGTTTTGGTAACCTTCTGCTTCTGATGGTTTTTGACAACTCCTGCACCAACCTGAGCAGGCACAGCCACAAACGACCATTCATAAGCGTCGACCGGATCCTTTAAAATGCAGTGACATATTTTGCCGGAATATTCAATGCCCTTAATATGGTTGCATTTTTCACTTCGCATATCATTGCCGCAAACCGAGCAGATGTAGCTTCTTACACTGCAACAAACACTGACCTCTTTCTTGATGCCTGCATCAATTTCAGCAATGAGGTTTTTGTTATGCTCTGTGCGTGGCATATATGCAGTTGCCTTGAGGTATGTGTAAGCTTCTCCGAAAGAGGTGCTTTTGTTGGCGTCTGTTACAACCTCCGTTTTAAAAATTCTTGCAGTCTGATTTTTGCCGGAATGATTGTGGTCAAAAATTCCTGTGATGCCCACAAACATACCTTTGAGCCTTTCGAGTGAGAGGTTATCAAATCTTTCACCGTCGCGGTCAATTTCGTTGTCGCAAAGAATAATATTAAAGGTGAAAACATCTTCACATTTAAGCTCTTTTCTGGTAAAGCGGTTAATCAACTCAAGGTCTTCAGCTGTCACTTCCTGCACATCGGGTGCAGATTCAAAGCTTTTATCCATTTGGTTCTCCTTTCATTTCCTGTTGAATTTTTTCTCTCTGTGCATCATAAAGGCGAGCTTTGCTAAGCTCACATTCGTCCTGCAGGGTGATGTCATCCCATATGATTTCAGGGGCATCTGCAATGCTGTTGAGAGTCAGATACATTTTGCAGATTTTCAGAATAACGGGAGTGAGCACCCGTCTGTATGCTTCAAGCTCACTTGTGAGCAGGTCTGCCTGCTGGCTCGACATTCTTTCGGTTGATGACCATGAAAGGCCCAACATAAAAGGCGGGATTCCTGTTTTTGCCACAATCTGCTCAAGCATCTGACGCACGGGGATTTCACTGTCGAGAATCTGACTGTCTGCACCAATGGCTCTGATGCTCACATCACCCACGGCAACAAAATCACGCACAGGGCCGCCTGCTTTCATTGCTTCGCCCCATTCACGGGCTACCTGCTGAGCGCGGTCTTTGGCATAGGCTCTGTCAACGGCATCGTTCTGCGGCTTGTAGGTTACGGCGTAACGGATGTTGCCTGCACGTTCCCAGTTTTCACCGATTGTTGAATAAATTTTCATAAGAATTCCGCTTACGAAGGGCAAGCCTTTGAGAACAGAGTTTCCGCAAAGTGTTCCGCTTTCGGGATTTAACACGCTCATAAGGACAAGCTCCGGGTATTTAACCGGCAAGGCTTCACCACCGTTTCTTGTGCATACAAGGCAGTCAATGTTGTTATCTGCCCTGCGAAGCTCAATGTCTTCAATGTCTGCGTTGTAAAGTGCGGCGATGTTGCCTTTTGAATCAGTCACAATTTCACCAACGGCCGTTCCGTAGGTGAGAAGCTGTTCAAAATAAGTTGAAATAAATTCAAAAATACCGTATCTGCCCGAAGAAACAGGTACGCTTTGTAAAAATGAATTAAGAAGCGCCGTGTTCTGAGGCTTTGCACATTCCACTCTGAAGCCTCCGGTGAGTCTTACGGTTTTGAGAATTGCCGCGTCTATAATGGGAACTGCCTCACGAAGCTCGCGATAAAGCCTTGTCTGCCCGTTCGACAGAGGAACATAGCTGTTCACAAAATCAAAAATCTGCGGCTTGTATGTCTGCGGTACCGATACCGCTGTTTTAGCTGATGAAATTTTCTTAAAAAATCCCATCTCACATCTCCTTTCTGTTAACACTCAGGGCAAAAAAGTCATCTTCAGGTGCATTGAGAATTGTTGAAACGAAATAGCGTATGTCATCCATAGCGTGATCGTTCTCTTTTCTGGGGGCATCCTTGGATGACTTTTCATCCCAACGGTAAAGTGAAAATTCCCGCAATGTGTCTTTGCATTGAGGAGAAAAATATATTTCCTCTTTTTTAAGTGCATCAGACACAAGCCGTATTCCGTCAAGAACATCATTTTTTGCCGGAATAACTTTGAATTTTCCCTCGCGGCGGATACATTGAATAAAGCTCGCGGCACTTGGGTCAACCACAACTGCTTCAATGGGAAGTCCCCCTGCCAAATGAGTAAGACTGCGGTAATGCTCCATATCTGTGCGTTGCTGACCCTCGGTGCGTGAGTTATAATAATGCTCGCGCAGCCTGTACCATTTGCCTTGGTATGAGCCCCAAAGCCCCATTGAGCAGGGGTTGACCGTACCGTAGTCGCAGGAAATGTAGTAGCTGTCACACTCTGCGTCAGGTGGCTCCTTGACGTGGATTTGCTGAGAGAACATAGAGTAAACCGTGCCATACGCTGCAACCCATTTGCCCTCAATAAATCGCTGATAAAACGCACCTGAATAAAGGGACTCATATCTTTTTCTGATATTTTCCGCAAGTCCCGGATTATCCTTCATTGTGAAATGAAGATAAAGGCAGTTTTTCTTTTCTGCTTTTTTAATCCATTCGCAATAAAACCAGTGCATCGGGTGTTCGGGGTTGCAGTTGAACCACAATCGTGATTTTTCAACTGAGCAGCGGGCAATTGCCTGCTCCACAAATGAACGTGGCATCAGCGCAACCTCATCAAGGAGTATTCCGCCAAGGGTCATGCCCTGAATAAGTGCTGCAGAGCCTTCATCTTTTCCGCCGAATAAATAAAAGCGATTTGTCCTGCCCTTGTATGAAATTTCGATGTAATTCTTCGAAGTTTTTTCTTTGCATTCAAAACCAAGTGAGGTGAGTATAGGCAGCATAGGAACAATGAGATTTCTCCTGAGTGATGCTATTGTCTTGCCGCAAAGAGCAAAAGAAGTGTCATCAAAATCATAAAAAGACCAGACAATGAAAGAAAGGGACATACAAACCGTTTTGCCGGAACGCACTGCTCCGTCGCAGATGATAGCATCCTTGCTTCTGTGAGGTGATGATGCACACCACCAATTGAGCACAGTGAGCTGCTTTTTTGAAAATTTTCGGAAAACCTCCGTGGGGTTAAGAGCCATCTTCATCATCTCTTATTGCTGCCGCGCTTCTTTCAATCACATCATAAAAGGGGAGTGCGCTGTCGTTTTGCGAAACGGCAGAAACGTTTTCAAGATGTTCAAGAGCCTTTAAACGGTCAAAAAATTTGATTTCAATTCCTCCGTTTTTAGGGCGTTTGATTTCGCTGATGTTCAGAAGATTCATTTTCTGCAGCTCGCTTTCGTCAGGGGCTTCGTCGCAAAACAAAAGCCTGAAAGCGTCGGAGCTGTCTCCGAAGGCAAGAAGTCGGTATCCGCTCGAAATTTCCTGAGGGGAGGCGGCAGAGGTTTCTCTGAGCCGTGCTATTTCAGACTGAATATCTTTTCTTGCAAGGAGTGTTGCCGACGATATTTTGGGTAAGGGATATCCCGCAAGTGCCGCCGCTGTTACACCTGAGTGATATTCACGGCAGTAAATGCAGAACAGTTTTTCTTTTGGTTTAAGTCCGTTTTTCATTTTCGCTTCCTTTCTGAAAGGTAATCCTTTCACCCGTAGCTTGAAAAACAGTTTTTTTGAACCAAAAATGTGCAAAAAAATACCCTATCGTCAAAAATTTTTAACGATAGGGTATAAAATTTTGTTTACAACGGGATTATCTCACCGTTTTTAATGAGAAATTTGTTTTCTGCCAAAGACAATAGCGGAGCGTCAGATTTCGGGTTGTCGGTGTATGCGTTTCTGAAAACATAGCCGCCGGCCTCTTTTTTTATTCGTTCCACTTTTTCTGCACCCTTGCAATTTTTGCCGCGGATTTCACCTGTTTTCGGATTCATATCAGTGCCGATGATAACATCCGCGCCCAATCTTCTGAGAATGGGGCTGATTTCGAATTCGGGGGAAGCGGAGCAGACAACTGTTTTAACATCATTTTCCGTTGGCTTGAACCAGGAAAAAATCTTGTGTCCGTTTTTGTCCCAGAAAAGCTCAGCTTCTTTTTGGGCGTCAATAGATTTTAAAAAGCAGAAAAACTCACCTTTAAATTGGGTTAAATCAATCTTTTTCAAAAAGAATTTAACTGCCGACATAATCTGATGCGGAATATGACAAAGAATTTTCGGATGCCTTTTCAGGCAAAAAAGCCAGAATTCAGTTGCGGAATCCACAGGGTAAACTGTTTTGTCAAAATCATAAAGGTCAGCTAACATAGCGCCACCTTAAAAATTGATTTCTGTTGCAGTGCCGTCGAGGTTAACTGTGACGCACTTGTCGCCGTAAACGAACTCAAACTCACCTGTACCCTTGGCGGTGAGGCGTGAGAGAGCTCCGTTTTCCCATTCGATGTCAACAGTTGCCCCGCCCTTGATTGCAAGGCCCTTAACAGAGCCGTTTTTAAATTCATTGGGAAGCGCAGGAAGGATAAGAGTGCGGTTTCCGAAGGACTGAACAAACATCTGTGCAATACCGCTGGTAGCACCGAAATTGCCGTCAATCTGGAAGGGGGGATGAGCGTCAAGCATGTTGGGGTATGTGCCGCCTCTTCCGCGGATTTCGGGGTTGGGGATGTATCTTAACTGGTCGTTGACAAGCTTCAATGCCTTCTGTCCGTCGCGAAGACGAGCGTGGAAGTTGATTTTCCAGCCCAGTGACCAGCCTGTGCCTCTGTCTCCTCTTACGTCAAGTGTCTTTTTGCAGGCGGCTGTCAGCTCGGGAGTGAGGTCAACGTCAATAAGATTTGCGGGATAAAGCGAATAAAGGTGAGAAACGTGACGGTGCTTGACCTCTTCTTCCTTATATTCCTCGTACCACTCCATAAGTCTGCCATCTTTACCGATTCTGAAGGGGAGAAGCTTGGGAAGAGCTTCTTTGATTTCATCAATAACGCTGTCGTTTTCAATGCCGAGAATGTCTGCGCAGTTGAGTGCGTTGATGAAATTCTCTTTAATGATTGACATTGTCATTGTTGTTGTCTGGCTCACTGCAACAATGTTTCCGTCATCGTCAAAGAATTTGTTTTCGGGTGAGGTTGAGGGGCAGGCGATGAGATAACCGTCTTTATCTTCAACGAGAATGTCAAGGCAGAATTTTGCTGATTCAAGAATAACGGGAAATGCCTTTTCTCTGAGATAGTTTACGTCACCTGTGTATTCATAATATTCAAACAGATGTCTTGTGAACCATGCACCTGACATATTCCAGAAAAGCCAGCTTGCAGAGCCTGAAACAGGTGTGTGGTGGCGCCAGATATCAACATTGTGATGGCAGGTAAAGCCGCGTGCACCATAGATTTTCTGCGCAGCCCACTGTCCTGCTTCCGAAAGCTCTTCGATAAATGTGTTAAGAGGCTCACAAAGCTCAGGCATTGCGCAGGGGAGAATTGGCCAGTAGTTCATCTCGGTGTTGATGTTAACGGTGTAGTTTGCACGCCATGGGGAGTATTTTCTGTAGGTCCAGATGCCCTGAAGGTTTGTGGGCTGTGAACCGGGGCGTGAAGAAGAAATTGCAAGATATCTGCCAAAGTTGAACAAAAGGGCATAAAGCTCGTTGTCGTTCTTCTTGAGCAAAAATTCTCTGAGTCTTGAAGATGTTGTTGTGCCTTCCTTGTTGCTGTTGCCAAGGTCAAGCTCAACTCTGTTGTAGAAGCTTTGATAATCAGCGATATGCTCAGCTTTCATAGCTTCGTAATCAACGGTTTTGGCGGCTCTCACCTTTTCTTCGCAGGGTGCGATATATTCCTTGGTGGGGAGTGTTTTCCAGTCGATGAAGCTGCTTTCTGCACCAAGATAAATGGTGAGGTAGCTTGCGTCTTCAACACTTACACTCTTTTTGTTGAATTTGATTTTGCCGTCGGAATCAAAAGCGGTCAGACAGCAGAAGTCCATACCCTTTTTGTCGCCGTCAAGATAAACGTCTGTGAACCAATCACCTTCTTCGGGGTTTTCGGAGGGGCAGGTGCCCACAAGACGGAGAAATTCACCGTCGGTTGAAACCTCGTGACGAAGTTCGTTCTGAATGGTGATGTTGAGGTTGATTTTTTCGTTGCCGTCAGCAACTGTTCTGATTACCATAACATCTCTGGGGGCACTTACAAAAGACTCGGTTTTATAAGCGGTCTTTTTAAGGTCATATGTAACTGTGTGAACAGCGGTTCTCAGATCAAGCTGACGAGTGTAATTCCTTGCCTTGAGGTTTGATTTTGAAGAAATAATCAATTTGCCCAAGGGCATATAAAACATGCTGTCACCGCCGGCAATTTCAGCCTCAATCAATTGCTGGGCTTCATGATTTTTGCCCTCAAGAGAAAGAGCCTGAGCCTTTTTGAAAGCCTCATAAGGATTTTTGTTGGGGTAAGATTCTCTGCCGGGATAGCCTGACCACAAGGTGTCAAGGTTAAGCTCAACAGTTTCAGTATCTACTCTGCCGTAAAAAGCGCCACCCAATTTGCCGTTACCCAACAGCAAAGAGTGTACCCATGTTTTGGCAGGATGCTTGTACCATAATACGTTTGATGCGTTTGTCATAATCAATCCTCCAATAATTGATATTTCAAGTATAACTAAACCTTAACTTAAAGTCAATTAAAAACTTGCATTTTGTCGGCCATTATTGTAAAATAAAGTGTAATACTTTTGGGAGAAATTCAAATGACAGATGTACTCATAATCGGCGGGGGTGCTGCAGGCCTTATGGCGGCAGGAGTTGCCTCCATGGCGGGCAAAAGCGTTACAATCCTTGAACGCAATGAAAGACCTGCCCGCAAAGTGATGATAACAGGTAAAGGCCGTTGCAATGTTACCAACAACTGCGACAGCCTCGATGAGCTGATTTCAAATGTGCCGGTTAACGGCAGATTCCTTTACAGCGCATTTTCTTCTTTTATGCCCCGTGACACAATGGAGCTTTTTGAAGATATGGGGGTTCCCCTCAAAACCGAAAGAGGCAACCGTGTTTTTCCGGTGTCAGATAAGGCTGTGGATATTGTTGATGCTCTCACGGCTTTTGCAACCGACGACGGAGCGCAGCTTATAAACGCAAGAGTAGCCGAGTTGATTATTGAAGACGGCTGTGTCAAAGGCGTTGTGACCGAAGAGGGTGAAAGAATTTTTGCCGAAAAGGTGCTTGTTGCAACGGGCGGTAAGTCTTACCCTGTAACAGGCTCAACAGGTGACGGCTACGATTTTGCCCGTCAGGCAGGTCATACGATAACTGAGCTGAAGCCTTCCCTTGTTTCTCTTGTTTGTCATGAGGGATTTTGCACCGATTTGCAGGGTCTTGCCTTGAGAAATGTTGCAATCAAGGTTGTTGACACTGCCAAGAAAAAAGAAATTTACAAAGATATGGGTGAAATGCTTTTTACTCATTTCGGAGTTTCGGGACCTATGGTTCTCAGCGCAAGTTCACATATGCGAAATATGGAAAAGGGCAGATACGAAATTTATGTCGATATGAAGCCGGCTCTCACTCCCGAACAGCTTGATAGCAGAATACTCAGAGATTTTTCTGAAAACAACAATAAAAACTTCATCAATTCCCTCGGCGGACTCCTTCCCAGAAAGCTTATCCCCATTGTGGTTAAGCTCAGCGGAATTAAGCCAACCGAAAAGGTGAATCAGATTACCAAAGAGCAACGCACCAGACTTGTTTCCGTGCTCAAAGAATTTAAAATCACCGTTAACGATTTCAGTCCGATCAAAGATGCAATTGTCACATCGGGCGGAGTTAAGGTGAGTGAAATCAACCCCAAAACAATGGAATCCAAGCTGTGCAAAAATCTCTATTTTGCAGGTGAGGTCATTGATGTTGATGCCTATACAGGCGGCTTTAATCTGCAGATTGCCTTTTCAACAGGTCATCTTGCCGGAGAAAATATGTGAATTATTTAAACGAAAGAGGTTATATTATGTCTGTAAATATTGCGATTGACGGTCCTGCAGGCGCAGGCAAAAGCACACTTGCAAGAAAGGCTGCCGAAAGATTAGGCTTTATCTATGTTGATACAGGTGCTCTTTACAGAACAGTCGGTCTTTACTCCATCAGAAAAGGTTACGACACAAAGGATGCCGAAAAGGTGATTTCAACCCTTAGTGATATTGATATTAAGCTGGGCTTCACCGATGAGGGTCAGCGTGTGTATCTCAATGGTGAAGATGTTTCTGACGCTATCAGAACGCCCGAAGCTTCAATGGGCGCGTCCAATGTTTCTGCAATTCCCAAGGTGCGCGAGTTTTTGTTTGATTTGCAAAAGGAAATTGCTGCAAACAACAACTGCCTTATGGATGGCAGAGATATCGGTACCGTTGTTCTTCCCGATGCTCAGGTTAAGATTTTTCTCACCGCATCACCCGAAACAAGGGCAAAGCGCCGCTATGACGAGCTTGTTCAGAAGGGCTCAGATGTAACGTTTCAGGATGTTCTTGATGATCTTATCAAAAGAGATTATCAGGACACACACCGCGAAATTGCACCGCTCAAGGCAGCTGATGATGCCGAAATTCTTGACACAAGCCCTCTCACCTTTGATGAGAGCCTTGAGGCTATTCTTGCCGTTATCGCCAAAAAGCTTTAAAGCAGGGATAATGTGAAAAGCAAAAACTTGTTTGCCAAGACACTTCTTTTTTTCGGAACACCGATTTTATATTTTTTTCATCCGTTCAGATTCTGCGGAACAAAAAACCTACCCCGTGACGGTGGCTTTATAATTGCATCAAATCACATTTTCTGGCTTGACGCGTTTTATATTGCCATCGGCAGCAAAAAGAATGTGCATTTTATGGCAAAGAGTGAGCTTTTTAAACATCCGTTTTTTAATTGTTTTTTTCGATCACTCAATGCCTTCCCTGTCAAAAGGGGATATTTCGACCGCCGAGCCCTTAAAACTGCATCAGATATTGTCAGAAGCGGTGATGTTCTCGGTATTTTCCCGGAAGGGGGAATTGTTACCCCTGACGGCAAGCCCACCAAGGCAAAATGGGGAGTGGCTTATGTTGCCCGCCAATGCCGATGCCCTGTTGTGCCGGTGAGCATTTATTCCAAAATGGGCAAAGGCATATTCAAGCGTATTGTTGTCCGCTTCGGTGAGCCGATCGAGTATGAAAGCTTTGGCTTTTCTGAAAATCCCGACAAAGCAGAATACACCGCGGCGGCAGATTATATTATGCAAAAAATTATCACTCAATGGGAGAAAGGCAATGAAAAAAGTTAGACTTGCTGAAACTGCAGGCTTTTGTTTCGGCGTAAACAGGGCTGTGGATATGCTTTATAAAATGGTTGAAGACGGTGAAAAGGCTTGCACCCTTGGCCCCATAATTCATAATCCGCAGGTCATTGATGACCTGAAAAGCAAGGGCGTGGATATCATTGAAGATCCCTGCTCTGCCGATGATGACACAACCGTTGTCATCCGTACCCACGGTGTGGAACGTCAGGTTAAAGAAAAAATTCAGAAAGCAGGTCGCAGGTTCTGTGATGCAACCTGTCCTTTTGTGAAAAAAATACATAAAATTGTCGATGAAAATTCTGACGAAAACACCGCTGTTCTCATTGCAGGTGACGAAAATCACCCGGAAGTCAAGGGAATAATGAGCTACAGCAATGGTAAGACATACGTTTTTATCAACGCTCAGAAATTGGATGAATTCATCGAAAAATCCGATATTTTGTCAAAAGAGAAGATAATTGTTGTTGCACAGACCACTTTTAGCATAAAAGAATGGGAAATCTGCTTAAAAAAAATAAAAAAACACTATACAAACGCGATTATTTTTGATACAATATGTAATGCGACTAATGAGCGTCAGTCCGAAGCTCTGTTGCTTTCGGGCAAATGTGACGCTATGATTATAGTCGGAGGTCGTCAGAGCTCCAACACCGCCAAGCTGAAGGCCGTGTGTGAGCCGAACTGTCCGACTTATCTTATTGAAACCGCTGAAGAATTGTCGCAGTATGATTTCAGCAGCTTCAATTGTGTGGGTATTACTGCAGGGGCATCCACTCCTGCTGGTATTATAAAGGAGGTACTAACAACCATGTCCGAAATTTTAAACGAACAGGAAAAAGAAATCAACGAGACTGCAGTGCAGGCTCAGACTGAGGAGGTGCAGGTAGCAGCTCAGCCGGCTAAATCTATCGATGAGATGGATTTTTCCGAAGCACTGGAAGAGTCTCTTAAAAATATGAGCACAGACCAGAAGGTTTGCGGAATAGTAACAGCCATTTCTCCCAGCGAGATTCAGGTTGACATCGGCAGAAAACAGACAGGCTATGTTCCCGCTAACGAATACAGCGCTGACCCCACAGCCGACCCCATGAAAGAGCTTAAGATTGGTGACGAAATCAATCTTATCATCATGAAAACAAACGACCAGGAAGGCACAATTATGCTTTCCAAAAAGCGTTATGACGCTCAGGGCGCTTGGGATAAGATGATTGCCGCTCAGGAATCAGAAGAAATTCTTGAAGGCACAGTTGCCGACGTTATCAAAGGCGGCATTATTGTTGTTGCTAACGGCGTAAGAGTTTTTGTTCCCGCATCACTTGCAACAGCATCAAGAGGTGAAGCTCTTGAGGATATGCTCAAAACAAAAGTTAAGTTCAAGGTTATCGACGTTAACCGCCAGCGCAGACGTGCTGTTGGTTCAATCCGTGCCGTTCTCAAAGATGAGCGCAAGGCACAGGAAGATGCTTTCTGGGCAGCAGCTGAAGAAGGCCAGACCTACAACGGTGTTGTTAAGTCACTCACAAGCTACGGTGCTTTTGTTGACATCGGCGGCGTAGATGGTATGGTACATATCTCTGAGCTTTCATGGAAGCGTATCAAGCATCCTTCAGATGTTCTTGCAGTTGGTCAGGAAGTTTCAGTTTTTGTTAAAGCACTTGACAAAGAAAACAAGAAAATTTCTCTCGGCTACAAAAAGGCAGAAGACAATCCTTGGGAAATCCTTCGTCGTGATTATCCCGTAGATACAGTTGTTGAATCAGAAATCGTTGGCCTCACAACATTCGGCGCATTCGCAACAGTTATCCCCGGCATCGACGGTCTCATCCACATTTCTCAGATTGCTAACCAGCACATCAAGCATCCCGGTGATGTTCTCAAGGTTGGTGACAAGGTTACAGCTAAAATCACAGCTATCGACTTTGATAAGAGCCGCGTAAGCCTTTCAATCCGCGCTCTCCTTCCCGAAGCTGAAGAAGTTGCTGTTGAAGAAGCAGTAGCAGAAGAAGCTCCCGCAGAGGAAGCTGCTGAATAATTAAAATTCAACACCTGACATTCATATGAGTGTCAGGTGTTTTTCTGTCATAATTCTTTTATAAACCTTCCGAGTGCATCCTGCCAGGAGGGGAGTCGGCTGAAGCCTGCATCGTCAAGGCATCTTTTTGAAAGGCGGGAGTTCAGCGGCCTTTGCGCTTTTGCACCGTATTCTGCTGTTGTTACGGGGTTTATTACCGCAGCTTTTCCGCCTTGTTTCATAATTTCTTCGGCAAACTCTGCCCAGGAACAATAATTTTCGTTTGTGCCGTGATATGTGCCGTATTTCTCCGTTTCTATCATATCACAAATCAGCTTTGCGAGGTCAGGTGTGTAGGTGGGGGAGCCGACCTGGTCACACACGACGTTGAGCTGGGGGTGGGTATCACCGAGACGAAGCATCGTTTTAACAAAATTGTTTCCGTTAATGCCGAATACCCAGGACGTGCGCACAATAAAATATTTGCTGCAGTATTTTTTAACTGCTTCTTCACCCTGCAATTTGGTTTTGCCGTAAATGTTGCAGGGGTTTGTTTTGTCGGTCACTTCAAATGCTTCGTTGCCGGCACCTCCATAAACATAGTCGGTGCTCACATATACCATTTTAGCTCCGATTTCACCGCAGACCTTGGCAATGTTTTCACTTCCGATGGTGTTAACCTTGTGGCAGATTTCTTCATCTTCTTCGGCTTTGTCAACGGCTGTGTATGCCGCACAATGCACAACGCAGTCGGGCGCATAAGCCTTGATGTAATTTTCGGCAGCTTCGGTGTCTGTAATATCAAAATCCGCCATATCAACGCCTTTGCAGGCAATATGGCGGCTTTCAAGCTCTTTGATAACATCGAAGCCAAGCTGACCGTTATATCCGGTAACAAGAACTTTCATACTCTATTATCCTTTATAAATAAATTCAACGTCGCTGTCCTTAAGAAGAGGGGCGTTCATATCTTTTTGCGACAAAATGGGGTTTGTTACACCCCATTCTACACCCAGAGCCGGGTCATCAAAACGGACGCTGCGGTCGTTTTCGGGTGAATAAAATTTATTGACCTTATACATAACCTCAACATTGTCTGTCAAAGTCACAAAGCCGTGAAGACAGCCTGCGGGGATATAAAACATTTTTTTGTTTTCTTCGCTGAGCTTAACTCCTACCCATTTCATATAAGTGGGGGAGCCTTTGCGGATATCGACGGCAATATCAAGAATTTCACCCTTGAGGCAGGTGAGGAGCTTTGCCTGAGCCATAGGCTCTGTCTGGCAATGCAGACCTCTCAATGTGCCTTTTTCGGCTGAAAAAGAACGGTTATCCTGAATAAATTCATCAAAAATTCCTGCATCTTCAAGTGCGCGTTTGGAATAAGATTCCATAAACCATCCGCGGTTGTCACCGAAAACCTTTGGCGTCAGCACAACGGCACCGTCAATCTGAGTTTTTTCAAATTCCATTATTTATTCTCCTCAGCTTCTCTTCCCCAACGCGGTCTTTCACCGGGAACGCTGGAATACATAATCTTACCTTCAGCAACACTCTGAAGGTGTCTGCCGTAGCTTGATTTGCCGTATTTCTTGGCAGATTCAAGCAATGCTTTTTTTGAAATCCAACGGTTGTTATAGGCAATTTCTTCAGGTGAAGAAATAATAATTCCCTGCATGGTTTCAATGGTTTTAATGAAGTTGGAGGCGTCGTTAAGGCTGTCAACCGTGCCGGTGTCAAGCCATGCAAAGCCTCTGCCCATAAGCTTTACATCGAGGTTGCCGTTTTCAAGATAAATCTTGTTGATGTCGGTGATTTCGAGCTCACCTCTTGCTGAGGGCTTAAGGTTTTTGGCATATTCCACAACCTTGTTGTCATAGAAATAAAGACCTGTAACGGCATAATTTGACTTGGGGTGCTCGGGCTTTTCTTCAATGGAAACGGGAACACCGTTTTCGTTGAATTCAATAACACCGAAAGCGGTGGGATTTTCAACATAATAGCCGAAAATCGTTGCCATATTCTGATTTTTGCCGGCCTGACGGAGAATATGGCCGAAGCCGCTTCCGTAAAAAATGTTGTCACCCAACACCATAGCGACGCTGTCATCACCAATGAATTCTTCACCAATGATAAAAGCCTGAGCAAGTCCGTCGGGACTTTCCTGCACAGCATAAGAAAGCTTCAGACCAAACTGTGCGCCGTCACCCATAAGGTTTTTAAACTTAGGTGTGTCCTCGGGTGTGGAAATAATCAGAATTTCTCTGATGCCTGCCAGCATAAGTGTGGACAGGGGATAATATATCATAGGCTTGTCATAAACAGGCAGAAGCTGTTTACTTGTAACCATAGTCAACGGATACAAACGGGTGCCTGAACCGCCCGCAAGAATAATACCTTTCATCACTAATCCTCCGCTTGAAGAATTTGTTAAATACTACCTTTTAATCATAATACAAATACAGGTTTTCGTCAATAGACTTAACTGCTTTTTAACTCTTTTTTAATAATTGAATCACGTTTTTTGGTTAATGTGAATCCATAAAAAATCAATTATTTGTGCATTTTGACTTGATTTTATTTTATTGAAAGAGTACAATAGGCATTGCTTATTTTAAAAAGAAAGGGTGAACCCGAATGAAAAAAGTTGCGGTAATCAATGATTTGTCAGGCTTCGGCAAATGTTCTCTTACTGCTGCCATACCGGTTTTAAGTGTTCAGGGTGTTCAGGCTTGTCCGTTGCCCACGGCGGTGCTCAGCAATCAGACGGGTTACCCCGACTATCAAAGTGTGGACTTCACCGATAATTTACCCTTGTTCATAGAGCAATGGAAAAAGTTGGGACCCCATTTTGACGGTATTTTTACAGGTTTTGTATCTGATATCAGGCAGATTAAAATAATTGAAGATTTTTGCCGCGACTTCAAAAAAGAAGACACAATTCTTGTGGTTGACCCTGTTATGGCAGACAACGGCAAGGTTTATCCTGTTTATTCACCCGAGCTTTGTGAAGAGGTGAAACGCCTTGCTCTTATGGCAGATATAATAACTCCTAATCTGACCGAGTTTTGCGTGCTTACCGATACCGATTATGATGAAATAATGCTCAATGCTTACACCGAAAATATGAATACCATTGTTTTCGAAAAAGCAAAGCCTCTTTTTGAAAAAGGTATCAAAACGGTAATTGTCACAAGTGTGCCTGTTTCGGAGGGCTTTGTTACCAACTGCATTGTTACATCTGATGGTGTTGAAAATGTATCTTCCAGAATTTTTGAAGGCAGCTTTTCAGGCACAGGTGACCTTTTTGCATCAATTGTCTGTGGCGGAGTTGTAAAAGGTGACAGCGTTTATGATGCGGTCTGCAGAGCCGCAAGATTTCTGGAAGCCTCCCTTTCAGCAACGGTTTGTGAATGCTCCCGCCCCGAAGACGGAATCTGCTTTGAACCATTTCTGAAGCTACTGTGAGGTAATATATGAACAGAAAAAAGACACAGAGCATTGCCCTTGCTGCAGTTTTTGCCGCTGCAATCACGGCGCTGACAATGGTGCACCTTCCGTTGCCCAGTGAGGCGGGGTATGTCCATATAGGTGACAGTATGATTTACCTTGCGGCAAGCTTTTTGCCTGCACCGTATGCTGTTGTTGCTGCCGCTGTCGGGGGTGCCCTTGCGGATATGACTTTCGGTTATTTCAACTGGCTTCCATTTACATTTATAATAAAAGCGCTCAATGTTGTTCCTTTTTTGGTTTATTATAAATATTCTAAAAAGAGTCAGCAAAAAATAGTAACGTTTCCGTCGGTGCTTATGAGCCTTGCTTCGGGTGTTGTTACAATCGTGATGTATTTCTTTGCATCGTGGATAGTTTACGGCAATACGGCAACTGCTCTGCTCGATGTGCCGGGGAGTGTGATTCAGGCTGTGGGCAGCACGGTGATTTTTTGCCTTGCAGGAGCTGCGCTCGATGCGGCAAAAGTTAAAAATAAACTCAACAGGAGATAATTATGGCAGATATAGTTTATGAATATCTTGGAGGATTATATCTTAATCTCACCAACGAATGTCCTTGCAGATGTGTTTTCTGCATCCGCGACAAAATGGATACATTAGGCTCAGCCTCAGAAATGTGGCACGAAGAAGCTCCCGATTTTGATGCAATCAAAAAAGCTCTCGATGAGTTTGATACTTCGAAATATTCAGAGGTGGTTTTCTGCGGTTACGGTGAGCCTACCTGTGCGTTTGATAACCTTATTAAAACTGCAAAATATGTCAAAGAAAAATACGGCTTCAAGGTAAGGGTCAACACCAACGGTCTGGGCAATCTCATTAACAACCGGGATATTACCCCCGAGCTTTGCGAGGTTGCCGATGTGATTTCAATCAGTCTCAATGCCCCCGATGCCGAAAGATATCTGCAAATCACAAGAAACGATTTTGGCATTGACAGCTTTGATGCAATGCTTGATTTTACTAAAAAATGCCTTGAAAAAACCGACAATGTCCGTATGACGGTAGTTGATGTAATTACCGATGAAGAAATTGAGCAATGTGCAAAACTTGCTGAATCAATCGGTGCAAAGTTTGTTTCAAGAGAATATACCACCCAATAACAAAAGCGATACGGTTTTGAGCCGTATCGCTTAATTTTTTATCTTGAATAAACCGTTACGTCGAGTTTTTGTGAAAACTCAAAGGTTGTTTTGGGAGTTCTTACGCGGATGTCATAGCTCTGATCACCGAGAGCCCAGAAGTTCATCCTGATTGTCCAATACTTTCTGCCGTCAACCTCAATCACTTCTGCGGTGTCTTCTGTATAAGTCCAGGTGTTGCCGTTTTTCATAAACTGAACCTTGGAAATTCCGTTGGCTGTGGTGAGAGTGATTTCGTTCATTCCGTTGTATATTACACCGTCAAGGCTTTCTTCAAAGGCGAAGTCAGATATTTCTGTTGAATAGTTAATCACCTTTGCTTTGAATGTGAAAGCCGTTCCCTGTGTCAGCCAGCCTGTTTCGTCTTTTGCATAAACCGTAAGCTGCTGCTCATTCTGATTCACAAGGAGGTTTACCACCCATGTTTCGGTGTTATCGTCATTTGCGGTGATTACCGCATCTTCTCTTGCAATTGTTGTTGTGTTTTCGTCAACAAAGCGGATTGCTTCGGGTGAGCCTTTAATGTTTACCTGCACCTTTGCAAATTCACCAACAACAGCAGGGGTAATTGTCTGAGCTGAGATAACAGGTGGGCATGTATCTTCTTTAGCATAAACAGTGATTTCATCGGTTGAGCACAAATCTGCAAGACCGTAGTCAGCGGTGACGGTGTAGGTGTCAGCTTCGCTCATGGGGGTGAGGTCAACTGTCCATAATTCACCTGTTTCTGATGTAACAATTTCAGCGTCTTCGCGGCTGAAGATAACTTCAGAACATAAAGGACTTTCTAATTTAAGTGATTCGGGGAAACCCGCAACGCTGAGTGTTACAGAGGTGGAAATGCCGACCGTACCAACGGCAGATTGAGTTGAGATTATTGTGTTAAATTCGGCACTGTCAACGGGGATGAACTTAATACCGTATTCATTACAATATTCCTCGGTAGCAGAAGCAGTATAACCGTAGACGGTTAAGCCTTCTACTACATCACCATTTGTTTTGAGCCCGAAAGATTTGTCTTCAACTTTTGTTGTGTTTTGAGAAACATACATTTTTTTCAGGTTGATACAATCAATAAATGTATATGACCTCATTTTTTCATGATCAAACGTAGCTTTTTCCAAATCTTCGCATTTGAAGAACAATTGTGTGGGCCATGAATATGTGCCATAGTATTCATCCGTATAGTTTGCAAAAAACTTTTCAAAGCTGGTATTGTTGGGAATATGAACCTCTTTTAGACCTGATTCAGCAAAACAACAGTCTCCTTTGATGACAAGATGACCTATGCTGGTCAAGTTTATTGTTTTCATTGCCGAACAAGAAAAAGCCTCGGTAAGTACGGTAACAGTTCCTTTTACATCAAAAAAAACTTCCTCAAGAGCCAGACAAGCAGCAAAAGCTTTCTCTCCAACTATGACATTTCCTTCACTTTTAATGGTAACGGAGGTTAAATTAGTGCAATGGTAAAAAGCATGATCAAGAATTGTGACCGTTGAATTTGCATCATCAATATCGATAGTCACCGAACCGACAAGACTGTTGTCTCTGTAGCCGCCGATATCGTCATCGGTTGTGAAAGTCAAATCAACCGTACTTGGTGCGGCAAAAAACACCATAGCATTTGCAAATACAAAAATAATTGCAAACAAAACTGACAAAAATCCTTTTAATGCTCTTTTCATGTAACAACCTCCATACTTTTTAATGCTTAATTAAGTTCTTTAATATAGGTGCTCGCGAAAGTTTCACAATCAACATCAGGTTCAATTCTATATTTGGCAACTAACTCATCATTATCATCTCTATACTCGTTTTTTATAAAACCATAATTAGATGAGTTACTTGAATTTTGGCGATTTTTATAGAAAACACAATTGATTATGTTAGCAAAAGCGCCTTCTTCAGGTGAAATGAAATAGCTGTTGGGCATAGTTACAATTGGGTTGCCATGCTTATCATAATTCAAAACATCGTCATTTGGGTTGCCGTTGCCGTCGCGATAAGCAATGAGACAATCATAAAAATTGTAAAGAGATGTAGGTCCCTTAGAACCATACAGAGCAATCATTGAGCGCTTATTGTTTTCAGAATTCATATAGAACTGACAGTTGTTGAAATCAACATTATATACATAGGGTTGAGTCAAGTCACTGTTATTAACGCCGAGGCTGGCACCGGGCTGATAGTAGGACACTCCATCTGAGCCTAACTTATATTCCGAAAATGTACTTACAAAGATACAATTATCAAACTCAAGAGTTGTTCTGACAGGCTGTGAAGCAAGCTCATCAGGTAACAAACCGGATTTAGCACTCACAAACATTGCGCCGCCTGTGCTGAAAAAGCTGTTTGTGATTTTAGCGTCGGCATAACCCCAAACAGAAATACCGCTCCACTCTCCGTTGGCGTTTGGGAAACATGTTTCGCCGTCTGCATCCTTACGGATAAAGTCATAATAGAAGCTGCCTGTTGCATTGAAGTTGTCAATTGTTACTCTTTTGCAGTTTCCAAGCTTCAAGGCTCTGCCAACGTTAGTGGCAAAGATATTCTTTACAATAATATCTTCAGAAGCATTTCCGATTGTAACCGCAATTCGGCAATTCCTGATTTGAAGATTTGTGAAGCTACAGTGATGCATTTTCTTTTCATCGGTTGCTTTGGTTGTGTCACCAAAGTCGATGCCGCCGCCAATTGAATTTTCAAGAAGACAATTATCCACGGTTATGTATGAACTACCGCGGGCAATATACATGCAGTGATGCAAATCATCCTTGGCTATGGAGTTGTCAATGTGGCAGTTGGTGACAGTGATACCCTGTACCCAACTGAGCATAAAACCTGTTTCTACATCAGTGAAATCGCAGTTGTTAAATTTCCAATTACAATTTTCGGCGTTATAAACTGCGTTCTGATCTTTTCCGGTGTGTACCGCAAACTTAAAACCGGTGAAATTAACGTTTTCAAAGCTCAGATTTTTGATGAGAGGATGTTCCGCCTGAGTGTAAACACACTGGTCACCAATAAAACTTGTTTCACCGTCACTGATAGGCTGGTTATTGGTATCGCAGAGTGGGTATGTTCCCTTGAATGTCAGGTTCGAAAATGACACATTTGAGATAGGTGTGGTTAAATCTTTGTTTGTAATAATGGCCATATTTTTTCGCTCAACAAAGTTGCCCTCACTGTCCTCATTTGCAGCATACGCCATTATGGTTGAACCGTTGCCCTCAATGCGTAGATTGCTACTAAGAAACAAAGACTCCGAAATAGGATAAATCAAGTCTTTGTTCAAATATAAGCAACCGGGAGAGTAATTTGTAACAGTTGTTTTAAAAATCTGACTGTTGGTTTTGGCTGTTTCATAAATAGTTTTTTTTACTGTAACCGCAAGTTCTTCTGCTGTGTAGCCCGTCAGGTTGATTACCGTACCTCTCGGCAACTCACTAAGCTGATAAGAACTATTTTCAGTAAAGTAATATGTTCCGTCAAAAAGCACTTCACTTGTTTTTACCGATGGCTTTCGGGAAACAATTTTATAACACTTATAAGAAGAATCAAAACAACAACTTTCATCATCCCCCAATGATAGGAGTTTGGTTTTTGTTGTGAGGTCGAGTTGGAAAGTTTGGGTTTCGTTGACCTGAGCAAAAAATGCTTCAAGATTGGGCACAACAAGTGACACATCAGGGTCAAGGGTACATTCATCCCCCTCGATGAACATAAGACCCCCGAGATTATCAATATAATCCTTAAAATCTGCATCGGTATGCTCTGTTGTGCCTGTTACAGCAATTATAAGTCTGACTATGCCTTCTGTGGCTGTGTCTTCAAACACATAACTGCAGATTACAGGATTACCGTTGTTATCGGCGGTAAATGTAATCGGAACAGGCATACCGCTGTGAGTGCGTTCCTCGTTGGGATTATCGTTTTCAAGATAATCCGACCAAGCTACAATTGCCGAATAGTCTTTATAACTTTTTCCCCCGTTTGGTAACTGAAACTCGGCAAATAAAGTTTGGCTTTCAACATCTGTTATAAAGTCCTCGTAATCCAGAGCAACATTGTTAACGGTGTAGCCGTTGTTTCGTAAGTGTTCAATTTTGTTGTTATATTCTGCATCTTTATATTTAAGTAACATAAATTTTCTCCTTTAAAAATATATTTTAAAGAAAATCCTTTATGCTCTTTCCCCCTGTGGGAATATCCCACAATTAGCATTATAGACAACATTTCCCGAATTGTCAACACTTTATCGAACAAATGTTTTGGTTTTAAAAATTATTTCACAAGCAGCCTTGCAATTTCAAGGGTTTCACTGTTTTCTTCGGCTTTGCCGAGCCCAAGAAATTCATTTTTATCAGAATAAACTCTGTAAATTCCGTGGCCGTTAAAGCCGCGGATTCTTTGTGTAAAAAGACCGCCGCCGTTAGAAAAACGCTTGCTTTGTGCTTCGGTTACGTTCACTTTCGGATACACCTCAAGCACACTGTCAACTGATTTGATTCTGGCTTCAAGCTCACCATTTTTCACAATTTCTTCAAGCTCTTCAAATGTCACACATTCACTCAGCTCAAATCCGTTGGCGCAGGTTCTTCTGAGCCTGCTCAGGCATGCGCCGCAGCCAAGCTTTTCACCAATATCATAAGCGAGAGAACGGATATATGTGCCCGCGCTGCAGGAAACCGATATGGTGAAAACGTTTTCTTTTGGTTGTGCAATGATTTCAGCGGAGTTGATGGTTACGCTTCTTGCTTCGCGCTCAACAGTAATTCCCTGACGGGCAAGCTTATAAAGGCGTACACCATCTTTTGAAACGGCAGAATACATCGGAGGATATTGCTGAATGTTGCCGACAAAGGAGTCAAGCACCGCTTTGAATTCGTCCAAAGAAACGTTTGCATCTTTTTGTTCAAGAACTTCTCCCGTTATGTCATAGGAATCGGTGGTGATTCCCAGAAGAATGTCGGCCTCATAAGCCTTATCGTGAGTGGGAATAAACTCCGAAAATCTTGTTGCCCCGCCAATCATAATGGGCAGAACGCCCGTTGCCATGGGGTCAAGGGTGCCGGTGTGACCGGCTTTTTTAACCCCGCAGATGCGTCTTAGCTTGTTCACGGCGGTGAAAGAGGTGATTCCCTCGGGTTTGTCTATACAAATAAATCCTGTCATATTAAAAATCCAACCAAACTGAAAAATCAGCGTCTGACGGCATCACAAAATCTCCTCTGGGAGAAAGACCGATTGTTCCGATTTTGGGTCCGTCAGGCACGCAGGAACGCTTGAACTGATTGATGAAAAATCTTCTCAAAAAGAGCTTGAGCCAATCGGAAAGCTGTTCTTTTGTATAATGCCCGTCAAAAGCCTTTGTTGCAATGAAAAGGAGCTTTTCCGGTTCAAATCCAAAACGTACAAAGTGATAAAGATAGAAATCGTGAACAGAGTACGGTCCCAGCTTGTCTTCTGTTTTTTGCGCAATCTGTCCCTGCTCGTCAGGGGGGAGAAGCTCCGGGCTTACGGGGGTGTCAAGCACGCTTGCGAGAATTTTGGCTATTTCGCCACCCTCAGCTTCTGCAACATATTTTACAATATGGCGCACAAGGGTTTTTGGGATGCCTGCGTTTACGCTGTACATGCTCATGTGGTCACCGTTATATGTGCACCAACCGAGAGCCATTTCGCTCAGGTCACCTGTGCCCACAAGCAAGGCACCGTCCTTGTTGGCGCAGTCCATAAGAATCTGTGTACGCTCTCTTGCCTGAGTGTTTTCATAAGTTATGTCGTGGATATCGGGGTTGTGCCCGATGTCACTCATATGCTGAATGCAGGCGGCTTTAATATCAATCTCTCTGAAGGTTGCGCCCGTTGCCCTGATAAGCTCAACAGCGTTTGTATATGTTCTGTCTGTTGTGCCAAAGCCGGGCATAGTGACGCAGATTATATTTTCTTCAGGAAGACCGAGGAGCTTGATTGTTTTGTGAGCCACAAGCAAGGCAAGGGTAGAGTCGAGTCCGCCCGAAACACCAAGGATAAGCTTTTTGATGCCGATGTGTGACATTCTTTTGGCAAGACCTGCGCTCTGAATGTCAAGGGCATCCTTGCAACGCTTCTTACGAGTTTCTGCATCTGCAGGAATAAACGGAGCAGGGTAATAGCTTCGGTCAATCTGATTTTCTCTGAGTTCCGGCAATTTAACTTCAATTTTTTTGTATTGGCAGTCAGCTTCAAAGCTTCTGAGGTTATCTCCAAAGCTGCCCTTTCTCAAAGCGCTGAGCTTCTGCACATCAATGCAGGCAGAAATGTAGCCGCTGTCCTGAGAAAAACGGTTGCTTCTTGCAAGCATTTTTCCGTTTTCAGCGATCATGCAGTCTCCTGAAAAAACAAAGTCTGTTGTGCTTTCACCGGCGCCGGCAGATGCCATAACATAAGCACAAATGCATTTTGCACTTTGCTGGCGCACAAGGCTTTCTCTTGCTTCATCCTTTGTGAGGATTTCGTTACTGGCCGCAAGGTTGAAGATTACAGTTGCACCGCTGAGTGCCATTGTGGCAGAGGGAGAAACGGGCACCCACAAATCCTCGCAGATTTCAACACCAAAAGTGAAATCTGCGTCAGCTTCAAAAAGAAGTTTGCCGAAAGGAACGGATTTTCCGCAAAGGGTAATTTCTGTTTCATTGCAGTCGGCACCGCCTTGGAAATGACGGCTTTCGTTGAAGCCGTTGCTGTTTGAAAGATACATCTTCGGCACAACGCCCAGAATTTCACCATTCTGAATCACAGCAGCGCAGTTATACAAAATTTCCTTTGTCTTAACGGGAACGCCTGCGATAATAATAGTGTCACTTCCGTTGCTGAAATCCAAAAGCTTATCCAAAGCCTCTTCGCATTTGCGCAACAATGTTGTTGTAAAAAACAAATCACCGCAGGTGTAGGCTGAAACAAAAAGCTCCGGCAGGCAAACAACCTGACAGCCGTCTGTCTGCGCTTTTTTGATTGATGCAATTGCTTCATTCAGATTTTTTTCGGGGTTCGCAACAGTCACCTTCGGGCTGAGTGCAGCCGCCTTGATATAACCGAGATATGGCATAAAATCATCTCCAATGATATACATTTCCATTATAAGCATTATTGTACCCTATTTTTGTCAGGATTTCAACACCTTCTGTTTATTTTGTTAAAGCCCGATTTACACCCATGGAAGTGCAATTCGTTAAAATAGTGGCAGTTAATGTTGAAAATACTGATTAAAAATGCACAAAAAAACACCGCTCAATTTGGTATTAAGGTAAAACTTTGTTGTGCTGTGTTGACTTTATTCTTGATTTATTATATCATCACTATATAAACTTATCGTCTGCGAGGTGTCCTGATGCATCATTACCTTGATGATAATGAGCTTGTTTCAGCCGCCGTAGCAGGAGATGAGCAGTCTATGTCAAATTTAATCAAAAGCCTTATGCCATGTGTTGAGGCTCAGGCAAGCAGGTTTTCCGACCTTGGCGCATTAACTCGTCACGACCTTATTCAGGAAGGGTTCCTTGGCGCCGTCAGGGCAGTTTTTGGGTTTGACAGCAGCAAGAATGTCCGCTTTCGCACTTATGCCGAAACGTGCATTTCCAACGGTATTGCTGATGCTGTGCGCAATCAATCCCGCCAGAAGCACACCCCGCTCAACAGCTATGTTTCCATTGACGAGGTTGAACTTTCGGGTGTTAATCCTCATGACCCTGAGCGTGCGGTTTTTATGGCGGAAGAAATGGATTTGATTAAATCCTGCATAGACAACCAACTGACCGATCTTGAATATGGTGTTCTTATGCGCCACATTGCAGGTGACAGTTATGAAGAAATTGCTTTGAGTCTTGGTGTCAGCACCAAATCTGTTGACAATGCCCTCACCAGGGCAAGGAACAAAATCAAAGCGGCACGAAATGTATGACCCGTTCCCAGTAGGAACAATATCTTAGATGGCGGGGTGCAACTCCCCTTTGGGTCGAAAAAAAGAAACGAGGTATATCACTATGTACGAAGACAAGTCACTCATCTGTAAGGAGTGCGGCAATGAATTTGTATTCACAGCCGGAGAACAGGAATTTTATGCAGAGAAAGGTTTCGTAAACGAGCCCCAGCGTTGTAAGGCTTGCCGTGACGCACGCAAGAACGCTGCCCGTGGCGAGCGTGAGCTTTTTGAGGCAACATGCGCATCATGTGGCGCAGCAGCTAAGGTTCCTTTCCGTCCCCGTGAGGATCGTCCTGTTTACTGCAGCGAGTGTTTTGCAAAGATGAAGGAAGAAGCATAATTATATAACATAATATATTGTTTTTCATCGGCACTCCGCTTTTGCGGAGTGTTTTCCTTTCTGTTGACTTATTGAACAGATTAGGTTATTCTATAAATGATAATGCTTTAAGGAAAGGACTGTTAATATGTCTGTTAAGGTTATAGCTCACCGCGGTGCGTGTAAGGTTGCTCCGCAAAACACGATGCCCGCCTTTGAAAAAGGTCTTGAACTCAATGTTGACGGATTTGAAACCGACGTGCATCTTACTGCCGACGGTGTACCTGTGTTGTGCCACGATTATGAAATTGAAGAAACCTCTGACGGCCATGGAAAAATAACATCGATGACTCTCGATGAATTACGTGCGTTCGACTTTGGCGGTTACTTCGGTGATGAGTTCAAAGGCACACCAATTCCCACCCTTGAGGAGTTTCTCACTCTCTGCGAGGATGACAGCGTTGAGGTTATGAACATAGAAATCAAGCCAAGCCTTGAAAATGATATGACGGTTGTGCATAAAACCATTGAAGCTGTTAAGGCACACGGATTATTTGATAAGCTGTTAATATCCTCGTTTAGCGCTAAAATGCTAATTGAATCGAAAAAAATAGATAAAAAATGCAAAACAGCATTCCTTTATAGCCCGAAAGATAAAATAGTAATGAAAATTCTTTTTACTGCTGCAAAGTTTGCAAAGGGATTGGGCGTATCTGCGCTGCATCCCCACTTTTCTCTTGTTACACCCTTGTATGTTAAAAAGGCCCATGCAATAGGAATTGAGGTTAATCCCTGGACCGTGAACAAAGAAAGTGACATCCGACGGATGATAAAATGCGGCGTTGACGGAATCATCACTGATTATCCCGAGGTTGTTCACAAAATTATCGATGAAATGAACAATTGAACATAAATAACCCCCTGACCGCGGTCAGGGGGTTTGCTTTGCTATTATGCAAATTTGATTGTGAGAATCTTTTTGCCTGTGATGTCAAATTCAACAAATCCGTCGTTGTCAATTGCAAGGGCTTCAATCTCTTTTTCTTCAAGAGAAACAAGCTTTGCACTTGCCCATTTGTTTCCTGAGTAAGCAGGAAGCTCAAACTCAGCAAGCTGTCTTTCAACAGGTGACTGAGGCTTGTCGATGGGAGCCATACCGCCGTTAACTCTGATTTTTGCTGTTTTAGCGTTGTCGGAGGGGTTGAACAAACGGATAACCCAGCCGTCACCGCCTTCAGCTCTCTTAACTGCGCTGATGTTAAGAGTTGTGTCGCTGAGCTCGATGAATGAATGCTCAAGATCGTTTTTGCCGTGGTCTGTGGGAGCAAGCTGAGCTGCTGAGAATGTGAGGTTGAATGCTTCACTTTCACCCCATACATTGCCTTCTTCCCAGTCACCCTTATGGGGCATAAATGCATAGCGGAAGGTGCTCTTGCCGATGCACTGTGAACCCTTGTCGATACTGCTGTAGTCCTGCATGTCGGATGTTACGCAGATGCGAAGGGGGAAGCAGCGGAGAAGTGAAAGATACATTGTGTTGTTTTCGTCGTCGTCAGCTTCATAAGCCTTGAGACCGGTGTTGAGAAGAGCAACGCCGTATTCATTGTCTGAAATATCAACAAATGAGTTCATAGGATGCTCAGTCATGGGGATTTCATCATAAAGTGAGTAATCAACCTTTGCAACAGGACGCTTAAGCACGTCGAACTGACCCTGAGCGTGAACGTAATCTGCTTTGATGTTTGTGGGGAATGCAACCTGGAAGTAGTGGTCTTCTGACTGGTTATCAACAGTTGTTTCAACTTCAAGATAGCGTGCGCCTTTCTTGAGTGTAACAATGTTTTCAATCTTGAAGGGCTTAAGGTGCTTGGAGCGTGTCTTTTCGTCCATAGCGCGGCCTTCGGGAAGAGCCCAATCAATTTCAACCTTGTATGAAACGCTCATTTCACCCTCGTGGAGGAGAGTGATCTTTGCTCTTTCGTTAAGAGTTGTGAATGTTTCATCGTTTTCAGGAACAAAGTGCTCCCAGGGGTTGCCGATTTCACCGGTGTCTTTGAAATAACCGAGTGAAGAGTAAAGCTTGCCGTTCTCTTTGTCAAGAACATCGTAAGTACCGTTTGAGTTGAGAGTAACGCGGAGGTATTCATTTTCCATAACCTGAGCGCTCTTCTTCATTGTAACGGGGTTCTTTGCGCGAACATTGTAAAGAGGCTGCATTTTAAGGGTCTTGTAACCCATGCCGGGAACATCCTTAACATCAAGCATAATTGTGTACTGCTGAGTGTGAAGAACGTTAGCAACATCGTTGGGGTTCTGAATAATCTGAGCGTTGTTCTTGTTTGTGGCAAGAATCTGATATTTAACCTCGTTGCCGTCTTTGTCAGTGATTCTGAAGCTGTCAGCCTTCCACTCTGCGGGAATTTCAACCATAACCTTAACAACTTCGTTTCTCTTGAAGGGTGCGGGGTTGAAAACAACAATAGCAGCGTCGTCCTTTGAGAATGAGCTCAGGTTGATGTCACCTGCAACATCCATAAATGCACGCTCAAATACGCAAACTGAAAGCTCTTTTGACTGACGGAAACGTGAAACAACATCTTCATAAACAATATCTCTGCCGCAGGCACCGATGCTGTCGTGACCGTGGTTCTGAAGAAGATAGTTGTATGAAAGGTCGATGAAATTCTGAGGATAAGGAGCACCGCAGAATGAAGCGAAAACAGCCATAGGCTCAGCATAGTTCTGCAACTTACGCTCTGTGTCAAAGTTGTCCTGCTTGATGTAAGTTCTTGCAGAAACAATCCAACCCATCATGGGGCTTACGCTGCCCTTTGTGAAGGGTTCGCGCATTTCACCTTTGAGAACGGGTGTGTTCTCGTCAAACTCGTCAATAACGCCCTGCTCAAATTCCTTGAGTGTGCTGTGGAAAACCTCGCAGTTGGGAAGGGCTTCGTTAAGGTCGGCAATCATCTGCACTTCTCTTGCGTCGGGGCAGGATGAGTCGTGACCTACTGACCAGAAACGGTGAGAAGTTGTCCAGTCGCCGTCCTGCTCTCTGACAGCCTGTTCACCGCGAGCCTTGATGTTTTCCTTGTGATATTCATAGAAGGGGTGAGTGTACTGATAGTCGAGCTTGCCGTTTTCTGTGTCGATGAATTTGAATGCGCCGTTGTTGTCGTTCCAGAGCATATCACGGTTGTTTTCATTTGCCTGGTTGTAGTAAACAGGGCGCTGAACAATGTACCAGAGGTTGTAACGGGGACGCTTTGCAAGGCGTGAACCGTAAATTTTTGTTCCGTCGGGGCTTTCCCAGAAGAATTCTGAGTTGGGAGTTGTATATTCGTTAACACCGCGGTAGAAAGAAGCAAAGTGAATGTCGAAACCTGCATAGATCTGAGGAAGCTGAGAAATCTGACCCCAACCAAAGGGAGAATAACCTGTTTTTGAAATGCCGCCCATTTCTTTGCCGATTTTGTGGCCGAGAAGAAGGTTTCTTACAAGTGATTCACCGCCAACGCTGAACTCGTCGGGGAGGCAGAACCAGGGACCAACACCGATTCTTCCTTCAGAAACATATTTTTTGAAAAGCTCTTTCTTTTCGGGATAAACTTCAAGATAGTCCTGAACGGGCATTGTCTGTGAGTCAAGGTGGAAATGCTTGAAGTCGGGGTATTTTTCAAGAATGTCAATGAGCATATCAAGCATATAGCCGAGCATATGCTGAGTTCTTCTTGCTGAGAAGCGCCATTCTCTGTCCCAATGAGTGTTGGAAATAAAATGACACTGGATTTTTTTGTTATCCATTATTATTTGCCTCCTTTAATGATTTTCATAATATCGTTAAAGTTTTCTTCATAATATGTGCAAACAGCCTTCGTGCCGCTGTCAACAATGTTGCCGCCTGCAATACCGATTGTGGTGTAGCCTGCAAGACGAACTGAGCAAGCGCCTGCGCCGCTGTCTTCAATGCCCACAACATGGTTTCTGTCGGCAAAAGCTTCGCCAAGACCAACGATTGATGTCTCGCTGTAAAGCCAGGGGTGGGGCTTGGGTGAAAGCTCACCAAGAGTACCTACTGAGCCTTTGCGAAGGGGGAAACCTGCTGAAATGATTGCATCATAGAAATCCTTGGGGTCACCCATGCCGAGGGTCTTGAATGCTGAAAGAATTTCGGGCCATGCTTTTTCATAAAGGCCTGATGTAACAAGACCAAGCTTAACGCCCATGCTCTTGAGCTCAAGAAGGAAATCCTTAACGCCCTCTGTGGGGGTGAAAGCACCGTCTTTACCTCTTCCTGCCATAATTTCTTCCATTTCGCGGTGAGTGTGCTCAAAGTAGAAATCTCTTGCTTTGTCAAGTGATGCACCGGGGCAGTATTTGTCGATACAATACTGAAGATGCTCTGAAACGCTGTGACCTGAAACGTAGGGAAGGTCAGCGTCTTCAAGCTCAAACTTGGGGTTGCCAAGGAGACTTGCGATGCTCATCTGAATAATCCAGATCCAGAATTCTTCGCTTCTTACTGTTGTGCCGTCAAGGTCCATAAGCACAGCCTTAACAGGCATTTCAAGCTTAACGGGCTGAACGGGATAATAAGTGGGGTAAGCAATAGCTGACTTAACACAAGCAAGTGAGCTGTCACCAAATGAAACAAACTCAACCTTTTCGTCGCCTGTTGAAACAATGTCAACAACGCCGTTTTTACCTGTTACAAATCTGCCGTCTTCAGTTTTTTCGAGCAGGTGAAAACCGCTCTCAGGGCCGACCTCACCAAGGTCGGGGATCAGAATTTTCTTGTCCAATAACATTTTTATATCCTCTTTCTGTGATGAAAATTATTTATAAAGCTTAATGCAGTATGCATACTGTGTTTTGAGTGAATCAGGGTCAACTGCAGGGAAGCTGAGCTTAACCTTGCCGTTATCGTCAGAAATGACGGGAGTGATGTCGTTGCCGAGGAATTCTGCCTTCAGTTCGGGGTCAAAGTCAACCTCGTTGAGAGTGAATTCACCATAGGGGAACTTGAGAATGAAAGCGTAGAGTGTATCATCCTTTTTGGTGTAGCGGATGTTTTCATTAGAGCTGTTCATATATCTCACGGTTGAGTAGATACCCTCACCGTTAACCTCAAGCCAACGTCCGATGTCAAGAAGTCTTTCCTGCATAATAACAGGAATTCTTCCGTCGGGTGTGGGGCCGATGTTCAAAAGGAAGTTGCTTCCGCGGCTGACAAGGTCAACGAGCATATGAACAAGTTCTTTTGATGTGAGGTAATCCTCAGGCTTTTCAAATTTGTTCCAGCCGAATGAACCGCCGATACCTCTGCATTCCTCGTTGGGTCTGTCATACTGGTCAAGGGCTTCGATTCCGCCGGGTGAGCTTTCACCGTTGATATAGCCGTATTCGGTGGTGAAGTTGCCGCCGAGCTTGCCTCTTGTTTCGCTGCCCCAACGGTCATTGGGAACAATAAAATCTTTTACGCTTGACTCGTTGTAAAGCCACTGCAAAAATTCTGTTGAATGCCACACAGAGCTTTCGTGTGACCATTCACCGTCGGTGAAAAGGGTTGCGGGCTGATATTTTTCAATCAGCTCCTTAAGCATGGGAATAAGGTGTTTGACAGCATACTCCTCAGGATCCTTGAGATAAAGGGGATGCCACCATTCATAAACTGAGTGATAAACACCGAATTTAACATCAGTTTTATCAAGGGCATCCTTGAGCTCCTGACAGAAGTCCTTGTGGGGTCCAACGT
Organism: Acutalibacteraceae bacterium; assembly: GCA_045633685.1. Lineage (GTDB taxonomy): Bacteria > Bacillota > Clostridia > Oscillospirales > Acutalibacteraceae > CAG-488. The sequence continues at coordinate 37,373 of JAZQYU010000014.1, read as the reverse complement.
CAACGCTGTTCCACCAGGGAGCGTGTTCGGTTTTATACATACAATAACCGTCGTGATGCTTTGAAACAAGGTTTATGTATTTTGCACCTGATTTTTGAAAAAGGTCTGCCCATTCTTCGGCATCAAAGGCTTCGGCCTTAAACATTGACACAAAATCTTCATATTTGAAGTTTTCTCCGTAAGTTTTTTTGTGGAACTCGCGGGTCTGTGTCTGTATATCGTTGGGGTCGGGACAATCCAGAGACCAGCCGTACCATTCCGCATAGTTTTTTGGCGGAGCATAAGCGGGTACAGAATACAAGCCCCAATGAATAAAAATACCGAATTTTGCATCGGCAAACCATTGAGGAACGGGTCTTGAATTCAACGATTCCCAATTGTTCTCGTATTTCATAAATACACCTCCAAACATATTCATCATATCATACCACATTATACACATTTAAGTAAATAACTTTTTTGAAAAAACTGTAATAAAATCAAGGAAATTTTGAGTCCTGTTTTATTGACAGCAGGAGTTGGTTAGAATATAATTTCAGAGAAAGTATTTGAAAGGCTGTGAACTTATGTCAAAGCGTACTGCAGGTGTGCTGATGCACGTTTCATCTCTTCCCGGACCGTTCGGTGTGGGCGGATTTGGTGAAAGCACTCTGCATTTTATAGATTTTTTAAAAGAAACACATTTTACCTATTGGCAGGTGCTTCCGTTTCACCCTGTTGATGAAGTAAACTCTCCTTACAAAAGTGAAAGCGCATTCGCAGGTAACTACCTTTTCATTGACCCTGTTTCTCTTATGAAAGACGGTCTTGTTTCCGGGGCTGATGTTGATGCCTGCCGATATAACGGCACACCCTACACCGCCGACTATAACTATGCCCGTGAAAAGAAGCTGGAGATTCTTAAAAAGGCTTATGCAAATATCGGTGAAAAAGAAAAACAGGCCGTTGACGATTTTGTAAAAGCACATTTCTGGGTGGAGGATTTTGCACTTTTCAAGGCGGTAAAAGAGGTTAACGGTGAAATCCCCTGGTGGAAATGGGATGATTCACAGCGCGACTATAAGACCTGCATTAAAGCCAAAGCTCAGTACATCGAGCAGATGAATTTCTGGGCATTTGTGCAGTATATTTTCTTTAAACAATGGAACGAAACCAAGCTTTATGCAAATCAGAACGGTATCAGAATTCTCGGTGATATGCCCGTTTATGTTTCAATGGACAGCGCTGATGTGTGGAGCAATGTGGAGATTTTTAAAATTGATAAAGACACCTTTGTGCCCGATGAGGTTGCCGGTGTTCCGCCCGATTATTTTTCAGAAGACGGTCAGCTCTGGGGCAACCCTCTGTACGATTGGGATGCTATGGAAAAAGACGGATTTTCCTGGTGGGTGCGCCGCCTTGGTGAGGAGCTTTCGATTTATGATACCGTGCGTATAGACCATTTCCGTGGTCTTGCCTCCTTCTGGGCGGTGCCTTTCGGCAGCAAAACTGCCCGCAACGGTGAATGGCAAAAAGGCCCCGGCATGAAGCTTTTTGATGCAATTAACAAGGTTTACGACAATCCCTCAATCATCGCAGAGGATCTTGGTGTTTTCGGTGAAGATGTTGTTCAACTTCTTGAAGACACGGGATTCCCCGGAATCAGGGTAATTCAGTTTGCCTTTGGCGGTGATGCTTCCAACGAGCATCTGCCACATAACTACCCCAAAAATGTTGTTGCCTGCCTCGGCACTCACGATAACAACACCCTCCTGGGCTGGCTTTATGAATTGAATGAGGGTGAAAGAAAGCACGCTCTGGATTATTGCTCCTTTGATGCCGGCAATTGGGGTGAAGGTGGTTACAGAGCGCCTGCCTGTCGCAAGGTGATTGAAACTGTGTGGAAATCCTGCGCCGATACAGCGATTATTGCTTTTCAGGATTTGTGTGGATTCGGTAGCGATGCACGAATGAACACTCCGGGCATTGCTGAGCTGAACTGGAGAATCCGCACCACACAAGAAACAATAGATAATATCGATAAAGAGTATTTTATCAAAATAAATTCTCTTTACGGCAGAGGTTGAAATGAAATTTAACATCATAAAAAAAGGAACGGTAACATCTACAAATACTCTCCTCAAACAGCAGGCAAAAGCCTTGCCTCACGGCACGGTGCTTGCGGCCGACAGTCAGACCGAGGGCAGGGGAAGATTGGGAAGAAGCTTTTACTCCCCCGACGAAACAGGGATTTATATGTCAATTCTTCTTAAAAAAGATTTTGGCTCAAACCCCACCCTTGTTACCACGATGACTGCCGTTGCTGTGATGAAAGCTGTTGAAAAGATAACCGGCAAAGCCGCGCAGGTCAAGTGGGTCAATGATATTCTGCTCAACGGCAAAAAGGTTTGCGGAATTCTCACTGAGGGCGCGTTTTTTTGCGGAGAGCTTGAGTATATGATTGTGGGCATCGGAATAAACGCTTCCACCTTGGACTTTCCCGATGAAATCAAAGAAATTGCAGGCAGAGTGGATTGCGGCAAAGAGGAGCTTATGTCGGCTGTGCTTGATTGCTTCGGAGCTGAATTTAAAAACCTCAGAACCGTGTCTTTTCTTGATTTTTACCGTCAGAGGTGTACCACGCTTAATAAAAATATAAAAATATTATCCCCCGGCAAAGAACCTGTTGAAGCCTTTGCGCAAGGGATAGACGATGATGCCTCTTTAATTGTAAAATTTCCTGACGGAACGGTAGATAAGATTTTGTCAGGGGAGGTAAGTGTGCGCTAAAATTTTCCGCGCAGCTCAACCACTTTGCCGATAATCGTCACGGGAAGCCGTGAAATTTCTTCGGCGGTGTAAATCATAACATCATAATTCGGATTGAAAGGTACCAGTGAAATGCTGGTGCCTTTTTTTACTATCTTTTTGACTGTTGCGTCCATTGAATTGACCAGCACAACTGCTACGTCACCGCTGTCAACGTCGCTTTGCTTTCTGACAATAACAACATCGTTTTCGCATATACGCGGCTCCATACTGTTGCCCTTGATCTGCAATGCAAAAAAATCTCCCGTTGCGGCCATCTGTGGTGAAATTTCTTCGTAATCGAGAATTTCTTCCACAGCTTCAATAGGCACACCTGCTCTCACATAACCGAGAACGGGAATAATAACCTTATTTTCCCCCGAGGACAGCCCCAAAATTGTGTCCACGGGAACACCAAAAATTTCTGACAGAATTTTCAATGATTCACGGTCAGGGTCAGTTCTGCCCTTTTCCCATTGACTCACAGCGGTCTGGTGAACTCCACACAGTCGGGCAAGCTCCGATTGTGTCAATCCGTTTTTGTTTCTTAAATCTTTAATGATACTCATTTTAACACACCCTTTAACACCCATATTATGAGCTAAACTATTGAAAAAGTCAAGAGCTAAAATAAAAAAAATAGTTTTTCTAATATTTTCACTTGACAAAAAGAACAAATGTTTCTATAATAATAGTCGTGCTATTTAAAAGGAGGTGAGCACATGAACAGCATAACAGATAATCTGATTTCACTTGAAGAGGCAAATTTTGCTTTGCGTTGTATGAAAGAATACCGATTCACTCCGCAGGAGGCAATGGATTCAATAGAAACGGTGGTTAACAGGGTGAGAAATATTGATATGGCACATCTTACCAACCACATAATTGACACAAAGCTTTCCACAGTGCAGCGTCACGTTATCAGGCGTTGTTGTCTGGAGGGGGTCAGCGTCAGCCAATGTGCAGGGGAGCTTGGTCTGAGCCTCAGGGCGGTATATTCGGCAAGAGCAAGGGGGCTTGAAATAATTGAAGAATACCTTGAGCCTTTGGTGATGTATTTTCGCAATCTTTCGGGCAGGGAAACTGTTCCGCTTTTTGCGGCAAATTCGCTTAAAATTCTTGCTTCTCAAATTCAGACCAAAGGTGAAACAGGGTATATGCTCAGAAAAATCAGAACAGCTTACGCAGTAAGCACACAGGACATTGCAAAAATGTCAGGGGTAAGGGAAAAGGATATTTTATCTGCCGAAAAGGGAAGTCGTCCCGTATCAGTTGATGAAATAGAAAACTACAGCCGTATTTTTGGCGTGAACATAACACTTGAATTTAACAAAGGGAAGGTAACTGCCATATGGAAAGAACAATAACTGACCTCAGCGTCGATTATTTCAAAGCGGCGGAGAATATGGATGCTCTCATCAAAAAGACTACCGCCAACATCAGAGAAGCTATCGAAAAAAATGAAACGGATAAAATTTATCTGCTTAAACAAAAAAGACTTATTTTTTATTCACAGAAGCGTGAGCTTCTGAACACAGCGCATAAGCTGAAAAATTATTACAACAAGGAGGAAATTTTACTTGAATCTGCTTAATTTATATGCAAACGGAAACCTGCTCACTCTCGGCAGCAGACCAATGACCACCAGCGGAAGTGTTGATTATGACACCTGCGCTTTCAACTTCAACTCTGATTGGAAGGGCTTTGCAAGAACAGCTGTTTTTGCTATAGAAGATGTGTGTTATGCCGTTGAACTTGATGACACGGGAGTGTGCAGAATTCCCAAGGAATGCCTGAAGAAAACAGGTGTTCTCAAAATAGGTGTTGTTGGTGAAAATGATGACGGAGTTGTGATTTCCACAAATATTGTAACACAAAGAATCGTTGAGGGAGCCAATAATGACCTGATTGAATTCGTTCCCGCAGACCCGGAAACGGGGGAAGGCGGCATCACATCAGATGAATCTGCAATTCATCTTTTGTGGCAGGATGACAGCTTTGAGCTAAGCCCGGATTTTATTCTCGATGATTATTCTCAGGTGGACGAAACAGACATTCATTCTGTATATAATGTTATTTTTTCTCGTCTTGCTGAGGAATATCCGTCTTATGTAACCGCAAATGTTGAGGGTCAGGACTATTCGGGCAATGATATTATGTCATTTACCTTTACGGGGGAAAACTACGACAGAATTATTTTTGTTACCGCTAATCATTTTGCTTCAGGCTATATTACCCTGCGTGCTCTTGGCGGTTTTTTCAAAAATCTTTGTGAGAATTACAAAAAAGATGCAAATCTCAATTTTCTTCACAGCAAGGTTAAGTTTGTGGTTTTGCCTGTTGTTTGTCCCGAGGCGCTTTTCAGCCGGACAAGACTCAACTCAAACGGTGCATCGCCCTTTGTCAATTACGACCACTTTTTTGATATGAGTCCTGTGGAAAACAAGGGTGATGCCGCTTTTTCGGAGCCCGAAACAATCCCTGTTATTTCACTCCTGGATATTGTCAGTGGTGAAAAATGTGCATTCTATTGCGATTTTGAAAGCGACAGAACACAGTCTATCGGCAAGAAGGTTTATATTAAATCAAACGATATGACACAGGCAAACGGAATCTGTCGTATGGTTTCAGAGTTTGACAGTTGCTACAGTCAGTCGGAATTATATGCAGGCACGGAGTTTGTTGAAACAAACGCACCTATTGCAACAAACTATGCCGCCTTTATGTATTCCATGAATTCCTGCACCGTCGTCTGGGCAGATCCGTATACTGCACCATCTTCGGTTGATGCTGCAACATTGAAATACATAAAATTTATGGGTACTCTCTTCATTGAAAGTGCCAAAAGCTGTGTCAACACTAAAAATCCTGAGCCTAAGCCTGTCACCAAGCATATTGCCTGGAGAGGTGACCGCCAAAATGACTTTATTACGCTTTCCGCATCGATTCAGCCTATGTGGGTATCGTGTAGCAAACATCGATTTAGGGGCAACTATAACGTTACCATCAGCGGGCACATAATTGTAGACGCAGATTGCGAAACAAAGGTGAGAGTAAGACCTGTGCTTTATCAGGAGAATTCACCTACCGATGACTATGAAAAAAGACTTTCCACAGTGGATTTTGATTCCGAAGCAACGGTGCGCGAGGGCTTTAATATGATTCCGTTCAGCAGCGTTATCAGCTGCAAGTATTCAAACTATTCCAACAACGCAATCAACAAAGAGCTTGGTGCGGTTATTACTGCTGCAAGCGGAAGCCCCGTGAATGTTATTGCGATTTCTTACACAATCAATGCCGTTCCGTCTGACGGAAGAAATGCTGTTGAGGTTTTGTCACCCACCGGGGTTGCTTCGGATTACACCGATGAAAACAACACTCCCGTTTTTGAGGTGAAATACCCCGAAATGTATTATGATGCAATTTAAGAGGTGACAAAATGAGCACAATAAGTAATTTGATTTTCAACGGAGAAAAACATTATCTTACCTCATCTTACGGAAAAAGAAGCAGAATTCCCACTTCATCCGGTAACACTTCCGGGTTCCATTACGGCACAGATTACGGCACCTATTCCAAAAAAATTATGCAGTATGCTATCGAAAACGGAACAGTTATTTCTTGTGGTGTGGCTTCAGACGGTGCGAAGTATGTATGGGTGTCGTATCCGCGAATCGGTAAAAAGCTGTTGCATTACCACCTTGACAGCGTTCTTGTGAAAAAAGGACAGGCGGTAAAAAAAGGCACGAAGCTTGGCAAAACAGGAAAGACCGGCAAAGCAACAGGTGTCCATCTTCACCTTGGCGTCAAGGATTTAAAAACCGACAGATATGAAGACCCGGAGATTTTTTCCAAAAGCTATATCCCGCCCAAAGAGTATGAAAAAGGCATTTATAAAGTTACGGCCGCCGTGCTCAATGTGCGCTCAGGTGCCGGCACGGATTTTGCAATCAAAAAATTTGCAGGCTTCACCCCAAACGCAAGGCAGCAGATAAAAAGGCTCAATTCCGGCAAAGCTTGTAACGGGTATGTCCGGGGTGTGGTCTGCACCGTAAGTCAGGTGAAGAATTCCTGCTGGGGAAAAACACCGTCAGGCTGGATAAATCTCGATTACTGTGTGAGGGTCTGAAATGAGCAATGATATTTTAATTGCACTTTTCTCTTTTTCAGGCACACTTCTGGGGACAATCGGGGGAATTGTAGCCTCAAACAAGCTGACGGTTTACAGAATTTCACAGCTCGAAAAGAAAGTAGAAAAGCATAACAACCTTGTGGAGCGGATGGTTAAGGTTGAGGATTCGGTCAAGTCCGCCCACAGAAGAATTGATGAAATAAGGAGGATAAATGATGAATAAAATAAATTTAAAGGGTGTTGATTTTTCAACGTGGATCAGAACAGCAGTGCTGATTGCCGCACTTATCAATCAGGCACTTGTGGTTTGCGGAATTACAAAAAATGAAGCAGATATGGACACATTGACCTATTATATATCTTTTGCTTTCACTGCAATCAGCTCTGTCTGGTCATGGTGGAAAAACAACTCTTTCACTAAAAACGCACAAAAAGCCGACGAAACCATAGCTTCCTCCGTCGAAGCTAAAGGTTAAGTTCTTCAAGCCTTGGTCAATGCCAAGGCTTTTTTGATTTATTTTAAACTAATAGATTAAAAATATCGGATTATAGCCGTTTATGGTTGACATTGAAAAATGACAATATTATAATAAAATCGGATTAACATTGTTGGAGGTGCGGCTTTGAAAAAAATATTGATTGTGACCCATTCAATGGAATTGGGTGGTGCAGAAAGAGCTTTGCTGGGGCTTCTTAACAATATTGATTACGGCAAAGTCCGCGTGGACTTGTTTCTGGAGCGTCACACAGGTGAGCTTTTTGAACACATCCCTTCGCAAGTGAATCTTTTGCCCGAAAATTCTGCTTACGCCTGTATGGCTGTGCCGGCATCACAGGTTTTCAAAAAATTAAAATTCGGCGTAGCGTTAGGTAGATTTGTCGGCAAAAAAAAGGCGGATGAATTTTTGCGCAGTCACAGTTTTGCTGACGGAACAGGTGTTATCCTGGAATACAGTCAGAAGCACACGGTAAGGTTTATGCCGATGATTTCAGAAGAAGAATATGATCTTGTAATCAGCTTCCTCACTCCTCACTATTTTGCCGCTGAAAAAACAAAAGGAAAAAAGAAAATAGCGTGGATTCATACTGATTATTCGGTTGTTGAAATTGACAAAAACTCGGAACTGAAGATGTGGGATAAATATGATAGAATTATTTCCATTTCACGTGAGGTTTCCAACAGCTTTCTCAAAACCTTCCCGGAGCTTGAAAACAAAATCACAGTTATTCCCAATATGCACCCCGAGACGTTTATCAAGACCAAAGCAGATGAATTCAAGCCTTTGGATGAAATGCCTGATGACGGTTCAATCCGTTTTCTTTCTGTGGGAAGATTCTGTACAGCCAAAAACTTCGACAATCTCCCTTTTATCTGCAAGGAGCTGGTTGAAACTCATGGTATCAATGTCAAATGGTACATAATCGGCTACGGCACGGATACGCAGCTGATAGAGTCCAACATCCGCAAGGCAGGAATGGAAAACAATGTTATCATCCTCGGCAAAAAATCAAATCCGTATCCCTATATCAAGCGGTGTGATTTTTACATTCAGCCGTCAAGGTATGAGGGAAACGCAGTCACGGTCAACGAAGCTCTGATTCTTAAAAAGCCGGTGGTAATCACCGATTACTCCACGGCTCGCAGTCAGATTAACCACGGAATTGACGGTGTGATTGTTCCCCTTGAAAATAAAGCCTGTGCCGCAGGAATTGCAGAATTCGTCCGTGACACAGAGCTGCAAGAAAGAATTAAAACAAATATTTCTGTTGCGGATTTTTCAAACGCAGGATATATTGAAGAGTTATATAAATTAATGAGGTAAAGCTTATGATTTTAAATGATTTATCAATGAAAAAAATCGAAACGATGCTTGGTGAGCTCAAAAAACAGATTACTCCTGTAAGAATTCAGATCACCGACATCAAAACAAAAAAGTGCGGCTACAAAACCGATAACACAGTTCCCACCGATATGGATTCATGGGATTCATTTGGTGTTTATGAGCGTTGGGGCACTGACCCGGAGGAGCACCGCTGGTTTTATACCCGTCTTGTGATTCCTCAGGAGCTTCAGGGCAAGGATATTGAACTTTATGTTGCCAGCACAGGGGTCAATTCTCAGCATTGGGAGCCTCAGTATCTCGTTTATGTTGACGGCAAGCTTGTAAGAGGTATGGACTGCAACCACCGCTATCTCAAGCTTGATTCAACAAAAGCTGAGCAGGATATTCATGTTTATGCTTACTCCGTTCCTCAGGGTGAATTGTGTGAGCTTCATTGTGAGCTTTGCCTTTTTCAGCGTGATGTTGAAAAGCTTTATTACGACATCAATGTTCCTTACGAGGCATTGACTGTTCTTGATGAAAATTCACTTGAACACAACAAAATCAAGCCCTGCCTTCGTGATGCACTTTGCCTTGTGGATTGGCGCGCACCTGGCTCGGAATCATTTGTTGATTCAGTTAAAAAAGCAAGTGAATATATGGAAGAAGAGTTCTACACAAAAATCTGCGGTGATGATAAGATAATCGCATCCTGCATCGGCCACACTCATATTGATGTTGCCTGGCGTTGGACATATGATCAGACAAGAGAAAAAACTCAGCGCACATTTTCAAGTGTTGTTGAGATGATGAAAAAATACCCTGAGTATAAATTTATGTCATCTCAGGCTCAGCTTTTTGATTATCTTAAGGATGATGCCCCCGAGCTCTACGAAGAGGTTAAAGAGCTCATTAAGCAGGGTCGATTTGAGGTTGAAGGCGGAATGTGGCTTGAAGCTGACTGCAATCTTATGAGCGGTGAAAGCTTTGTTCGTCAGTTCCTTTTCGGCAAGCGCTTCTTCAAGCAGGAGTTTGACAAAGACAATTCAATGCTTTGGCTCCCCGATGTTTTCGGCTATAGTGCCGCTATGCCTCAGATTCTTCAGAAATGCGGCATCAATAAATTTGTAACATCCAAAATCAGTTGGAATGAATTTAACCGTATGCCTCACGATAACTTCAATTGGTATGGTATTGACGGAACAAGCGTTTTCGCAACCTTCCTCACAGCCAAAAGAGCAGGTACCCCCGGTCACGGTGCATCATACACCCCGATGCTTGACCCCAAATGGGTAAAGGGCTCTTATGAACGCTATGAACCCAAGGAGCTTAACAATAACTCAATTGTAACCTTTGGCCATGGTGACGGCGGCGGCGGACCTACCGACGGAAACCTTGAAAATTACCGCCGTCTTAAAAGGGGTATTCCCGGCATTCCCAAAACTCAGATTGAGTTTGCAGGGGATTATGTTGAAAGAGTGCGTCAGAAGCTTGAAAATGATCCCAAGCTTCCCAAATGGGTTGGTGAGCTTTATCTTGAGTTCCACCGCGGAACGTACACCTCTGTTGCTAAGAATAAAAAGAATAACCGCAAGTGTGAGTTCCTTTATCAGAATGCGGAAGCTGCAGCTTATATGGCAAAGAAGCTCGCAGGCTTCAGCTATGACCGTGAAAAGCTCAACAGCGGATGGAAAACAATTCTTCTCAATCAGTTCCATGATATCCTTCCCGGCTCATCAATTGCTTCTGTTTATGACCAGTGCGATATTGATTATGCAATTGTCAAAGAAAAAGGTAACAGTGTTCTTGACTCAGCTCGTGCAACGATTGTTAAAAACCTTAAAACCGATGGCGGTGTTGTTGTATTCAACCCCAACTCATTTAAAAACAGCTCCGTTGTTGAATATAACGGTGAAGTGATTTATGCCAAGGATATTCCTGCTCACGGATATAAGGTAATCACCCCCGAAAACAATGCACCTGATTACAAATTAAACGGCAAAACCCTTGAAACCAAACACTATATCGTTGAATTTAGTGACGATTACACAATATCGAGAATTTTCGATAAAGCAAACAACAGAGAGGTTCTTTGTGATGGTGGCAGAGCCAATGTTATTCAGGCTTATGAGGATTATCCGTATTGCTATGATAACTGGGAAATCTCAAACTATTATGAAGATAAGATGTACGAAATCAATTCAGTTGAAGAAGTCAGCTTCTTTGAGGAGGGTGAACGCTTCGGATTCAACGTTAAGCGTAAGTTCCTTGATTCTGATTTCTGTCAGAAAATCTGTTTCTATAATAATTCTCCGAGAATTGACTTCATCACTGTTTCTGATTGGAAGCAGGAGCATTATATGGTAAAGGCTGCGTTCGATGTTAACGTAAACACCGACAAAGCAACTTATGACATTCAGTTCGGTAATGTTCAGCGTTCAACACATCAGAACACATCGTGGGATGCTGCCAAGTTTGAGGTCTGTGCCCATAAGTTTATGGATATGGCTGAATATGATTACGGTATCAGCCTTATGAATGACTGCAAGTATGGTCACAATGTAAAGGATGGCACAATGAAGCTTTCTCTCTTCAAGTGCGGTACTCATCCTGATCCCAATGCAGATAAAATTGTTCATTCATTTACATACTCTCTTTATCCCCATAGCGGTGATTTCCGTGAGGCGGGCACCGTTCAGATGGCCTATGACCTTAACAATCCTATGGTCGCTGTTCCTGTTTCAAAGCAGGAGGGCTGTCTCCCTGAAGAGTATTCATTTGTTTCCTGCAATGCAGACAACTTCATTGTTGAAACCCTCAAAATGGCAGAAGACAGCGATTCACTCATCCTCCGAGGCTATGAAACATATAATAAGCGCACTCCCGTTGAGCTCGATTTTGGCTTTGAGGTTAAGTCTGCAAAGCTTTGCGATATGATGGAAAATGAAATCGGCGAAGTTGAGCTTGAGGGCAACAAGGTTAAATTCCTTGCCAAACCCTTCGAAATCGTTACCCTCAAAATCAACTAAGCGGGTGATACGATGATTAAAAGATTTGTTGCTTTGGTGGTTGCTGTTGTAATCTCTGTTTGTTGTGCGTTCAGTTGCGCAGCGGTGGAAATTGACGGCACGCCGGGCAATGCCGAATGGTCAGATAGTCAGGTCTATTCCTTCGAAAGCCCTGATGGCTTCAACAACAAGGTGAAATTTGCCTTGTTGCGCATAATCCCGAATACAGAGGCAAACCGGCTTTTCCTGTGTGTAACAATGAGCTTGAGTGAATTTGGTGATGCAAACAATTCGGGTGTTATTCTTTATTTCAACGGTGATGAAGCAATCCGCCTCAATGGTGACGGCACTACGGATTATAATGTTGTGCGCTACAATGCGGAATATGTAATGACTTATGATGAGTTGACAAAAACAATTACCTATGAAATAATTTTTGGTGCGAAGTTCGGTATTCCCTCAGAAAATCAGCTTTCCGTTCAGCTTTGTGATTGTGATGGTGCTCCGTCGAATGTTTTTGCTTTTGATCTTGATGTAATAAATGAAAATGATGTTGAGAGCAAAACCGAAAAAGAAGAAGTGAAATCAACTAAAAAGATGAAGACAAGCAAAACCAAAGCGACCAAAACCACCAATGCAGATGAAGATGATTTCACTTTTAAGAAGGCAGAGACCCATAAATCGGAAGAGGCGGTTGAGCAGACCGAAGCAACTACTGAAACGGTCAATCTGACTGATAAAGCAGTTGACAATTCTTCTGCTAAGCGAAAGGTTCTCACCGCCACAGGTATAATCTGCGCTATGGCTGTGGCAACTTGTGCAGTATACAGCGGAATCAAAAAATCCAATGAAAAATCGGATAAAAAATAAAAAATTCAAAAAACTGTTGACATCATCAATTTTAAGAGCTAATATGTTTCCAACAACCCAAAGGAGACAGAAAATGTTCAGTTGTTTCAGCTTTGAATATTTTTACTTTTACTTTATCCGTTTTTTCGATAAGGTCTGTTTTCCTGCGGTCAAATCAGCAAGCTAAATGCAAATTAAAGCTTTAGTTCCGTAGTGAAACGCTACGGAACTTTTTGTTTTTTTATAAAGGCTAAAGAAAGGGCTGATAAGCGTGTCAGCAACAGTAAGAGTTAACGCATCGGGTTGTTACGATGTAGTTATTGAAAAAGGAATAATGGCTTCTGCCGGGGAGCGTTGCAAGGCTCTTTTTGGTGTTTGCAAGGCTGTAATTGTCACTGATGACAAGGTTGCACCCTTGTATCTTGCGAAGGTCAGGTCCTCGTTTGATTTGGCAGGGTGCGAAACTGCAGAATTTATATTCCCCAATGGAGAACAATCTAAAAATATCGATACACTTGCCTCTTTGCTTGAATTTATGGCGGAAAACCGCGTCACGCGAAGCGACGTTGTGGTTGCTCTCGGTGGAGGTGTAACAGGAGATATGGCGGGATTTGCGGCGGCGGTTTATCTCCGCGGTGTGCGCTTTGTGCAGATTCCCACCACCCTTCTTGCCATGGTTGATTCTTCTGTCGGAGGCAAAACAGCCGTTGACCTCAGAGCAGGCAAAAACCTTGCAGGTGCATTCTATCAGCCCGATCTGGTTCTTTGCGATTACGATGCTCTCAACACCCTCGAGCCCGAGATCTTTGCAGAGGGTATGGCAGAGGTTATAAAATACGGTGTAATTTTTGATAAAGAACTTTTCGATCTCGTAAAAAACGGTGATGTCAAAGCAAATATCGAAAAAATCATCACCCGCTGTGTTGAACTCAAGCGCGATGTGGTTGAAGCGGATGAACACGATAAGGGTGAACGTCAGCTTCTCAACTTCGGGCACACAATCGGCCATGCTGTTGAAAAATGCAGTCGATTCGGTGTTTCTCACGGCAACGCTGTTGCGATTGGTATGGTGATCGCCGCCAAGGCTTCTTTTGCTTTTGGTTGGAGCGCAGAAAACTGCACCGACGATATTATATATGCTCTTGAAAACAACGCTCTGCCTGTTAAAACCTCTTTTTCGGCAGACGAGCTTTATGACGTAACACTTAATGATAAAAAACGCACAGGCGGAGAAATCAGTCTGGTTGTTCCCGAAAAAATGGGAAAATGCGTTCTCAGAAAAGTACCTGTTGAGCAGGTATATGACTTTATAAAAAGCGGTATTTAATTATGAAAGTAACACTCAACGGCAACGGAATATCGGGTAATGTAAGGGCAATTCCCTCAAAGTCAGACGTTCACAGAGCGTTGATTTGCGCTGCCCTTGCCGACCGAGAAAGCAGAGTGAATTTTTCTGCAACCTCTGAAGATATCAACGCAACAATTTCTTGCCTCAATTCCCTTGGGGCAAAAATCAGCGTTGATTCCCTCGGTGCGTCCGTTACACCAATCGGAAAAAATCTTAATAAAAACGCTACCCTCAATTGTGGTGAAAGCGGCTCAACCATTCGCTTTATGATTCCCGTTGCGGCAGCACTCTGTGCAGACAGTTCTTTTACAGGCAGGGGCAGGCTTGCTCAGCGCCCCCTTGAACCCCTTGTGTCGGTTATGGCAAAAAATGGTTGCGTCTTTGACGGCCTTGGCAATTTCCCTCTTTCAGTAAAGGGTCAGTTGAAATCCGCAGTTTTTGAAATTGAGGGCAATGTAAGCTCCCAGTTTATTACGGGGCTTTTGTTTGCACTTCCTCTGATAGGAGGCGGTGAAGTGAAGATTATTCCGCCCGTTGAATCAAAAAATTATATCGATATGACCGTACGTGTTATGAGTGAATACGGTGTAAATGTATCTGTTGAAGGCACAAGCTACCGTGTGGATTCTTCTTCACGCTACACTGTGCAGAATAAAATTTATTCTGCCGACGGTGACTGGTCAAATGCTGCGTTCTTTTTGTCAGCCGCAGCGATAAAAGGTGAAGTTAAATGTAACGGTGTTTTCAAAAACTCCTTACAGGGTGATAAAGAAGTTGTCAACATCCTCAGTCGTTTTGGTGCCGGTGTTAATTGGTCAGGTGACAGCGTAAGCGTGAAATCTGCTGAACTTCACGGGTTAGATATTGACGCTTCACAGATTCCTGACCTTGTACCGATTCTTTCGGTTGTTGCTGCTTTTGCAAAAGGTAAAACTCATATTTATAACGCAAGCAGGCTTAGAATCAAAGAAAGTGACCGTCTTTCTGCTGTTGCCACCGCGCTGAATACTCTTGGCGCAGAGGTCACGGAGTTGTCCGACGGTCTTGTTATAAACGGCAATCCCGAAGCTTGTCTCAGCGGTTGTGTTGACAGCTTCAATGACCACCGAATGGTGATGTCCTGTGCGGTTGCCGCCATTTGCTCAGGCGGTGAAATCACAATCAGCAACGCTCAGGCGGTCAACAAATCATACCCCTCGTTTTTTGAAGATTTTGCTTTCTTGGGAGGTAAATGCAATGTCTTGTAGCTTTGGTAAAAATATCTGTTATACGGTTTTTGGTCAGTCCCATTCTGACAGTATCGGATGTGTTATTGACGGAATTCCTGCAGGTGAAAAAATTGATATGGATAAGCTTTGCGCTTTTATGAAAAGGCGCGCTCCCGGGCAGAATGAATTTTCAACCCCCCGCAAAGAGGCGGACTTGCCCGAAGTTTTGTCAGGCATTGTTAATGACACAACCTGCGGCGCGCCTGTCTGCGCTGTTATAAAAAACACAAACACCCGCTCGCAGGATTATGACAAGCTCAGAAACCTTCCCCGACCGAGCCACGCAGATTACCCGGCTCTTATCCGCTATGCAGGGATGAACGACCCGCGAGGCGGAGGAAATTTTTCGGGACGCATGACAGCCCCTTTGTGCTTTGCGGGCGGACTTCTGATGCAGATTCTGGAGCGTAACGGTATTGAAATCGGTGCAAGAATCAAATCAATTTCAACCGTTTGCGATGATGATATAGATTTTGTGTCGGGCAGTATGAAAAAATTTAAAGCCCTTGAAGAAAAATCATTTCCTGTTATCAGCGATGAAGCAGGGGAGAGAATGAAGGCTGAAATTCTTTCTGCCAAAGCAGAAGGTGACTCTGTCGGCGGTGTGGTTGAGTGTGTAATCACAGGTGTGCCTGCAGGTGTGGGCAATCCCATTTTTGACGGCATAGAAAACCGTCTTGCTTCTGCAGTTTTCGGCATTCCTGCCGTCAGAGGAATTGAATTCGGTGCGGGCTTTAAGGCTGCGGAAATGCGCGGAAGTGAGCACAATGACCCCTATTGCCTCGACGATGAAGCCGTTAAAACAAAAACCAACAACCATGGTGGTGTAATCGGCGGAATAACCTCAGGTATGCCCATAGTGTTCAGGGTTGCGTTCAAGCCCACACCCTCAATTGCCAAAGAGCAGACATCCCTCAACCTTGCAACGGGTGAGGAAGAGACCTTCGGTACCCCCGGCAGACACGACCCGTGCATTGTTCAGCGCGCTGTGCCTGTTGTTCAGGCGGTTGCGGCTTTGGTGCTTGCAGATTTTTTGTTGAAATAAGGTGTAACAATGGAACTTGATTTAAATGAAATCCGACAGCAGATAAATACTATTGACGATGAAATTTCCGCTTTGTTTGAAAAACGTATGCTCCTTGCCAAGGATGTTGCGGACTACAAGCGTCAGCACGATATGGCTGTTTATGACCGTCGCAGAGAAAGAGATATCATCAATCGCGTCAGTGCGCAGGTTGATGAGGATCTCAGCTCTTATGCCAAAATTCTCTATTCAACCTTGTTTCAGGTCAGCCGTTCATATCAGTTCAAAAAGCTGATTCCGTCTTCTCCTGTGACCGACAAAATAAAAAAAGCCGTTGAAGAAACGCCTCAGCTTTTTCCCCGCAATGCCAAGGTGGGTTGTCAGGGTGTTGAGGGTGCATATGCCCAAAGTGCCTGCGACAGAATTTTTGACTCCCCTGATATAAGCTACTGCAAAACATGGGAAGATGTGTTCAGGTCAGTTGAATCAGGTGAATGTAAATACGGTGTTGTTCCCCTCGAAAACAGCACGGCAGGTACGGTCAACGCGGTTTATGACCTTGTTGGTAAATATAAATTTTATATTGTAAAAAGCCTTAAGCTCAAAATTTATCACAGTCTTCTTGTCAGAAGGGGAGTACGCCTTGAAGATGTGAAAGAAATCGTTTCTCATGAGCAGGCACTCAGTCAGTGCAGTAAGTTCATTTCCTCTCTCAATGTTAAGGTTACTGTGTTCGATAACACAGCCGCCGCTGCAGAATATGTTTCAAAAAGCGGAAGAGATGATATTGCCGCCATCGGCTCTCCCGACTGTGCCGACCTTTATAACCTTGTCAGCATTCGTGATGATATTATGAACACCGACAACAACTATACCCGCTTCATCTGTGTTTCCAAAGACCTTGAAATTTATCCCGGTGCGCAAAAAACAAGTATCGTTTTCAAGGTACCTCACAGACCGGGCGCATTGTTTGATGTTCTTTCAAAATTCAGAGCTCTTGATATCAATCTCATTAAACTTGAAAGCCGACCGATTCCAGGCAGAGATTTTGAGTTCAAGTTTTATATTGACCTTGATGCGTCAATTTATCGCAACGAATTGTTTGAATTGATTAACGAGCTTGATAATGAGTTGGATTCCTTCGATTATCTCGGCTCATATACAGAAATTATCTGAGGTGTAATAATGAAACCTTACGGTTTGCTGGGCAGAAAGCTTTCTCACAGCATTTCGCCCGAAATCCACAACCTGTTGTGTAATTATGAATATGTTCTTTTTGAAAAGGAGCCCGACGAGCTTGATGAATTTTTTGAAAAGAGAGAATTCAGCGGACTCAATGTGACCATCCCCTATAAAAAGGATGTAATAAAATATTGTGCTGAGCTTTCGGAAACCGCAAAAAAAATCGGCAGCGTCAACACAATCACAGTTCAGCCCGACGGTACTTTGTACGGTGATAATTCCGATTACTTTGGTTTTTCTTATATGATTGAGCAAAGCGGAATTGAAATTGCAGGCAAAACAGTTCTTGTTTTGGGCACTGGCGGTGCATCTCTCACGGTTAAGGCCGTGGTGGAGGATATGGGAGCCAAAGAAATTGTCAGCGTTTCAAGAACGGGTGATGTCAATTATGAAAATGTTTATCAGTATGAAAATGCTGATGTAATTGTCAATACCACTCCTGTGGGAATGTACCCTCACAACGGTGAAAGAGTGATTGAACTGTCGCGCTTTCCGACACTTTTGGGTTGCCTTGATTTAATCTACAATCCATCGATGACACCGTTTTTGTATGATGCAAAAAAACTTGGTGTGTCTTATGCCAACGGACTTTCAATGCTTGTGGCTCAGGCACATATGTCTGCCGAAAAATTTATCGGCGGCACAATTCCTCAAAGTAAAATCGGCGAGGTTATCAACGAGCTTGCCTCACTTCGCAAAAATATTGTTCTCATCGGTATGCCCGGTTGCGGAAAGTCAACGATATCAAATCTTCTCGCCAAAGAATTAAAGCGTGAAGCTGTTGACACAGACAGCCTTGTTGAAACAAATGAAGGCTGTGCCGCTTCGCAGATTCTGGCTATGCACGGTGAAGCTTATTTCAGGTCTGCCGAAGCAAAGGCTGTGGCTGATTGCACTAAAAAAAGCGGGCTTGTTATTGCAACCGGCGGAGGAGCAGTGCTCAGAGAAGAGAACCGATATTGTATCAGGCAGAATTCTTTGGTTGTCTGGCTCAGAAGGGAATCTGACCGCCTTGCGACAGAGGGCAGACCTCTTTCAAAAAGTCCTGAAGAAATTAAAAAGCTTGAAGAAATCAGAACTCCCATATATTCATCCCTTGCCGATGTGTGTGTTGATGTTGACGATGACCCTCAGATAACCCTTGCTAAAATTCTTGATGCCATCAAAGGAGAAATAAGATGAAATTTCTTATAATTAACGGTCCGAATATAAATATGTTGGGTATCCGTGAACCGGGTGTTTACGGGGCGCAAAATTACGCTCAGCTTCTTGAGTTTATCGACAAGGCTTGCGAAGAAAATTGTGTTGAATATGAGCATTTTCAGTCAAATCACGAGGGTGACATTGTGGATAAAATTCAGTCAGCCTACGGAGAGTTTGACGGCATCGTTATAAATCCTGCGGCATATACCCACACAAGCGTGGCTATTCTCGACGCTCTTAAGGCTGTGGCGATTCCCACGGTTGAAGTGCATATTTCAGATATTTCGCAGCGTGAGGAGTTCCGACAGTTTTCTTATGTCAGCATGGTTGCCGTTAAAACAATCTGCGGTATGGGCTTTGAGGGCTACCGCAAAGCAATTTGCGATTTAAAAGAATATCTCAATAAATAAGCTTTAGCGCGGTGTTAAATATTGACAACCGCGCCTTTTTATTGCTATAATACTCTAAATGAATAAAAGGAGGGTTTTGTTTGAAAAAACTCTTAGCGGTGCTTATGGCTCTGGTAATGCTTATCACAGGTATGAGCCTTGGCGCTTTTGCAAAGGCTGAAGTAACTCCCGTGATTATCGTCAGCGGTGTGGGTGCTCGTCCGTTTTATATGGATATGGGAACAGAAAGTGAAAAAATGGTTTATCCGCCGCAGGTAGATTTTCCATCTGTTATTGCACACGCTGTTTTTGGAATTGCCATAACTCTTGTCACCGGTGATGTGTCAGTTTTTTCTAAAACTGCAGCTTATATCGTAAGTGACATTTTTGAGGAATTCAAATGTGACGAAAACGGCAACTCAAAGTATAATGTTGCTCCCATTACATACCCATTGTCAATTGATAATTATGAGTTTGATTATGCAAACGATGTTTCTGAAATTCAGATTGCGTTTGCGGTCAGCCGTGAAGTTGGCGAAGAAAACACCTATTTCTATAATTACGACTGGCGACTTGACCCTTGCTCAAACGCAAATGGTCTTGACAAAATGATTAAAAATGTCAAATCTGCAACAGGAAGCGACAAAGTTGTGCTTGTGCCCTGTAGTATGGGCGGCGTTCAGACCATTGCATACCTTGAAAAATTCGGTAGTGATGATATTGAAAGCATCATCTTTATGTCGGCAGCACACAGAGGTCTTTATTTTGTCAGTGAAATGTTCATTGGCAGCGTAGCGCTCAATCAGAAGGATTTATTCACATTTTTGTCCAAGCTGATTACTGTTCCCGACCAAAGTGCAGACGACTTGGTTTCACTTGCTTTTGACGGTTTGGGTCAGGCTTCAATGCTTTCATCCACCTTCCTGTGGCTTGACAGCTTCCTTCAGCAGGTGAGTGATGAAAATCTCTGGTCCGCTCTTCGTGAGATTTTTGGCCGACTTCCCGGTATGTGGGCTTTTGTTCGTCCCGAATATTTTGACGAAGCAGTTTCATTTATGACCGATGAAAACACAGGTGACGATCTCATCGAAAAAATAACCTATTACAACAAGAATGTCAGTGCAAAGAATGATGAAATATTAACCGAAGCAAAAGAAAACGGTGTTAAAATTTCTATTTGCTCTCACTATGACAAGGGTAGCATCCCTGTTACTCCAAAGGCAAATGTTGAAGGCGATGACCTTATCGAAACTCCCTGCACAAGCAACGGCGCAACCGTAGCTCTTTCCGGTGAGGTGCTTGGTGAAGATTATGTTCAGGCAGTGAAGTGCGGCCACAACCATATTTCAGTTGATAACAAAATCGACGCTTCAACCTGTCTTTTCCCTGAATCCACCTGGTTCATCAAGGGGCAGCCTCATGTTGGTGTTTTCTGTGATGAAAACGGTGTGTTCAACGATTATGCGGATTTTGTTGTGTGGCTTGTCACCAGTGATGCACAACCCACAGTTTTTGCAAACTCCGATTATCCACAGTTTATGGAAGCTGATATTTCCCTTAAAGAGCTTAATCCTCTTGTTGCAGAGGCTGAAACAGACTATGCAACCGAAATTATTGCTCTTTTGGGAGGAGCAGTTGATTACATAAAAAACAATATTTAATTAAAAGGCGGTATTCAAAATGGCAAAAAATTTAAAAGACATCGACAAAGCAGCCGAAGAAAAAGGTTCATTGCTTGTCACAGTATGGCAGTTTGTTAAGTTCATCGTTGTAAGTCTCCTTGCAATGATCGTGCAGATTGCATTAACAAACCTCATCCCTCTTATCCCTGCAATCCAGGATTTGTATGCAACAGAATTCAACTTCCTCGTGTTGGAATATCCTGTTGTTAAAAATGAGCTTGGTGCAATTATTCAGGGCGGTCTCGGTTACTGCATCACAGTAAACGTTGCAAACATCGTTGCTCAGATTGTTGCTTTCTTTGTAAACAAAGAAAAAACCTTCAATTCAGGTGCCAACATTGCAGTTGCTCTTCCGATTTACATCGCTTTCACAATTGCTCTCATTCTCTTCACAGCATGGCTCAACCCCACTCTTTATGATGTATTCTGTGGCTGGGGCTGGTCTCAGGCTCTTGCAAGCAACGCCGCTATGATGGTTTGCTCTGCTCTTCAGTTCTTCCTCTATTTCCCCGTTGACAAAATCCTCTTCCACAAGAAAAAGGAAGACTAATAAATTCGCTTTCGGATGCACTTCGGTGCATCCGATTTTTTATGCAAAAATATAATTTTCTTGTTGAACAAAAACAACTGTTATGGTAAAATATACAAGTCAAATTATATCAGACAGGAGCGTGTTTTTATGGCAAAAACCAAAAGCCCCAAAACCATACCCTCAGGGTTTGTAATCCCTAAAAAAGAATTTAAAATTTTCACAATTGCCGCATTGGGTCAGAACCTCATTTACAGCTGTATGTCAAGCTATGTAACTGACTATTATGTAAATGTTCTTCGCCTTGCGCCGATGTTTGTTATGCTTCTTATGCTCTTTGCTCGTGTGTGGGATGCTATCAACGACCCGATGATGGGTATGATTGTTGACCGCCACAAAACAAAGCAGGGCAGAATGAAGCCCTACCCCGTGTGGACGGTTCTTCCTATTGCCGCCCTCACAATTATGATGTTCACAAAGCCTGACCTTGTTGATGGTCCTTTGATGATTTACACAGCTGTTGTGTATGTTCTGTGGGGTATGATTTATACCGCAAGTGACGTTCCTTTCTGGAGCCTTCCCAATATTATGACTCCCAACCCCGAAGAACGCGGCAAGCTCATTTCTCTTGCCCGCACATTCGGCGGCATTTCCACAGGTATTGTTACCGTTCTTCCTATGATTATGGGTCCTGTTCTCAAGGGAATGGGTTATTCCGACGCTGAAGCTGATGAAAAGAAATATGCAGTTATGGCAATTTCCTGCACAGTTGTGGGTATTTTCCTTTTTGCAATGTCATCCTTCTCTGTTAAAGAAAGAATTAACCTCCCCAATGCCTCCAAAAAGGCAAAAGGAGAAAAGGGCAACCTTTATCGCATTTTCCATTGTAAGCCCCTTATGCTTGTTGTTCTTTCAGGCACACTTTCCTTCGGCCGCTATATGCTTCAGGCTGCCGCGCCTCACGTTGCAAGATACGCAGGCTTCGTTATCAATGACGATTTCCAGAAAAACGTTTCAACCGTTGCTCTTATTATTCAGGTGTGCGCCGCTATCGGTATGTTCGGCACAATGATTGCAATTCCATTCCTTTACAAAAAGTTCAATTATAAGCAGCTTGTGCTTTATTCCTGCATTTTCGGTGCGGTTGCTAGCTTTTTGACCTGCCTCATCGGTTGGACAACAAAGAACCTTTTCCTCTGCATCCCCACAATGATTATTTCTTCAATTCCTCTCGGCGTTCTCAATGTTGTTATTTACGCTATGGTATGTGACAGCCTTGATTATATGGAATGGGAAACAGGCCACAGAAACACAGCTCTTGGCTCAGCCTGCCAGTCATTTGTTAACAAGCTTGGCAACGCGCTTTCAACTGTTATGATTATCGGTATGTATATGGTTGTAAGCATTGATGTCAACTCAATGTATGATGCATCAGGTGCCGCTACAATCAACCTCACAAACGGCCAGGAATTTGCAATGTTTGCTCTTATAACAATCGTTCCCGGTGTGAGCCTCCTTCTTTGTGCAATTCCCATTTTCTTCTACGACCTTGTAGGTGCCAAAAAAGAAAAAATCACAGCTGAGCTTGCTGAGCAGAGAAAGGCAAGAGGCATAGTTGTTGAATAATCAGGAGGATATTATGAACTGCATTAAAAGCCTAACAGTAAAGTCGGATGCAGGCACATATCTCAACAACAAAAAAGTTAAGGAAGCAGACATTTCTGCTGCATACGGTATTTGATCTATGAGAGTTGAAAAAATCAATGGTGTTGTTCACATTTATCACGATACCTACACAGGCAACACACCTCGTCGCAGAGTTGCCTGCCGCGGAATTTTAACCGGCGGAGACAAAATTCTTCTTTCTCACGAAGTGAAGCAGGGAGTTTATGTTTTGCCCGGCGGCGGTCGCGAAGCAGGGGAAACCCTTGAAGCCTGCTGTGAACGCGAAGTGGAGGAAGAAACCGGCTACATCGTGAAGGCTGTTGAACGCGTTATAGAGGTGTGGGAATATGATATGGATACAATCCACGAAAGTCATATTTTTGCTTGTGAAATCTGTTCCCACGGCGAGCGTCATCTCACCCAGCATGAAATCAATATCAATATGACCCCCGAGTGGAAAACCTTTGATGAGGCGTTGGCGATTTTTAAAGAAAGAGCTCATAACACAGGAATGTATCTTCGTGAATACACCGCAATAAACAAATTTCTCAACAAATAAAATCAGCCCCCGACAGATCGCTCTGTCGAGGGCATTTTGTTTGCTTTATGCTTTTTCAATTTTTTTCACATCTGCACCGTCATAAAGTATTTTGTGAATGTAAGATGTGGTTTCGTCCCAATCAAGAATTATTACCTCTTTGCCTTCCTTAAGCGTGAGCTTGATAGCGTTATGAGGAATAATATCTTCTGTCATCTTGAAATCAAGATATGACTGTGCCTCGGTGATTCTTTTAACGAGCATACCTTTGGCCATATCCGTTGTCACATATGGGAGAACGGTTTCCATAAATTCAAGCTCCTGAGCAAGCGTCTGGGTCTTGAATTTATCAAATATAGATTTCAAAACCTTCCTCTGTCTGCCGGTTCTCTGTCTGTCAGAGTCAGTCTGTCTTAATCTCACAAATTTGAGTGCCTGTTTGCCGTTGAGGGTGTAGTTGCCTGCTTTCAGGTCTTCACGGTTGAAGGCAAAGTTTGCTTCAATTGCAGACATATCTACACTTACGCCGTCCATTGCATCAATGATTTTTGAAAATCCCTTAAAATCAACCGACATATAATTGTCAATTTTAATTTTGTAGTTGTTTTCAATTGTTTCAATCAGCTTTTTGGCGCCGCCAAAAGCGTGGGCGGTGTTAAGGCGCTTGTTGCCGTAGCCGTCAATGGCAACATAGGTTGCGCGTGAAAGTGAAACCAGCTTGATGGTTTCCTTCTTTTTGTTGATAGAAGCAATAATCATACTGTCAGAACGAGGATACTGCATTCCGTCAAACATAACGGCTTCCTGCTCACCGGCATCATAACCAATAATAAGCAGGTTATACACGTCGGCAGAATACCAGATTGAGGTGTCTTTTTCCAGGTTCTGCTCAATATCTTTGTCGGCTTGCTGCTGAATAACAGCAGCCTCTTGTTTCAATTTGTCTTCCGACACCTGATACTCTTTTTCGACTCCGTTTTCAACCTTCTGAATGGAAACGAGTGAATTAGAGGTATTGTGCTTCTTGGTTGTAGTAGGTTTTTTGGTGACCTGAGGCCTTGTTTTATCCGGGATTTTGTCAGGCTTTGCTGCGGTCGGAGGCTCAACTGTTGGCGAGTCCTCTTTTTCGTCAATGCTGAAGTCAAGCTCTTCTTCGGCTTCAATGTCGGGGTCAACCGACATCACAACTTCATCTTCGAAATTAACCTTATCCAGCAAGTTGTTAACATAAACGCCTGCTACAGAGCCCGAAAGAACGCCTATCGAAACAAGAACAATTATTACTGTTTTAATTATTCTTTTTTTTTTAGAGTTTTTTGCTTCTTTGGCAGCTTTTTTCTCTTCTTCTTTTTGCTCTTTCTCAATTGATTCAGGGGTTCTTACACCATAATCATTGAAGTTCTTTTTAATCTGACTTTCAACATAAATAATGGTGCCCACAAAGGCAAAGCCCTGAAAAGCAAAAATAAGGGATCCGTAAAATGCAAGCATTTCAACTGAAAAGCCGATGGCAAAAATCATCATCAGAGCCGTAACGGGGAGCATAATGATACCCGCCAAGCGCCATATTTTAGCTGCAAGCTTGTGAGTGAATACCCATGCATCCCAGCTCTTGGTGGCACGGCGTGAGCGGAAACCGCTGTGACCCTCAATGCTTTTGGGTGCACCGTTTTTGCCATAATGGATACCGAAAAGCAACACAAGAACGGGAACTATCAGATCCGTTACTAATGTGAATGCCCAAAATCCCATGATTGTCCGCCTTTCTAAAAGTTAATTCCTGCTTTGTTAAAAACAGTTAAGATCCAGGAAGTGAAAATGTTTACAACGATTGATACAATTTTCTTGATTCCAAGGTTACCAAGTATATCATCAAAAGCACCGTTTGTCAAATTTTCAAGCCCTGTTTTCGAGTTGAACGGTGAATACGGATTTTCACTGTCGTATTCTGCCTTTTTACCGTTCATAACAGTGAAAGAAAGATTTCTCTCACCAATAGGAGTAACATTGTTGTCAAGTGCATAGCTGATGCAAATCTCTTTTTTTACGGCCGAAGCCTCGGGAAACTTGCCTGAGAACTCAAGCTCAATGCTTTCACCGGGGGCAAGTGTGGGGAATGCAAGGCTGTCAAACTCAATGCCAAGATTTGTGTTGATTCCCAGAATTGTCATATTGCTCTTTGTGGAATTGTTGGTCACAATGAGGCTTGAATCCTTGTCGGAAACGTAACCCTCAACGCTTGAGTTGAACCTTGCAAAAACAGGCTCATATGGGTTGGTGGTTGCGTGGAACTGAGGATAATCCGGATTAGAGGTCACATCCTTGATGTTGTCTGTGAGAAGAAGCTCATATGTAAGCTCCTTTGAAAATTCATCCTTGAAGGTCATTCCGTGGAAATATCCCTCAATATACCAGGTGTTCTTGGGAAGGTAGCCGCAGGATGCGTCAATGTCCATACCCGGTGAAACCTGATAAAGGCCGGTGTCAACAGCCTGTGTGTAACCATCGGCAAAGCGTTCACCAAAGGGAGCAACTTTTGCGCCTGTTGAGGCTTTGGTTGAAATAATCGCATCGGAATTTTCCTGTGAGCCGGTGATGCTCGGCACACCGTAGCCTGCCATAATTGAAATGTTAACCCCTGCCGCCTGAGCTTTTTTAAAGTTTTCTGCGAAGTTGGGCATAATTTCGTAGTGCATATAGTCGCTCTTTCTGATGATTTCGGCATTTGCTGTTTCATCAAGAAGCTCAGCTTTCAGCTCTTCATAATATTCTGTGGGAACAAAATCCCAAAGGCTTCCCCAGTTGAAGGCAATGTCTGCAACATAGGGGATAAGAGCGTTTACAAGGTCATCAAGAAAACCAAGAATATGCAACTGCATAAGCCAGTCGTAGTCTTCTTCAAGCATCATACCGCACTGAACAAAGCGGAGAAGCAGTTCTTCGTCAAACTTAACGTTCTGCGACATGATGTCATATGCCAACAGCGCACCGCCGAGAGCAGGAATGGTGAGCACAGCGTTTTCAACATCACCCTTGGTTCCGTAGATTGAAAGGTATGTGCCTGCAACTTGGCCGCCGTGGCTTACGGCAAAGATATTCACCTTATCCTTGCCTGTGAATTTTTTGACGTCCTGAATATACGCATCAAGCTCTTCTGCGCAGTAAACACTGCCCATTCTGAAATCGCACATAAAAGCAAAGATGTTTTCATTGCCGATATATTGAGCAAGATAGTCGCAGATTTCCGCTTCCATACGGTTTGCAGGGTCGTTTTCTTTAAGATAAGAATCCTGAGTTTCTTCTGCGCTGAAATGATATTTGTAAAGCTGATGCTTGCTGCTGCCGTCGTCGTTGCAGGATATGGTGTCAAGCTTACTCAGAAGTGATTCACCAACAGCGTCGGCAAGAGCCTGAACGTCACCTGCGGTGAATTCCACAAAAGACTTGCCCAACAAAAGAGCGTTTTCTTTAACAGCGTCAAGCAGCTGGTCGCCGGTGGGCTTCCATGCGTTATATTTTTCACCGTTTTCATCAAACATATAAAATGTTGTTGAGGCGTAGCCGGGCACGATGATAACGGGATAGTCATTGCATTCTTCTTTTGTAACAGCCATAGCGGTTGTTGAACCGAAAGCTATTACAACACAAAGTAAAACAGATAAAAGCTTTTTCATTGCTAAATCATCCTATCAGTCTTTTTTGCCGAGAACGGGAGTGCAAGCGGGGAATGTGCCCTTTTCTGCACCGAGGCAGAGCGCAAGCTGAGCAGGAATTCTCTTGTTTTTGATGGCTTCATCGTTGTTGAAGCCTGCTTCTGCGTCAGAAACAAGAAGGGGAACGTTTCTGCTTGAGTGACTGCCTGTTGTGCAGTAATAACCACCTTTTTCTGATGAATATTCAACAGAACCTGTTTCGTGGTCAGCGGTGATAACAACAAGAGTGCTGCCGTCCTTTTTAGCGTAATCGAGGGCATAGGCAATTGCTTTGTCAAATTCAACAAGCTGATCAACTGCACCGTCAATGTCCTTGCTGTGTGAGCATTTGTCAATGCGTGCGCCCTCAACCATAAGGAAGAAGCCGTCTTCGTCGTCGTCAAGAATATCAATAGCTTCCATTGTCATTTTTTCAATGGTGGGAGTTGTTTCGGGGTTTGAAAGATTAACGAAGTCATCCCAGTTGAACTGACCGAGTGAGCGTGTGCCTGCGGGAAGGGCTTCAATGTCGGCCACGTCGTCAAGGTATGCAAAGCCGTGCTCCGCTGCCATTTCTCTTGTGATGTAAGTTTCTGCTGCACCCCAGATAAGAGTGAGGTCAGAGTTGAGCTGGTCGTGGCTGATGTCTTCATACATACCTCTGTCTGCAGCGTGGGCAGAAAAAGCAGAGGGGGTGGCACCTGAAGTTGAGTCAGTGGTAACAACGCCTGCAGATTTGCCGAGAGAAATTGCAAGCTCACTGAGGTTCATAGGCTCAATGATGCTGCCTGTGGGGTCAAACACGCTGAGACCAACAAAGCCGTTAGTGGTTCTGATGGCTGAAGCGAGTGCTGTTCCGCCTGCGGCGCTGTCGGTGGTGGCGCCCCAGTAGTTAACTGTCTGTGACTGACCTCTGACGGGAACATTTTCCATTGCAAGGTCAATGCCGTATTTGGCTTTAGCGGCTGCAAGGTGATTTTCACCCATACCGTCACCAATCATAAGAATAACGTTGTCATAAACCTTGTAGTCTTCGTCATCAACGGGTTTGCCGTAGCTGAAAACAGCGGTAACCAGCGTTGAAAGTGCTACAATAACTGCGATAAACGGACTAAAAAAACTCATATATACTCCTCCTATTATATGGATAACAACATTTTATCACCTTTTTTTCTTATTATCAATATGCTTTATTGAAGAAGTGTCTATTTTTTATTGCTTTTTCAAAAAAACAGTCTGCCAAAAATGACAGACTGTTATGATTTATTTTGTTGTTGAAATGGTTTCATCAAAGGTGAATTTGACGGATAATGTGCCGGGTGAAGAGATTATCCAGCAAAGTTCAGTTCCCTCTCTCTTTACTTTCCATACACCGGTTGAAGAATTCAATGAGTATGAATTAACAACAGTCAAGGCTTCGTTTTCTTTTACAACATCAAGATATTCTGAAATCATATCTGCGGCATCATCTGTAGTGCTATAAGGATACGTGTAAATATGCATAATTTTACCGTCTGTTTCATCTTCTTTGTCGGTTTTAAATGTGACTGTAGAGTTAACAGAGTCAGGCTTGGGGATAACTCCTCCTACATCTTCGAAATATGTATAAACGGGTGCGGGTTCGGTAGTAGTCGTTGGTTCTTCATTGTTACCCGAAGAACAAGAGCAAAGCAAACAAATGCTTAAAAGCATCAGGATTGTAATTGTTATAAATTTTTTCATTGTTAAAACCTCCATATTAAAGACTTATAGTACAGGTCGTTTTGTGGGTATTTTTATCTATTTTTACAGAAAAAGTTTCATTATAGTAGGATGTGATTTTACCATAATAATCATACAGTGAAAATGTGCCTCTGACTATCCATTGGGTGTCAGTTTCTGTTATTGACCCTATTGAATATCGTGTTGCGCCCAAATTGAAAACATCGGTATAGCTAAAGCGCTGTCGAAGCTCGTTATACAGTGCGGATGTTGCTATTGTTTCTAAAGAATCTTCAAGAGAGTAACTGCTGTTGTATGATGAACTGTAACTACTTGATGAACTTCCTGAATTTAAGCAAACAACTAATACTATGGTGCCGATAATCAAAATCAAACTGCAAATCAATATAATTCGCTTTTTCCTTGAAATGTTTTTAAATTTACCGGCAGCTGATTTGATGAATTTAAGTTTGTGCTGTTTTGTGGTGTAGCTTATTGTTTTGGGTGTGGTTTCGGGATTGATATCTGTAATTTCATCCGAATTTTGCACAGAATTGCAAGTTTCGGTTTCTAATTTGTCATTGACCTTGATTCCACATTTGTGACAGAACAATGCATTTTCAGCCAATTGGGCATTGCAATTATTACAATACATAAAAAGACCTCCTTCAAAAGAATGATACCACAACCAAAAGTTGTTGTCAACAACAACCAATGAGATTTTTATTTAACAATCTAAAGTTGTTACACTTTACAATTGAGGTGATAACTATGGTTAAAAATTTAAAAACATTACGTAGCCGAGCCAACGTCAGTCAACAACAGCTTGCGGACATTATAGGCGTAAGCCAGCAATCAGTAAACAAATATGAAAACCACAGCGTTGAACCTGATATTGCAACCCTCATTGCCATTGCAAACTATTTTTCAACATCTGTTGACTATCTTATAGGAAACACCGGTATTGATAGAAAAATTGAAAACATTGAGAAATATGATTTAAATGCAGATGAAAAGCAAATAATAGATGGTTATCGAAGTCTTAATTTAAAAGAAAAAGAAATAATCAAACTTATAATTGAAAACAGCAAATGAAAACGGGTCGAATTTTCGACCCGTTTGATTTTACCATTCATATTTAGTTAACTGACCTTTGCAAAGAAGCTCGGGGAAATCCCACTGCCTGAGTACCTCGTAAGCCGCAATTGCCACCGAGTTTGAAAGATTGAGGCTACGTGCGGCAGAATCATTAATCATCGGAATCCTCACACAGCTCTCAGGGTTGTTATAGAGCAAGTCCTCGGGCAAACCCTTTGTCTCTTTGCCAAAAAACAAAAAGGTGTTGTCGGGGTATTCTATGTCAGAATATCTGTGCTTTGCTTTTGTTGAAAAATAGAAATAACTTCCGTTGTTTTTGTCAAAAAAATCTTCAAGATTTTTGTAGTATGTAATGTCAAGCAAATGCCAGTAGTCAAGTCCTGCGCGTTTTAATTTTTTGTCGTCAATCTTGAATCCCATTGGCTCAATTATATGAAGCCTTGCTCCTGTTGCGGCGCAGGTACGTGCAATGTTGCCTGTGTTCTGCGGAATTTCAGGCTCGACGAGAACAATATTTAACTGCGGCATATAGATCTCCTTTCAGGTTAAAATAATATTGATAAAACTTTTGGAGGGATAAAGATGCAGAAAAAATCAGCAGCAATGATGAAAAAAGTTGGTGTCGGTATGCTTGCCGGCGGAGCAACAATGGCTCTCGGCAGTATGATGATGTCGGGCAATAACACCCGCAAATACCGCAAAATGGCAAACAAAGCCATCAGAACCGCAAGCGACGTTGTTGACACAATCAGCAACTTTAAAATGTAAATTCAGCCACAGCAAAGCCGCCGTAAATGGCGGCTTTGGTTATGAATTGAATTTGTTCATCGCAAGGTCTGTTTTGCCGTCAACAATCAGTCTCAATGCTTCGCAGGCATTGACGGTTGATTTTTTGATTTCTTCCATTTCATCCTTTTTGAAGTTGGAAAGCACCCAATCCGCCAAATCATAATCGGGGTGAGGCTTTGCGCCTACGCCAACCTTGATGCGGGGGAATGCATCACTTTTGAGGTGATAGATGATGCTTTTGATTCCGTTGTGACCTCCGTCTGTGCCCTTTCTGCGGATTCTCATTTTGCCGCAGGGGAGGGATATGTCATCAAAAACAACAATAATCTTTTCGGGCGGAATTTTGTAAAATGCCGAAACCTCACGCACAGCCTCTCCGCTGTTGTTCATAAAGGTCTGGGGCTTGATTACGATGCAACGGTGACCGCCAAGGTTAACCTCACCGAGCAAGGATTTGTATTTGATTTTGTTAATTTTGCAGTCTTCTTCAACGCCGAGTCTGTCGAGGGTAAGAAATCCCACGTTGTGACGGGTATATTCATACTTGTCACCGGGGTTGCCGAGACCGACAATCAGATATTCGGGGGCAGAAGCTGAACTGAATTCTTTCTTTTTAAAAAACATATTAAAGCTCAATTACCTTTGTTGTTACGTTATCCCAATCTTCAATTTCACCGTAGGGGTCGTCTGTGAGGGCATATTCAATCTTGATGTCAAGCGCGTCAAATGCAGCCTCAAGCTCTTCGTCGGTTTTGTATTTGTTCATATCTGCTGTTGCATAAATTGCAATACTTGTGCAGTTGCCTGAACCGATGCCGTATTCAGCATCAAGCTTTGTGCGGACATAAATGCCGTCACCCTTCTTGGCAGAAACGCTTTTGCAAACCATTGTTTTGTCGGTTTTGTTTTCCACAAGCTTGAAGATGTAGAAGGATTTATAGTTTTCAGCGTTGTCAACAACGTCTTTGATTTCATCATCGGTCATACCATAATCTTCTTTGCCGT
The DNA here is from genome assembly GCA_045633685.1 of Acutalibacteraceae bacterium. Classification (GTDB taxonomy): domain Bacteria; phylum Bacillota; class Clostridia; order Oscillospirales; family Acutalibacteraceae; genus CAG-488. The sequence continues at coordinate 5,601 of JAZQYU010000014.1, read as the reverse complement.
CTTCTTTGATGAACTCGTCTTTGTCAGCTTCGTTTTCAATAAATTTATCGGGCTGAATCATAGGTGTATCAATATGTTCAACGTCCACAACCTGGCTTACTTTTTCTGTTTTGCCTTCGTCGTTTACTTTTGTGCCTTCGTAGATGATTGTGCCGTTTTCAGGCTCAATCTTTTCAACGTCAATCGCGCCAACCTCACCGTCTTTGGTGCCTTCGTCACCAAGGGAACAACCGACGGTTGAAACGATAACTGCCAGAATCATCACAAGGCTGAAAATTTTAATTAAAGTGTTCTTGTTCATTTTTGTTTCTCCTTATTTCTGCCATTTGTATGGCTTTTTGTTTTTAACCCAGTCTTTTTTTATTACCTGACGGCTTCTTGCAAGGGCAAGTGCGTCCTCGGGCACATCCTCTGTTATTACTGAGCCTGCGGCGGTGTAGGCGTTCTCACCAACAGTAACGGGGGCAACAAGGTATGTGCTGCAGCCGATGAATGCATGGTCACCCACAACGGTGCGGTTTTTGTCTTTGCCGTTATAGTTGACTGTTGCACATCCGCAACCCACATTAACGCTTTTGCCGAAATCAGCGTCACCAAGGTAGGTGAGGTGGGCAATGCTTGTTTCGTCACCGATATTGGCATTTTTAAGCTCAACAAAGTTGCCGATTTTAACCTTTTCGCCAACAACACAGTCGGGGCGGATTCTCACAAACGGGCCGATGTGCGCACCTGCCTTAACAGTTGAAGAGTAAACCTGAGTGTTGTTAAGCTCAACATCATCTTCAACAACGGCATTGTCCAACAAGCTGTTGGGGCCGATAACGCAACCGCTGCCGATTTCTGAACCGTTTTTGATAATTGTTCCGGGGAGAATTTCTGTGTCTGTGCCGATTTCCGAATCGGGGCAGATAATAACTCCGTCAATACAGGGGATAGAAACACCGCTTCTCATTTTATCATAAAGCACAGATTTTCTTGCAATTTCATTCAGTTCATAAAGCTGAGCTCTGTCGTTTGCGCCAAGCACAACATCACTGCTTTTTGCCTTGAATGCAGAAGCGTGTCTGTGAGAATTGATAATGATTTCGATAGCATCGGTGAGGTAATATTCCTTGCCTTCCTCGTGCTGTTCAACAATCTTGTCAAGCGCTTTGAGTAAATCGTCGCACCTGAACCAGTATGCGCCTGAGTTGACCTCGGTGATTGCTTTTTGCTCATCGGTGGCTTCTTTTTCTTCTACAATTGCGCTGAGAAGGCGCTTCTCGTTTCTCACGATTCTGCCGTAACCAAAGGGGTTGCTGACATTTGCGGTGATAACCGTGGCGCTGTTGCCGAGCTCAATGTGATGGTCAAGAGCGTTGTGGATCGTGGCGCTGTCCATAAGAGGAGCGTCACCGTTGAGAATCAGGACATTGCCGTTTCTGTGCTGCTGCAAAAAATCCCTTGCCTGCATAACAGCATGACCTGTACCCAATCTTTCGGATTGAAGCACTGTTTTGTATTCACCGTTCAGGTGAGCTTCGAGAATGTCATTGCGGTAACCTGTGACAACGCAGATGTCATCAATACCACCGTTTTTGGCGGCATCAATCACCCAATTTATCATAGGCTTAAAAAGCACCTCAGCCATAACCTTGGGTTTCGAGGACTTCATTCTGGTGCCCTCGCCGGCGGCGAGAATAACTGCACAGTTGGAGTTCATAACCAAACCTCCTTATAGCATTTGGGAGGGTATATCAAAAACTATAATATACATCCAATCTAATTATGCCACAAAAGAATTCAAAATACAAGTAAAATAAATGTTTTTGTGTGTAATTTTATACAAAAAAATCCTTGTAAACCTCAAACAAATTTTAACAAAAAAGTATAGACATTGTGCATAACACTGTGTTATACTATTAGGCGAATATTAAGGGGATAACTATGCCCCTTATAATCCATATCAAAAATATTGGAGGTAATTACAATGGCACAGAAATTTGTTTACCTTTTCAAAGAGGGCGACGCTTCAATGCGTGAGATCCTCGGCGGTAAAGGTGCAAACCTTGCAGAGATGACCAAAATCGGTCTTCCTGTACCCCAGGGCTTCACAATCTCAACAGAGGCCTGCACACAGTATTATGAAGATGGCAGAAAGATTAACGATGACATCCAGGCTGAAATCATGGAATACATCGTTAAGATGGAAGAAATTACCGGCAAAAAGTTCGGTGACAAAGAGAACCCCCTTCTCGTTTCAGTTCGTTCAGGTGCTCGCGCATCAATGCCCGGTATGATGGACACAATCCTCAACCTTGGTCTTAACGAAGACGTTGTTGAAGCTATCGCAGCTAAATCAGGCAACCCCCGTTGGGCTTGGGACTGCTACAGAAGATTCATCCAGATGTATTCTGACGTAGTTATGGAAGTTGGTAAGAAGTACTTTGAAGAGCTTATCGACGCCATGAAAGAAGCTAAGGGCGTTACTCTTGACGTTGAGCTTACAGCTGACGACCTCAAAGAGCTTGCAGGTCAGTTCAAGGCTGAATACAAATCAAAGATCGGCGCAGAATTCCCCGCAGACCCCAAAGAGCAGCTTATGGGCGCTGTTGAGGCTGTTTTCCGTTCATGGGACAACCCCCGCGCAAATGTTTACCGTCGTGACAACGATATTCCCTATTCATGGGGTACAGCTGTTAACGTTCAGATGATGGCTTTCGGTAACATGGGTGACGATTGCGGTACAGGCGTTGCTTTCACACGTGACCCCGCAACAGGTGATAAGGGTCTTATGGGTGAGTTCCTTGTTAACGCACAGGGTGAAGACGTTGTTGCAGGCGTTCGTACTCCCATGCCCATCGCAGAGATGGCTGAGAAGTTCCCCGAAGCTTTTGCTGAATTCACAAAAGTTTGCGCAATTCTTGAAGATCACTACAGAGATATGCAGGATATGGAGTTCACTGTTGAAGCAGGCAAGCTCTATATGCTCCAGACAAGAAACGGTAAGAGAACAGCTAAGGCTGCTCTTAAGATTGCTTGTGACCTCGTTGACGAAGGCATGATCGATGAGAAGCAGGCAGTTGCTATGATCGATCCCCGTAACCTTGACACACTTCTTCATCCCCAGTTCGATGCAAAAGCACTCAAAGCTGCTACACCCGCTGGTAAGGGTCTTGGCGCTTCTCCCGGTGCTGCTTGCGGTAAAGTTGTTTTCACAGCTGAAGACGCAGAAGCATGGAACGCAAGAGGAGAAAAGGTTGTTCTTGTTCGTCTTGAAACATCACCCGAAGATATCACCGGTATGAAGGCATCTCAGGGTATCCTCACTGTTCGCGGTGGTATGACATCTCACGCAGCTGTTGTTGCTCGTGGTATGGGTACTTGCTGTGTATCAGGCTGCGGCGAAATCAAAATGGACGAAGAAAACAAGAAGTTCGAGCTTGCAGGCAAAACATATGTTGAAGGCGATTACATCTCAATCGACGGTTCAACAGGTAACATCTATGACGGCATCATTCCCACAGTTGACGCTGAAATCGCTGGCGAATTCGGCAGAATTATGGATTGGGCTGACAAATACAGAACTCTTAAGGTTCGCACAAATGCTGACACTCCTGCTGACGCTAAGAAGGCAAGAGAACTCGGCGCTGAAGGTATCGGCCTTTGCCGTACAGAGCATATGTTCTTTGAAGCTGACAGAATCGCAGCATTCCGTGAAATGATCTGCGCTGACACAGTTGAAGAAAGAGAAGCTGCTCTTGAGAAGATCCTTCCCTATCAGCAGGGCGACTTCGAAGCTCTTTACGAAGCTCTTGAAGGCAACCCCGTTACAATCCGTTTCCTTGATCCCCCCCTCCACGAGTTTGTTCCCACAGAAGAAGCAGACATCAAAGCTCTTGCAGACGCTCAGGGTAAATCAGTTGAAGACATCAAGGCTATCATTGCATCTCTTCATGAGTTCAACCCCATGATGGGTCACCGTGGATGCCGTCTTGCAGTAACATATCCTGAAATTTCTGCAATGCAGACAAAGGCAGTTATCCGCGCTGCAATCAACGTTCAGAAGGCTCATGCAGACTGGAACGTAGTTCCCGAAATTATGATTCCCCTTATCGGCGACGTAAAAGAACTCAAGTTCGTTAAGAAGGTTGTTGTTGAAACAGCTGACGCTGAAATCGCAGCTGCCGGCGCAGACCTCAAGTACGAAGTTGGTACAATGATCGAAATCCCCAGAGCTTGTATCACAGCTGATGAAGTTGCTAAGGAAGCTGACTTCTTCTGCTTCGGTACTAACGACCTTACTCAGATGACATACGGCTTCAGCCGTGACGACGCTGGTAAGTTCCTCACAGCTTACTATGACAGCAAGATCTTCGAAAACGATCCCTTCGCAAAGCTTGACCAGAACGGCGTAGGCGCTCTTATGGAAATGGCAGTAGCTAAGGGTAAGGCAAGCGGCAAAGACCTCCACTACGGTATCTGCGGTGAACACGGCGGTGACCCCGTATCAGTTGAGTTCTGCCACAAGATTGGCCTTAACTATGTTTCTTGCTCACCCTTCCGCGTTCCGATCGCTCGCCTCGCAGCAGCTCAGGCAGCTATCAAGGGATGAAGGAAATAGCCTGAAACCTAGTAAAATCAAGGGTTCTCAGCTTTTTGAATGATTAAATGCGAATATAAAAAATGCTTGATTTAAGTGCTTTTTAAACAAAAATCATTCTAAAACTTTCAATTAATATTAGAGGATATATCATTTCGATGGTATATCCTCTTTTTTCTCATCATTAAATACAAACCGAGAACAAGAAATATTAACTCTGTATAACAACAAAAGCAAAAAGCCTATGTGGACGATTACAATCCACATAGGCTTTTTTTCTTTCAAGCTTTACAAAAACGGTACACCCTTAATTAACATATACAGTTGTACCTTTTATTATCTGCAATCGCATAAAATCAAAAGCTTCTTACTTTTTGACTTGGTAACTTTCTGGTTTTCTTGGTTGGCTTTATATGCTTTGTTGTTTGGGTTATGCTGATTAGCATAATCATTCAACTGTTGTGGTGTATGTTTTTTGCTGGACACACCTTTTTTGTTTGCCATATAGTTCTCCTTTCTCCACAAAACAGAATATGTAAAGTCTGCATACGAAATAGCCGACCACCTAGGGTCATTTTTAAGCCTGAATATAGTAAATAATTCATTAAAATCAATGCATTCTTTAACCTTTGTGGCTGGAGCCAAATTTGTTCATTTAACAAATTATGACACAATCATTATAACATATATATTTGCAACATTCAACAAAAAACCCTTGGATTGCTCCAAGGGGATTTGTTTTAGTTATTCACTTTTCCGAATAATTCAGTTAAGAATTAGTCCTTGATAGCTGCCTGTGTGGCAGTTAGCAAAGTGGGGAAATGTTATCTCACCTACAAATTGGAATTTATTTAACTTTCAAACTGATAATAGCACGATACACCAACACAAGTCCTGTGCTGAGCAAAGCACCACCGATAATATCGGTAAACCAATGCACACCAGAAACAAGTCTTCCAATTACCATAAATACAATAAAAGCAGTAATTGCATAAGTGACACATCGTTTGAGAACATCG
>JAZQYU010000013.1:0-22665 GCA_045633685.1 Acutalibacteraceae bacterium | reverse complement strand
GGGAATATGACTTTGCTCCTCACGATGTGGGTCAGTATCCTATTCTCAACGGTCAGGTTTATGCCGAAAACAGGCGTGAATATCAGATGCCTGTTGAAGAATGCGGAAATATGATTATTCTTTGCGCTGCAATCTGTGATGTTGAAAACGATGCCTCTTTTGCAAAAGAGCATATTGACACTCTCCGTCAATGGAGCGAATATCTCATCCGTTACGGTCTTGACCCTGAGCATCAGCTTTGCACCGATGATTTTGCAGGTCACCTTGCCCACAATGTTAACCTTTCAATCAAGGCTATTATGGGTATCGCGGGCTTCAGCCGCATTCTTGACCGCCTTGGCGAAACCGAAGAAGCACAGCGAATGATGTCAATTGCCAAGGATTATGCGACTTCACTTGTTAAAAATGCCGCCAATGATGACGGCAGCTTCCGTCTTGCTTATGACAAGCCCGGTACATTCAGCCTCAAATACAACTCAGTATGGGATAAAATCTGGGGCACAGAGCTTTTCCCAAAAGAATTTTATCAGGGAGAAATTGAACGCTATAAAAAAGAAATGCTCACTTTCGGCGTGCCTCTCGACAGCCGCGAAAAATACACAAAGTCTGACTGGCTTGTGTGGGCTGCCTGCCTTAGTGACAACAAAGCAGATTTTGAACACCTTGTTCATCCCTTGTGGAATGCCTACAACACTATGCGCACAAGAGTGCCCATGACCGACTGGTATTTCTGCGACACATCACATATGCGCGGCTTCCAGCACCGTACGGTACAAGGCGGCCTGTTCATCAGATTTATGCTCAAATAAAACCAAAGAGCTTGGCACTGCGCCAAGCTCTTTTACTATATTGATTTGAATTTGTAAGGACGGGTTTTGCGACCGTACGTTTGATTTGGCTTTAATTCGCCAGCATCTCGCAGAAAAGAAGTTTTTCAATAGTAATACGGGGGCGCCACCAAGTTCTTGCCTGTTCAAATTCATTATAAGGGGTGTACCATTTCCAGGTAATATCGAATCCACCGTCTTTCATTTGCAGCTTATCCAGAATGTTTTTCTCTGCAATAATTAACGGCTCTGTTTCGGGAGTAATAAATTCTTGATGTGCGCCTGCGAAGATAGAAGAGGGCATCGCAACGTATTCAACACCGTATTTTTCTGTATCTTTGCATATTGTGTTGTTTATTGCTCTACATAAAAAGCTTTTATAAGTAGTCAAATCAACAATATTGTTTACATCGTTTGTTTTCAGAAGATCGTAGGCTAACAGAAAACAGTTTAAATCATCTCCGCTGATGCTGTCAGAATTTTCAAGATATTCAAACCCGTCTTTTATAATTTCCTTATATAGGGAATTGTTGTGTCCGTAGCAGACTAAAAATGCTGCCAAAGAAATTGACGGGTTAAAGCTACTGATACCGTCGCCTTTTTTCTCCCACCAGATAGCGTGAGGATAATTTTTGTTGCTGTCTATGGCAAATAACCAGCGCTTTTTATCTTCGTTGAAGGAATCGTGTGATTCCAAATATCTTACGATTCCTTTCACAATGTCGGCATTTTTGTTAATTGCATTCACACGAAAAAGAGTAGTTATTGCATCGTTTGTCGCAATAGGGCTTGAGTCGGGATTGAAAAAATCCGGCTCAAGAGAATTGCCGAAACCGCCGTCCGGATTTTGAAATTTCAAAAGTTCATCAACAACGGCTTGGTTTGATTTGTTTTCAAAGAAATACTTATAAACAGCAAGTTCAAGGGGTCTTGCATTCTGCAAAATAAATTCAACAGCCGAGGTTTTGTTCATAATCCCATCTCTTTCATTTTCTTTATCAATCTTTTTGCACGGAACATCAGATAATCGTGTCCCATTTCGCCCAAGAGAATATACCAGTTCAGCTCGTTGCACAGAGCATAAAGTTCGACCTTCAAATCACAGTATTTCGAGGTCGGATTTCTCTTTTTATATTCATCATAAAGCTTCAGCTGTTCGCCAAAACCGAGTGTCAGGCAGAATATTTCATATTCGGGTTCTGCCCACAGCATATCAAACGGGTCAACCGCACCTGCAAGCTCAGATTTCCAAAAATCAATTATCAGATTCGGCATCCAAAAATCTCCGTGACAAAGGCAGGCTGTGTTATTGGTAACACTGAATATTTCATCAAAATTAGTTTTGATAAGCTCAACCGCTTCCATAATTTCTGTTTCAATTTCGTTTTTCTCAAACTTACCTTTTGTAAAAGCGTAAATATCAACGAAATAATCTTTATAATACTCTGCCCAAGTGTCATAAACAGGGGTATCATATTTGCCGAATTTGTCATTATGCACGCTTTGTGCATTCATAAGCGCTTCAATAATGCTGTTTCTGAGTTTCTTTCTTGACGGAACAAAAGCAAGATATTTACTCTTACCGCTCATTCCCTTTATGTAATCCATACCTAGATATACGGTTTCGTTTTCACGGTGCAGGAAATATGTTTTCGGAACTTTATATGAAACCTTGGGAGAGAGAAAATCAAGCATTGCACGTTCCTTGAAAACGGCATCATAATACTTGCTCGTTTTTACGGCAATTTTAAAAGGCTTGGTTGTGATTTTTGCAAGATAAACACTTCCGCTTGCACCTTTACCCACAGCACGGATTTTTCTTACCTTTGTATTTATTTGCTTTTCAACAACCGATTTGATTAAATCTGTATTCATTGTCTTTTATCCTTTCGGATTACATCAAAATAAATCCCATCAGCAGGCCGCCTGCAAATCCCGAGATATGCTCAAAAGCGGTTGCTTTGCCCACAAGCATTCCGCCGACTGTATAAACAGCCAGAACTATAAGAACGGCAACAGGAAGCCCCGAAAACATTACAGTTCCGTTTTTAACGGCGAGCACAACAAACACAGCAATCAGACCATAGATGCCCGTGGATGCGCCTTCGCCCTCCCGGAGCTTATACACAAAAGCCATATATAACCCCGATACTAACACCGAGCCGACAAAGCAGAGCGCTGTTTTTAACGAGCCTAGCTGTGATTCAACGGCATAGCCGACAATGAGGGTTGCAGTTATGTTTGAAATGATATGCCACGTTCCGATATGGAGAAGTGATGACGATACCAGTCGCCAGACTTGTCCCTTCTTGATTTTCTTTTCAGAAAGATGCAACGCGTGGTTTATGTAACCTTTGTTGTGTCCTGACCACAGCTTCTCTTTGAGTGTTACAGCGGCTGTTTTAGGGATAATGACAAAATTATCCAGAATATAAACAATTAAAATGATTGCACAAAATGTTATAGTGAAAACAGGCATTATTATCCTCCCCATATTTATTCCGTTTCATAAGGCCAGTCAATAATTCCGCCGAATTCTCTGATGTTGGTGTAGCCAAGTTTCACAAGTTCTTCTGCGGCGAGCTTGCTTCGTCTTCCGCTTCGGCAATAGACGAGTATGAGCTGATTTTTGTCAGTTAAAACTTCTTCTGCTTTGTCAGCAATTTCATAATCGGGAATCAGCACTGCGCCGGGGATATGCTTTTCGTCAAACTCCTCCTGAGTGCGCACGTCAAGAATGACATAGCCTTCCTGAGTGTCCATAATTCTTTTTGCTTCATCGGCAGTTATGTTCATATATACAGTCCCTTTTTCTTCGTCAGTTTTTTCTTTTTGGCAGGAGGTCAGGCATACTAAACCTGACACGGCAAGCATGAAAGCGACAAATCTTTTCATAGTATAATCCCCTTTCTTATAGCATTATATCACAAAAAAATTATGCAGGCAATTTATATTTTTATTGACATTTTCACTCTTAAATAGTAAAATATTATCATCAAAATTAAAGGAGCATTTTTATGAAAAAAATTGCATTCAAAATTGTTTCAGTTTTGCTTGTTGCAACATTCCTTTTAACAACAGGAATTTCTGCATTTGCAGTTGAAGCTGAAAACACAAACGATTACACAATCGTTTCTCCCTATGCAGATGTTGAATGGGGCGTTACTCAGGAATATAAGGGTAACCTTCATACTCATTCAACCTTTTCAGACGCAAGTGAAAACCTTGTTGACACTCTTCTTGAGCACTATGAGCAGGGCTTTGACTTTGTTGCTATGACAGACCATGGTGTTACCGGTGTTGCATGGAACAAAAAGCCTTATCAGCGTTTGCTCTATTCTTATCAGCATCTTATCGGCTTGAAGCAGAATTGCCTCACAGACGAGCAGTATGCTGCAGTTCTTGACGGTTCATATCCTCTTAAAAAGACAGGTGAAGCCCGTGGCAGAGGTATGGTTTGCGTAACCGGCGGTAACGAGCTCAATGCGCTTACTATTTCAAAGAGCCATGTTAACGGTTTGTTCCTTCCTTCAGATTTCGGCAACACCAACCTCGGCTTTGAAAACGGCTTCAGATTTGCTGTTAATCAGATTGACGAGCAGGGCGGTCTTTCTTTCATCAATCACCCCGGTGACTGGCTCAAAACAAACGATAATATGATGAATGTCTATGACGAAGACACTCTCAAGTATTTTACAGAAATTTTCATGGACTACGATTCCTGCCTTGGTATGGAAGTTTTCAATGAAAAGAACAGCGTAACAGGTTATGACAGAATTCTCTGGGATAACCTTCTTATGGAAACTCTTCCCTATGGCAGAAACATCATCGGCTTCTCAAATAATGATACTCACACAAGAGACACTGTTGACTCAAGCTTCAGCGTGTTCCTTATGGAAAAGAACAATATGGACACAATCAAAGCAACAATGCAGTCCGGTTCTTTCTTTATGATTACAAGACGTCTCAGAGCTAACGATGTTATCGGTCCTGAAGAAGATTTTGACGTTATGGATCAGCAGCTTCCTTATCCTATGTTCAATAAGCTTGTAGTTGATGGTCACAAAATCACTGCTAATGCAAGAGAAACTGATTACATTCAGTGGATTGCTAACGGTAAAGTAATTGCGAGTGAGGCTGTAACTTCTGCAGACCAGGAACTCGTTCTTGATCTCGACCAGATCGAAGGCGCAGAGGATTTCCTCTATGTTCGTGCAGAGCTTTACGGCGAAGGTGGTCTTTGTGCTTCACAGGCTCTCGTTATTGATGATGGTGAAACTCTTAAATATGAAAAAGACACAAGCCCCGAAGCAATGTGGGACAGATTTGTTTACATCATTTCAAGCACAAGACTTGTTGTAATAGTTCAGGAGCTTGTTGCTGCCATTGCTGACCTTTTTGAATAATATCGGGGTAATTTATGATTCCTGAAAAAATTCATTATTGTTGGTTCGGCAGGGGAGCTAAGCCCAAGGATGTGCAAAAATGCATCCGAAGCTGGCGTCGCTTTTGCCCTGACTATGAAATTATTGAATGGAACGAAGATAATTTCGATATAAACAAAAATGAATACACAAAAATGTGTTATGAGGAAAAGAAATTTGCTTTTCTGAGTGATTATGTACGTTTGCTTGTTGTAAATGAGCATGGCGGCATATATATGGATACAGATGTTGAATTGCTGAAAAATCCCGATGAACTTTTGAAAAACGAGGCATACTTCGGCTTCGAGACAGATGAATATGTTGCTACAGGCTTGGGTTTCGGCTCTGTTGCTCACGGTGAGGCTGTTGAAGCAATGGTCAGGGAATATGACTTTTTGCTTGACGGAAAAAATGGGGTTGTTGGTTGCCCGAGACTCAATACACAGGCTTTGCTGAAGGCGGGGCTCAGGCAAAACGGAAACCGCCAGAATGTGCTCGGCGCTGAGATTTATCCTACTGATTATTTCAATCCGTATGAAAGCACAACAGGAGTACTTAACAAAACAGAAAATACCGTTTCGGTGCATTGGTATTCCGGAATGTGGATGAGTAAATCCCTACGGTTGAGAAGCAGAATCACAAAACCGTTGCATAGGATTTTCGGAGTTGATTTCTTTTCAAAATTTCGTAAATAATAATCAAACCTCTTGAGTAAAATCAAGAGGTTTTTTGCGCTTTGTGTGTTGTATTTATTGCCGTTTATGGTATAATAACCCTCAGGTGATTAAATGCAGAAAAATAAAACTAAAACTATGACAGACAGCTTTGTTATCGGAGCCGCTTTGTTTGCGATGTTTTTCGGTGCCGGCAATATGATTTTTCCGCCATATCTCGGATTTAAAGCAGGCACCCAATGGTTCTCGGGCTTTATGGGATATTACATTGCAGATATCGGACTTGCGGTTATAGCTATACTTGCTCAGATAAAAACAGGAGGCTACAAGAGAATTTTTGCACCCTTGGGCAAGGTTGCCGGAACTGTGATTATGCTCAGTATCGTTCTTTGCATAGGTCCTCTTATCAGCATTCCGAGAACAGCGGCGACAACATTTGAGCTTTCAATCGAACCTCTTTTAAGCAATGCAATTATGCCGGTTTTCTGTGTATTGTTTTTTGTTGTTGTGCTGGTTATGAGCATTAACAACTCAACTGTTGTGGATATTATCGGCAAGCTGCTTACTCCCGTGCTTTTTGTGGGGTTGCTTTTTCTCATTATCAAGGGTGTGGTTGACCCTGTTGGTGTGGTTGAGGCTTTGCCAAGAACTCAAAGTCCCGTTGCAGACGGAATTGCGGCAGGCTATCAGTCAATGGATGTTCTTGCGGCAGTTATTTTCGGTGTTCTGATTTTAAACAGCACGGAGCAGAAGGGTCACACTGAACCCGGAGCAAAAGCAACAGTCGCAGCAGGCGCAAGTGTTGTGGCGGGCTTCGGCTTACTTGTGGTTTATCTCGGTCTTACTTATCTCGGGGCTACCGTATCAAGCCTTTACGATATGCATATATATCGTACGGAGCTTCTTATTGCATTGATTCAGTCAATTCTGCCCGGGCAGTTTGGTATGATATTTTTTGCTGTGGTTGCCGGTTTTGCCTGCCTTTCAACTGCTGTAGCTCTCACTGGAAGTGCTGCTGAATATATATCTGACTTATTTAAAAACAAGCTGAGCTACAAAGCAGTGGTGGTTGTGATTTGTGTTTTCAGCGCTTTGACAGCATCTTTGGGCGTTGAAACGTTAGTTAAATTTGCATCTCCCGTACTCAGCGTGGTTTATCCGCCGGTGCTTGTGACACTTCTTCTGAGCTTTTTTGGCGATAAAATTCATAAATGGGGGTATCGTTTTGCTGCCGTTGCCGCAACGGTAATGGGTGTTTTCGATGCTCTTGCTTCAGTTGGTGTCAGAACTGAGATTATATCGTGGCTTCCATTGAATTCACTTGGACTTGGGTGGATAATACCGTCAATAATTTTCTGCATTGCGGGAATAATTTCAGGTAAGCTTGTTGACAGAAAAAATGAGGATGTTCAATGACTAAAATAAAGCATTTTTTAAAAAATGAAATTGTTCTGATAATTTCTTTTGTGTTGGCGGTTGCATCAATGCTTGTTGTGCCTCCCAACGAAGGCTATGCAGATTATATTGATTATAAAACCCTTGCACTGCTGTTTTGCCTTATGGCTGTTGTTGCAGGTGTAAACTCCCTTGGTGTGTTTGATTTTTGCGCACGAAAGCTTTTGTCAAAGACCAAAACCTTAACAGCTTTGGGTTTGGCTCTCAGCCTTCTGTGTTTCTTTTCTGCAATGGTGATTACCAATGACGTTGCTTTGATTACCTTTGTACCGTTTACAATTGTTGCTCTTAAAATGTCGTCAAATCAAAAGGCTGTTATCCCTCTTGTGGTGGTAGAAACGGTTGCGGCAAATCTGGGAAGTATGCTTACTCCCATCGGCAACCCGCAGAATTTGTATCTCTTTTCTTTTTTTGAAATGGGAGCAGGGGATTTTCTCGGTGCAATTTTCCCATATGCGTTGCTGTCACTCGGGTTAGTGGTTGCATCTGCATTTTTTCTCGGCAAAGGAAAAATAAAATCAGTTGCGGAAGATGACTCGGTTCAGAAGTTCAATAAAAAGTTGATTGCCGTTTACGGTGTTTTGTTTGTGCTGTCATTGCTTACGGTTTTCAGAGTGATCCCTTATTACATAACTTTCGGAATAACCGTCGTGAGTTTTTTAGTTGCAGATATCAGAACTCTCAGGAAAATTGATTATAGCCTGCTTTTGACTTTTGTGTTTTTATTTATTTTCATCGGTAATCTTGGTGAAATTCCCACAATCAATGCTTTTTTGAAAAATATTGTAACCGGCAACGAGGTCTTTGTAGGGATTGCTGCTTCGCAGGTGTTTTCCAATGTGCCGGCGGCGTTGCTTTTGTCGGGATTTACTGACAATGCAGGTGAGCTTCTTGTGGGTGTGAATCTTGGTGGTTTAGGAACGCTTATTGCCTCAATGGCAAGTCTTATTTCATTCAAATTTATTGCAAAAGAAGATGTGAAAACAAGCCGATATATTTTAGTTTTTACAGTTGTAAATGTCTTGTTTCTTGCGGTAAACATTTTGTTATATATTACAATCAGGTGAAAGGAAATTAAAATGAACAGAAAAGAAAAATTCAAAGCTGCTCTGCACCTTTTTATGTGCTTTTTCAGAATAGGTGCATTTACTTTTGGCGGCGGATATGCAATGATTCCGCTGATTCAGACAGAAGTGGTAGAAAAGAAAAAGTGGATAACTGACAAAGATATCCTTGATATTATTGCAATTTCGGAATCGACACCGGGCCCGATTTCAATAAATGCTGCAACTTTTATCGGTTACAAAGTCTGTGGTTTCTGGGGTTCGTTTTTTTCAACATTCGGTCTTGTTTTGCCGTCTGTTGTTATCATCTCTCTACTTTCAATGGTGCTCGGTCTCGTTGAAAACAACAAAATTGTTCAGTATGCCTTCAACGGCATCCGTGCAGGTGTTCTCGCATTGATTATCAAAGCATTGATTTCAATGTACAAGCAATGCCCCAAAAATCTGTTCAGCTACATTGTACTTGCTCTTGCCTTCCTTGTGGTTGCTATTTTCAATATCAATGTTATTTATGTTGTTATCGGTTGCGGTGTTATCGGACTTGTGCATTCACTTATTGTTACAAGGAGGAATGAAAAATGATTTATCTTGAATTATTCCTCACATTTTTTAAAATTGGTCTCTTTACCTTTGGCGGAGGCTATGCAATGCTGCCGTTTATTCAAAAAGAGGTAGCCCTTCACGGTTGGCTCACAGATGCCGAGGTTATAAATTTTGTGGCAGTCAGTGAGAGTACACCAGGTCCGTTTGCAATCAATATTTCTACTTATGTAGGCATTGAAACAGGCGGAATTTTAGGGGCAATATGTGCGACTCTCGGTGCCACGTTACCGTCTTTTATCGTAATTTTGCTTGTTGCAAAGTTTTATGAAAAATTCAAAAACAGCAAGATTGTCAGCGGATGTATGACAGGGCTCAAGCCTGCGGCAATCGGTCTTATCGGTACGGCAGTGCTCACTATCGGCAAAACTGTTTTCTTTCCCACAGCTGTTAGTCTTGCCTCAATTATGACCTTCGGGTTTATAACATCACTTGTAATTTTTGCCGTAATGTTTGTTCTTGCAATGAAGAAAACCCACCCGATTATAATTATAGTCATTTCCGCAATCCTCGGCATCGCCACCGGATTTATCGGGGAAGTGATATAAAACTTGATTTTCAGTCTGCTTTGTTGTAAAATAATTGAGAGGTGTTTTTGTGGAGAAGATTAAAAAAGTAATTTTGTTAGCTATACCTATGTCTATATGTAATTTCAGATGTCACTATTGTTATCTTTCTCAGCGAGAAGAAAGTTTTCAGGGTGTGCAACCAGAAATGAGATACACTCCCGAACAAGTGGCAGAAGCATTGTCTCCGACGAGAATAGGTGGACTTGCATATTTTAATTTTTGCGCAGATGGTGAAACTTTACTC
Organism: Acutalibacteraceae bacterium; assembly: GCA_045633685.1. Classification (GTDB taxonomy): domain Bacteria; phylum Bacillota; class Clostridia; order Oscillospirales; family Acutalibacteraceae; genus CAG-488. The sequence continues at coordinate 12,808 of JAZQYU010000013.1, read as the reverse complement.
GTAAAAGATATAGATTTGTACGTGAAATTACTTCTTGAACAAGGTCATTATGTGGAGGTTGTTACCAACCTTACAATAACTTCGGTTTTAGAGAAGTTTTTATGTTGGGATAAAAACTTGCTCAGCCATCTTGAGTTTAAATGTTCTTTTCATTATTTGGAATTAAAAAAGAAAAATTTGTTAAATGTTTTTGCTGAGAATGTAAAAAAAGTGTGGCGAGCAGGAGCGTCAGCTAATATTGAAATAACACCAAGTGATGAACTTATACCTTTTATAGATGAACTCAAAGAGTTTTCTTTGAAAAATTTTGGTGCTCTTCCTCACTTTACCATTGCCAGAGACGACAGAACCAGTGGAATTGAGCGTTTAACAAAACTGTCTATGGAAGATTATAATGAGGTATGGTCTCAGTTTAATTCAGAGTTTTGGGAATATAAGACTACGATTTATGGAGTGAGACAGAAAGAGTTTTGTTATGCGGGAGATTGGATGCTTTTTATAAATTTAGCAACCGGAGAAGCAAAACAGTGTTATGTTGGGGCAAGTTTGGGAAATGTTTTTGCAGATCCTATGAAACCATTGCCTAAAAAAGCAATAGGTAAATGCAAACAGGCGCATTGTTATAATGGTCATATGTTGTTAACATTAGGTATGATTCCTAACACAACTGATGTCAGGTATGGCAATATTCGCAACAGAGTTAAATATGATAATACAGAGTGGTTGCAACCGGAATTAAAGAGCTTTTTTAATTCCACCTTGATTGAATCGAACGAAACATATTCATCTGCAGAAAAGCGAAAAGTTATTATAAACAATCAAGCGTATCAAATAAAGCATATATTATCTGCAGGGATGTCTATTGTTAAAGGTAAGATAAAAAAATAGAGATTTGAGGATAATTCCTCAAATCTCTATTTTTTATCATTAAAAACTTTTTTCATAAGATCATAATACTTTTCAAATGCAGATGTGTCGTAGGAAAAGTTGATAGAAGAAATTTTAAGCAAGTGTGTTAGTTTTTTGAAGGCATCTGCTTCGTTTTCGCAATATATGATGTATGGCAGATGCTCTAACCACTTGTAGCCATCCCTGACTTTGTGGCTTACATTATCAATAGCAAGACAAGGTGTTCCGGTTATTGCACAAAAAATCATGCCGTGTAATCGATCAGTTATTACAAATTCTGCTTGTGAAAACTCAGACCATTTATTATAGAGATAAGGGGATCTCTGTTTAGGCGAGTTGATTCTTTTGTCAATTACCGTTGAAGAGTGCGAAATTTTTATGTTTTGTTTTTTGATTTCTTTAATAATTTTTTCTTTTGCCGATTCGGAAAAAATTCCCTCGAGATCTTTCCTGAAACAAACCACAGCACCACTTCGCTTATTGCTTACAGGGATATCGGAGATGAACATCACCATATCCGGCACATAATAAGATTCAACTTTCACAAACTTGTCTGAGAACAGTTTGTAAGAAATTTCATCTCTACAAAAAACAGTTAATTTGGGATGAGCAGAATATATTTCTATAGATTCTTTGAGAGATTTTCTTCCGTTGATGCTGTTTTCAAAATAAGCAGTTTCCGGCATGATGTAAATATAGTTGTTGTGAAATCTTGTAATGATATCACGGATAACGGCTTCTTCCTTCGGCCATAGTGTTCCGATGTTCCCGCCGCCATCAATTATAATTATATCATCACTATGGACAAATTTTTGGATTTTGGTTTTGCAAACTTCATATAATGTTTCATTGAATTCTATTATTCTATGCTTGTATCCGATTGACTCGAAAAATTTATACTGAGAAAATACTATGGCGTGGTCTCCTAAATTTCCATGTCTAGGGGTGGATAAGAAAAAAACAAAATCTTTGCGATTAGTTAAGATTCGAATAAGTGATATTTTTGCGCAGCAGAGATAAAATAAAAGCCAATATTTTGATTTTTGAAGAAAAGAAATGAAGCCCATAGTGATTTATCCTTTACTCAAAAAAATAACAATTTTTTCATATAATTTTGGTGAAGCATAATACACCAAAAACTTGAATTTTGTTTTTAAAGATATTTTGCATGTTGCTATGTATTTTGCAGCAAATTTAAGCACTTTTTTATCAAATCTTTTTTTGAACTCAAAGTGAGAGTAAATAAGAAAAGAAAACAAATAATCCCAACTATCATTTTCTAATTCGTAATCGCCTTTTTCTTGAAAAAACTCTGCTTTTGATTTAAAGATAAAGAACAAGTCAATATAATTTTTTTGCGTCTTATTGTGCATAATGCTGGTTGGATTTTGATAATAGGCATAAAGCTTTTGTGGACTGATACAGATGTTTTGGGAATCAAAAAATATTTTGTAAGTTGTTGCTTCATCTTCGTGGAGCAACCCCTTGGGGAATTTATGCAATTTGATAAGATTGCTTTTGTAAAGCTTGCAAGGAGTAATGACATAATAAACACTAACAGAGTAATCACTTAGTTTAAAGCAAGCATCACGTCCGGATATTATTTTTATGTCATAAGATTCAGAAGTGTTCTCAAATGTTGTATTTAAGCCTTCGTCATAAATCTCTTTGAAATCGCAACATGAAACATCTGAATTTGTCGCAATCAAGTTATTGTATAGACATTCAACATATTGGGGGAGAATATAATCATCCGAATCTACAAAAGTGATGAAATCACCTTCAGCATAATCTGTTCCTGCGTTTCTGGCATCGGAAAGTCCTCCGTTTTCTTTGTGGAACACTCTGATACGCGTATCTTTCTTTGCCCATTCATCGCAAAGTGCACCGCTGTTATCGGGGCTTCCGTCATCAACAAGGATTATTTCAAGGTTTTTGTAAGTTTGGTTGACGATGCTCTCGACACATCTGTCAAGATATTTTTCAACATTATAAACCGGAACTATTACTGAAATTAACGGATTCATAGCAATCTCCTATAAAATGTCTTGTGATTCATTCTACAATAAAATACACAATAATGCAAGTCTATTGTATATTGATTGTATAAATTTGGTGTAGATATATTTGTTCATTTTGCCGATTTTGGTAAATGGTGGGTCTTTTTAATTGCTCTTTTTAAAATTTTGTGCTAAAATGACTGGTAATAAGGTGGGTAACCGCCGATAAAGAAATGAGGAAAGTTATGAACACTAAAAGCTTATGGTTCAAGGTTATGAGCCTTGTGCTTTGCGCAATGGTTCTCAGCTCAGGCTTTGTTGCTTATGCAGGCGACGATAATGATGCTGACGGCTATTCGATCACCAATCCTTATGCAGATATCAACTGGGAAACTGTCAATCAGTATAAAACAGCTCTTCACACTCACACAAATGCCAGCGACGGCGATGATAAATTGTCAGAATCAATTCAGCGCCACTATGAAACAGGCTTTGACATTGTTGCAACAACCGACCACAGCGTTGTTAATTACAGCTGGACAGATACAGAAAAAGCCGGAAATCTTGTTACTTCTGCAATGACCCTTATCGGCAAATCTGACGGAGAAATAACCTATCTTAATCAGACAGGCACTTTTGCCGACGGTACGGCATATGAGGTTGTTAACCGCAATGGTGATGATTTTGTTGTTGCCTCAAACGGCAGAACAATTATGCGTATCCCCTACGGTGTTGAGCATAATGCAGTTTCTGTTAATGCTCATGTTAATGCATGGTATGCTGATTACAACCGCGTGTTCCCCAGTGACTATGATGACGCTGTCAGAGGTGTTGACAAAAACGGTGGTGTTTCTGTAATCAACCACCCCGGTGAATACACTCAGGCCCGCTATGAGCTTCTTGAAGATGAAGCTTATGATATGGATAATCTTACTTACAGATACTATATCGATAAATTCTACGGCTATATTGACAAATACGATTCCTGCATCGGTATCGATATCAACAGCAAGGGTGACGGCAGAACAAGACACGACAGAAAGCTCTGGGATGTTATGCTCGGCAAGGCTGCAAAAGAAGGCTCAACTGTTACTGCTATTGCTACCAGTGATGCTCATCAGCTTGACAAAATTGATACCGGTTCAACTGTTGTTCTTGCTCCCGAATTGACTAATGCCGCTGTCAAAAATGCTCTTCTCAAAGGTGAGGTTTTGGCTCAGAGCACTTGCATCAGCAACTGCCGTGAGCTTGAGCAGATCGCCGCAGGCATCAAGCAGTATTATGGCGAAACCGATCTTTACAAAGAAATTTATGATATCACAGTTCAGTATAACGCTGAGCGTGAAGAAAAGCTTGCAGAAGGTGACGACGGTCAGGTTGGCATCGGCTGGGATTGCCTTGATGACGAGGGCTATTGCGAAGCTGCAACAAGACCTGTAGTTAATTCAATTAAGGTTGACGATAAAGAAGACACAATCACAATTGATACCGACAATGCTCTTATTATCCGCTGGATTTCAGACGGTAAGCTTATTGCAACAACCAAGGCTGATGACACAGCATTTGACCTTAACGATTATGCTGATGAAATCAATGGCTATGTCCGTGCTGAGGTTTTCGGTGAAGGCGGAGTTATCTATACTCAGGGCTTCACACTTGATGCTGAGCTTTCTGACGGTGACGGCATTGACTTTATCTTTGATTTGGGATTCCTTGATTTCATCTTCGCAATGCTTGACAGATACGTTGGTCTCTTCGGCAGAATTCTCGGCAATCTCTTTTAATCGACTGAACAAAATCGGGCAACAGGTTTTTCCTGTAGCCCGATTATTTCGTTATATAGCATTTTCTCCTGCAGCCATTCCGCTTGACCATGCCCATTGGAGGTTAAAGCCTCCGCAACCGCCGTCAACATCAAGCAACTCACCTATTGCAAAAAGTCCTTTTACTTTGAGGGATTCAAGTGTGTCTGTGTCAAACTCAGTCACATCTGCGCCACCTCTTGTAACCTGAGCGCTTTCAAAGCCTTTGGATGATGTTACATATACCCTGAAGCTTTTGCAAAGCTCGCAGATTTTGTTGAGGTTGTCTTCGCTGATTTCGTTTATGGGAGTGTTGTCTTTAACATATGCGCATCTGATAAGTCCTTTGCCGATTTTTTTTGGCAAAAATCCGCTGAGCAGATTTTCACTTTTAAGCGTGGGGTTTGTTTCAATTATCTTGTCCACTCCTGCGCGGATTTCTTCCTTGGTGAGTGTCGGCACAAGGTCGATTAAAACGCTGCACTTTTTATCTTTCAGATGTGAGCACAAAATTCTCTGTGCGTCCATTGTAGCGATGCCCGAAAGTCCGTATTCAGTAAAAAGAATTTCGCCATCAGTCTTGCCGATTTCATCATTTTCGGCAAGGATTTTTATTTTACCTTTTACTCTCATTCCTTTGAACGAGCGGACTATTTTATTGTCACTCACCAGCTGAACAAGGGCAGGCAGGGGAGTGTTGATTTTGTGGCCGAGCTGTTTAAGAAGCTCAAATCCGCTTCCGTCCGAGCCATGTGAGGGTGAAGCCTTTCCGCCGCAGGCAAGAATAATTTTCTTTGCTCTGTGACGACCTCCCAAAACAAAAAAGTCATTGTTCTTTTTTATATCCGTTATCTTTTCGTCGGTGATGGTGGTAATACCCAGCCTTTCACACTCAAAACGCAACACGTCCACAACCGATGAAGCTGTGTTGCTCATTGGGTAAACTCTGCCTTCGTCATCGGTTACGGTGTAAAGACCGAGGGAATTGAAAAAGTCAATGGTTTTGGTTACATCATATTTTTGCAAAACAGCGCGTGCAAAATTCTTGTTATAATATTCGTGCTCAAGAGCATTTACGTTTGTGAGGTTGCATCTGCCGTTGCCTGTGGCAAGAATTTTTTTGCCCATAACAGGCATTGCTTCGATAATGGCAATCCTTAAATCCGGATTTTTTCTTTTGGCGGTTATTGCCGCCACGGTGCCGGAAGCTCCTGCACCCAAAACAATAATGTCAAACATTTTTATCACCGACCTAACTATATCACAAATCTGCACATAAATCAAATTTTCTGCATAAACAACCCCGGTTGCTTATATTTATTAACAGGGGGGATGAGCTTGCAGACTGTTTTTAGACTAAAAAACAAAATGAATTCTATAAATGAGCTTGAACGAATAAAATCGGAGCTCTACTGCGCAACAAATGAATTTAATAATGTCAATGACGAGCTGCAGATCAAGGCGGCAATTTTCAGGCTGTGTGAGCTTGAAGCAAGACGGGATCTGATTATAAGGGGTGTACGCAAGTGACATATATCATTGCTTTTTTCGGAACAATCTGTGCCGCTATCACTTTTGTCAGCATGAAAAAAAGCGGTCATTTTGTAAAATCGCTTTTTCTCACCGTGCTGCAGGGTCTTGCCGCTTTGTTTGCGGTCAATGCTTCGGGTCTTATGACGGGAGTGACGCTTTCTCTCAATGCTCTCACGGTGGGAACCTCTGCCGTTTTCGGCACTCCCGGTGTGATTATGAATTTGCTTGTGAAGATAATTCTTGCATAAGAATTTGAACTGTGATATAATGAAAAAAGTTTAAAAGAGAGGAATGTAAAATATGAGCTACGCAGATAAGGTTTTTGTAGAAAACATTGAAGATATTCTGGCTAACGGTTATTCCGATGAAAATGAAAATGTGCGCCCCGTGTGGGATGACGGCACACCTGCTCATACAGTAAAAAAATTCTGCATTGTCAACAGATATGATTTAACAAAAGAATTTCCCGTTACAACCCTGAGAAGAACTGCTTTTAAAAGCTGCGTTGATGAAATTCTCTGGATCTGGCAGAAAAAGTCCAACAACATTCACGACCTCAACAGCAAAATCTGGGACAGCTGGGCAGACGAAACCGGCTCAATCGGCAAAGCTTACGGTTATCAGCTCGGCGTTAAGCATATTTATCCCGAGGGTGAATTTGATCAGGTAGACAGAATTCTTTATGATCTGAAGCATAACCCTGCAAGTCGCCGTATAATGTCCAACATCTTCAATCACCACGATTTGCACGAAATGGGACTTGCTCCTTGTGCTTACAGCTTCACTCTCAATGTGTCGGGTGATACTCTCAACGGTATTCTCAATCAGCGCAGTCAGGATATGCTCACTGCCAACAACTGGAATGTTTGCCAGTATGCCGTGCTTCTGTGTATGTTTGCTCAGGTCAGTGGTCTCAAGCCCGGTGAGCTTGTTCACGTTATTGCCGACGCTCACATTTACGACCGTCATATTCCTATGGTGAAAGAGATTATCAAAAAAGAGCAGTTCCCTGCACCCAAATTCTGGATTGACCCTGAAGTGAAAAATTTCTATGATTTCACCGTTGACAGCTTTAAGCTTATTGATTATCAGTGCCATCCCAACGAGGGCAGAATTCCCGTTGCAATTTAAGGAGTTAAGATGAAACTTATAGTTAATGTAGATAATGAATGGAACATCGGCAACGATGGTGATCTGGTGTTTCCCATTCGTGAGGATATGAAGTTTTTCCGTTCAACCACATCGGGCAAGGTTGTTGTTATGGGTCGCAAAACTCTTGACAGCTTCCCGGGAGGAAATCCTCTCAAAAACAGAGTCAATGTTGTGCTTACCCGCGACAAAGCTTTTGAAAAAGAAGGAGTTGAGGTTGTCTACAGCATTGAAGAAGCCCTTGAGGCGGTTAAGTCATATAACACCGACGATGTTTATATAATCGGTGGGGCGGAGATTTACGCTATGCTTTTGGATTATTGCGACACCGCATTGGTTACTCACGTGGATGCGGTTGCCCCGAAAGCCGACAAAAAATTCCCTGATCTTTCGGTACGACCTGAATGGACACTTTCTGAAAAGTCAGAGGAAAAAGAAGAAAACGGAATCAAATTTACTTTCTGCACATACAAAAGGATGTAAAGCAAATTGCTTTACATCCTTTCTCTTAATCCAATATCTGTGCCGCTACTCTTGCTGATTCTGTGGCGTCACTTACATAGAAGTCTGCGCCAACCATTTCGGCATATTCGCGGTTGAGCACTGCGCCGCCTACCATAACCTTGCAGTCGGCTCCTGCCTGCCTGAGGGCGGTTATAGTGTCTGCCATTGATTTGACGGTGGTGGTCATCAATGCGCTCAGGCCAATAAGTCTGATGTTTTCTTTGAGCACGGTGTCAACCACAGTCTGTGGGTCAACATCCTTGCCCAGGTCAATTACGTTATAGCCGTAATTTTCAAGCAGCATTTTAACAATGTTTTTGCCAATGTCGTGAATGTCACCCTTGACGGTGGCAAGCACGATTTTTCCTTTTGTATGGGCTGTTTCGCCTATAAATTCTTTTATGGTGTCGAATCCGTTTTTTACCGCTTGGGCGGATGCCATAAGCTGAGGCAAAAACAATGTGCCTTTTTCAAATTTTTCACCCACGGTGTCAAGGGCAGGGATGAAATGATTGTTGATTATGTCAATGGGATTTTCTGTTTTTAAAAGCTCTTTTGTTGCATCGGCGGCAAGTACTTTTCTTCCGCTGATGATAATTGATTTAAGATCAAGCTCGGTTGAGGTTGTTGAAGTTGCAGACTGAACATCACCAAACTGCGCGATGAAATTTTCACCCGAAAAATCTTCGTTATTGATTACCTTGTGGGCGGCAATAATTTCGCGGTATTTAGCCGAAAGGGGATTGAGAATAGGCATATCAAGCCCCGCACCGAAAGCCTCGGCAAGGAATGCGGCGTTGATAGCCTCGCGGTTAGGCATACCGAAAGAAACATTGCTCACACCAAGCACGGTTTTGACTCCAAGCTCTTTTTTTACAAGGCTCACGGCTTTTATTGTTTCTTTGACCATACTCTGATTTGTGGAAACGGTGAGCACAAGACAGTCCACAAGAATGTCATCCTTTGAAATGCCGTATTTCTCGGCTTCATCAACAATTTTTGTTGCCACGGCAAGTCTTTCTTCTGCGGTGAGGGGAATTCCGTTTTCGTCAAGTGTGAGGGCAACCACCGCTGCACCGTATTTCTTGACAATGGGCAGAATTGCATCCATACTTTCTTTTGAGCCGTTGACGGAATTTATAATCGGCTTACCGTTGTAAATTCTCACAGCCTGCTCAACTGCAACGGGGTCGGAGGAGTCAATCTGCAACGGGAGGGAAGACACCGCCTGAATTTCTTTTATAAGCTGTTTAAGAGTTTCAGCTTCATCAATTTCAGGCAGGCCGGCATTTACGTCGAGAATATCAGCTCCGTTTTCCTGTTGAGAAACGGCTTCGTTAATGACATAGTCATAATCCTTGTTTCTCAAAGCTTCTTTAAGCTTCTTTTTGCCGGTGGGGTTAATTCTTTCGCCGATGATTGCGCTGTTTTCACCGTTGAGAATAACGGTTTTTCTTCCGCTGGTGAAAGCGGTGTATGATTTGATTTGGCGTTTGACAGGAACTTTGGCTCTGAGCATATCGGAAAGAGCCTTGATATGCTCAGGCGTTGTGCCGCAGCAACCGCCGATTATCTGAACGCCCTTGTCAATCATCCTTTCGCAGGAGCGGGCAAAATCTTCGGGGGTTACTTTATATACAGTTTCGCCGTTTTCAATTGTGGGAAGCCCTGCATTAGGTTGAATTGCCACGGGAACGCGGGAATATTCAAGCATTTTTTCGACAACAGGAAGAAGCTCGTCGGGGCCGAGAGAACAGTTGACACCGAGCGCATCCACACCGAATGAAGAAAGGGCTATTGCGGCGGTGACGGGGTCTGTGCCGAGAAAGGTTCTGCCGTCAGCGTCAAAGGTCATTGTGGCAATGACGGGGAGGGTGGAGTTTTCTTTAACCGCAAGCACAGCTGCCTTGATTTCAAGCAAGTCGGACATTGTTTCAACAATAACAAGGTCTGCACCAGCCTCTGCACCGATTTTCACCTGCTGAGCAAACACGTCATAAGCTTCATCAAAGGTGAGGTTGCCGATAGGCTCAAGCAATGCGCCTGTGGGGCCGATATCCAGTGCCACAAGCTCCGCACCTGATTGCTTTGCAATTTTAACACCGTTTGTAATGGCGACACGAACGCTTTCATCGTTGCCCATTTTAAGTCGGTTTGCACCGAAGGTGTTGGTAGAAATGATGTTTGCTCCTGCTTCAACATAGCTTTTGTGAATGGCAAGCACCGCTTCGGGATTTTCTGTGTTAAGGCTTTCGGGAAGTGCGCCTGCTTTGAGCCCTGCCTTTTGTAAGGCTGTGCCCATCGCACCGTCTGTTATATAAAATCTGTCGGGTTTAAACATTTTCAGGACCTCTTGATGTTTTCTGTGATTTCAAGTGCGGTTTCGGGCTTGTTCATTGAATAAATATGAATGCCGTCAACACCATTTTTCATAAGGTTGATAATCTGCTTTGAGGCGTATTCGATACCTGCTTTGCGCAAATCATCGGGGCTGTTTTCGTATTTGTTGAGGATGAGAATAATATCTCTGGGAAGGGAGGCTCCGCACATAAAAATCATTCTCATAATCTGTGATTTTGAAGCAATGGGCATAATACCTGCATGAATAGGTTTTGTTATGCCTTGTTTATCGGCTCTTTCGAGGAATTTGTAATACGAATAATTGTCAAAGAAAAGCTGACTCAAAAAGAAATCTGCACCGGCATCCTCCTTTTCTTTGAGGTAGCGGATATCATCGTCAAGATTTTCGCAGGTTATGTGCCCCTCGGGGTAGCATGCCGCACCAACGCGGAGATTTCTTTCTTTGAGCAACGGGATAAGCTCCTTAGCAAATTTGAAATCTGTGGGTTCCTTGCCTTCAACAATATCACCGCGAAGCGCAAGAACGCTTTTGATTCCATTTTCAACAATGGAGTCAATAACGCTGTCAACCTCCTGTTTGTTGGAATTGATGCAGGTCAGGTGAGCAATGGCGGGGATATTATATTCGTTCTGTATAATTGAAGCAAGGTCAATTGTTTTGTGGCTGTTTCCGCCTCCGCCTGCGGAATATGTAACGCTGATGAAATCGGGGTCAAGCTTGCTGAAGCCGTTCATCATACTGCGGAATGAGGGTATGTCAAGCTCGCCCTTTGGCGGAAATATTTCAAATGAAACGGGACACGTCCCCTTAGTGTTCATAGTATCAGTCCTTATAGTTTTTGTTATATTCTGTAATGTAAAATTCTTCAAGCCATTTTGCATTTGCTTTAATATCGAATCCGGCTTGAATCATATGTTGATATCGATCAAATCTTTCATAACCGTCTGCAAGAGTAATGATTTTTTCTGCCCAGCTTTTGGCTGGCTTATCAAGACCGATTACGGTAATATCTTCACCCATTATGCATTGAGACGGAATGGCATCTGAAATAAAGCATTGGATGCCTGATGATTGCGCTTCAACCAATGTTACGGGCAGTCCTTCATACAAAGAAGGGAATAAAAACACATCGCTTGCGCTAAGCAAATGATGAACATCATCTCTGAGTCCAAGAAACATAACGTCATTCTGCAGTCCGAGGGAGTTGACCTTTGATTTAATTTCATCTTCAAGTTCACCGTTGCCAACAAGCAGCAGAACGGAATCCTGATGAAGCTTTTTGATTTCTTTGAAAATGTCAATAATAAAAGAGTGATTTTTCTGGGGATTGAACCTGCCCACGTTAAGTATGGTAAATTTTCCGTCTATGTTCAGCTCTTGCCTGAGTTGATTTCTGTTATCAGAGGAGTAGGCAAACTTTTTGGCATCAACAGCGTTGTTCATCATAACAAAACGGTGGCTGTTCTGCTTGCCGTAAAGCCAGTTGCCTGCCTCTTCGCCGCAGACAAAAAGAAAATCAGAATATGGAAGCATCTTTTTCTTAAAGTAATCTCTGAATATGAGCTGAGCCTTTTCTTTGGGGGTCATACTACCTTTGACAGGCGCATTGTGGGCGTGGCATATTTTGACTTTTATGCCTCTTTTATGCGCTTCCATAAAAGCATAGCATCCCAGCTCCGACATATGAGAGTGGAGGATTTTATATTCGGGATGTTCGTCAAAAAATACCTTAAGCATTTTTTTGTATCTGCCGAAATTCTGAGGGTAAATGGGGCACATTCTGTAAATGCGGCCTCCCATAGCCTCAATTTCATCGTCATAAGCGCCGCGTTCCTGCCTGTGGACAAGAAAATCGAACTGCACCTTGGTGCGGTCAATGTTGCGATAATAGTTCATAACCATTGTTTCGGCGCCGCCGCGGTTCATAATTGTAAAAAGATTTAAAATTCTTATAGGCTCACTCATAAAATCACCTCAAATCGTCACCGTAATATTATAATATATATGTATACTTTTTGCAACTTCAAAAATTTTAAAAAAAATTACAAAAAACACTTGACTTTACCTCTGAAATGTTATATTATTACTGAGCGCCAAAAAGTAGCGTATGATCCATTAGCTCAGCCGGCAGAGCACTTGACTTTTAATCAAGGTGTCCGGAGTTCGAATCTCCGATGGATCACCATTAGCACCGCAGCAAAAGTTGCGGTGTTATTTTTTTGAAATAAGATGTATTGCGGACAAGTGGTGAGGAGATTTGAACTCCAATCGTCCATGTGCGACGGTATGCCGAAGGCAGAGGAGCACGGACAAATAAAAAGGATAAGCGACAGCTTGCTGTCGAATCTCCGATGGATCACCATTAGCACCGCAGCAAAAGTTGCGGTGTTATTTTTTTGAAATAAGATGTATTGCGGATAAGCGGTGAGGAGATTTGAACTCCAATCGTCCATGTGCGACGGTATGCCGAAGGCAGAGGAGCACGGACAAATAAAAAGGATAAGCGACAGCTTGCTGTCGAATCTCCGATGGATCACCATTAGCACCGC
>JAZQYU010000012.1:0-10576 GCA_045633685.1 Acutalibacteraceae bacterium | reverse complement strand
GTAAATGCAAGAAATAAAAACAGTTGAGCTTGTCAAAAGATACAAAAATCTTACTGCTGTGAATAAGCTCAATTTAGAAATACATCAAGGAGAACTCTTTTCTCTGTTGGGTGTTAACGGAGCAGGAAAAACAACAACGATAAAGATGTTAACCTGCATAACAAAACCAACGGATGGGGATGCATTTATAGGAGGATACAGTGTAACCAAACAACCCGAACAGGTAAAGCGATTGATTGGTGTATCACCTCAGGAAACTGCAGTAGCTCCTAATCTTTCTGTTAAGGAAAACCTTGAATTAATGTGTGGTATTCATGGGTTTACTAAAGAAAAAAGCAAAGCAAAAATCAATGAGCTTACAGAGCAGTTTGCTTTAGATTCTGTTTTAAAGAGAAGAGCAGGTAAGCTGTCGGGTGGATGGCAACGCCGTGTAAGTATTGCTATGGCACTAATCAGCGAACCCCACACTCTCTTTTTAGATGAACCTACTCTTGGTTTAGATGTTATTGCACGTCACGAGCTTTGGAATATGATTCGCTCATTGAAGGGTAAAGTAACCGTTATTCTTACAACACATTATATGGAAGAAGCAGAAACACTTTCTGACCGTATAGGTGTTATGAAAGACGGTAATCTTCTTGCTGTAGGAACTGCAGAAGAATTGAAGATAATAACAGGTGCAAAGGACTTTGAATCAGCCTTCATTTCTATTGTGAAGGAGGGTGCATTATGAGAATGCTGACATTTGCCAAAAGGTGTACAAGGGAGATTATGCGCGACCCGATAAACCTTGCTTTCGGTCTCGGCTTTCCTTTGGTATTGCTATTACTTCTGAGCAGCTTGCAGAAAAATATTCCCGCAGAGCTGTTTGATGTTGACACTCTTACGCCGGGTATTACTGTGTTCGGTTTATCGTTTATGACACTTTTCTCTGCCACACTGATTGCCAAAGACCGAGAAAGTGCCTTTTTGCAGAGATTATATGCATCACCGCTTACGGGTTTTGATTTTATTCTCGGTTATATGCTGCCGCTTTTACCCCTTGCCATCAGTCAAACAATTATTTGCTATCTGTTTGCAATTCCTTTGGGTCTGACTGTAAGTGTAAATATTATTTATGCTATAATAGGTATAATACCTATGGCGGTTTTTAATATTGCATTAGGGCTTTTATGTGGCAGTATCTTTGGTGTTAAACAAGTCGGCGGTATTTGCGGCGCGTTACTTACTAATCTTTCTGCGTGGCTGTCAGGTGTATGGTTTGATTTGAAGCTTGCGGGCGGACTTTTCGAAAAAATCGCGAATGTGCTACCCTTTGTTCACGCAGCAGAACTGGAAAAAGCATTATTCAGCGGAAACCTTGAGCTTGCCGCAACTCATGTTATACCCATTATTCTGTACAGTGTACTTATAACTGTGATAGCTGTTCTCAGCTTCCTCAGGCAAATGAAAAAACAATAAGGATTTGATGCGATGAAATATAAACTCATTATAGATAAAGATGCAGATGAAGAGATAATTGCACAGGTTCACGCTCCATCATCTTTAACTGAGCAGATAGAAAATCTTGTCTGCAACTTTTCCGGTGCTGAAAGTATTATGGGGTACAATGATGACGAGATGAGAAAGCTCTTATTCTCTGAAATAGAGTGTATTACTGTAATTGATAAGAAAGTAATAGCCATTGATACGAAGGGAAAACACTACCGTATTCAGGACAGGCTTCGTGATTTAGAAAATAGTCTGCCTTCTTATTTTATACGCATTAACAAGTCTGCTCTTGCCAACGAACACCGTATTGAGCATTTTGTCGCAGTGTTCAACGGCGGTGTGGATGCAGTATTCAGATGCGGTTATCGTGAGTATGTTTCAAGGCGTTGTTTTTCACAAATAAGAAGGAGGTACGAGGGAATATGAAAAGATTTGTTACGGAATTTTTTCGCAGAGGTCTGATTGCTTGCGGTTTCGGTCCGATTGTTCTTGCTGTTTTATATCTGATTCTGCATTATAAAGGTCTGTTGGATACATTAACGGTCAATCAGGTCTGTACAGCAATTTTTTCAATAACTGCACTTGCCTTTACTGCAGGTGGTATGAATGCCGTTTATCACATAGAACGCTTACCCTTGATGTCGGCAATTTTGATTCACGGTATTATCTTATATTTCAGCTATTTAGGCGCTTATCTGATTAATGATTGGATTGAATGGGGTGCAACACCTATTTTGGTTTTCTCAGGTATTTTTGTTGTAGGGTATCTGGCAGTTTGGGCAATTATTTATTGCATAACTAAACGGAATACTAAAAAGCTTAATGAAATGCTGAAAGAAAAACAGCAATATTTGTCAATTGATAAAGACCATTAAGTTTGAGTAAATCCCTTATGAACACTCGCACCATATAAACCACTGAGGCAAAAGCCTTGGTGGTTTTTCTTTTTACACCTATTCCAAGTTGACATTATTTGCTTTTGGGGATATAATTCTTTTATTACATTTTCGGAGGTTGTTTATGGCAACGGTTAAACTTGTTTTTTCATTCATTATGGCTTTGTGCCAGATTCTCACTCCTGTCGGAGCTCTTGTTGTAAACTTTGGTGAGGGTGCATTTTTCTCTGACTGGTCAGCTACTGACGAATTTACTCAGGACAGCTACATTGAGCTTCAGAAAAATCCTGATGAGGATTTTATTATTCTCAACCTTGCAGATGTTCAGCTTGAGGATGATGAGGTTTATGACACCGAGGGTGTTGAAACAGCCAAGCTTATTGACAAAATTGTTGAGGAGCAGGATCCCGACCTTATCACTCTTTCCGGTGACAATGCGTGGGATACAATGGCTTACCTTGAAATTATCCGTCAGGTAGATTCTTATGGCATCCCATGGGCTCCCGTTATGGGTAATCACGACGGTCAGGGTCTCATCAGCGAGTTTTGGGCGGCATATCTTCTTTCAGAGGCTGAAAACTGCCTCTTTGAGTTCGGTCCCAAGGATATGGGTTACGGCAACTATATCATCAATATCACCGAAAACGGCAAAATTATCCACACCCTTGTTATGATGGATACTCATAATAACGCTGAGTACGAGCTTGCTGACGGTACTGTTATAAGCGGCTATGACCATTTGTGGGATAATCAAATTGAATGGTACAAATGGGCAATCAACGGCACAAAGAAGCTTGCAGGCAAAACTGTTGAAAGCACCGTTATTATGCACATTCCCGTTTATGAATACAGAGAAGCATGGGAAATGGCTTACGGCTCAGATGAGTACGGCACTATCCCTGCAGATAAGGCTCCCGAAGCACAGGGCGTTAACCGTGAGGGTATCTGGAGCCCTCCCGTGAATAACGGATTTTTTGATGTTTGCAAAGAGCTTGGCAGCACAAAAAATATGCTCGTAGGTCACGACCATATCAACAATTTCCAGGTTTATTATGAAGGAATCAGACTTAATTATGCCCTCAAAACAGGCTATGGCTGTTATTGGGATGCAGACCTTCTTGGCGGCACAACCATAACAATTGACTCTGACGGCTCAGCTTATGTTGAGCATCAGTATGTTCAAAGCGTACTTTAATAAACAAAGAAACCGCAGGATCCCTGCGGTTTTTACTTATGGTTGCAATGTTTTGCTATTGATAGTATAATGAGCTTATCAGTTCAGCTTTTTTGCAAAAACAATGCTTGTTATTTCGTTTTTTACCCTTGTGAAGCCACATTTTTCATAGAATCTGATTGCTCCCTTGTTGCCCACAAAAACTGACAGCATAACGCCTTTTACCCCCTTTGATTTCAGGTGGTTGCACAGTGTGTCGATAAGCTGACGGCCAAGTCCCTTTTGCTGATACTCAGGCAGAAGGTCAATGTGCAGGTGGGCAGGGTAGTCGGTTTTGTATTTTTTCTGTTCAATGACAGAAGCTTTCAGCGCAAGGCGGTAAATGCCCTTGAATTTTATATGATTCTGAGTGTATTTTGAGAGAAAAATTTTGCTGAACGCATCAAAGTCTTCTGCACAGAGGATGTAACCGACAGCTCTGTCGCTTTCGTCAGCGGCAACAAAGCAATTATGGGGCTCGTTTTCGATGTAGTAATCGCAATAAGTGTTGAGCAAAAAGTTGCGTTCATATTCTGAACCGTTTGCTTTATTTGCGGTTTCAAGGCAGATGAAGCGTATATCCTCCTTGTCCTTTGCGTCGTAAGGTCTTATGGTCATTTTGTTTCTCCGTTTCGTTTGATGAAAAAATGTTACCATTAAATCAAATAAAAATCAAGTTGAGGAGACTTGTTATGATTAATATTTCTGAAAAATTTCCGTCACTTGCAGGTTATAATTTTAACTTTGCTGTGTCCGACACAAGAAAAACAACATATTGCGAAAAAACTCATCGCTACACCGATGAAAAATATATCCTCTCGGTTGCAGGTAAGAGCATAAACGTTGAATGCTCAGGTGAAAAGAGCGCGTTTTATGCTCTGTGCGATGTTGAAAAGCGTCTGCGCGAGGGTGACCTTGCTGACGGTGAATTTGTTTGTGCGCCGTCCTTTGCAGTCAGGGGTTATATTGAAGGATTTTACGGCACTCCCTGGAGCCACGAAAAGCGTATGTCGGTTATGACCCTTATGGCAAAAGGCAGAATGAACACCGTATATTATGCCCCTAAGGATGACCTTTATCACCGTGAGCTTTGGCGTGATTTGTACCCTGAGGATGAGCTTATGCGCCTTAAGGAGCTTGTGGATACCGCCAAAGAAAATTATATGGATTTTCATTTCTGCATAGCTCCCGGTCTTTCTGTTAAATATTCTGATGAGGCTGAGTTTGAAACACTTATGAAAAAGACAAGTCAGCTTTATTCCATTGGTATCCGCCATTTCGGACTTCTTCTTGATGACATTGACGAGGAGCTTGCCTTTGATGAGGATAAGGCAATTTATGGGGAAACAGTCAATGCTCATATTGATTTGATTGAAAAGTATTTTGCCGCTCTGAGGGATATGGATGCTTCAAACGGTCTCACAATCTGCCCCACGATTTATCATGGTAACGGCAGTGAATATTATATTGCAAAGCTTGGTCAGAATATTTCTCCGTTAATTTCCGTTTTCTGGACGGGCAAGGATATCTGCTCCCGCGAAATCACAAGCCTTGAAGCGGTTAAATTCATTGAAAATACCCGCCACAAGCCCCTTTATTGGGATAACTATCCCGTTAATGACTGCGCGATGCAAAACGAAATGCACATTTCACCCATTATCGGCAGAGAAGGGGATTTGTATAAATATTCCGAAGGTCTTATTGCAAATGCAATGGAATATGCCGAATGCTCAAAAATTCCGTTGCTGACCATTGCTGATTATCTTTGGGACGGAGAAAATTACGACCCGCAGAAATCATGGGTAAATGCAATCAGGCTTGTTATCGGTGACGACGCTGACAATTTTATTGTTTTTGCCGACCATCTTTATACTTCCTGTCTCCTTGACGGAAATTCAAAAATTATGTACGGTCTTATGGATAATGTAATCAGGTCTATCAAAACAGGGGATAAGGCCAAGGCTCTTGTGATGATTACGGCCTATGTTCAAAAAATGAGGGCCTGTGTGGATTTCCTCAAAGGCAATCATCCTGTTTGCTCCGAGCTTACCAAATGGTCAGAAAAATATTTTGTTTTTTGCAATCTGCTGGAAAAGGTTTTTGAATATCTTAACACAAATGAAGCGTCACTCATTGCAGAAATGAGCAACGTCATTGATAAATACAATTCAATGCCTGCAAAAATTTCGGAAGATGTGGATTGGAAGGTTGAGCTCCACGCAAGATTGGGCTTCAATTTTTAAAAAAGATTACCGCACCGGGTCAATGACCTTGGTGCGGTAGCTGTTTTATTTGCCGAGCTTCATTCCGTAAGCAACATCGGTGTCGAGAATTTCGAGGATATCAAAGCCGTATTTTTTATAAAAATTTCCGCCTTTGATGTTTTCTGTTCCTGCGGTGAGCATAACTCCTTTTATGCTCTTTGCCTTGAGGTGGTCAAACAATGCTTCGAGAAGCTTCCCGCCCCAACCCTGACGTTGATAATCCGGCAAAAGGTCGATATGCAGGTGGGCAGGGTAGTCAGCTTTGTATTTGTTATGCAAAACTGTGGATTCACAAGCCCATTTATAAAGATCGTCACCAAGCCCCTCGTTAAGCGGGAGATAGTCCTTGTCAAAAATTTCCTTGTAGCTGTCGTAATCCTCTGCGCAGATTATGTATCCGACGGCACGACCGTTATCATCCGCCACAAAGCAGTTTTCGGGCTCGTGCTCAAGATAATAATCACAAAATGTGTGAAGCACAAATTCGGCAAGGTTGCCTTCATCAGTGAGTCCGTCACTGTTGAGGCAGGTGTATCTTACGTTGTCAAAATCTTTTGGTTCATATTTTCTGATTATCATACAAATCTCCTGTCAATTTCATTGCGTGAATATAATATATAAATTTCAGATTAAAATCAATGCTTTTAAAAAAATCATTTGAAAAAAGCTTATATTAGTGTATAATGCTTACATAGAAACATTCTCTGAAAGGAGAAATCTTATGGCTTTTTATTTAGGCATTGACGGGGGCGGAACAAAAACCACCGTTGCTGTTGCGGGTGACAACGGCCTCGTTTTAAAAAAAGCAGGCAAAAGCATCAACTTCTATTCCATTGGCATGGAGTGTGCGAGAGAAAATCTCCGTGATGTTGTGAATGAAATTGAAGCTGAACTGAAAACTGACAGCTTTGACGCCGTTGTTATCGGCTGCTCTGCCCTTGACGGTGAAGCCGACGACGTGCTTATCAACGAGCTTTGCGACGGTGTTATCAAAGCGAAAAAAATTAAAATGACAAGTGATGTTCATATTGCACTTGAATCTGTGGGTGATGCTGCTTGCCCTTGCGTTGCTGTTTGCGGCACCGGGTCAATGGCAGTTGGCAAAAACGAAGCAGGTGAAGTTCTTGTGGCAGGCGGCTGGGGTCACATTGTGGGTGACGAGGGCTCCGCCTATGCTATTGCAACAGAGGCGTTGAAGCTTTGCTGTGAGCAATATGACAATGATGAAAGCACAAGACTTTTGCAAAAAGCAACGGAAATTTTCGGTGTGGACGATTTCAGAAAAGCCATAGACGTTATTTATTCACCCGAAACCACCAAGGATGTTATAGCCTCCTTTGCGTCGGTTGTCGGCTGTATGAACGATGAGGTGTCAGCGGGAATAATCACAAGCCAGGCTGAAAAATTTGCGCATACTGTGTCATCTCTGCTCAGGAAAATCAGGAGCTGTGATGTGCTTGGCCTTTATGGCGGAGTGTTTATACACAATGAGCTGTTTGAAAAAGCCTTCTGCCAAAAAATCAAAGAGAATTATCCCGGAATTAAAATTATTTTACTTAATACACCTCCCGAAGAAGGTGCATTAAAGCTTGCGAGGAAACTGTGATGAAAAAACATCTTGAGTATATAAAAAATATTCAGGCAATAACCGAAAAAATTATTACTGACGGCACGAAAATTGAAGAGGTATCAAGTGTTCTTGCAAACACTATGATGAGAAATAACAGGGTGTTTCTTTTTGGCACCGGTCATTCACATATGCTTGCTGAAGAGCTGTTTTACAGAGCAGGCGGACTTGTGAACATTCAACCCATTCTTGTGGATTCTCTTATGCTTCACGTTTCTGCTTCGGGCAGTACTGTTGTTGAGCGTGAAGAGGGCCTTGCCGAAAAGATTTTTGAAGAGTACGGATTAAAAGAAAATGATACCATTATTATAATTTCAAACTCAGGCAGAAACGGCGTTGTGGTGGATATGGCGCTGCTTTGCAAGGAAAAAGGTCTCAATGTAATTGCGCTTACAAACCTTGAACACACAATGGCGGGCAAGTCGCGTCACAAAAGCGGATTGCGTCTTTGCGAAATTGCACACACAGTGCTTGATAACGGCGGCTGTGTAGGTGACGCGTCAATAGAGGTTGACGGCATTGAAGGCAAAATTTGCCCAACATCAACGGTTATGGGCGCAATGCTTCTTAATGCAGCGGTGGCAGGTGCAGTTGAAATCTGCGCAGAAAACGGGTTTTCACCTGAGCATTACGCCTCCTCAAACATTGACGGCGGCGACGAAATAAACAACAGACTTATTGAAAAATATAAATCCACAATCAAACATCTGTAAACAAAAGCAGTGCATCTTATCAATGCACTGCTTAATTTTATCCAACTTTTGTTCCGTTGAGCTTGATTTTGATTCCCATCGGTCCGTGAAGAATGCCTTTGCAGGTGGTTTCTTCAAACTCTACTTCAACGTGAAGAGTGTTGCCCTTGAGCATATCACAGGTAGCGTCTGCGCTGAGTGTATTGCCGCTGATTTTAAGGTTTGAAATGTCCATTTCAGGCACATTGAAGCCGGGAACCTCAAATCTGAAATCATATTCACCGTCATTATCAATAACTGTTATTTTTGCCGTTCCCTTAAAAAACATTGAATTTACAGGAACTTCCCACATACCTAAACCAAGCATAAAAGCACCTCTCATTTTTTCTAAATTTTAGCATTTATACAAAGCATTGTCAACATAAAAAATGTTGACTTTTTTAGTATTATATATTACAATATACTGTAACTATACAATCCACAAATTGTGTCTTGAATTTTGATGAAAGCAGTTGATTTTTAAATGGATTTCACCAATATCAGAACTAAAAAAATTATAATGATAATTTATGACATTATTGTTGTAAATCTATCCGTCATTCTTGCCGCACTTGTTGAAAACATCGAGTTCAACGGCGTGCTGGCACTGGCACAGAGAAGCCTCCCTGTCACATTGATTTTTCTGTTTTTGTATAAGGTTTCCGAAGTATACAAAAGCATGTGGGAATATGCCGGAACAAAAGAGCTTTTCAAGATTTTCGGCGCAACAATTATGGGCGGCTTGTCAAGCATCGCCGTGGATTTGATTATGTCCAATTTCGGACTTGCGATTTCAAATGTTGAGGGTGGAACCTTCGGCACATCATTCTACATAGTAAGCACAGCCCTGATGTTGTTTTTTACCTGCGGCTTCAGATTGAGTTATCGTTTGCTCAGACGCTCTGCAAAAGACATTTTGTGGCTCTTCCACAAAAACACCAACCGTGTGATGATTGTTGGTGCAGGCGATATGGGTATGATTATTATCAAAGAGCTTGAAGCCAACAACTACCACAAGGGAAAGCCCGTTATTGCTGTTGATGATAACCCATTCAAGCAGGGTCAGTCAATCAGAGGTGTTCCTGTTAAGGGCAGTTGCAATGATATTGCCGCACTTGCGGAAAAATACAGAATTGACACCATCATCATCTGTATTCCCTCTGCAGATGACACGAGACTTAACGAAATTTTGAATACTTGTGTTGCAACAGGCTGCAAGCTTAAAATTTCACCCAGCGTTCTTGAAATGGTTGAGGGCACAGATTCAAAAATAAGAGATGTCAACATAACCGACCTTCTTTCAAGACCCGAGGTTAAGCTTGACACAGAAATCTGCAAATATATCACAGGCAAAACCATCCTTGTTACAGGCGGCGGCGGTTCAATAGGCAGTGAGCTTTGCCGACAGATTTCAAAATATTCTCCGTCAAGGATAGTTATATTCGACATTTACGAAAACAATGCCTATGTGCTTAAAAATCAGCTTGACAAATTCTACAACGGCTTCCCCGAGGTTGATATCAGAATCGGCTCGGTAAGAGACGAAGACCGAGTGAGAGAGGTTTTTGAAGAATTTCATCCCGATGTTGTTTTTCATGCAGCGGCTCACAAGCATGTGCCATTGATGGAAGACAGCCCCAAGGAAGCTGTTAAAAACAATGTTTTCGGTACATACAACCTTGCGAAGCTTGCTGTTGAATATAAAGTTGACCGTTTTGTAAGCATTTCAACCGACAAGGCGGTTAATCCCACCAATGTTATGGGTGCCACAAAGCGTGTAACAGAAATGATTATTCAGCACTTCGAGAGAAAGTGTCAGAATTCAACAAAATTTGCGGCGGTACGCTTCGGTAATGTTCTCGGTTCAAGCGGCAGCGTAATTCCTCTTTTTACAGAGCAGATCAAAGCCGGTGGTCCCGTAACGGTTACCCATCCGGATATTACAAGATATTTTATGACAATACCCGAAGCGTCACAGCTTGTTGTTCAGGCAGGCGGCATGGCATCGGGCGGTGAGATTTTTGTGCTCGATATGGGCGAGCCGGTTAAAATTCTTACCCTTGCCGAAAATCTTATCAGTCTTTCCGGCTACAAACCATATGTGGATATTGATATCAAGTTCACAGGCCTCCGTCCCGGTGAAAAGCTTTATGAAGAGCTTGCTCTTGAGGATGAGGTTGCCGACAGAAAAATGACTGCAAATAACAAGATTTATGTTACAAGTCCCGTTAAAATGGACGATGAGCTTTTTATTTCTCAGCTTGAGGCGCTGAAAAAAGCGGATTCAACACAGATCAGAGAATTGCTTAAAACGGTTGTTCCGAATTATCACGAAAATGACTGAAAATGAGGGG
>JAZQYU010000011.1:0-14965 GCA_045633685.1 Acutalibacteraceae bacterium | reverse complement strand
CTAAGACTCCGGCCTCTCACGCCGGCAACACGAGTTCGAATCTCGTACGGGTCACCAAAAATTTAATGATAGTAAATGTGGAGAAATCTGCATATACTAAAGTCGGTGTCAATGACGATGAGGGTCCACCCGTTCCCATCCCGAACACGGTAGTTAAGCTCATCAGTGCCGAAAATACTTGGCGGGCAGCCGCCCGGGAAGATAGGTCGACGCCGACATTTATATATTCCTCAATAGCTCAGTCGGTAGAGCATGCGGCTGTTAACCGCAGGGTCGTTGGTTCGAGTCCAACTTGGGGAGCCAAAAAGAGAAATCACTCTGCAGAGTGGTTTCTCTTTTTTTACTTCCAGATTGAATTTAAGTAAAGACCTTGCGTAACAACAGACGCATTGGCTGTTAACTGCATCGTCGCCGAAGCGCTCGCAGTGCGAGATGAAGCGAGGCGAGGATGGCGCAGCGGTCAAAATTTGCCCGCGCTCCAAGCGGTAAGCAAATTTTGGGCACCGCAAGTGGTGGGTCGTTGGTGAACAGACTTCAAAATCTGAATCAATATGTTCATTTTTGTACGATTTATTTTATTCTAATATTTCTGTTCCTATTTGTTAAGTGTCCAATATTTTAGTATAAGTGTAATCAAAACTATTGTATTTTAATTTTGTAATATGTTATAATCATTTCTCAAATTGTAATTTGGCGAGGTGATCTCTTGAAGGCAAAGAACAAGAAGTTCATATTCTTTACTGTTTTGTCTACCGTCCTTGTTTTTCTTATTATTTGTATTGTTTGGGGTAACACAGCTTTGGAACTGAACGCTTATACTATTAACAGTTCCAAATTGCCGAAAAACTTTGACGGTTACCGAATTGCACATGTTTCAGATCTTCATAACACACAGATGGGTAAAGACAGCGAGAAACTCTTGACTATGCTACGTGAAGCACAGCCTGATATAATCGCTATTACTGGTGATCTAATTGATTCTCGCAATACAAACGTGGATATTGCTTTGCAATTTGTTCAGGAAGCGGTAAAGGTTGCACCATGCTATTACGTAACGGGTAACCACGAAGCTCGTGTAAATGAGTATAATGAATTAAAAAAAGGATTGGAATTTGTCGGTGTCATCGTCCTTGAAGATGATTCTGTAAAACTTAGTATAGATGGAGAATCCATCACTCTGCTTGGTGTCAACGATCCAAGTTTTCAGACTGATTATCTTTTCGGTGATTCGGAAACAATTATGCGTTCCAAACTTACTGAACTTAACAAGGATGAAGACGGTTTTACTATTCTGCTATCCCACAGACCCGAACTGTTTGATATCTACGAAGAGCACGATATTGATTTGATTTTCAGCGGTCATGCACACGGTGGACAGTTCCGCATTCCATTCATTGGTGGTGTTATGGCGCCTAACCAAGGCTTTTTCCCTGAATTTGACTCAGGTATTTATACAGACGGAAATACGAATATGCTTGTTAGCCGAGGTGTTGGCAACAGCATCTTGCCACTTAGAATCAATAATAGACCGGAAGTTTTACTTGTTGAACTAAATTCCAATCTGTCAAGATGATACTTGAAAAATATAGGGGTGTCATTCTGCTCTTTAAAGCCAAAAAGAGAAATCACTCAGCGGGGTGGTTTCTCTTTTTGAATCGAAGTATGTCATAACCTTAGTTAACCATTAACTAAATGATGCTCATATTATTGAAATTTGCAGCTTCGTAGTGTATAATTAAATATATAATTTAATCGAAAGGGGATTTCTATGAAAATCACTCCCGCAAGCACTCTTAAGGATGTGCTGAACACCCCCGTTGGCAATGACCTTATTGAAATGGTTGCCTACCACGCAGGCATTCCTGCGGCGGTTATACATAATCCGTTAGTCGGCAAAATGAAGCTTAATGTTATTCCGAAGCTCCTTGGTGACAAGCTTCCTATGGAAACAATTGAACATATCTGCAATCTTCTTAATCTCACTCCCGAAAAGGTTATCACCAAAAATGAGGTTGACCCCAAGTGGTGGAAGGAATCTGTTATTTATCAGATTTATCCCCGTTCATTTATGGACTCCAACGGTGACGGTATCGGTGATTTGCAGGGTATTATCTCAAAGCTTGATTATCTCAAGGATCTGGGCGTTGATGTACTCTGGCTCAGCCCGATTTACGATTCTCCCAACGATGATATGGGTTATGATATCCGTGATTATCGCAAGATTATGACTGAATTCGGCACGATGGATGACTTCGATCAGATGCTTGATGAAATCCATAAGCGCGGAATGAAGCTTGTTATGGACCTTGTTGTAAACCACACATCGGATGAGCACGAATGGTTCCAAAAGGCACTTGCAGGTGACGAAAAATATAAGGATTATTATATCTTCCGCAAGGGTAAGGGTGACGGAATTCCCCCCAACAACTGGACTTCTGTTTTCTCGGGATCTGCGTGGAATTATTATCCTGAGCTTGATGAGTGGGCAATGCACATCTTCTCATCAAAGCAGATGGATCTTAACTGGGAAAATCCTGATATGCGCAAGGAAATCGCCGAAATGGTTTGCTGGTGGCTTGAAAAGGGCGTTGACGGCTTCCGTATGGACGTTATAAACCTTATTTCCAAGGTTGACGGTCTTCCCGACGGTAACCCCATTGTTGGTGAATTCATCGGCTACGGCGGCGAGCATTATTTCTGGGGACCCAAACTCCATGAGTATCTTCACGAGCTTAATGAAAACTCCTTCAAAAAATTCCCCGAATCCTTCTGTGTTGGTGAAACAGGCGGTATCGGCGTTGAAATGGCAAAATACCTTGTTGATGATTCCCGTGAGGAAATCCGAGAAACATTCCTCTTTGACCAGCTTGAGCCACGCGGTAAACAGAGATGGGATGATTATAAATATGACCTCAAATATCTCAAAGAGATGTTTACCAAATATCAGCTTTCACTTTATGGCTCATCATGGCCCACACTTGTCATCGAAAACCACGATAACCCCCGAATGGTTTCAAAGGTTAATCCGGATCCCAAGTTCAGAAATCCGCTTTCAAAGCTTATTGGCGCAATGCTCCTCACAGGCCGTGCAACACCCTATATTTTTCAGGGTGAAGAGCTTGGTATGATGAATTGCGAGTTCAAAGATATTAACGAAATGCGCGATGTTGAATCAATCAACAAATTTGCCGAGCTTAAAGAAAAAGGCAAAACTCCCGAAGAAGCCTGGGCTGTTATTATGGCGGGTAGCCGTGACCATTCAAGAACACCTGTCTGCTGGGATGAGAGTAAAAACGCAGGCTTCACAACAGGTACTCCGTGGATCAGAGTAAACGGTGACTATAAAGAATGCAACGCAAAAGCTCAGATTGCAGACGAATCAAGCCCCTATAATTATTACAAGGCCCTTATGGCATTGCGCAAGGCAAACAAGGCTACTCTTGTTTACGGTGACTTCAAGCCCCTTAAAACAAACGATAAAACCTTCTGCCTTTACAGAGAAAGCAAAGACGGTGAATTCTACATTGAAATGAACCTTACCGAAAACACTGTCAAGAGACCTCTTGCTGCAATTGGTGAGTGTGTGCTCTCAAACTATGATGCACCTGCAGACAAGCTTCGCGCTTATGAGGTGAACATCTATAAGGTAAAATAAGCTCAACATTTCCTCGTGACACGAAAAGTATCACGGGGATTTTTGCTTGTTGCTTTACTTCTGCTTCTTTTTGAGTTATGTTTTATTCAAACAAAAAGAAAGGTGAGCTTTATGAAAAACAAAATTAAAATCAATTTTATTTCAGCTATCGGGAGTTTAATGCTGTTTTGTCTGTGGACGGTATTGATTCAGAGGGTTGATGTTATGCCTGTTGGTGTCAACGGCACCGATGTCGGTCTGGCTGCTTTTAACACATACTTTCATTCCTTAACAGGGGTGAATATGACCCTTTATACAATTACCGATTGGCTTGGACTTGTGCCTTTGCTTGTATGCTTTGCATTCGGAGGTGCAGGCTTTGGGCAATTGATTAAGCGCAAAAGTTTATTAAAAGTTGATTTTGATATTATAATTTTAGGGATTTATTATCTGATTGTGATATTCTTCTATCTTGCTTTTGAAATGATACCGATCAATTACCGTCCTGTTCTGATTAACGGTGTAGCCGAAGTCTCGTATCCGTCGTCAACAACATTGCTTGTTTTGTCGGTTATGCCGACCCTGGCTTTTCAGGTCAGGCGCAGAAAGAGCAATGATAAAATACACAAGCTTATAACTGTATCAGTTGTTTTATTTTCTGCATTTATGGTGCTGGGAAGAATGGTTTCGGGCGTTCACTGGGTAACGGATATTGTGGGTTCAGTTCTTCTCAGTGCAGGTCTCTATTGCACCTATAAAGGAGTGATATTATGGAATTCAATGAAAAAATACATCAGTTGAGAAAAAGCAGAGGAATGACTCAGGAGGAGCTTGCGGAGGCTTTATATGTTTCAAGGGCGGCGGTCTCAAAGTGGGAATCGGGCAGAGGTTATCCCAATATCGACTCATTGAAGGATATTTCAAAATTTTTTGGTGCTTCAATTGATGATTTGCTTTCGGGTGAAAAGCTGCTTGACCTGGCACAGAACGAAAATAAGTCTAATTTCCGAAGTTTTTGTGACCTGTTGTTCGGAGTTGCAGATATGCTTTCGGTCATTCTGATAATTCTGCCTCTTTACCCAAAGCCTGTCAATGACTTTGTTTATTCCGTGAACTTGTTAAGCTACAGCACATCACACTTTAAATTCGCAGTATTATGGGTTTTGTTTGGTGCTTTGATTATGATTGGAATTATAAAAGTAATTTTGGTAAAGGCTCAGAAAAACAGCAAGCTTCTTACCGATATGTCACTTGTGATCAGTATTTTAACAGTAGTTTTTCTTGCCGTAGCAAGAGAACCTTATGCAATTGTGGTAGTGTTTCTGATTCTTCTGATTAAAACTTTTCTTCTTTTTAAAAGTAATTCTGCTTCCCGTTGATTTCTGTTACTTGTATGGGATTCTTGCATAAAATAAAAAGACCGCACCGTGGATTAACCTTCGGTGTGGTCTTTGCTCTTTATTCAGCCTGAAAGGTGGCGGGTTAAATTAAGTTTGAAGCTCATCTCTGCGATGCTTGTTTTACACTAATTTCCATCTTTGCTGCAGAATTCTGCAGGGTAGGTCTTCGTCTTCTCTTGCATAAAAAACTGTCAGCAAGGTGCCGTCGCCAAGCTCAATTGTTGAAGGATAGCCGATATCGTCACTGCCGTGAGTTTCAAAAAGGCGCAGGTCTTTTGTCCAGCTTTTTCCTCCGTCGAGGCTGACCATTGCCATAATTCCGTAGGGCTGTTTTCTTCTGCCGTAGGTGCACACAAGCTCACCCGAGCTGAGCAAAATCAGGTGCGGAGGTGCACCGCCTGTTTTATCAAGAATCATTTCGGGCTTTGACCAGGTTTTACCGCGGTCTTGCGAAACACTTTGATAAATGGTAAATACCGTTTCGTTTTCATCTTCTGCTCTGATGTGGCAAATCAGACTACCGTCCGGCATTTCAATCAGGTTGGGCTCGTTGAGAAATATGCAGTCATCATCAATGGTGATTTTACCTACCGGCTGAGCTTCACCGTTTTGGGGATTAAGGGTAACGATTTCAATGCCGTCTTTTACGTGGTCATAATTATTACCTGCCCATATAATTGTGCCGTCGCTGAGCTCTCTCGGTCCGTGGGGAGAGGTGACCGGTGAGCGGAAAATATGGCCGAATGTGCGTCCGCAGTCGTGGCTGATTCTGAAAAGAGAGCCGAGATATTTTTCTTCGTCCTCTTTGGAAATTGTGTCTATATAGCTCTGGATATACTTGTCGTCCTGATTGTATTCCCGTTGCATTCCGGCTGTATTATTAAAGGTGGTTACAATAACTCCGCTTTCGCCAAAAGTGCAGATTCCTGTGTCTCTGTCGTCAAGAGGTGTGTCAATCACGGGGGCGGGCAGGGTATATGTTTTGCCGTTATCATCACTGAAGCAAACAACACTTTTTCCGAAAGGGCACACATGCTCCACCCTGAAGCCGGATGCACCAACCATAATCTGACCGTTCTGCAAGCGTGCAACTGTAGGCCAGGCAAAATAATTATGCTTGGAGTGTGGGTTTGATATTATGATTTCGGGATTTCCGATGAGCTCAATTTTCATTTAATCACCTTTGATAACATTAAAATAGTTCTCAAGCTGCTTGTCTGTGGGCTTGTAGTCAGTCTTGGAGCAGCAGGGGATGTTGGGCTTTGTGCCGTCAGTGCCGTAAAAAGGGGTCATACGGTCGTTTTCATATTGTTTGCGACATTCTTCATTATGAAAATCCGGGAGGTCATACGGCACTCCTCCTTCAAGCACAGAGCGGTGTGCAAGAATGGCTACGCTTGACATTGTAACAGCCGAATATATATCATAGGGATACTCGGGCTGTCGGTTTTCTTTGATGCAGTCAAGGAACATTCTTGAAACAATGTAATCACCACCGCCGTGTCCGCTGTTTTCAATCAGCTCTTCATCCTTGTCGTTCCATGTGGGCTCATAATGATTTACTTCTTCCATTCCCTCGGGTACGGACCACGCATTGTAGCGAAGCATTACACTCTGACCGATGCCGGGGATGTTGTTAATCTGCCCGTTTTTGCCGCAGATTCTGTATGCATTGTGGTGGGCGCCAAAAGCAGCACAGCCTGTTACTCTGAATACTGATTCATCATCGTTGAGTATGGTCACAATAGCGGCGGAGTCGCCAACATGTCTTGCTGTTGCAACCTCATCCATTGGTGAAAAAACAGGCATTGCGCTCACTTTTTTTGGTGTTGCTCCTGTTATCCACATGAGAGGGGCAAGTGAGTGTGTGATGTAATAAGTTCGGGGCAAGTGATTTCTCCAATGCTCGGGGAAATAAACGTAGCCCTTTATAAAGTCTTTGTCTGTAGGGGAAGCAGGGTGATTGTATTCTCCCTCGGCGTAAAGCACCTTGCCCAAGGTTCCTCCGTCACAGATTTTTTTCATCTCACGGTTAAATTTCATCTGAGGATAGTTTTCTGCAAGCATAAAAATACTGTCGCTTTTTTCAAATGCGCGCAGCAGCTCAACACCCTCTGCCATTGTGCCGTTTGAAATACACTCGCACAATACATGTATGTTTTTTTCAAAGCACTTGATAATATATGGGGCGTGCTCGTGAAAATAGTTGGCAATTACTACGGCATCAAGGTCCTGTTCAATGAATTCATCAAAGCTTTCAAAAACTGGGATGTCAAGCTCAAGGTCTTTAAGACCTTCCTTGGCTCTTTCTTTGTTAAAATCACAAAGAGCGACGATTTCACAACCATCAATGTGCTTCAGATTTTCACCGATGTTAGCTCCGCGTCCGGCGCCGAAAATGCCGATTCTGATTTTTTTCATACAATCACACCTTTCATAAGTCAGTTTAGCACAGCTTAAGAACAAAGACAATACTCATGATTGTTTTTTGTTTCATTTTATGGTATAATCACCTGCGAAAAAAAGAAAAGAGAGCGTCAATATGAAAAAATCAAATGCATTTGCACTTCTTCCTATGGGAGTGTTCACAGTTTTTTATCTTTCATTGGGGATTATTTTTGAATATGTTATGAAAATACCCATGGGATTTTATAATGTGCCCGTTGTTGTTGCTTTTTTGGTGGCTTTGTTTGTGGCTGTGCTCCAGACAAAGGGTGTTACTCTTGACAAAAAATTTGAAATTATGGGTCAGGGGATAGGTGACAAAAACATTATCACTATGCTTGTTATCTTTTTGCTTGCAGGCATATTTGTGGGTGTTGTGGGTAGAGGCTCTGCTGAAAGCGTGGCTTATTTTATGCTTTCCGTAACTCCGCCAAGGTTTGCCCTTGTTGTTTTGTTTGTGGTCAGTTGCTTTGTTTCAACGGCTATGGGCACTTCCGTCGGTACAATCACTCTCATCACTCCAATTGCGGTTGCCATTTCTGCAGGGTCGGGCTTCTCCTTGCCGCTTTGTGTGGGTACTGTTGTGGGTGGTGCAATGTTTGGTGACAATCTATCCTTTATTTCTGACACCACCATTGCCGCGTGCAACGGTCAGGGCTGTGCGATGAAAGACAAATTCCGCACTAACTTTGCAATTGTTGTTCCTGCGGCCGTAGTTACAATAGTTATTATTCTTGTGCTTTCATTCCGCAGTGAAATTGCTGACGGCATCAGCAAGGAATATGATATGGTTCAGATTATTCCATATCTCCTCGTTCTTGTCAGCGGAATCGTCGGTATCAATGTTTTTGTTACTCTATTGATCGGCATTGTCTCCGGCAGCGTTATTATGCTGTCAACGGGTGCTGTGGATTTTCCCACCCTTCTCTCTTCAATGGGGCAGGGCGCTTCCGGTATGTTCGAAACCTCAATGGTTGCCGTGCTTGTTGCAGCTCTTTGCGCTTTGATTAAACGAAACGGTGGATTTGAAGCTCTTCTTTCAGGTATCCGCAAGGTGTTCAAGGGCAAAAAAGGCGGTCAGCTTGGTATGGGATTGCTGGTGGGAATTATGGACATTGCTACCGCCAACAACACCGTAGCAATTGTTATGGCAAACCCCATTGCAAAAGAAATGTCAAAAGATTTCGATATTTCAAACAAAAAGGCAGCTTCAATTCTTGACACTTTTTCTTGTATCTTTCAGGGCTTTCTCCCGTACGGTGCGCAGATTCTTGTTGCCCTTTCGGCTGTGAACACCCTTGGACATCAGCTTTCGGCATTTGATGTTATTGTTAATCTCTTTTATCCGATGATGCTTTTGCTCAGCAGTCTTTTGTTTATTTTTGTTGTTCCCGATAAAAAGAAATAATTTATATAAAATTCACAAAAACTACTTGCGTTTGGTTATAATTTGGTATATAATGCTGTTAAACTCATACAAGGAGGAAACACTATGCCAACATTACACATTATGAAACACGCAACCAAACGACAGAACCTTTTTCTGCGCGTTGCAATGGGTCACTTTGCCACCAACAACCGTCACAGCAATTATTACATCGACGTTGTTTCGCAGAAATCCCGTATGTCTGAAGCAAGAGCTGTTGCAGAGGAATTATGCTCATATTATTATGCTGACACAGTTGTTGACACAATCCTTTGTCTTGACGGAACTGAAGTCATCGGCGCCTGCCTTGCAGACTGCCTTTCAAAAGCAGACTTTGTCAATATGAACGCTCACAAATCCATTTATGTTGTAACTCCCGAAATCATCGGCGGCAATCAGTTCATTTTCCGTGATAACATTGCTCCCATGATCGCCGGCAAGCATGTTATGATTTTAGGCGTTTCAATTTCATCAGGCAAAACTGCCGAAGCGGCTATTGATGCTGTTAAGTATTATGGCGGAACAGTAACAGGTGTTTCTGCTATTTTCTCAACCGAAGAAGAATGCGGAGGCTTCCCTGTGCGCTCAGTATTTAACCCCAATGACCTTGAGGAGTATCAGTCATACCCGTCACACGAGTGTCCTTTGTGCAAATCCGGTGTAAAGCTTGATGCTCTCATTAACAGCTACGGCTTTTCAAAGCTTTAAAATCCAAACCACTCCTTGCGAGTGGTTTAATTTTGCAATATTTGTTGAAAATCATTCGCTTTTGCGTTATAATATAAGTGTTAAATTTGACTTTCGGAGGTCATTATGAGAAATATTAAAATTATCAACTCAGATTGGTTATTTTCCCAAAATGCAAAGTCTGTTCCTGTGTCTGTTCCCTCTGACTGGGAGCAGCTTAACCTTCCTTTCACCTGGAACGGTAAAGACGGTCAGGACGGCGGCAACGACTATTACAGAGGAACCTGCTGGTTTGCCAAAGAAATCAAGTCATCTGATCTGCCTGATGGTGAAGAGGTTTATTTTCAGTTTGACGGCGTAAACTCCTCCTGCGAGGTTTATTGGAACGGCAAAAAGCTTGCCGAGCATCACGGCGGTTATTCAACTTTCAGAGTTAAGGTTGAAGATATTAAGGATGATAACATCCTTGCTCTTGCTGTTGATAATTCGCCCAACGATAAGGTATATCCTCAGAATGCTGACTTCACATTCTATGGTGGTATTTATCGTGACGTTAGTGTTATCGGTGTTCCTAAAAATCATTTTGACCTTGATTATTATGGTGCGCCCGGAATTATGGTAACTCCCGAAATCAAGGGTGCCGACGCTGAGATTGAAATCAAGACCTTTATCAAGGATGATGATAACTGCAAGGTTAAGTATGAAATCCTTGCTGACGGTGAAGTTATTGCCTCTTGTGAAGAGGACGGTGACGATGAAGCAAAATTCACAATTAAAAATGTTCATCTCTGGGATGGTCTTCGCGACCCGTATCTCTACACCGCCAAGGCATATCTTATTGAAAACGGTGAAGTTATTGACGAAATTTCTGCCCGCTTTGGTTGCCGCAGCTTTAAAATTGACCCTGAAAAGGGCTTTATCCTAAATGGACGTGAATATCCTCTTCGCGGTGTTTCCCGCCATCAGGACAGACCCGACATCGGTAACGCTCTTCTTCCCGAGCATCATAAAGAAGACCTTGATCTGATTGTGGAAATGGGTGCCAACACAATCCGCCTTGCTCACTATCAGCATTCCCAGGTTTTCTATGACCTTTGTGACGAAGCAGGTCTTGTTCTCTGGGCAGAGATTCCTTATATTTCGCGTCATATGCCCAATGGCTATGACAACACAATTTCACAGATGAAAGAGCTCGTCTCGCAGAATTACAATCATCCTTCTATCTTTGTGTGGGGTCTTTCAAACGAAATCACAATTGCAGGTGCGGCTGACCCCGACCTTATCAGAAACCATAAAAAGCTCAATGAGCTTTGCCACAAAATGGACAAAACCCGTCTTACAACTGTTGCAAGCGTTACTATGTGCTCAATGGATGCGGAGTATGTTCACATCAGCGATGTGCTTTCATATAACCACTATTTCGGTTGGTACGGCGGCACAACCGATATGAACGGTCCCTGGTTCGATGATTTCCACAAGAAATATCCCAACAAGCCCATCGGTCTGAGTGAATACGGCTGTGAAGCTCTTGACTCGCACACATCCACTCCTATGCAGGGTGACTATACAGAAGAATATCAGTCATATTACCACGAAGAGCTTATCAAGCAGATTGCCGAAAGACCGTATCTCTGGGCAACCCACGTGTGGAATATGTTTGACTTTGCCGCAGATGCCCGTGCTGAGGGCGGTGAAAACGGAATGAATCACAAGGGTCTTGTCACCTTTGACCGTAAATATAAAAAAGACTCATTCTATGCATATCAGGCATGGCTTTCTGATAAGCCTGTGCTTCATCTGTGCTCAAAGAGATATATCGACAGAGTGGAGGATGTAACAAAGGTTACCGTTTACTCCAACTGCAATGAGGTTGAGCTTTTTGCCAACGGTGTAAGCGTAGGTAAGCAGACCAAGGGCAAATACCCATTCTTCTATTTTGAAGTTAAAAATGAGGGTGAAACCACACTTGTTGCCAAAGCAGGTGAGCTTGAAGATACTTCAACAATCCGCAAGGTTGACACACCTAACGAAGCCTACATCATGAAGGATGAGGGCGACGTAATCAACTGGTTTGAAATCAACACTCCCGACGGCCGTTATTCAATCAATGACACAATTGGTGACATTTTCTCAACCACAGGCGGTAAGCTAGCGTTTGTTAAAATAATCCTTAAGCTCAAGAAGTCATTCGGCGGCAAGAAGGAAGACGGAACAAAAGAAAAAGCCGATGTTGCAGGCTTTGATGTTTCAGGCATCAAAATCAGCAAGGATATGATAAAGAGCCTTTTCGGTATGGTAAAGGGCTTCACCGTAAAACGCGTTTTCTCAATGCTTGGCGGCAAATTCACCAAAGAACAGATTCTCGAGGTTAACGCAATCCTTAACAAGGTTAAAAAGCCCAGAAAATAAACCAAAGTCAAAGCCGATAGATTCGTTGAATCTATCGGCTTTTTCAATTATTAAAGCTTACTGAGAATTTCAACACATTTGTCAATGCCGAGCATTCCGCTGTTGAGACAAATGTCATAATGGTGAGGCTCGCCCCAGTCCATATCTGTGAAGAAGTTGTAATAATCCTCGCGCTGTTCATCCTTTTCTTTAATGAAAAATTGCGGGTCTTCATCAATTCCCAAGGCTCTTATTCGTTCAATTCTTTTGTCTATATCAGAGTAAATAAAAACATTCACAACATCATCTCTGTCGCGAAGGATGTAGTCGGCACAGCGACCGACGATTACACACGGACCCTCATCCGCGAGCTTTTTGATTATTTTTTCCTGAGCGAAATAAATTTTATCGTCCTTTGTCATATTGCTGTAAAGATTATAAAGGGTAAAATGAGAAACAATTTTTCTCACAGGGGATAAAAATTCCTCGCGTTTTTCGATATCATCTTCAACAAGGCCTGTTTCAACCGCTGTTTTGCCGATGATATCTTTGTCATAGCAGGGGATATTCAGCTTTTCGGCAAGTTTTTTTGCAATTTCTGCGCCGCCGCTGCCGAATTCTCTTCCGATAGTGATAATTTTGTTCATAGTCAGACCTCCTGTTAAATCAATATTTTCTGCTGAGCTTACTTTCAGCTTCTTCGCGGGTGATTTTGCCTGTGTTGCAGTCTGCCATAATCTGAACATCCTTGTCGTTTAGCTTGTAGAAGTTCCAGATCAGGTATGCAATAAAGCAACCGATTGCAGGCACCATAACATAGCTGAACCACAAAACATCAAGGGCGTGCTCACTCTGAACAATACCGAGAGTCTGCAATTCTTCAAAGCTCTGTACCTCAACGGTAATCCAACCTGTGGATTTGAGACCAAGCAGAAACATTCCCAATGCGCCGGAAACTGCAGCTGTGAGCTTAACCATAAATGTCTGAATAGCAAATGTGATTCCTTTGGCTTCAATGCCTGATTTGTACTTGCCGTATTCGGCACAGTCAGGGGTAAAGATAAACATAACAACACCGATGATTGAAAGGGGAATTGAACGAAGAACATAAAGCACAATGTGAAGAATAAGGCTTTCATAACCCACAATCCACATTGCAAGGCTGAGCACAACCATAAGCACACAGCAAAGCTTGTAGAGCTTCATCTTGTCAATTTTCTTGAGCATACCGGGTACAAGAAGTGAAAATACAAGTGAAGGAACTGTTCCGCAGGCGGTGATAATAAGTGAAATCAATGTATCGTTGAAAAGGTAATAAGAAACAAAGAGTGTCAGCGCACCGCTGATGTTTGCGGCAGAATAGAAGAAATATCCGAAGTAATAAATGAGCAGATATTTGTTCTTGAAAAGGTAGCTGAACATTCGTCTGATTGTAAAAGCCTCTTCTTCCTCGGGAACATGTCGTTCCTGAAGGCTTCTGTTGACAGGGAGCATTGTGAAAAACGCAAATACGGCAGTTGCGGCTGCAACAACGGCATAGCTTGCACCAACGTGTTCGCTCACAAGCACGGTGCCGGCAACGGTGATGAATGCGATGCCCACACCTGCCCAGATGCTCTTGTAAGAAAGCATAGCGTTTCTTTCTTCAATGTTTCGCGTCATTGCAGTAATTGCGCCGTAAATGGGAACATCACACAAGGTATAAGCGGTGTCCCAGATTATGTAACCGACAGCAAACCACAAAAGCTTTGTTGTTTCACCTGCGCTTGCAGGAATACAGAACAAAAGCAGAGTTGTCAACGGAATGAGAACGGTTGAAACCTTGATCCACGGCAGATATTTCTTGCCGCTTCTGAATTTGACGGAGTCAAAAATAACTCCGAAAAGTGCATCGTTAACAGCATCCCATATTTTAACGCCAAGCATAACTGCCGCAGATTTAACGGGATTGATGCCAAGGAACATCAGATACGTAGTCAGATAATTTGCAAGTAAAAAATAAATTGCATTCTGACCTGCAAAATAAAGGTAATAGCTTTTTCTTTCCCAAGGCTTGGTTTCCCAACCAAAGGGAGTTGTTCTGAGTTTTTCTGTAAGCTTCATAAACACCCACCAATCATACTTTGTGATTTAATTATATAATCATAATAATTTGCTGTCAATTAGCATATTAACCAATACATAAGGCTGATTTATATTAGAATAAACATCTCTTTCCCTGCATATCAATTACTGATAAGTTGGGAGGGGATTTTTTTGCGTGATGCAGTAGATATCCGTGCTGTGGAATTAGGAGAATACATAGTCACAAACAATGCAACCGTCCGTGCCGCCGCCAAGGCATTTGCGGTTTCAAAGTCAACCGTGCATATAGATGTTACAAAACGCCTTTGTAACATTGACCCGACACTTTATGAAAAGGTGAAAATGGTTCTTGCCGAAAACAAGGCTCAGCGTCATATCCGCGGCGGACTTGCAACAAAACAAAAGTATAAAAATGCGTCAGATACATAAAATGTAAGGGGGTGTTTTTATGTGTGGAATAGCAGGTCAGGTCTCGTTCACAGAAGACCTGATAAACTTTAAATCGACTTTTTTGAATATGTCCCAAAAGCTCAGAAACAG
The DNA here is from genome assembly GCA_045633685.1 of Acutalibacteraceae bacterium. GTDB lineage: Bacteria > Bacillota > Clostridia > Oscillospirales > Acutalibacteraceae > CAG-488. Next base: position 360 of record JAZQYU010000011.1, on the reverse strand, counting down.
AGGTCCTGACCAACAGGGGGAATATTTTTCTCATGAAGCAGTGCTTGTTCACAGACGTCTTAGTGTCATTGACCCTGAAAAAGGGCTTCAGCCGATGGAATACGAGCTTGATGGTGAAAAATATATAATTGCCTACAACGGTGAGCTTTACAACACCGACGAAATCCGCGCTGAGCTCAGCGCAAGGGGCGTGCAGTTTTACGGACATTCCGATACTGAGGTTGTGCTCAAAGCATTTGCCCATTTCGGTGAATATGCCATTAATAAATTCAACGGAATTTTTGCTTTTGCAGTCTGGCAAAAAAATAAAAAAGAGCTGTTTTTTGCTCGTGACAGAATGGGAGTAAAGCCACTTTTCTA
>JAZQYU010000010.1:0-9364 GCA_045633685.1 Acutalibacteraceae bacterium | reverse complement strand
ATCACAGATTCAATCAAGGTCAGCCAGGCTGCCTATGACGGCACAGTTGAGCTCCTTGAAATGAAAGGTGAATAATTTATAAAACCAAGAGCACAGCGGATAACCGTTGTGCTCTGTTTTTGTGCATAAAACAAGGGAGAGCACGATGCTCTCCCTCAATTTTTATAAACCTAAAATCCTCTGGAATATGTTCACAATTTTGAGCCCGATATTACGGAAGAAATTAACTATCTGCATAATGAAGCTGACTTCATAATCATCTGAATTTTCTCCGTTGCCGTCAAAATCTGATGAAACAGAATTCATCCATTTAATCATACCGTTTGGGCTTTCAAGAGTAATCTCATTTCCGTTGCCGTCTTTATGGGTAACACCCTTGTATGTGCTACCGTCGAGCATATGGAAATCATAGGTTACAACCTTTGCCATATGGTGGTTATCGCTTGCCGAGTTGCCGGCAGGCTCAGTTACACTTGTGAACGAAGAAAGTCGGCAATCAGCAGGGCTTGAGTTGTATTGGCAAACCATATTCCACAGTGGCAATGTTACAACAGCGTAGTTAACAACAGGGTCCATTGTGCTGGCAATCATCCAGATTGCAACATCTGAACACGCCTTAACGTCACCGGAAGTGACACCGCCCGTTGAAGCAATGGGAAACGCACCTGCAAAATATTCAGGATAAGTTGAAATCATATTCCAGGTCATTTCGCCGCCTGCTGAACTGCCGCCGATGAAAATTTTGGTTGTGTCAACATTCTTTCCGTTTTTGGCAATGAAATCATCAATCACACTGCGCAGTGACTCCACAAGAGAAGTGCTCCAATAAACAAGCTTATCCTCGGGGGCACGGGGAAGAAGAATGAACGCACCGCCTGCAGAAAATCGGCTCTGCAATTCTTTGGAGGCCCAATAAGGCATATCACTGTCATCCACCTGAGCGCCAACATAATCTGCATGACCTATACCGTGAAGAAAAATCACAACAGGATATTTGGTGCTGTCATTCTTACCGACAGGTGAATAATAACTGTAATCAAGAGCATAACCGCCTGCTTTGGGAGCAACATCGGTCACGAACTCGTCGCGCAATGCTTCAATACCTGCCGACTTAGAAAGCGCCGTTTTGCTTCCCGCTGATGCGCCAAAAGCAAATGTTGCTGCGAAAAGGCAAACAACCATAAGCACAGCCAGAATCTTTTTGAGGATTTTCATAGCCATCAACCTTTCTTATCTTCTTCTTTTAAGAAATCAATACAACGCTTGACCTCTTCAAGACCTGTGGGGTCAAGCCCCTCACTTTCAACAACAATGGTAAGGCCCATTTCAATAGCCTTTTTTCTCACCTCTGCCGCTCTTGCATCACCCTGACCAAGGGAAAGGCCTTTGCCGCCCTTGATGCCGTCTTTGAGGTGAATAACAGAAACTCTGCCCTTGAATTCATCAAGCACCTGCAAAGCATCCTTACCTGCATTAAACACCCAATAGGCGTCAATTTCAAGGCCGATTTCGGTACGATTGAAAAGCTCATACTCTGCCACAACTCCGTCTTCATTTGGAAGCCATTCAGAAGAGTGGTTGTGAAAATGAAGCTTCATACCCTCTTTGGCAAGGCGAGGGATAAGCACATTAACTCTGTTGATAAAGGCATCCACCTTTTCTTTGGTGGAAAGGTCGGTGCCGGGAATGATGATATTCTCACAGCCGATAACCTTGTGAGCTCTGACTGTTTCATCAAAGTTTTCATCACTCAACTGGTCAACGCCTGTGTGAGTGCCTGAAACACCAAGATTGTATTTGTCGAGATAGGATTTGATTTCTTCGGGTGTTTTGCCCTGAAAACCTGCAAATTCAACAAAAGAATAGCCCATTGCGGCAGTTTCTTTCATAGCAAATTCAATGTCTTTTTCTGCAACGTCTCTGACGCTGTACAACTGTAAGCCGTATTTCATAATTACCTCCGTTTTTGCAAAAAAGCCAACACCTCCGCAGAAGTGTTGACTTTTGATTTAATTAAAGAAGACTTGCTGCTTCTTTGTCGAGCATAACGATAACATCGCTGTGCTCATTGAGAACAGATGCGGGAAGCTGAGGAGTTACGCCGCCCTTAATCATACCCTTGATTGCCTCTGCCTTTGATGCGCCTGTGGCAATGAGAAGGATTTTCTTGGCTCTCATAATTGAGCCGATACCCATTGTAAGAGCATAGCGGGGCATAGGAACTTCACCAAAATACTTCTGATTTGAATCAATAGTGCTCTGAGTGAGAGTAACCTTGAAGGATTCATCTGTGAAAGCATCTGCAGGCTCATTGAAGCCGATGTGACCGTTTGTGCCGATGCCGAGAAGCTGAATATCAATTCCGCCAACAGCAGCCATAGCGTCAGCATAGCGTTTGCTTTCCTGTTCCCAATCTTCAACATTGCCGTCAAGGAAGTTTACATTTTCTTCTTTGATGTCAACTGCGTTGAAAAGATTTTCGTGCATAAAGGTGTAGTAGCTGTTTTTGTCATCCTTGGGAAGGTCGCAATATTCGTCAAGGTTGAATGTGTGAACGTCTTTGAAGCTGACCTTGCCCTGATTATAAGCTTCGATAAGCTTTTCGTATGTAGGAACGGGAGTTGCGCCTGTTGCAAGGCCGAGAACTGCATCGTTCTTGTTGTTGATTATGTCTGTAAAAAGCTCTGCTGCCGCAACGGCAATTTCCTGAGCGTTGTCAAAAATCTTAACTTCCATTTTAGTACCTCTGCGAATTATCTGATTGAATCAATAAGTTCCTGGAATGCAACGATTGTGGTTGAACCAGCTTTGTCACCTGTGGCAACGATTTCTTCGTTAACACCTGAGATGATGCTGCTATAATCGTTATCTGTAAGAATGTAACCTACCTGGTCGTTGGTCACACCGAAAACAAGAAGCTCTCTGTCATTGCCGATGATTTCCTGCATTGAGGGGTAATCCCATGATTCGTTTCTGTAGGAGTTGGTTTCATCAAGAGCACCGCCATAAGCGATTGAGGGCTCAAGCTCACCGGGAACAATTGCAACTGCAAAGTTTTTGCCAAGCTCCATATAACCGATTTCGGTTTTAACGGCAACATCTGTGTTGCTTTCGTTGTATGTGATTGCAAGGTTGGTAACGATGCCCATTTTTGCAGCAAACACAAGAATCTGATTTGTTACAGGAACCTCATATTCCATAAAGCGGATGTTGAGAAGAGGCTCAACTTCTGTTTCAGGAGCATTGGTTTCAATAACTTTCTTTGCAAGAGCTTCACCATAATATTTGATATCTTCAGGACCTTCAAGACCTTCGGGAACTGCTGAATAGTCGCTTGAAATTGCAAGCTCAGCACCGAGGATAAGCATAAAGTTAGCATCTGCGTGCTTGTTGATGTACTGCTCCATATAGTAGGGATAGTCACCTGTAAGCTCTGTGGGGCCTGCACCTGCGCCTACGCAATGGATAGGACCGTTGAAGAGCCATGTTTCTCTGCTTGAAGCATCATCGGGAACAAAGCGAAGGCGGTTGAGATCCCAGTCACAGGTGATGGGCTCACGCTTTTCACGGATAAACTCTGAAACATCTGTTTCTGAGAAATAGAGCTTACCTGTTTCCATATTTTCATAAGCTTCACGGATAGCTCTGGTTGTTACCATAAAGAGATTATCCATAAATGCCTGATTTTTGCCTGTTACAAGTTCGATATCGTTGTCGGCAAATTTGTTATAAATGTTTGCAAGGGGGTTAACTGCAATAGCCTTGAGAAGAGGAGCATTCATACCGTAGGTGTCAACACAGCTATGCTGATGAAGAACGGAAACGTTGATGCTTGCAATACCGTTTGCTTCTGCAAAATAAACAAGTCTTTCACGGATTTCTCTTACATCGGGAAGAGCAAGACCGAATGCGTCGATGCAAGCAAAAACAACTGCACCTCTGCCGCTGCCGTCATCAATGCTGATTACACGAACAAGCTGGTCGTCATAGTTATCTGTTGCGAACTTGTCAAGGTCAAGGCTGCCACCCACATAGTGGTTACCGTCAAGCTCATCACCTGTTTTGATTGAAGCGTTTGAATAACCAAGGCTCCACTGTGCGCCTTTTGCAGGCTCGGTGAGGAATGTTTCATGACCGTTGTAGAAATTTTCGGTAACATAATCTTCACTTTTGATGAACTCTTTTGAAGGAACAACCATATTGATTGCACCGACAACAGCATCAATAAGAAGGTCAACAACACCGTAAAGCACCTTAATCATCGAATCACTGAATGCATCAGTTGAAGAAAAATTGATGTGAGTAAGGGGACGGATAACGTGACCGAGAGCTGAATCTGTGGAGAACAGATCTGCGGCAATACCTGCAATGTCAATGCTTTCGCTTGCTTCGGGAGCAGGTGTTTCTTCGGGAGTTGATGTCTCAGCAAAAGCGGCAATACCACTGCAAGTGAGCACCATAACGAGTGAAAGTATAATAGCTAATACTTTTTTCATAAAATTCAACCTTTCTGAATAATATTTATTATATTCTATCACAAGTGTTAAAAATTTACAATAGAAACGGAGAATTTTTATGGGCTGTTGTATTCAGGAATTGAGAAACAAAGACGTAATCTGCTCCTCAAACGGTTGCAGGCTGGGAAATGTGGATGATGTGGAAATTGACGTAACAAGCGGCCGGCTTGTCTGCATTGTGATTTATGAAAAAGGTAATTTCTTTTCAAAGGGATGCGATGTTAAAATTCCGTGGGAAAACATCAAGGTTATCGGTGACGACACCATTCTTGTGGACTATTGCAGACCGAACACTCCTGCTCCGCCGCCGCGCAGAAAATTTTTCTAAAAAAATAACGGAGCCGAAGCTCCGTTTTGATTATCCGATCTGTACGAACTGATTGACCCAGAAAATAATAGGAATCAGAACTATAAAAAGAAGGATGCACACATAATACATCAAAAATGCGGGAATGTTGCGCTTGCCGTTTTCATCATACTGCTCAAAGCTGACCTTGTGAGCCGCCATAAGCATAGGAAAAAGAACAAGCACGGCATAAACAGCCTTGAGAGCATAATTTTCAAAAGACACACCACATTTGGCAAGAATTGCACCAATTGCAAAAATCACCATAGCTGCCAAAAACCATATAAACTTTTCTTTCTTGTTTATCGGCTTGGTCTTTTTAGTTGGAGTTTTCTTCTGGTCTGCCATTTTATGCCCCTCCGCATAATCATAAACATTAACATTTAGATAATATCATAAAAGAAAACAAAATACAAGTAGAAATTAACAAAAAAATCCGGCAAGGCATTAAACCTTGCCGGATATATTGCATTTAATTACATCATGCTTGCAATTTCTGCTGCGAAATCGTCAACCTTCTTTTCAATGCCTTCACCCTTTGCAAAACGTACAAAGCTTGCAACCTTGATGTCTGCGTTAAGAGCTTTAGCAACTGAGTTAACATAACCGTTAACATTGCCTTCAAAGAGGTCAGAACGTACAAAATCCTGCTCAAGAAGAGAAACTTCTTTAATCTGCTTTGCAAGACGGCCCTGAACGAGACCACCAAAGATTTTGTTTTCTACAATATCAGCCTTGTGTGAAACTGCAATTTCAGCAAGAGTAGCATATGCTTCTTTTGAAATGAAGTTTACAAAGTTCTTTCTCTGTTTCTGATCAAGACCCTGATAAATTGTTGAATCCTCGTCGCTCCACTTCTTATCATTGATTGCTTCATCAATGATACCGTTAAGAATAGGCATGGGAAGTGATTCGGGCTTGTTAAGAGCGCTATCAATTGTGATTGATTCCATCTTTGCAAGCTCTTCTGCGGGGATAACTGCTTTGCTCAAATATTCAGGATTCATAGCAGCAACCTGCATAGCTACGTTTTTGCTCATAGCAACGAATTCATCGTTAGCTGCTGTTGCGTCATCAACATCAAAAGCAACAATAACGCCAACAGTGCCGCCGGCATGGATATATGTTGCGGTATGACCTTCAACAAGAGCAAATCTGCGCACTTTCATATTTTCACGAAGAGCAAGGAAAACCTCCTGAACTTCTTCGTCAACTGTTCTGTCAGAGTCAACTGCTTTTGTAGCAAGAAGAGCTTCAACATCAGCAGGCTTTGCAGCAACAACAGTTTTAACAACCTTAGCTGCAAGGTTAACAAAGGGTTCACCCTTTGCAACGAAGTCTGTTTCGCAGTTGATTTCAACAAGAGCACCTGCGTTAGCATCGTTATAAGCTGCAACTATACCTTCAGCAGCAACACGACTTGCTTTCTTAGCAGCAGAAGCAAGACCTTTTTCTCTAAGAATGTCAACAGCCTTGTCGATGTCGCCATCAGTTTCTACAAGAGCTTTTTTGCAATCCATCATACCAACGCCGGTCTTTTCGCGAAGAGCCTGAACGTCTTTAGCTGTAAATGCCATTATAAATTCCTCCTAGATATATAGTAAAAAAACGAATAATCTTAATTATTCAGCAACTTCTTCAGCAACTTCTTCAGCTTCGGGAGCGCTCTGTTCGCCCTGTCTGCCTTCGATAACTGCATCAGCCATAGCGCCTACGATAAGCTTAACAGCGCGGATAGCGTCGTCGTTGCCGGGGATAACGTAGTCGATTTCATCGGGATCACAGTTTGTGTCAACAATAGCGATGATCGGAATACCGAGTCTGTGAGCTTCTGCAACTGCGATTCTTTCTTTTCTGGGGTCAACGATGAACATAGCAGCGGGCTGCTTCTTCATCTCTGTGATACCACCCATGAACTTCTCAAGCTTCTCGATTTCAAGGTTGAGCTTGATAACTTCCTTTTTGGGGAGCATATCAAAAGTGCCGTCAGCTTCCATTGTCTTGAGCTGAGCAAGTCTCTTGATTCTTCTCTGGATTGTGTTGAAGTTTGTGAGCATACCACCAAGCCAACGAGCGTTAACATAGGGCATACCGCAGCGGATAGCTTCTTCTTTAACTGAATCCTGAGCCTGCTTCTTTGTGCCTACGAAAAGGATTTCGTCGCCGTTTGCTGCTACATCACGAACTACCATATAAGCTTCTTCAAGCTTCTTTACGGTTTTCTGAAGGTCGATGATGTAAATTCCGTTACGTTCTGTGAAGATATAGGGAGCCATTTTGGGGTTCCATCTTCTTGTCTGATGTCCGAAGTGAACGCCTGCTTCGAGCAACTGTTTCATTGATACTACTGACATTTGTTTTTCCTCCTAAAAGTTTAATCCTCTGCGGGGCTTAAAATGCAAAACACCGGCGAAACAAACCGATGCACCTTTTGCAGAAAACACCTCGCATGCGTTTTGCCGATAGATTATATCACAACATTTGCCATATTGCAAGATATTTTTTTAATTTTTCAAAAAATCTTTTGTTCAAAAATTCTCTGTGCAACCTTTCTGAAAACAGGCGCACAATCCTCGCCACCCGTAGTGCCGTCTTCAGACACAATCACCACCGAATACTGCGGATTTTCTGCAGGAAAATAGCCACCGAACCATGTGCAAAGCAGTTCTTTTCCGTTTTCGTCATATATCCCCGTCTGTGCCGTTGCAGTTTTGCCCGCGGAATTGAAGCCCACGGTCTGTGCATTTCTGGCAGTGCCGTCGCTCACAACAGCCTGAAGCATTGAAGAAAGCTTTTTTGCCGTTGACTCGCTCAGGGCAACAACCGGTGCTTTCGGTATAAATTCATATACCCTTTCCCCTGCCGGATTACTCGCACTTCTGACACAAAACGGAACAGTATATTTACCTCCCGAGGCAATGGCATTGAACACATTGGCAAACTGAACGGGAGTTGCCGTGAACGCACCCTGTCCGAAAGAAAAATTTGCAAGTGCACCCTCTGTTTTCAGGCTTTCTGCCGATGGCAGCTCGCCCTTTGACGAAAACAGACCCTTTGCAATTTCCGTTGACTGACCAAAGCCGAGAAGACTCGCCGTTTCAAGCAAAGCCTTGCCGCCGACCGCCTTTGCAAGGCAAATGAAATAACAGTTGCAGGAGCAGGCAAGTGCCTTTTGCATATTAAGGGTTCCGTGAGGAGTTGAATTGTTGCAGTGAAAATCATTACCGCCAACAGCAACACTTCCCCTGCATGTGTAAGAAAAATTTTCGCTTATTCCGTTTTCCAGAGCACTTGCCGCCACAACCACCTTGAACACCGACCCCACACTGAAAGCCGACAACGCTCTGTCGGTGAGGGGCGAATTTTTATCAGAAAGGCTTTTTCCCACATTTTCGGGATCATACTCAGGCACACTTGCCATAGCTCTGATTTCACCCGTATGAACATCGCAAACCACAACCGCACCCTTTTTGATTGACGAAGCCCGCAGCTCCTCCTGCACAACAGACTGAACTGAGCTGTCAACTGTGAGCAACACTCCGCCCTTGTGATTTGCATAAAGAGAATCGGTTTTTATCTCAGCTCCGTCAACAAAATCCCCTTTTGCATCGCACAGAAATTTTGCAGAAAGGGTAATGTCGGTTTTCAAATAATCATCAAAGCACCGCTCAATTCCGCTGACACCTTTGCCGTCCGAATTGACATAACCCACAAGGTGCACGGCCATAGGATTTTCACCGTAGCGCACAAATTTTCTGAGAGTGGCAAAGCCTGCATCCTGTTTCAGAAACTTGTCCCCGATATTCACATAGCCTGCGCTCCCCTGCAAAAGAAAGGCGGTAATAGTATCAAATTCCTCATCAGAAAGACTTTCATAAAGGCGGGACATAGCATTTTCTGTTGGCTTGGCCACCACAAAATTTTCATTTGTGCGGTTAACCAACGGGACTCCGTTGCAATCGATAATCGGCAGGCGCAGAGTGTCGAGAGTAACAGTTTTGTAATGTGAAGCAATGTAGCTTGCCGCTTCGGTGTCAGTGGTGGCGGTATAAAGCCGCAGGCAAAGTCCACCCATAGCAAGGCAAAAAGTCAAAAACACCGCGATTATTCTTTTTTCCATAAAATCACCGATTTTATTATGCCCAAAAAATCACCCCAAATGTTAAACATTATCTCACAAAGTCTAACATTTGGGGTGCATCTCAGAAGAATTTGGGTGATTTTATCATACTTCAATTTCTGCCACAACGGGGTAGTGATCTGAGGGGAATTTGCCGTCGGGGCGGTCGTTGAGAACTCTGTATTTGCTAACCTTAACATCATCAGAAACATTTACAAAGTCGATAATTGCAGGATCGCCTTTGTCGTTGAGCAACGGATAAAATGCATTGTATGTAATGCTGTTCATTGTGTCTTCGGCTGCAAATTTAGCATCCACAAGTCTGCCAGAAACCATTTGCTTATAGAGGTCACAGCCTTCATCAAAATTGAAATCACCTGA
>JAZQYU010000009.1:0-56368 GCA_045633685.1 Acutalibacteraceae bacterium | reverse complement strand
AATCTTCTTATGGCAGAGATGGTCAACAACCCTGATTTCAGTATCACATCCAACGAAAGTTATCCTCAGTTCCTTTCTTACAATGTTGAAGCTGATTCAATTTCACCTCTGGTTGAAGAAAATGAAAATGTCAACGATGATAAGTGGGATACAACCTTCTGGCAGGCTTTCAGAAAGCTTATTGCCATAATCATCAAGGCTATTATGGATTCACTTATTACTATTCCGATATAAAACATAGAGCTATGGTGTATTCCATAGCTCATTTTTTGTTTCTGTGATGTTTTTTCGGAAGCCCTTGTGAAACGGCAGGGAACTCTCTGTCAGCATCGTTTGTGGGCTGGATGTTGTAGGTGCCGTATTTGCTGATTTGCTCAAAGGCATCCTCCGGCTGACCGTGAACAGCGTTTGCCGAAATTTCAATTTTATCTTTTTCTTTCAAAAAAATCACCCCTGCTTAGTTTGAACCGAGCAGGGGAATTTATTATTTGAACACAAAATTTATAAGCACCATATAAAAAGCCGTGCCGCCAAAAACACTGAGGAGCGTGTTTCCTTTCCACACATGGAGCAGCACAACGGCAACTCCTGCAATGATTGCAGGCAGCCCGTAAGGATAAGCCACAAAGGAAATATCCTTGAAGCAATAAATCACAAGCATACCGATAATGGCATAGGGCAACACTTTGCCGAGGTATGTGATGAATACAGGTCTTTTTCTGCCCTCGGGGAAAAGCATAAACGGTGAAAATCTGATAAGTGCCGTGAGCCCCGCCATAAGGGCAATCTGAATAAGTGAATATTTGATATCAATCATTTTCGCTTTCCTCCTTTTCTAATTTTTTGCGGAAGAGAGCAAAAACAATGGTGATAACCGCCATTGACGGAATGATGAAGCTTTCCGAACCGAAAATCAACAGACACACTATTGTTGACAAAACACCAACCAAAGCAGGAATATGGTTTTTCTGCGATTTCCATTGGTCAACAAAAATAACAATAAACAGTGCAGTCATTGCGTAGTCAACACCCTTTAATTCAAAGGGGAGAACAGAGCCCAAAAACGCACCGATCATACATCCTGCAATCCAGTATGACTGGTTGAGCATTGTGAGAATCAGAAAATACTTTTTCTTGTTGACTCCTTCGGGAACTTCACCTGTGCACACAAGGGAGTATGTTTCATCTGTCAGGCCGAAAATCATATACGGCTTTGCTGCCCCCATACCCTTGTAGCGGTCAAGAAGTGAAAAACCGTAGAAAAAGTGACGCGCCTGAATAAAAATTGTCATAACGGCTGTTGTAATCAGCGTTGCACCGCCACTCATAAAGTCAACTGCCGCATATTGCAGGGAGCCTGAATACATAGTCAGCGCCATAAGTCCTGCCCAGAGAATGCTGTAGCCCTTGCTTTCAAGCAAAACACCAAATCCGATGCCGAGCGCTATGTAGCCTGCAAATACGGGCAGGCTTGCCTTGAAAGCGTGTTTAAACGAAGTTTTCAATTTACTAACCCTTTCAGAAATAATACGCCTGCTATTATAACACTGCACCGCTTATAAGTCAAAGATTTTATTGACACTCTTTGTTAAAAATGATAGACTTATTTTATCAAGTTTTGGAGATGATTCAATGATACTCAAAAAACCGCCTATGGGCTGGAATTCATGGAATACATTTGGTGAAAATATCAATGAAAAAGTGGTTATGGAAACCGCTGATTTCATTGTTGAAAGCGGTCTTAAGGATTGCGGATATGAATATGTTATTATCGATGACTGTTGGAGCCTCCGTGAGCGCAACGAGAAGGGTGAGCTTGTGCCCGACCCCGAAAAATTCCCCAACGGAATGAAATATGTTGCCGATTATATCCACTCAAAAGGGCTTAAGTTCGGCATGTATTCCTGCGTGGGTACTCTCACCTGTGCAGGTTATCCCGGCAGCCTTGACCACGAGTTTATTGATGCAAAATCCTTTGCGGAGTGGGAGATAGACTATCTCAAATATGATTTCTGCTATCATCCTCATTCAACTCTCGGTCACTATATGTATAAGCGAATGGCGCTTGCTCTTGCCAACTGCGGCAGAGATATTGTTTTTGCCGCCTGCTCATGGGGTGACGAAAACACAAAGGTCTGGATTAAAGAAACAGGAGCCCACACCTGGCGCTCAACCGGGGATATTTTTGATTCGTGGGAATCAATCAAAAACCTTGCTCAGAGTCAGCTTAAGGTGCCTGAATTCAACGGTAACGGTTGCTTCAATGATATGGATATGCTCGTTGTTGGTATGAAAGGTGAGGGCAATGTAGGTCTCACGGGATGCACAATTGAAGAATATAAAACCCATTTTGCTTTCTGGGCAATGATGGGCTCACCATTGATTATCGGTTGTGATCTGAGAAAGGCCGATGACGAAGCAATGGCAATTCTCAAAAACAAAATGCTCATCGACATTGATACCGATGAAGCCTACCGTCAGCCCTTCTGGGTCAACGGCAACCGCCACTTCAACCGCAACCGCAAGGCCGATGAGCCGCTTTATGAATATTATCCTCTGGATATGCCTGTTATGGTGAGAATGCTTGCAGACGGTGATGTTGCGATCGGTGTTTTTAACTTTACCGATGACAGAAGAAAAACATTTATGACTCTTGATTCCATCGGGCTTGGTGAATGCACCGGCAAAACTCTTGAAATTACAAGCGTGTGGACAGGGGAAACCTCAAAAGTTAAAAATGCAACAATCAGCTTTGAGCTTGACGCACATTGCTGCGAGGTTTACAGAGCAAAGGTTGTTGATATAAAATGAGCAGATGTGTCCAATGCTGCAAGGAGCTGACGGGCAATGAAATCGGGCTCACAAAAAAGCTCATCAACCGCGGTTCAACGGAGTTTTATTGTATAAACTGCCTTGCGGAAAAGTTCAACTGCGATGTTCCGCTTCTGGAAAAGAAAATCGAGCAGTTCAAAAAGCAAGGGTGTACATTATTTACATAAAGGAAGTGCAGATATGAAAAATGTTAAAAAGTTGTTGTCTGTTATTCTTGCTTTGGTTATGATTTTTAGCACAATTCCCACGGTATTTGCCCAAGAGGCAGATGTGCCCACAGACAATTTTGTTGCAAATGAAAATGACGGCAATTCAACCGATACCCCTGCCGATGCTCCGACAGCAGACTCTGAATCTGACCCGGAGCTGAAGCCTGACCCCAAGCCTGACGATATTGTGGGTGAAATTTATCTTTGCATATTAAAAGGTGAGGGTCTCAGAGTGGGACATATGTGGGTATATATTGTTAACACATCTGATGACTACCTGAAAATCGGTCTTTACAACGCGGCACCGGGGGAAGGGGTTTCTCTTGCTACCTTCGGATTCACAAGGTATGACGGTATAGGTGTTTATTACAATATGGAAGCACTCAGGGATGATAAATACTGTGGTGACGGTTACATCTACCTCAAGGATTCTCTCACACGGGAAGAAGCCCAAAAGGTTACTGCTAATATTCTCACCGCCAATTATTGGGATCCGATTTTTAACTGCACAACCTTTGCTTGCAGAATCTGGAATATCGGAGCCGATATCACCATCATCCCTATGGTTCTGCCCAATATAACAAGGCTGCAGCTACTTATTTACGGTGGGAGCAATGAAGATAAAATGAATCATCAGCCTCCCGAAAATTGCTACAAACACAGAGGAACGGGCAGCGGTTCTTACCTTGAGCCTTGTTCACAAAAATCACTCGATGCATAAAATTAAGACTACACAAGAGCCAATCCTGTGTAGTCTTCTTTTATTTGTTCTTTGCCATTTTTTCAATTTTCGCTCGGTCGGGGGTAACGTTTACTGAATAATAAACGTGGTAAATAACCTTGCCCGGAGGGGAGGCGGGAGGCTTCTTGAGGTTTTTAACGTATGTGTAATCGACAGGAACGAGCTTTGCTTCTCTTGCTTTGCTGTGATATGCCGCGATTTCTGCCGCTTCAACAATGGCATCATCGCTGATTTCTCGGTTGTCACTTGCAATAATAACGTGAGAGCCGTGGATTTTCTGCGTGTGAAGCCACATATCATTTTTACCCGCTGTTTTAAAAGTAAGCTTGTCGTTCTGAATGTTATTTCTGCCAACAAAAACCCTGAAACCGTCGGTGGTTTCATATTCAAGGGGAGCTGAGATTTTAATCTGCTTTTTGCCGCCCTTACCCTTTGATTTCATATATCCGCTGATAATCAGTTCGTTTTTGATTTCGTCAATTTCTGCCTGAGTTGAGGCTCGGTCAAGGGCATCGGAAACAGATTCAAGATACTGCAAATCTTCCTCGCCCTTTTCAATAAGACCAACGAGCATCTGCTCGGCTGTTTTTGATTTTCGGTAGAGCTTGAAATATTTCTGTGCATTTGCCGCAGGTGAAAGTGACGGGTCAGCCTTGATGCGGATAACATTGTTGTTATCATAATAATTTTCAAGGTCATAATAAAATGAACCCTTTTCAAGGCGGTAAAGGTTTGCGTTAATCAGCTCTGCGTTTATGCGAAGCTCTTCTCTGTCAGCGCATTGCTGAAGCTCCGCTTGCTGAAGATTAAGCTTCTTTGCCGTTCTTTCAATGGCATTGTGCAAAAATTTAACAAGATCTCTGCCTTTTTGCCTTGTGCGTTCGGTACGGTCTTTTTCAAAGTAGAAGCCGTCAAGCAAGGCGGAAAAGCTTTTTTGTTTTTCGCAAATTCGTTTGTTGCCGTACTGCGTGATTTCAGCAAAAGAAAAATCAACAGGAAAACCATCTTCATCTTTGATTATATAAGGTGTTCCTAAACTTGTTTTTACTGTTGACTGCAATGCTTCAAGCTCGTTTCTCAGGCACTCTTTTTGTTTGTTATCAATATCCCACACGGGAATGTCACCGCCGCAGCGGTGAGCAATTTCTCTTGAAATAAGAGGGGATACACCCTGAACGGAATTGAGAATTGCTGAAGAAAGGGTCTTGTTTTCCATTTCTTCAATTCTTTCTATAATTTCATCAACACTCACGTCGGTGATGTCAGGCTTGTCCTGAGCGGGTGGGGGAGTGTAAGGAAAGCCCGGCAGAATCTGCCTCACCGTTGAACGGCTGAGGTCAATGCGCTTTATAGCGTCAACGATGCGGTTGTTTTCGTCAATGAGAATAATGTTGCTGTGCTTTGCCATTATTTCAATAGAAAGGGTGACGGGTACTCTGTCACCGATATCGTTGCTTGCTTCAAAGTCGATGTAAAGCACACGGTCAAGCCCCATCTGACGCACTCCCGTAACAAGTCCGTTTGTCAGCTTCTTTCTCATCAGCATACAAAACATAGGGGGCGTTGCAGGATTTTCGGGGGGGTTATCTGTAAAATGCACCCTCGGACTGTTGACCCTCACCGACAAAAAAAGCTTGTAGCTTCCGCTTCTTGAACGCAGGTGAATAACCAGCTCCTCGCGTGAGGGCTGGTGAATTTTTTCAACCCTGCTGCCGATGATGCAGGGGGCTATTTCGTTTTTGATGTGATTTAAAAAGATGCCGTCAAGTGCCATTTGCTACTCCGTTAAATATATTTTGCAGGGCTTTTCTGCGGAATTATAGTTATATCAATGTCGCTGAATTCACAGCGGAGTCTGTTTGCAAGGGAGGAAATCACGGGATTTTCTGTTTCAAAATGACCTGCCGCAAAAAGAGCAACACCGCTTTCGGCACAGTCGAGAAAATGGTGGTGACCCGCGTCACCTGTGATGTAAGCGTCAATGCCTGCTTTGATGATGTCGACGATGAAATCACCGCCTGAGCCACCGCAAAGAGCAACAGACTCAATCATCTTGCCGTTGTCGTTGTATCTTACACAGCCGCCAAGCTCAGCTTTGATTTTTTGTGCAAGTTCGTCGCAGGTAAGAGCTTCGGGTAAAACACCGACTCTTACAAGGTTGGGGCTTTCTTCGCAGGGGAAAATTTCGGTGTTTTCAATTTCGAGGATGTCGGCAAGCACATCGTTGACACCGCCCTCTGCACAGTCAAGGCAGGTGTGGGCGCAGATTGCGCTGATGCCTTTTGACGCAAGGCTGAATGCAACATTGCCTTTGAGGAAGCTTTTCTGCGGCTTAAAAATAACGGGGTGGTGGCTGATAATCAGCTCTGCACCAATCTGATGGGCATAGTTTACCACTTCGTTGGTAATGTCCAACGCAAGTGCAACACGGCTCACCTCACGGTCTTCATCGCCGATGAGCATACCGCTGTTATCCCAACCCTCCTGCAAGGAGAAGGGGCAGATTTTATCTAGGTATGCATAAAAATCACTCACTCTTGCCATAGCTGTGCCTCCTCAACCTGTCTGAGAATTTTAAAAAGTGTTTCTTTTTCTTCGGATTGTATATTTGCTTTTTCAAGAGCTTCTGCTCTTTTGCGGAGCCTTAAAATCTGCTTTTTGGCATAATTCAGGGATGCCTCGTTACCCTCAATGGGGTGGCAGCCTATGTGATAATAAAGCTCGTCTTTTTCTTTTGCTTCACCTGAATATTCAGCGCAGATTGCGATGTAGTTCCGGTCGTCTCGGCAGGCATCCTCGCGGATGATTGTGAATCCGTTCGTCACCAAAAATCTGCGCACATCCTCGCTGTGGGTCATTGGCTGAACAATAATGCGTTTGCTTTTGTCTTTAACCCAGAGGGTACGCTCCAGAAGCTCCGCAATCAGCGTTCCGCCCATACCTGCAAAAACAATGTCATCGCATTCATCGGGTAAAACAGAATCAAGCCCATCTGAAAGACGCAGCTGAACCTTATCCTCAACACGGTAAATGCTGAGAGTTTCACGCGCGTTTTCAAGTGGGCCTTTTCTAAGGTCAGCGGCAATGCCGCAGGGACACTTGCCGCTTCTTGTGAGGTGGGCGGGGAGGTAGCCGTGGTCGGTGCCGATGTCGGCTACCTTTGACCCACAGCGTACCATATCTGCCACCATTTTAAGTCTTTTGCTTAAGCTCATTACTTTGATGCAAGGAATGTGTTGATTTCTTCAACCATTTCGTCAACGTCAACACCGTGAACGGCACAAGCCATTTCAAGTGTTTCACCTCTTGCGGAGGGGCAGCCAAGGCAGTGCATACCCATATTGAGGAAGAACTGAGCTGTTTCTCTGTCGGCGTCAAGAATGTCACCGATGAGCATATCTTTATCAATTGTCATAATTATATCTCCTTTATGCTTTTTTTACGCTGATTGTAACTGTTGCGCCTGCGGCTTCAACATCCTTTGAAAGGTCAGCAGAATCAAGAACACCGAAAACAACATCGTCAGCAAGAAGCTCTGTTGCGATGTGATCCTTGCTTTCTGCGAGAGCAGCTGCGATGAAATTATCGTCAGCTTTCATTGAAACAACGATTCTCTGCTCAACCTGATAGCCTGCTTCTTTACGAAGGAGCTGGCTCTGGCGGATAACATCTCTTACTGCGCCTTCCTTCTTGAGCTGTTCGGTAATAACAACATCAAGTGCAACGGTAACGTTTTCTGAACATTCAGCAGAAACAACGCCTGCCTTTGTTTTTGAGTTCATAAGGAAGAGTGAAGCGTCAAACTTCTCGTCCCAGCCGTCAACAGCAACTTCTTCACCTGCCTTAACTGCGGCAACCATAGCCTGCATCTGCTCGGCTGTTGCTGCTTCAAGGCTCTGCTTGAACTTGTTAACGTTCTGCTTAAGAACTGCACCTGCTTTTCTGAAGTCAACTGTAAGGAAGTTGTCTTCGAGAACAGATTTGTCGCTGATGTATTCAATTTCTTTTACGTTAAGCTCGTCAAGAATATTCTTTTCAAAAGTCTTGATTTTATCAGCAGTTTCGTCATCGCAGCAAACAAAGAGCTTTGCAAGGGGCTGACGAACCTTAAGCTGGTGCTCGTTACGAAGGCGCATTGCAACTGCAATAACATCTCTTGCAAGTGCTGTCTGAGCTACGATGCCGTCATCCTCAAAGCCTTCCATTTCTTTTGCCCAGCCTGAAAGGTGAACAGAAATTGCGCTTGAGGGAAGAACCTTTCTTGTAAGCTCCTGCCAGATATGCTCTGTCATAAAGGGAATGATGGGAGCCATTACCTTAACACAGGTGTTAAGAGCAAAGAAAAGTGTGTAGTAAGCAACCATCTTGTCGTTTTCATCTTCTGTTTTCCAGAAACGACGACGATTGGTGCGGATATACCAGTTTGAAATATCATCAACAAAAACTTCAAAGTCCTTAACAAGGAGATATGCCTTGTAATCGTTCATATACTCAGTAGCTTTTCTGATAAACTCATTTGTGCGTACGATGAGCCATTTGTCAGTTGCGCTGAGCGCGTTTTTGTCAAGTGTATAATTTTCGAAGTTGGGCTTGTCAATCTGAGCGTAGGTGTTGAAGAATGTGAAGATGTTCCAGAATGAGAGGAGCTTTCTTCTTGCTTCGTCACCGAGGTTGAAGCCGAAACGAACGTCGTTGGCAACAGGGGCACCTGCATAGAGGTAACGGACTGTGTCTGCGCCGATTTTTTCTGCGGCCTCGTCAAACTTGATCATAAAGCCTGTTTTTGAGAACTTTGAACCGTCTTCTGCCACAACAGCGTTGTAGCTGAGAACTCTTTCATAAGGAGCCTTGTCTTCAAGAACAACGCTCATAAACAGCATTGAGTAGAACCACAAACGAACCTGCTCGCGCATTTCTGTTACCCATTCAGCAGGGTAGTTCTTTGCCCATGCTTCTTTGTCTTCAAAATAGCCTGTTGTTGAGAAGGGAACAATACCTGCGTCAAGCCATACGTCACCGATTTCGTTAACGCGGTTAACTGCCTTTGAACACTTGGGGCACTTGATCTGAACTTCGTCGATCCAGGGTCTGTGAAGCTCGGGAAGAGCGTCAACCATTGCGGGGTCAACTGCTTTTTCACGAAGCTCAGCCTTTGAGCCGATAACTGTAATCTCACCGCAGTCTTCACATACATAGAAGGGGAGGGGCATACCGTAGTAACGCTTTCTGGAAATGTTCCAGTCACCCATATTGTTGAGCCAGTCAGCCATTCTCTTGCCGTTTGAAGCGGGCTCCCATTTAACGCTTTCGCTTGCTTTGATAAGTCTGGGCTTAAGCTCGCTTGTAACAATGTACCATGCGGGAACAAGACGGAAGATAACCTCGTTCTTACATCTCCAGCAAACGGGGTAGCTATGCTCGTGAGGCTCAACCTTGTAAAGCTTGTTTCTCTTTTCAAGCTCTGCAAAAACCTCTCCTTTGATTTCGTGGCTGTCTTTGCCTGTCATAAAGCCGAACTTGGGAAGGAAGATACCCATATCGTCAACGGGCATAACCTTTGCAAGGCCAAGTCTTTCACCAAGCTCAAAGTCTTCGGCACCGCAACCGGGAGCAATGTGAACAACGCCAACGCCTTCTTCAGCGTCAACATCTTCCCAGGCAACGATTTTGTGGTCGATTTCAGCCTGAGCTTCAAGCTCGGGGAAGCAGGTTTCATAATGAAGACCAACAAGCTCTTCGCCCTTGAACATACGAAGCACTTCAACCTTATCGTCACCAAGGTAGCGGATAGCGTTCTTTGCAAGAATGAGAACAGCGTCATCACTCTTGACCTTAACTTCAACGTAGTCGATTTCAGGGTTAACTGCAAGAGCTACGTTTGAAGAAAGAGTCCATGGTGTGGTTGTCCATACAAGAATTTTAGCGCCTGTTTCAACAATAGGAAGCTTGAAGAAAACAGAGTCGTGAGTCATAAGCTTGTATGAGCCTGTCATTTCATGCTCTGAAAGTGATGTGCCGCAGCGGGGGCACCAGGGCATAGGCTTGTATTCTTTTTTGATCCAGCCGTTGTCGTGACACTTTTTGAGGAAATGCCAGATACCCTGGATGTTGGTGTCTGTGTTGGTGTAGTATGAATTTTCCCAATCCATCCACTGACCGAGACGCTTTGACTGCTCGGTGATGATGCCGGAGAAGTGCTTAACTCTCTCAACGCACTTGCGGGTGAATTTGTCCATACCGTAGTTTTCGATATCTTTTTTGGTTTTGAAGCCGAGTTCCTTTTCTACCTCAACCTCAACCCAAAGACCCTGAGAGTCAAAGCCGTTCTGATAGCGGCAGTCATAACCCTGCAAGCCCTTGTATCTGATAAAAATATCCTTCAGGCTTCTGCCCCATGCGTGGTGAATACCCATAGGGTTGTTAGCTGTGATAGGACCGTCAAGAAAACGGAACATTTCGTTGCCTTTGTTCTGTTCGCGGAGCTTGCCGAAGCAATCGTTCTTCTCCCAGAAATCCATCACGTCATGTTCCATACCAATGAAAAAGTTGCTTTCATTTTCAGCCATTTCTGTTATACCTCCTGATTAGTGCATTTGCACACAAACATACGCAATATATTATACATTATTAAAGTGCGATTTTCAAGTGTTTTGCAAAAGAAAAATGCATAATACGAAGAATGCTTCCGTCATATATAAATTGTTGCAAAACTACTGATTTAGTGGTAGAATACAGAAAGAGTGCAACGGATAACAAATGTGGTGTTCATATTGATGCGCTGAAGAAACTTAAACAGCCTTCTCCTTGAGGAGAAGGGGGACTATAAGCAAAGTTGCAACGGATATACAATGAAACCTTGAAAAGGAGCGATTTTATGAAAGTTACATACAAAGCCGCGGCTAAAATAAACCTGATGCTTGACATTATTGCCACTTTGCCAAACGGCTATCACAGCCTGTTTATGGTGATGCAGTCTGTTAATCTTTTTGACCGCATTACTGCCCAAAAAACTGCTGACGGCGGAATTGCCCTTTCAAGCAATGAGCCTGCGATTCCCTGCGACGAAACCAACATTGCTCACAAGGCGGCAGTTGCTTTTTATAATTACACAGGCATCGATGACAGAAATGTTAAAATCCATATTGAAAAGAAGATTCCCTTTGCCGCAGGTCTTGCAGGGGGAAGTGCCGACGGTGCAGGTGTTATTGCTGCCCTCAATGATATTTACGCAACCAATCTCACCGAAAGGGAGCTTTGCTCAATCGGTGTCAAGGTAGGCGCAGATGTGCCATTCTGCCTCACAGGCGGTACGCGCCTTGCTCAGAATATCGGAGAGGTTTTGTCACCTCTGCCCGATCTGAAGGATTGTTATATTGTTCTTGCCAAGCCTGATATCGGCGTTGCAACAGGCTCTGCTTATGCTGAGTTTGATAAATACGGTGTCCGTCATCTTGACACGGGTGCAATGCTTTTTGCTGCTGCAAACGGTGATTTTGACGGTATGTGTGCCAAGGTCGGCAATGTTTTTGAACAGCTTATTGAAGTGCCCCAGCGTGTGCCGATTAAGGCTGTTATGTATGAAAACGGTGCTGTCAGCGCTTGTATGAGCGGCAGCGGTCCTACCGTTTTCGGTGTTTTCACCGACAAAGAAAAGGCTGAAAAAACGGTTGAACAGCTTAAAGAAAAGTATTCACAGGTTTATTTGTGTCAGCCTGTAAAAGCAGGAGTTATTAAGGAATGACAGGTTTAGGAACAATAGTCAATGTTGCGGCGGTGGTTGCCGCAGGCTTTCTCGGTGTTCTGCTCAAAGGCGGAATCAAAGAGCGTTTTCAATCCACTATAATGGGCGTTCTCGGTATATCCACAATGTTTATCGGTGCGGCAGGCACCTTGCAGGAAATGTTTGTCATAGGCAACGGCTCACTTTCCACTCAGGGTACGATGCTTCTTGTTTTGTCGCTTATAATCGGCGCATTTGTGGGTGAGCTTCTCAATATTGAAGCCCGTCTCGAAAAGCTGGGTGAATGGCTCAAGGATAAGGTCAAAGCAAAAAATGACAACAAATTTGTGGATGCTTTTGTAAATTCCACCCTTGTTATCTGCATCGGAGCCATGGCAATTGTGGGCTCCTTGCAGGATGGTCTGACAGGGGATCATAACACCCTTTTTGTCAAGGCGGCATTGGACTTTCCCATAATTCTCATTTTTGCGTCAACAATGGGTATCGGAGCTGTTTTTTCTGCAATTCCTCTCGGACTTTATCAGGGAGCTATAACTCTTTGTGCCGGGCTGATTTCACCATATCTCAGCGATACTCTCATTTCAAATCTCACCCTTGTGGGTAGCGCAATGATATTCGCAATCGGTGTTAATCTTGCCTTCGGAAAGAAGTTTAAGGTAGGCAATTTCCTTCCCGGATTGCTTGTTCCCGTAGTGTACGAAATCATTACAAAACTGATATAAATCAACCGGGCTGAAAGTAAAATTTCAGCCTGATTTTTTATGCCCGGAAAGAGAAAAGTTACAAAAAATGTTACAAAAGGTTGCAAAAGGTTACAAGCTGTGTTATACTATATCCGTTGTGACCAAATAAATTCAGGTTTGGAAGTGACGTTTTGCGAGGCAAAAACGCTATAATAAATCTCCTCGGCTCAACAGGTACGCAGGTTATCGGTATCCTCTGCGGCTTCATTGTTCCGAGAATTATAATCGGCACCTACGGCTCAGAAATGAACGGTCTTATGCATTCCATAGCCCAGTTTCTCAGCTATATCACCCTACTTGAATCGGGTGTTGCCGGTGTTATCAGGGCGGCTCTTTACAAGCCCCTTGCTCAAAAAGATAATAACAAAGTCAGCGGAATCATTATGGCGACCGAGGGCTTTTTCAGAAAAATATGTCTGATATTTGTGGGCTACGCGGCAGTACTTGCCTGTGTTTTTCCCTTTATTGTTGAAGGGGACGACGGTTGGCTTTCCACCTTTGCAATGGTGTTGATTATTGCGCTCAGCACAATCAGCCAGTATTATTTCGGAATCACCTACAATGTTCTTCTTCAGGCAGACCAGAAGAGATATATTTACGAAATGCTCGGCGCGGCAGCAATTGCCGTTAATGCAATTATGGTTTTTGCCTGTGCAAGTCTCGGGGCTTCTGTTCATGTTATGAAGCTGGTTTCTTCCACGGTGTTTGCGATAAGGCCGCTTTTCCTTAATCTTTATGTTAAGAAAAAGTATAATATCAACAGAAAAATTGCACCTGATAAAGGCGCATTGAGTCAGCGTTGGGACGGAATGGGTCATCACATTGCCTATTTTCTCCACTCCAACACCGATATTTTTGTGCTCACCCTTTGCGCAAGGCTGACCAAAGCATTTTCTATTGCCGAGGTTTCTGTCTATTCGGTTTATTATTCCGTGACCTACGGTGTTGTCAGCGCGGTGAATATACTTCATCTTTCTGTTGAAGCGGCATTCGGCAATATGATCGCCAAGGGCGAAAAAGCCTTGATGAAGCTTAATTTCAAGGTGTATGAGCAGATGTCAATGATGCTAAATACCTTTGTTTTCACCTGCACGGCTGTGTTGCTGGTTCCTTTTATTTCGGTTTATACCAACGGAATTGAAGATGCTGATTACATCCGCCCCGTGTTCGGTTATATTCTCACTCTTGCCGAGGCGCTGTTTTGCATCAGAAAGCCGTATAACAATGTTGCCCACGCGGCAGGACATTACAGGCAGACCAAAAAGGGTGCTTACATTGAAGCAGGTCTTAACATCGGCCTTTCAGTTATTCTTGTTGTTCCTTTCGGAATCACAGGTGTTGCAGCAGCCACAGCCTTTGCTATGGGTGTCCGCACATTGGATTATGTTCATTACTTATACAAAAACATTCTTGAAGAAAAGCTTACCTCATTTTTCACCATGCTTGCGGTCAACGCAGGTGCCTGTGCGGTAACGTTTTTGATTTCAAATCTGTTTTTGCCGGATTTATTGAATTCTTATCTTGAATTCATAGCCTATGCTGTTGCAGTTGCATTGATTTGCCTTGTAGCGGTTGTAGTGCTGAATTTTGTGTTCTTCCCAAAAAATCTTAAAAATATCATTTCAACAGTTTTCAGAACGGTTAAAAGTTTTTTGAAGAGATAAAGGAGTATTTATGAATAAGATTGTCAGAACGTTAGTTTCGGTGTTGCTGATTATTTGTGTTCTCGGTGTGAGTGTTTATGCCGCCGCACCGACATACGAAGTATCATCAGCTTACAAAAAAGGAGCATATTATCAGAAGCTCCTCGATGTTAAACTCACAGGAAATCAGGCTCAGGATATTGTCAATGTTGCCCTTTCTCAGGTTGGTTATCACGAGGGTAGCGGCAGCAGCGACCTCAGCGGCTCATCATCAAGCTCAGGTAATTACACCGAATACGGCAAATGGTTCGGTCAGCAGAGCAACTGGTGTGCAATTTTTATAAGCTGGTGTGCAAATCAGGCAGGCGTTCCCACATCTGTGGTTAAAAAGAACGCAATTGCAAGCGGCAACTCATGTCAGTTTGGTGAAAAGAAATATTCCTTCGGTTCAAGAAGTCCTCAGGTTGGCGACATCATTTATGTTCAGAACGATTCTGACTCAGACGTTGACCACGTAGGCATTATCTACAAGGTTGATGATACTTACATCTACTCTGTTGAGGGCAACTTCGGTAACAAGGTCGGCACAATCAAATATTATAAAGATTCAGGCCGTCAGACCTATTATTCTTCAACCAGAATCCTTTTCTATGGTGCACCTTCTTATTCAACAGGTACCACAAGCAACAATGCTCCCGTAACCCCCGCGGTTGAAAAGGGTGACGTAAATATTGACAAAAAGGTCAATTCCAATGACGCTCTTTATATCCTTGAATTTTCAGTAGGCAAGAGAGCTCTCAGCGATGTTCAGAAAACCGCCGGTGATATGAACGCCGACGGAAAAGTAGATTCACAGGATGCTCTCGCAGTTCTCAAAAAATCAACAGGTACAGCAAAATAAGACTCTATCGGTACAGTTCATTTGAGCTGTACCGTTTTGTATAAAAGACTGTGGACGGTACTATGTCTTGACCGAAAAACCGCCCCGAAAAACTGAATCACTAATCATCGATCCCCTCTGGCATTGCCGTCAGAGGGGATTTTTGTAGGGTCAATTCACGAATTGACCGTTGCTTGCGGGTTGCCGAGGTCGTCAACCCTTACGAATAGCTGCCGCTAACATTGTAGGGGTCGATGCCCACATCGACCCAAATAGCCCTCCTTATCTCAAGGGGGTGCTTGCGGTGGGAGAATACAAAAAACTTTAAAAATTCCTCGGTCATTTTCTTTGAAAATGCCAGCCTCCTGAAACGGGAAACCGAGCTTCATAATTCCGCAACCATTTGATTTTTGGCGGTTTTGTAAATTTCCCTTTCTTACCGTTGCAAAATGGTGAAAGTTGTTATATAATTATTCTGTTAAACTATATAGTGAGGGATATTTATGGCTTTTATTGAATTTCATAATGTAAATAAAAAGTATAAATTGGGCGAGCTTGATCTGGATGCTCTTTCAGATGTAAGCTTCGACATCGAAAAAGGTGAAATCTGCACAATTGTCGGCCCCAGCGGCGCCGGTAAAACAACCGTGCTCAACATCCTTGGCGGTATGGACACCTGCGACACGGGCAACGTTATTGTTGACGACAGAGAAATCACCACTCTCGGCAAACGCAATATGACCCTTTACAGACGCAGGGATGTAGGTTTTGTTTTTCAGTTTTATAACCTTGTGCAGAATCTCACAGCTTATGAAAATATTGAGCTTGTTGCCAAAATCAGCCAGAATCCGTTGGACAGCTACAAAATGCTTGAGCTTGTAGGTCTTCAGGACAGGGCAGGTAACTTCCCGGCTCAGCTTTCGGGCGGTGAGCAGCAGCGAATTTCAATTGCCCGTGCTCTTGTCAAGCGCCCTAAGGTGCTTCTTTGCGACGAGCCTACAGGTGCCCTTGACTACGAAACAGGTATTCAGATTCTTAAGCTCTTGCAGGATGCCAGCCGTGCAATCGGTATGACGGTAATCATCATTACCCATAACCAGGCAATCACCCCCATGGCAAACAGAGTTATCACTATGAGAAGCGGTAAGATTCACCGCATTGAAATTAACGAAACACCGGTTCCGGTTGAAAGGATTGAATGGTAACATTATGAACAGGCCGATGCGAATGGATTTGATTCGCTCAATCAGAAAAAGCATAATGAGATTTATTTCCATTGTTGCAATTGTTGCCCTTGGAATAAGCTTTTTTGTCGGCATAAAATCAGCGTCACCCGATATGCGCAACACCGCCAACGAGTATTTCGTTGAAGATAATGTTCTTGATCTTTCGGTGATTTCCACAATAGGATTTACTGATGACGAGGTGCGCAGAATCGGTCAGGTTGAGGGCGTTAAAGCTGTTGACCCGATTAAGCTGACGGATACTCTTGTTTTTGTTGACGGCAAAGGAATTGTAAACGTTGAAAACGGTGCGGCTATGGCCTGCCGTGTTATGTCAATGGACTTTCCGCGTGCCTATGCTTTTTCACAATCGGGCGAAGGGGATGACAGCTACATCAACCGCATAACCCTGGTTGAGGGCAGATACCCGAAAAGTAAAAATGAATGTCTTATTGACAGCGCTGTTGCAGGCTCTTATTCTGAGCTGACAATCGGCAACACCGTTACTCTTG
Organism: Acutalibacteraceae bacterium; assembly: GCA_045633685.1. GTDB lineage: Bacteria > Bacillota > Clostridia > Oscillospirales > Acutalibacteraceae > CAG-488. The sequence continues at coordinate 39,843 of JAZQYU010000009.1, read as the reverse complement.
CAGGTGACGGAACAACCCTTTCCGATACCCTTGATACAGAGACCTTCACAATTGTCGGTACGGTTTCAAGCCCTATGTATGTTTCATTTGAACGCGGCTCAACCAACATCGGCTCAGGTACGTTGGGTATGTATATTTACATAGGTGAGGACTGCTTCGTTTCAGATTATTACGGTCAGGTTTATGCCACCGTTGACAATAAAGAGCAATATGACGCATTTTCAGAAGAATATAACGATTATGTTTCCGAAATAGGAAAGAGAATTGAAGCGATTGCTGATGAGAGCATCAGTGAGCGCCTTTCTCAGGTGAAGCAGGAATATTCTCAGAAAATTGCTGACGGTGAAGAAACCTACAAAAAAATGGAGGCAGAAACCAACGCTCAGCTTGAAGAGGCACTCAAAAAGATTAACACCATTGAAAGCTATATTCAAAGCGGTGACAGCAAAATTGCCTCTGCGCAGACTCAGCTTTCCAACAAGGTTGCTTCTGCTGAGGCGGAGCTGAAATCATCAAAGGCAGAGTATGAAAAATCCCTTGCGGATTATGAATCAAACAAGGCTCTTGCCAACGATGCCGACAATGAAATTGACGGCTACAACAAGGCAAAGGAATTATATAACACCTATCGCGAGCGTCAGAAAAAGGACAGAGCTGAAATCGACGCGCTCATTGCCGGTCTTCCTGCGCTGAAAAGTGCCGCCGATAAGGCAAAGTCAGAGCTTGATGTGGCTGAAAAGGTTTGCAGCAGTCTTCAGGCGCAGCTCAGCCAAAAAGAAAAAGAGCTTGCCGAAAACAAAAAGGCTCTTGAGGTTTTTAAAGAGGAAGAGAAAAACTGGAGCCCCGAAACCTCCTTTGAGCCTCTTGAAACCATTCAGGGCTATGTTGCGGAATTTACCAAAAAGTGCAACGATAATCAGGCAGATATCAATTTGCTCAAAAATCAGCTTGCTCAGGCAGAGTCGGTAAAAGCTGACGCTAAAGCAAAATATGATGCAGCGGCTTCGGAATATTCTGCACAGCAGACAACGATTGCCAGCCGTGAAGAAACCTACAAAAACAACGAGGAAATTCTCGATTCATACGCAGGTGATATAGCAAAGCTTGAGCAGGGTGAAAAGGATCTGGACATTTTCAAAAATGCCCTCAAGGATGCCGCTGTTCAGCTTGAAGAAGCTAAAATCAAAATCACCGAATCTCAGCTCAAGCTCTATTATGAAGAGAGTAAGGGCAACAAAGAAATCACCGCAGGTCAGGCAGACCTGAAATCTGCAAAAGCCCGCCTTGAATCAGCAGAAGAAGCTTATTCCGACGCTGAGCACGAGGTCAGAGTTGCACTCAAAAAGGCTCAGGGTGACATCGACAAGGCAAAAACCGCCCTTGAAGAGCTTAACAATTCCACCTGGACCGTGTCTTATCAGAAAGACCTTCCCGGCCACGAAAGCTACGGGCAGAGCCTTGAAAACGTCAGCGCTATGGCAAACGTTTTTCCTGTGTTCTTTTTCCTGATTGCGGCTATGATGTGCCTTGCCACAATGACAAGAATGGTTGAAGAAGAGCGTATGCAGCTGGGTACTCTCAAAGCCCTTGGCTACAAAGAAAACAGTATCCTTGCCAAATATTATTGGTATGCCGCCATTGCCTGCATTCTCGGTTCAATAATCGGAGTGATAATCGGCGCAGTTATTTTCCCCAAGGCAATCAACTCGGCTTATGCTATGATGTATTGCCTGCCCGATGTTAAGATTTATTTCCATTGGCAGTATATTTTAATCGGCACATTGTTTTCGTTGGTGTCCACCTTGTCGGCAACATTGTTTGCCTGCCGCAGAGCCCTCAGAACCCAGGCAGCTGAGCTTATGCGACCCAAATCACCCAAGCCCGGAAAGCGTGTTTTCCTTGAACGCTTCACAAGCCTGTGGAATTCTATGTCCTTCGGCTCAATCGTAACCATACGAAATATGTTTCGAAGCAAAAAGAGAATGATTATCACAATTCTCGGTGTTGCAGGTTGCACAATGCTCATTCTTGCCGCATTCGGTATCAACAACTCTGTTGACACAATCATCACGGCTCAGTACGGTGAGGGCGGAATTTCTCATTATAACATTATGGCTGTGCTTGATGATGAGCAGATTCCCGGTCAGAGTGAAACAATCAAGGACCTTGAAAAGGATGTACGCGTCAAAAATGCAATGCTTCTTGATACCCGCACAATGACAGCATCCTCTGCAAAGGAAGACAACGATACCGAGATGTCAATTCATCTCTATGTTCCCGAATCGGGTGAAAAGCTTAAGGAGTGCATCACTTTGCGCTCACGCAAGGGCAATGAAACTTATACACTCAACGATGACGGTGCGGTAATCACCGAAAAGCTTGCTGAAGATACCGATACCGAGGTAGGGGATACAATCATTCTCACCGCTGTTGACGGCAAGGAATATAAGGTTAAGGTTGCGGCAATTGCCGAAAACTACGTTTACCATTATGTTTATATTTCACCTGCTTATTATCAGAATGTCTTTGGTGAAAGCCCTGAGTTTATGTATGTTCTTGCAACTCTCAAAAACTACACCAATGCCAACGATGAGCAGAATATGGCAGACGATATCCTTTCTTACACCGAGGTTGCAGGTGTTGTTTCAACAGACGTTATGATTGACTCCTTCAACGCTATTGTTGACCGACTTGATGTTGTGGTTGTTATTTTCATCATTGCCGCAGGCCTTCTTGCTTTTGTGATTCTCTACAACCTTACCAACATCAGCGTTCAGGAGCGACTTCGTGAAATTGCCACAATCAAGGTTGTGGGCTTCACCGATGCTGAGGTTACATCCTATGTTTACCGCGAAAATATTTTCCTCACCCTTGCCGGTATCCTCGTGGGTCTGGGAGGCGGTGTGGGTCTTCACCGCATAGTGGTTGAAATTGCTGAGGTTAATGTTGTTATGTTCGGCAGAGACATTTATTGGTGGAGCTATCTGCTTGCAGTTGTGCTCACCGCTGTGTTTGCCGCTTTGGTAAGCATCCTTGTTCACAAACGACTTCAGCGCTTCAATATTATCGAAGCCCTCAAATCAGTTGAATAATTTTCAGAACAGCGTCTTCGGATGCTGTTCTTTGCGTTTGGAAGTTTATTTTTAACATTTTTTCTCAAAGAACCAAAAAATTTCTATAAATAGTGGACAAAGTATTTTTAATTTGTTATAATGTATCAGTAAATTTGTAAAAGGAGTTGCAAATGATGAAAAAAATGAAAAAGCTTTTATCTGTTATCCTTTGCGTTGCTGTAGTTCTTGGCTCAATGTCAGGTGTTACAGTTTTTGCAGCAAGCGCAGGTGACATAGCAACAAGCATCGGTGCCAACATTCTTGACAACCTTCTTCTTGCTGTTTGTCACACTCTTGACAAGGCTCTTGAGTTCACTCTCAACACAGCCCTTGGTCTTGTTGACATTTCTGATACAGGCGCTCAGGATGTTTCAGAGTATGAAAATCCCTTGTTCGAAAAGTACGACGGTCACGACGAGTTCGTTGATAAGGCTGATAAAGACGCAGTTTTCAGCCTCGGTTATGACAAGCGTGACATAATCCCCGAAGATTTTGCTACAGGTACATATTACAAATACGGTGCAGCAGATATGGGTGCTTTGTTCGGTAACGGTACTGAAGTTAATCAGGTTCCCTCAGACCTTGCAGATTACTATGCAGACCTCTATGCTGCAGAAAACAACTGCACTCAGGCTGAGCGTGACGCTATTGCCGCTGACCTTGCAGCAAGATATGCTGCTGACGTTCTTGCAGTGCGCACAGTTTGCCTTGACGATTCAAGAGGTAAGGTTCTTATCGCAAGTGTTGACTCAATCGGTCTCACAAATGCAAGTAAAACTGCAGTAGTTGCTCTTATTGATGAATATTGCGAAGCCAACGGCATCGATGACATTGTAAGTGTTAACGTTACAGCTACTCATACTCACAGCGGTATCGACACATTGGGTATCCTTCAGGGTATCGGTATGGTTGTTAACGGTTCATTGTTTGAAAATCTTTTCACAGCCGCAGGCAACGATATCCCCGACTCAAAGTATATGAACTTCCTTCACAAAACAATTGCTGATTCTATGATTGCTGCTTACAACAACATGGAAGAAGGCTCACTCCATATGGCTAAGGCTGATGATACAATCACCTTCACAGACCCCGCAACAGGTGAAGAGAGAACAGAAAACTTCTTCCAGCCCGGCGCAGACACAACTGTTATTCTTGAAGAAATCTACAAGCTCACATTTGTTCCTGCAAAGAAATCTGCTCCCGTAACTGTTATTGCCAACTTCGCAGTTCATCCCGAAAAGGTTGGCGTAAGCACATCAGAAGAAATTCTTCCCACAGCTTCCGCTGATATGATTCCTTTTATGGAGCAGCAGATTGTTAAGGCTTATGAAGCAAAGGGACAGGATTGTAACTTCATCTACATCAACTCAGCTATCGGCTCAATGATTAAGATGGATATGGGTATCAACTCAGCTTATGAAGCTTATTATCCCGAAGATGCTAAGAATCCCATTTATGACACAACATATGAACATCGTTCAATGCGTTACGGTATCGTTCTTGGTGACTACATTGCTTCTATGCCTCTCGGTGAAGAGGTTGAGCCCATCCTCAATGTTAAAACAGAAGAGCTTATCGTCAAAACCGATAACTTTATGCTCAGACTTCTTGCTATCCTTAAGCTTACCAACAACGTAATCCTTACTGATGACAGCAACAATGTTTACACTATTTCAGAAGTTGGTTATATGGAAATCGGTGAAAACATCAAGATCTTTATGTGTCCCGGTGAGCTCAACCCCGAGCTTGCAGCCACAGATGACCACCTTCTTTCAGGTGACTATTCATTGACAAGAGCAGACTTCCAGTATGATGCACTTGTTAACTATTTTGAAGAAGATGATGAAGTTCTCGTATTCGGTCTTATGAACGATATGGCAGGTTACATTGACCCCGACAACGACTATTCAATTGCTCTTGTCCGTTTCAATAACTACGGCACAGACGGTGAATATGAAATCAAGGCTAATGCTAACGCTCTTCTCTTCTCATACTCATCAGACATCGCTTCAACTCTTATCGGTTCATTCCTCAACGTTGTTGCTGAAGCAAACGGTGGTGAGGCAACCGATATCATCGAGGGTGACTTCGACGGTATGGTTCCCTATATGAACTACATCGTTCATATCTTCAATCACATCCTCAAATCAATCGGTCTTTAATAAGCAAGCCCCTCCCAATCGGGAGGGGCTATTTTCTATCATTTTTCAATATCCACAACAGTCAACAAATCATCTTCAACCCTGAATTTTATCTCATACCCGCCATACGGAAAACCGTATATTCTTTCGGGGTCGTGGTGGTATGAAGGGCGGGGGTCACCTTTCAGAATTTCCGTTACCGTTTCAACAAATTGCCTGTCGAATCTTTCTTTGATCTCGGCGGGCATTTCCACTTTAAGGCTGTAATTTTTTACCTCATCCGAAAATCCGCCGACGGCATCGGGCACGCAATCGGAATGGGGGAGGTAAGGCTTGATGTCATAAATCGGCGTGCCGTCCATCAAGTCTGCACCTAAGATGTTGATAACCGTGCCGTGATTTTCTGTATGCTCAATGCCTGCAATTTTTACGCAGGAAAGACCTATTGGGTTGGGTCTGAAGGGTGAACGCGTTGCAAAAACACCAAGCCGTGTGTTGCCGCCGAGGCGTGGTGGTCTCACGGTGAGTGCGTTGCTTTCGCCTGCTTCAGAAAATTTCCATATCAGCCACAGATGTGAAAAGCCTTCAAGCCCTCTTATTGCATCGGGATTGCGGAATTCAGGCTCAAAAATGATTTGTGCAGGCAGACTTTTAACAAGACCGCTCTGTCTCGGAATGCCGAATTTTGACGGAAAACCGCTTCTCACTTTTGCAATTATTTTCATTGGAGTTTCACTCATTTTCAACACCTCTCAGAAATCATAACACAAAATGCAAAATAAAGCAAAAATAAATCTTTTGTTTACAAAAAATTAACCGTTAGATATTGTAAAACTTGATTTGTTTGTGATATAATGATATGAATAATAGTATAGGTATATCTATAAGTATGTCCGAAGGAGGAAACAGCCATGAAAACAAGAATAATTGCATTGATTATAAGCGTTGTTATGATAGCACTTTTGTTCAGCGGCTGCTCTCTCAGCCTCAAGGCCCCCGAAACCCTTATGAGCCCACCCAGGCTTTCGGGCGGATATCAGGATTTGCAGGATATTTTTGAATCTGAGGTAGGCTCAAACGTTGCAATGATTGCTCCTGCCAACGGTAAGCATAAGTCAGCGTTTATTGTTGATGATTTCAACTCCGATGCCAAAGAAGAGGCTATCGTTCTTTATTCCGTCAAAGAAACGGAAGAAACTGTCAGCGTGGGCATCTTTCAAAAAGAGAATAATGAATGGAAATATATCAAATCGGTCACGGGTCTCGGTTCATCTGTTGACACCGTTGTGATTGAGGATATGAATTCCGACGGCATCAAAGAGGTTGTTATCGGTTGGAATCTTTCAACCAACAACAAGCAGGTTTCGGTTTATGAGCCGGATTTGTCTTCATCCAATGCTTTCACAGGACTTGGCTCCTATCAGTATAATTTGCTTGAAATGATTGATGTTGATTCTGACGGAAACAAGGAGCTGTTTTTTGTAAACCTTGACACAACAGGAGTTGTGCCCTCTGCTACGGCAAATGTGTTGGGACTTGATGAAAATAAACGCTCTGTCAACGAGCTTTCTTCAATCAGCATTGACGGTAATGTTTCGGGCTACAATCAGATAACCGTTGGCAATGACGGTTGCATTTATGTTGATGCTTTCAAAAATGAACACGATATGATAACAGAGATAATTCTCTGGAACAAAGACTTAAAATCCCTGCAGGCGCCATTGTTTGATGCTGCCACTCAGTCCACCGCCGCCACATGGCGAAGCCACCGCATTCCTGTCAGAGATATCGATTCTGACGGCAAGCTTGAAATTCCCGTTGGGGTTGAAGTTGTGGGCTCCACTCAGGTTAATTCAGGTGTGTTGCAGGACGAAGGCCTTTATTATGTAAAGTGGTGTTCCTTTGCAAACGGCAAGCTCAAGGCAGAAAAATATTGCCTCTACAACACCACCGAGGGCTATTCTCTTGATATTCCCAGCAGTTGGGTCGGCAAAATCACAATCACCAGCCTTGATTCACAATGGTATTTCTACCGTTGGAACAAGTCAGCGAGTGAGCATATGGGTGATCTGCTGTTCACGGTTGTTTCTCATCCTACCGACACAATGGGGCTTGAGGGATACAGCCGTCTGACAGAATATGAAGGCAGAGCCTTTGAATACCTTATCACCGCGTCGGGCAAAAGCTTCGGCGTTAAAGACAATCATTTCAAAAACGGATTTTCCGTTACAGATATAGGAGAATAAGCTATGACAAAAAGAGTTTTGGTTGCCGAGGATGAACAGGCAATCAGAGAGTTTATAGTAATCAACCTCAGGCGCGCAGGGTATGAAACCCTTGAAGCCGCTGACGGACTTGAAGCCCTTGCAAAATATGAAGCCTGCGGCGGTGATGTTGCCGTGGCACTTCTTGATATAATGATGCCTAATATGGACGGCCTTGAGGTGTGCAAACGCCTGAGAGAAAAGAGTAATTCTCTTGGTATTATGATGCTCACCGCCAAAACTCAGGAAATGGACAAGGTTTCGGGTCTTCTCAACGGTGCAGACGATTATGTTACCAAGCCCTTTTCACCATCAGAGCTTATGGCAAGGGTAGACGCTATCTACCGCCGTGTTGCAATGATGGAACGTCCCGGAGAAACAGACGATGAAATCGTTTCGGGTGTTTTCAGGCTCAACACCAAAAACAGAGTGTTAACCAAAAACAACATTCCCATTGACCTGACTCAGGTTGAGTTCCAGATTCTTGAATATTTCTTTGAAAATCAGGGCTCTGCCCTCAGCAGAACCTCCATCCTTCACAAGGTTTGGGGAGAGGGTCACGAGGATGAAGATAAAATTGTTGATGTCAACATCAGACGTATCCGCAAAAAGATTGAAGATGAGCCGTCAAACCCCAAGCATCTTTTAACCATCTGGGGTATGGGCTACAAGTGGGTCTCATAAAATAAACATTATTTAATTCAGAAAGGAGTGAGCACTATGGCAAAGCAAAAGAAAGAATCTGCCCCAAAATTTGTGGGTCTTACCAAGCGTTGGTTTTTAAAATCCGCTCTTGTCACCATTGTTATTCTTGCCATTCTCAGTGTTGTGGGCTCACTTCTTGTAAGGTCTTATTATTATGAGTCCGTTTCCAACAAGCTCAAAAGCTATTCAAACGGAATTGTTACCCATTATTTTGACAACTATAAAACCGATGCCGAATTTGTCAACGGCGCAAGAGAATATGTTGAGGAATTTTCCGAAAAATCCTTCATCGAAGTGTGGGTAATTGATAAAACAGGTAAGGTAATCATTTCTTCCAGCGGTTTCGGTGTGGAATATCCCGAAATGCCCGACTATTATGAAGCAATCGACTCAGAAGAAGAGCTGCTCTACACCTCGTGGACAGGGGAGCTGAAATCGGGCGAAAAGATAATGTCGGTCACAAACCTTATAAAAGATGAAAATTCAACTGTCCGAGGTGCGGTGAGATACATCACCTCCCTTGAAGCTATTGATGAACAGCTGATTATGATTTATATCGTCATAGCTCTTTTATTCCTGCTTCTTGTGGGGCTTGTGATGATGACAGGTATTTTCTTCGTAAGCTCAATTGTTAAGCCTATCCGTCAGATTAACGACACCACGGGTCTGATTGCAGGTGGAAACCTCGACGCAAGAATTGACCACTATCTCTATGACGATGAAATAGGTCAGCTCTGCCGCTCAATCAACAATATGGCAACGGAAATCAGCGCGGCAGACAGACTTAAGAACGACTTTATTTCCACTGTTTCTCACGAATTGAGAACACCACTCACAGCTATCAAGGGCTGGGGTGAAACACTTCTTCAGGTCAGCGACACTGACCCGGTGCTCACCCAGAGAGGTATGAATGTTATCATTGACGAAGCAACCCGTCTTTCGGGCATTGTTGAAGAATTGCTTGATTTTTCCCGAATTCAGAACGGCGGTCTTGCTTTGAGAATAGAAAAAATGGATGTTCTTGCCGAGCTTGATGAAACTGTTTTTGCTTTTAAAGACCGTTCCACAAGAGAGGGCGTTGACCTTGTTTATAACGCACCCGACCTTCCTGCACCCATGGACGGTGATGCTGACAGAATCAAGCAGGTATTTGTAAACATCCTTGATAATGCACTCAAATATACAAAGCAGGGCGGCAAAATTATGGTCACGGCAGAAATTGCCGATGATGTGATTGTGATTTCAATCACCGACACGGGCTGCGGAATTTCGCCCGAAGATCTGCCCCATGTTAAAGAAAAGTTCTACAAAACGAATATGACTGTTCACGGTTCAGGAATAGGTCTTGCCGTGGCAGATGAAATAGTCAAGCTCCACAAGGGTTCACTTGAGATTGACAGCGTTCTCGGTGAGGGAACAACGGTGACAATTTCTTTTGACATTGACCATGTTGACCTTGGTGAGGAGTGGGATATTGAAGCGGCCATAGCGGCTGAAAATGAAAGAATTTCACAGGAGGATGAATGATGTCAGAAAATAAAAACTACTCAATCGGCGGTTCTGCGCTGATGGAAGGCATTATGATGATCGGACCCGAGGGTGTAGGTATGTCTTTGAGAATGCCCGACGGCTCAATTGAAACACAGATGAAAGAGCAGAAAATGCTCAAGGATAAAACAAAGCTCGGTAAAATTCCTTTTATCAGAGGACCTATCAACTTTGTTGACCAGATGATTTTTTCATACAAGGCAATTATGGAATCAGCCGAAAAAACATCAATGGAGATTGAAGACGGTGAAGAAGAAATGTCAAAGCTTGACAAATGGCTCACCGACCACTTCGGACCCAAGATGATGGCGGTTATCGGCGTTATTTCAGCTATTCTCGGCTTTGGTCTTGCGTTTTTGCTTTTTGTTTATCTCCCCAGTCTTGTTGCTGACGGAATCGGAATGCTTTTTGACTCAGATATTACAAAATTCAAACCCCTTATTGAGGGTGTTATGAGAGGCATTCTTTTTGTAGGTTATATGTATGCGGTCAGCTTTATGAAAGAAATCCGCAGAATGTTTATGTATCACGGTGCTGAGCACAAGTCAATTTTCTGCTATGAAAACGGACTTGACCTGACTGTTGAAAATATCAGAAAACAGTCACGCTTCCATCCAAGATGCGGCACAAGCTTCATCTTCCTTGTTATCCTCATCAGTATTGTTGTAACAAGCCTTGTTGCCATTCTTTTCCCCGGTCTTCGCGAATCAAGACTTGTATGGATGGCTGTTAAGGTGCTCCTTCTTCCCGTGCTTCTTTCAATTGGCTATGAGGTGCTCAAATATGCAGGCGCCCACGATAATCTCTTTGTTAAAATCACATCAGCTCCCGGCTTGTGGATGCAGAGAATTACCACCAAAGAGCCTACAGATGACATTATTGAGGTTGCAATTGCAGCCACCAAAAAGTGCCTCGGTATTGAAGATGAAGAGGTTATTATTCCCGTTGAATTAACAGAGGATGATGAATAATGACAGTAAATGAGCTTTACAGGCAAGGGGCAGAAATGCTTGACTATGCCTTTGTGGAAAATGCTTTTTTTGATGCCCGCTGGCTTGTTGAAAAGGCCCTCGGCATCAACTCCACACAGTTTGCTCTCAAAAAAGATAAAGAGGTCAGCAAAAAGGCTGAGGTTGAGTTTTTGTCGCTGATTCGCAGAAGAATAGCAGGGGAGCCCTTGCAGTATATTCTCGGTGAGTGGGAATTTATGGGCTATCCCTTCCTTGTGGGTGAGGGTGTGCTTATTCCACGCCCCGAAACAGAGCTTCTTGTGGATTTTGCAAAGGATCTGCTCAAAGACAAAAAAGCTCCCGTGATTTTTGACCTTTGCTCAGGCAGCGGATGTATTGCCGTGAGCGTTGCAAAGCTTTTGCCCAAGGCAAAGGTTTATGCCGTTGAAAAGTCAGCGGATGCTCTTGGCTATCTTAAAAAGAATGTCAAGCTCAATAAAGCAAAAAATGTTGAGATTATAAGCGGTGACATTGCCGACAGAAGACTGTTGCAGGGAATTGTTCCTGATCTGATTCTTTCTAATCCTCCTTATATAAAATCAGAGGAGATTCCAACCCTGCAAAAAGAGGTTCTGCGCGAGCCTTCAATGGCACTTGACGGTGGAGCAGACGGACTTGATTTTTACAAAATTCTTGCTGCCGATTGGTTCAGCCGCTTGCCGAAGGGCGGAGTTATGGCGGTTGAATGCGGTGAAGCTCAGGCTGAGGATGTTTCACAGCTTTTCTTCCTCGCAGGCGGAGTTTCCGATACAATCAACGATTTGAGCGGTATTCAGCGTGTTGTTGCCGCCACCAGAAACAGATAATCAGGTGATTTTATGTTGTTAGATTTAATAATTGGCGGAGATATGGTCGATGTAATTATCGGTCTTTGTGTCAGCGCCTTTGTTGTATTCTGCGTTTTGCCTATTCGTGAATTTGCCCACGCTTGGGTTGCTTACAAAATGGGTGACGAAACTGCCAACAATCAGGGCAGACTCACTCTTTCTCCGTTTGCCCATGTAGATTGGATGGGTGCAATTATGATTCTGCTCGTTGGCTTCGGTTATGCAAAGCCCGTGCCCATAAATCTGGGCAGAGTCAGAATGAAAAACAAAAAGCTTGCAGGTGCAATCATTGCCTTGGCAGGACCATTGTCAAATCTGATTATGGCATTTTTCAGCACTTTTGTTTTTGTTTTTATCGGCACAAGGTTCACTTCCGGTAATGCAGTTGCTCTGGCGCTTTATGTTTTCTTTCAGTACTGCGCCATAATCAATATAAACCTTGCGGTGTTCAATCTGATTCCCATTCCTCCTCTTGACGGTTCAAGGCTTCTCACCGCTATGCTTCCCTCACATATCTATTTCAAAATAATGAAATATGAGCGTTATCTCATCCTTGTGATTATGGCTTTGCTTGTTTTCGGTGTGCTTTCAAAACCGCTTTCACTTGCAACAAGTGCAATTCTTGATTTGTTCAAAAAGGTTGCATTTTTAGTTTTTTAAATCGGAGTTTTTTATGGAAACAATATCCTACAAATTAGAGGTGTTTGAGGGTCCTATGGATCTGCTTCTGCACCTTATCAGCAAACATAAAATTGATATTAACGATATTCCCATTCTTCAGCTTGTGGAGCAGTACCTTGAGTATGTGCGAATGATGCAGGAGGCAGATATGGGCGTTGCCAGCGAGTTTATCGAAATGGCAGCTCGCCTTGTGTATATCAAAACCGTGTCACTTCTTCCCGTTCACGAGGAGGAGGCGCAGGCTCTTAAAGAGGAGCTTCAGGGTGAGCTTTCGGAATATCGCGACTGTCAGATTATGGCAAAAAAATTAAGCGAACAGGTGGATCTGGAGCATATCGCACGCGCTCCGCAGAAAATTCCGCCCGATATGAAATACAAACGACTTCACGAGCCGCTGGAGCTTTTCAGAGCGTATCTCGCGGCTGTGGGTAGGGGCAAGAGAAATCTTCCACCTCCCATTGAAGCTTTTTCGGGCATTGTGGCACACAAGATTGTGCCCATTGCTGCCAGGGTTAAGTACATAATGACCCGACTTTTCAAAAAGAAAAAGCAGAAGTTTACCGAATTTTTTGAAACGGCAGATTCCCGTTCAGAGATGGTTGCAACATTCCTTGCATTGCTTTCGCTGACAAAGGATAAGAAAATTGCCGTTCTCGGTGAAGGCAAGGATATGGAAATTGAAATGCTTGCCGAAGACCCTGATTATGAAATGGGAGAGGATTATTTTGAAGGTTGATGAAATGCAGGCTGCCGTTGAAGCAATACTTTTTGCTTCGGGTGAGCCGATTGAATATGAGCGTATTGCCGAGGCTCTTGAAATTGAGCCCGAATACGCTGAAAATCTGCTTATGAATCTCGGTGCAACTCTGGACGAAAGAGGAAGCGGAATCTGCCTTGTGCGTATGGACAATCAGTTCCAGCTCTGTACCCGCTCACAGTATGCCGACAAAATCAGAGCAGTACTTGAAATCAAGAAGAATTCACCCCTTTCAACTGCCGCCTTCGAGGTGCTTGCAGTTGTGGCATATAACCAGCCTGTTACCAAATCTTTTATTGAGCAGGTAAGAGGTGTTGATTGCTCAGGTGTAATTTCAACCCTTTGCCAGAAAGGTCTTGTTGAAGAAAAGGGCAGACTTGATTTGCCCGGCAGACCACTTCTTTACGGCACAACAGCGGAGTTTTTGAAGTGCTTCAGCGTAACCTCGCTTGAAGAATTACCCGACCTGCCTGAACACGAAGACCTGCCGCAGAAACAGGAAATCCCTGACCAGCTCTCTCTCGACCTGGCAGGAGAAAGTGAAGAGAGAAGGATGACGGATGAAAGCATTTCAGAATAAAAGTTGTTTTATAGAACAAGTGTTGTTCTTTTTTGTTTATGTTTGTATTTTGACTGTTTCTGTTTTTGTTTTTCCACAAGTTGATGAACATATTTTTGCAGTTTCTACAGAAGTGGATTTCAATTCTATTTTAAAATATTGTTTTGAATATGGAAATGGCAGATTAATTGGGAACCTTTTATGTGTTACCCTTTCCCATTTTTATTTATTTAAGCCACTATTTATTAGTTTAGTAATGACTTTATTGGTTTTTTCTCTATATAAATTATTTTTTAACGGAACCAAGGAATTTATTTTGATCGTTGCAGCTTTATGTTTGTTTGTGTCGAACGAGATGTTAGGGGCGACGATATATAATTTTCCTTCATTTACAAATTACGTTGTGCCGTGCGCAATGTTTGTTTTTGTTATAGCTGTAATAGAGAACAAAATTCAAATAAAAAATGTTGCATTAAAATTGTGTTCAGTATCGTTATTAAGTGTTTTTTCGTGTTTGTTTAGTGAAAATACTTCAGGAATAATTGTGGCATTTGCTTTTGCAGGTTTAATTTTAAAAATCGTTAGCAAAAAGAAAATTACTCTAGACTATAGAATTTTTTTGTTTTCAACTATTATTGGGAGTTTGTTTATGTATTTAATTCCCAAATGTGCAAATGTTGATTCGAAACTAGATTCATACCATTCATTGACTTTTTATCCCATAGAGATTGTCAGCAATTTTATGTTGACAATGGATATTGTGAGTGAATTTATTTTGTTGTTTATAGTTTTATCTTTTTGTCTGATTTGTATAACATTGAAAAGTAAAAAGATAACTGTTATAGATATCGTTTGTTTTGCAACAATGTTGTTGTATATTTTGATTTCTGCCGTCTTGCTCAACAAAGAGGACAATGTCTTTATAAGAGTAATAATTTCGTCTTTTTCATTGTTATATTTTAGCGCAGTTATTTTTTTGATTATTAGGTTTCCTGTTCAAAAAATTAGATATAATTGTTTGGCTTTATTGATTTTGATTGTAGCTTCAGTTGTGCCGATGTTTTTTATAAACATTTTGTCGCATAGAACTTTTTATATTACATTTATTTTGGTTATGCTCCTAACACTGTGTTTACTCAAAGAAGTTAAATTTATTGTTGCTGAAAGGAACTTGTTAAATTTTAAAAAATGTGTTGTTCCTATTTTTATTTTACTACTAGTGGTATTTTCAGTTGTTCAATTTCAAAATCAGGAAAAAAAGTTTTATGATTATGTACATTTGAACGAAAACAAAAAAATGGGATATTCTCAAAGTTCAGAGGAGAGTTTTGATTCTGATGTAGATATGTATGGTTTTGTATTAGATAATCAAAAATATTTCAATCCAAAGGAAAGTGTTATTTGGCCAAAGGAAAGTTGGATTGGTGTTTTTACAGAATAAGCCATGATGTTCGTTAAAACAGGAGGTGGATGAATGACAGCTTTATATATTATTCTCGGCATATTAGCTTTTTTGCTGGTGATTTTATCACTGCCTGTTAATATCTATGCCGAATATAAAGACAGCTTTGCCCTTTGGGTACGTTGGCTGTTTGTTAAAATTTACATTTATCCTCCTTCGGATAAGAAAAAGAAAAAGCCCAAAAAAGATAAGAAGCCCAAGGAAGAAAAGCCTCAGCAGGAAACTGCAACGCAGGAGCCTGCAACCCCTGCAGAGCCGAAGGAGAATTTTATCAAGACCTTCTACAATAATCAGGGTGTGTCCGGCATCCTTGAGCTGATTTCCAACATTGCTCAAAAGCTTGGCGCAGGGCTTAAAGGAATCGGTAAAAGCTTTTATATACGTCGTTTGTGGCTTCGCATCAATGTGGGTGGCGGAAACAGTGCTGATGTTGCTGTAAAATACGGCAAAATGTGTAGCGGTGTTTACCCGGCAATGGGCTATATTTTAAGCGTTGTTCATTCTAAAAATTGCTCCGTAAGGGTGCAGCCCGATTTTCTCGGAGGCAAAACAGATGGTGCTTTTTCACTTCATCTTGCAACAATTCCCTCCAAGCTGATCGGTGCGGTCATTGTAATGGGTATCAGGCTTTTGCTTGAGCTTATAAAGGTGTTTATTTCAAATGCCAAAAATCAGCCGAAAACAGAAAATACGGCTCCTTTGGGAACCGATAATAATAATCAATCAACCGCTGAGGCTCAGGTCTCAGCCAAGAAAGGTGGAACTATATAATGAAAGAACAGTCAGCAGCAGGTATCTTAGGCACAACGATTGACAAAATCAAGGATATGGTGGATTCCCGCACAATCATCGGTGACCCCATTGATGCCGGCAACGGAATCAAGGTTATCCCTGTTTCAAAGGTAACCTACGGCTTCGCATCGGGCGGAACAGATTTTCCCACCAAGTCATCCAAAGACCTTTTTGGTGGCGGCGGCGGTGCAGGTGTAACTCTCACTCCCGTAGCTTTCCTTGTTATCAACAACGGTAATGTTTCTATCAAATATATTTCCGAAGGTCCCGACGCTTCTGTTGAAAGAGTTGTCGGTATGATTCCCGACCTTGTAGACAAGCTCACAGAGGTTGTGGACAAGCTTAAGGGCAAAAAAGACGCTCCTGCAGAGGTTATTGAAGAAACTGTTTTTGAGCAGAATAACTGATTTTTTGCCAACCCTGTGCATATAAATGTACGGGTGATGAGTGATGAAACGGTTTTTGTCGGTAATTTTGTGTATTGCAGTTTGTTTGGTCAGTCTGTGCTTCAGGGCAGATGCATTAAGCTTGCCTGATGTGAGTGCGGAGTGTGCCGCGCTGATGTGTGCCGAAACAGGAGAGTTGCTGTTTTCAAAAAACGCTTATGAAAAGCACTCCATGGCAAGCACCACAAAAATTATGACATCGCTTCTGGCTATTGAAGAGTATACCCCCGAGCGTGAGGTGAAGGTCACCTCGTCAATGCTGGGTGTTGAAGGTACGTCAATGGGGCTTCTTCCCGGAGATACAGTAACCCTGCGCGGTCTTGTTTACGGTATGCTTCTTCAATCTGGCAACGATGCTGCAAATGTCACCGCAATCGCATTGGGCGGAAGTGTTGAAGACTTTGCTCTGATGATGAATCACCGTGCAAAAGAAATCGGTATGAAAAACTCTCACTTCGTAACGCCGTCGGGCCTCGATGACCCCGACCATTATTCCACGGCTTATGATATGGCATTGCTTGGCTGCGAAGCTGTGAAAAATACCGAGTTTCTTTCTGTGTGTTCCCGAAAAAGTGCCGCGGTATATTACGGAAATCCTCCTTACCGCAGAACTTTATATAACCATAACCGTCTGCTTTCGGGCTATGACGGTGCCGTGGGGATCAAAACGGGATTCACAAAAAAGAGTGGACGTTGCCTTGTTTCCTGTGCAGTGAGAGAAGGTGTGACCCTCGTCGCGGTTACACTCAACGCTCCCGATGACTGGCAGGATCATCGCAATATGCTTGATTACGGATTTTCCGTGGTGCAAAGCACAGAGGCTGAGTACCCTGATGACGGGTTGAATATCCCCGTTGTGGGAGGGGTTGACCGAAGCGTTTCCCTGAGCTGTGGAAAGAGTTGTTTCGTTGGTGACAACAATGAAACACAGGCTCTTTTGCTAACTCCTCATTTTTTGTATGCTCCTGTCAAATCGGGGCAGATAATAGGCGAACTCCGTTGGAAAAAGGACGGAAAGGTTGTTGCAACAGCACCGATAACTGTCAATGAAGATGTTCCGGCAAAAAGCACAGAACAAAGTGTTAAAAAGCAATCGCTTTATAATAAAATAAAACAATATATTAAGGAGAAATTCACATGACTGATGGTAGAATCAGGCTTCAGAAGTTCCTTTCTCAGTGTGCAATCGCATCACGCCGCAAGGCAGAGGAGCTTATTTTAAACGGCAAGGTCAAGGTTAACGGCAGACCTGCACAGTTGGGTGACAAAATTCACCCCAAAAAAGACACCGTTACCGTCAACGGCAAAAAGGTTGTCTTTTCCAAAAAGCTTTATTATGTAATGCTTCACAAGCCGAGAGGCTTCATCACCACAATGGAGGATGAGCGCGGCAGAAAGTGCGTTGCTCAGCTTGTTGAGGATGTTGGCGCAAGGGTTTATCCCGTGGGAAGATTGGACAAGGATTCCGAGGGTATGCTTCTTCTGACCAACGACGGTGCGTTTGCCAACGCAATGACCCACCCCTCAAAGCACGTCCCCAAAACCTACCGTGTTACCGTTCGTCCTCAGGTGACGGAAGAAATGCTTGTTAAGTTCAGCACAGGTATCGAAATCGACGGCAGAATGACATCTCCCGTTGATGCCCATATTATCCAGAAGGAAGAGGGCAGAGTAGTGCTTGAAATGGTGCTTCACGAGGGCAGAAACCGCCAGATCCGCAAAATGTGTGAGGCTATGGGTCTTGAGGTTGCAAGACTTAAGAGAACAGCAATCGGTTCAATTAAGCTCGGTATGCTTCAGCAGGGCAAGTGGCGTAACCTCACCGAGGATGAAGTGCACAAGCTTATGGTTTCATCAGGTATGAAAACACCGAAGAAGTGAGGTGGAGTTATGCTGACTTTTAAACCAAAATCAAACGCAGAGCTCCCTGAAAAATATAAAAACGATGACCGCGCTCTCGGATATATCGGATATGAAGAAAACGGCAGTGAATGTGGAGTGGCAGTGTTTTATCTTGACGGCTACACTATGGAAATTATTGAAGTGACCGTACCTGATAAAGACCCTGAAACCCAGGAGGGGCTTATCAGAAGCTCTCTCAACTACG
This sequence comes from Acutalibacteraceae bacterium, assembly GCA_045633685.1. Taxonomy (GTDB): domain Bacteria; phylum Bacillota; class Clostridia; order Oscillospirales; family Acutalibacteraceae; genus CAG-488. The sequence continues at coordinate 21,431 of JAZQYU010000009.1, read as the reverse complement.
GTGCCAACCGCAATGCCTACATTGCCTATTATTCAGCCGACGAGGGTGTTGAGGTTGCAAAAACTCTCGGCTTCCAAAAAAACGGGGACAGGCTTTCAGGTGAAATTCCGTTTTTGCTGACAGGTCATTGTTGCAAACACTAAAAACGAAAGGAAATAATCCGGATGATAAAGAGTATGACCGGTTACGGCAGAGCCAACAAAAGCATCGACTCTCTCAATGTAACCGTTGAAATAAAAAGTGTAAATCACCGCTATTTTGAATTTTCGGCAAGGTATCCCCGAATTTACGGCTTCCTTGATGAAAAAATGAAATCCTTTGTTCAGTCAAAGGTTGCCCGCGGCAAAATCGAATGCTACATTCAGGTTGAAAATCTTGAAGACGACAATGTTGTGGTTGAGGTTAACCATTCTCTCGCCAAGGGTTATGTTGACGCTTTCAATGAGCTTTCAGACCGCTACGGTATCGACAACGGCATAAACGCTTCATCTCTCGGCAGATTTCAGGATGTTCTTCTTGTTCGTCGTGAAGAGGCTGACGAAGAAAAAATCTGGTCAGCCGTTAAAGAAACTGCGGAAGAAGCCGTTAACAGCTTCATTGCCATGAGAGCTATTGAGGGTGAAAAAATGAAAAATGACATCTCTTCAAGAGCTGATTATATTCTTGAAAATGTGGCATTCATCGAAAAACGTTCACCCGAAACCGTTAAGGAATATAACGAAAAGCTTCTTGCAAGAATGAGAGATGTTCTCGGTGACACCCATGTTGAAGAGCAGCGCCTTCTCACAGAGGCTGCGATTTATGCCGACAAAATTGCCGTTGCAGAAGAAACAGTCAGACTTCGTTCTCACATCGACCAGCTTCGCACATTCCTCGTGTCTGAAGAAGCAATCGGCAGAAAAATGGACTTCCTTGTTCAGGAAATGAACCGTGAAGCCAACACAATCGGCTCCAAGGCTCAGGATGTTGAAATCGCAAGACGTGTTCTTGAAATCAAATCCGAAATCGAAAAAATCCGTGAACAGGTGCAGAACATAGAATAAAGGAAGACTGAATATGAAACTTGTTAATATCGGCTTCGGCAGTATGTTCAATGCCGAAAGAATGACAGCAATAGTTAACCCTGATTCAGCACCCATCAAGCGTCTGATTCAGGATTACAGAGAAAAAGGCAAGCTTATTGATGCCACTCACGGCAGAAAAACAAGAGCGGTTGTAATCACCGACTGTGACCAGATTATTCTTTCATATCTGCAGACAGAAACTCTTGCCAACCGTGTAGGTGAGCTTGTGGGGGAGGGTAACGATAGTGTCTGACGGAACTTTACTTGTTTTTTCAGGTCCTGCAGGCGCAGGCAAGGATTCAGTTCTTATTGAATACCTCAAAAAAAATGTACCCGGTGTGTGGAAATCTGTTTCTTACACAACCCGTGCTCCCCGTGACGGTGAGGTCAATGGAGTGGATTACAACTTTGTTACCGTTGATGAATTCGAAAAGCTGATTGAGCAGAATGCAATGCTCGAATATGCGAAATACGGTGTCAATTATTACGGCACACCGCGTATGAGTGTAGATGAACATCTTAAAAACGGTGACATCGTTATTCTCAAAATTGAGGTTCAGGGTGCAGAGCAGATAAAGAATATTTATCCTCAGTCAATCGGTGCGTTTATTGTGCCGCCCAGCCTTGAAATTCTTGAAAAACGTCTTCGCGGCAGAGGAACCGAAACAGATGAGGATATTCTCCGCAGACTTAAAATTGCCGAAGACGAGCTTGCATACAGCTCAAATTATGATTATCACATAGTAAACGACAGGCTTGAAGATGCAGTTGATGATTTAACGGCTGTAATCAGAGCCTTACAATTAAAAAACAAATAATTTAAAGGAGATAAAATTATGTTTACACAGGACAGAGATTTAAAATTCAACCCCGATTTGAAAGAGGTTCTTTCAGGTCACATCAGCCGTTACTCACTTGTAAGAGCAACAGCAAAAAGAGCAAGAGAAATTTCACAGGAAGCTGAAGAGAATAAAATCATTCTCACAGAAAAGCCTGTAAGCATTGCTATTGACGAAATTGTTAAAGGCGAATACGAAATCGTAGAGCCCGAAGAAATCCGCAATCTTTAATTTTTAAGCTACATAGTTTCCGGGAGGTGAGATGTGTTTATGAAATCAGCCGTTACGGTTGCCGTTGAAAACACGGCATACCACTTTGACATTCCGTACACATATCTGCTTCCCGAAGATATTGCCTCAAGGGTTGTTCCCGGTTGCAGGGTTATGGTGCCTTTCGGTGCGGGCAACAAGGCTCGTCAGGGCTTTGTTTTGGCGCTTACCGAGGTTGAAAACGCAAAGGGGCTCAAATCTGTTCAGAAGCTCATTGACGAAGCTCCGCTGATCAACAACGAGATGCTGGAGCTGGTAAAATGGCTTAAGGACAGAACCTTCTGCACGCTGTTCGAAGCCTTCAAAGCCGTTCTTCCCGTGGGTGTAACTCACAAAACGGTGGTTACCTACACCTCTGCGCCCGATGCCGACACCTCACAGATGACCGATGATGAAAAGCAGATTTATGCCTTTTTGCAAAAGTCCAATGACTACAAAGAGGGTGCAAAAATCCTTTCAAAATACGGTTTTAGAAATGACAGCACCATTCTTGAAAGAATGTGCAAAAAGGGTTGGCTTTATACCAACAACGAAGCTGTCAGGCGTCTTGGTGACAAAACCGTGCGTATGGTGCGCCTGACCGAAGATGGTGAAAATGCACTCGACAGTGATATGAAGCTTTCGCAAAAGCAAAAAGAGGTTATAACTCTTTTGCAGGATGTAGGAACAGCTTCTATCAAAGAAATCTGCTATTTCACAGGCTTCACTCCGGCGGTAGTGACCGCCCTTGAACGAAAAGGTCTTGTCTGTTATTACGACAATGAAATCAGCAGGAATCCCTATGAAGACATAGCTTCACCAGAAACACCAAAAGAAATTGTTTTAACTGAAGAACAAGCCAAGGCTTATAGTAATATCCTTTCTCTCTATGATGAGGGAAAAGGGGGAGTGTCACTCCTTTTTGGTGTAACGGGGTCGGGCAAAACAAGCGTTTATCTGCGCCTTATTGACGAAATAATCAAAAAGGGTAAAACCGTTATTGTTATGGTGCCCGAAATTTCTCTTACGCCCCAGACTCTCAATCTTTTTCACAAGCGCTACGGCAAGGAAATTGCCGTTTTCCACTCGGCTCTTTCTGTGGGTCAGCGTGCTGACGAATGGAAACGAGTCAAAAATAAGCAGGCAAAAATCGTTATCGGAACCCGAAGTGCAGTTTTTGCCCCTGTTGAAAATATCGGACTGATAATAATTGATGAGGAGCAGGAGCACACCTACAAGTCCGAGCAGACTCCTCGCTACAACGCAAAGGATGCCGCCCGATTCAGATGTGCCAAAAACAATGCGGTGCTTGTTCTTGCCTCCGCAACCCCGTCAATCGAAACTTACGCTCTTGCCCAAAGCGGCAAATATCAGCTCAACCGTCTTTCAAAGCGCTATGCTCAGGCTCAGCTTCCGAAGGTTCGGGTTGTGGATATGCTTCTCAACGGACTTGATGATTCAATGGGAATCAGCCGTGATCTGGCTGACGCCCTCAAAGAAAATCTTGACAACGGCAGGCAGTCCATTCTTCTTATGAACAGACGAGGCTTCAACACCTTTGTTGCCTGCAAAAGCTGCGGTGAGGTTGTTACCTGCCCGTCGTGCAGCATTTCAATGACCTATCACCACGCAAACGGACGCCTGATGTGTCATTACTGCGGTTATTCGGTGCCGTTTACCACTAAATGCCCGGAATGCGGCAGCAACGATATGCGTTATTCAGGCTTCGGCACTCAGAAAATTCAGGATGAGCTTGAAAAGCTGTTGCCTGAAGCAAGGATTCTGCGAATGGATGCCGATACAACAATGTCGCGCTTCTCTCACGAAGAAAAGCTCAAGGCATTTGCCGACAAAAAGTATGATATTATGCTCGGCACTCAGATGGTTGCCAAGGGTCTCGACTTTGAAAATGTTACGCTGGTTGGTGTAATTTCAGCCGATAGTCAGCTTTTCAGCGATGATTTCCGTTCTCAGGAGCGAACCTTTGACCTTATTACTCAGGTTGTCGGCCGTTCCGGCAGAGGTCAGTATGAGGGTACTGCAATCATTCAGACCATTAACCCCGAAAATGAGGTTATCCGTCTTGCCGCCCAGCAGGATTATGACAGCTTCTACAACGAAGAAATTGAAATGAGAAAAATGCTCATTTATCCGCCTTTCTGTGATTTGTGCCTGATCGGATTTGTAGGCATTGACGATGCTAAGGTCAGAGCCGCCTCACAATGCTTTTTTGAACAGGCAAAAACAGCCCTTGGCGCCCACAGTGTTATTGCTCTGGGTCCGATGCCTGCAAGGGTGTCCAAAATCAGCAACAAATACAGACACAGGCTTATTTTAAAATGCAAAAACAGTACCCGCTTCAGAAAGGATCTGGGAGAATTGCTTTCAGCATTTTCCAAAAAAAATCAGTTCAGCGATGTTACTGTTTATATTGATATGAACTCACAGACTTTAATTTAAGGTGATTAACTATGGCATTAAGAAAAATTGTAACAAAAGAAGACCCTGTTCTCCGTAAGGTAAGCCGTAAGGTTGAGGTTTTTGATAAACGCTTGTGGGATCTTCTTGATGATATGAAAGATACTCTTTACAAGGCTGAGGGTGCAGGTCTTGCCGCACCTCAGGTCGGTATGCTCAAAAGAGTTGTTGTAATTGACGTGGGTGACGGCTATATTGAGCTAATCAACCCCGAAATTACTGAAAAAAGCGAAGAAATTCAGGAGGAAGCAGAGGGTTGCCTTTCTGTTCCCGGTGAATTCGGTATCACCCGCCGCCCCGAATGGGTTATTGTAAAGGCTCAGAACCGCGAGGGCAAATGGGTAATTTATAAGGGCGAAGGTCTCAAAGCACGTTGCTTCTGTCACGAGCTTGACCACCTTGACGGCATTCTTTACACCGATAAGGTTGTCAGAATGCTTGCTCCTGATGAGGTAGAATAATGAAAGTTGTTTTTATGGGTACGCCCGAATTTTCCGTTCCTTGCCTTGAAAGATTGGTAAGTGACGGTCACGAAGTTGCGGCAGTTTATACTCAGCCTGACAAGCCCAAGGGCAGAGGTCATCATATGATGCCGCCTCCCGTTAAGGAAACTGCAATGAAATATGACATCCCGGTTTATCAGCCACAGAAGCTCCGTCAGAGTGATGCTCTTGAAGTGCTGAGTGACATCAATCCGGATATCATCATTGTTGTGGCTTACGGGCAGATTCTTCCCAAAAATATCCTCGATATCCCGAAATACGGATGTGTCAATATCCACGCATCTCTTCTTCCCAAGTACAGAGGTGCCGCACCCATTCAGTGGAGTGTTGTTGACGGTGAAAAGGTCAGCGGTGTCACTTCAATGCAGATGGATGTGGGTCTTGACACAGGTGATATGCTCCTCAAGGCCGAAACTTCCATTGGTGAAAACGAAACAGCAGGGGAGCTTCACGATAAATTGAGCGCAATGGGTGCTGAAGTTATGAGCAAAACAATTTTTGCTCTCGAAAAAGGTGAAATCATCCCCGAAAAGCAGGATGATGCTCTTTCAAACTACGCACCGATGCTTACCAAGGAGCTTTGCCCCATTGATTGGAATTTAACCGCTCAGCAGGTTCATAATAAGGTCAGAGGTCTTTCTCCCTGGCCAGGTGCAACTGCTTTGTGTGGTGACAAGCTTTTCAAAATCCACCAAACCGTTATTGCCGGATCTGTCAAAGGCAAGCCCGGTGAAATCACCGAAAGCGGCAAACGTCTTGTTGTTGCCTGCGGTGACGGCAACGGTGTTGAAATTGTAACACTTCAGGCTCAGGGCAAAAAGGCTATGCCCGCCGCCGATTTTCTCAGGGGAAATCCGATTCAGGCAGGGGAATTCTTTAAATAAGGAGTAATCTTATGTTTTACGGTTACGGTTATTTTTCATATCTGCTTTTTATGCTTCCTGTTTTTATTCTGGCGGCAATTGCCCAGTCCAGGGTTAAAAGTGCATATAACAGATATTCATCAGTCAGAAATTCCAAAGGTCTCACAGGTGCCGCCGCTGCGCAGATGATTCTCAACCACTACGGCATCACCGACGTTTCAATTCAGCCTGTTTCAGGCAAGCTTTCTGACCACTATTCTCCCAAAGAAAAAGTAATCCGTCTTTCAGAGGGAGTTTATAACAGCACATCTGTTGCCGCTGTGGGTATTGCCTGCCACGAAGCGGGTCATGCCGCCCAGCACGCAGAGGGATATATGCCCAACAAGGTGCGCACGGCACTTGTTCCGTTTTGCAATTTCGGTTCAAGATACGGCATTCTCATCGCTTTTATCGGTATGTTTATTGCCGCTCTTGCCAATATGGCATACATTGGCGAAATGATGATTTATGTCGGCCTTGGCCTTTACGGACTTGTTGCTGTTTTTCAGCTTGTGACGCTTCCCGTTGAGTTCAATGCCAGCAAACGCGCTATGGATGTTATTGAGTCCGACGGACTTTTATATGATGCGGAGGAAATCAGCGGCGCCAAAAAGGTTCTTTCAGCCGCCGCAATGACTTATGTTGCCGCTCTTGCAACCTCGGTTGCCAACTTGCTTTATTACATTATCCGCTTCACAGGCGGAAATCGCAGGAGATAACTATGAAATCACCAAGGCAATGTGCTTTTGATATTCTTTTAAAAATTCATAAAGATTCGGCATATTCAAACATTGCTCTTGATGCTGAGCTTGATTCCCAACCCCTCAGCGGAGTTGAAAGAGCTTTTGTTTCTGCCTTGGTTTACGGTACTCTTGAAAGAGCAATCACTCTTGATTATCAGATTGAGCAGTATCTCTCCCAACCCATTTCCAAGCTCAAGGCTCAGGTGCTTGTCAGCCTGAGAATGGGTGCATATCAGCTTTTGTTTATGGATAAAGTTCCGTCGTCAGCCGCTGTCAATGAAAGTGTCAAGCTGGTTAAAAGCAACGGCTGTTCATTTGCTTCCGGTCTTGTGAATGCGGTGCTTCGCAAAATCGGTCAGAATGGTGTTGTTCTTCCTGATAAAAAGGGACTTTACTATTATTCAATCAAATATTCCTGCCCCAAGTGGCTCATAAAATTGTGGAAGGATGCCTATGGTGAAGAAAACGCTGTGGGGATCGCTGAGGCCTCTCTCGGCGGAGCTGAAACGGTGCTCAGGGTAAACACTCTCAAAACAACTGCAGACGAGCTTATGGAGTTGTTGAAAAATGAGGGTGTCAACTGTCGAAAGGCTGATTTTGACGAAAATGCTCTTATTCTTGAAAAAGCAGGCAGCCTCAAAAAGCTGAAGGCTTATTCCGACGGTCTTTTTCACGTGCAGGATACCGCCTCACAGCTTTGTTGCAGGGCGCTCGGTGCCGAAGCAGGGGACACGGTTATTGACGTTTGCTCCGCTCCCGGAGGCAAAGCATTTACAACTGCCCAGCATATGAAAAATGAAGGCAGTATTGTTGCCTGCGACATTTATGAGGGCAGATTAAATCTTATTAAAAACGGTGCTGACCGTCTTGGAATTTCAATTATTGAAACGGCTGAAAATGACGGAAGCATACATAATTCTGCTTTTCCTGAGGCCGATAAAATCCTCTGTGATGTGCCTTGTGCAGGTCTCGGAGTTATCCGCCGCAAGCCCGAAATCCGCTTCAAGGATGGGGCTGAGGTTGACAAATTACCTGAAATACAGTATTCTATATTGAAGACTTCTGCCGATTATCTCAAAAAAGGCGGGGTTCTGGTGTATTCCACCTGCTCCCTCAACCCGGCAGAAAATGAAGAAATTATAACCCGTTTTCTTAATGAAAACAGTGATTTTGAATCTTTGAAGGTGCTTCCCGAAATCAAGCGATACGGTGAAGACACCGATTATCTGACATTGATGCCCCACCTTCATTCAAGTGACGGCTTCTTTGTTTCAGCTATCCGCAGGAGGATTGACTCTTGAGTTTTACTACCGACATAAAATCAATGAACAATGACGAAATCCGTCAGCTTTGCGCTGATATGGGTCTTCCGAAATTCAGAGCCGACCAGCTTTATTCCTGGCTTCAGAAGGTCGGTGTATCAAGCTATGACGAAATGACCAATATTTCAAAGGATTTGCGTCAGACTCTCAGTGAGAAATATCCTCTTCATTGTTGTGAAATCGAATTGAAACGTGCTTCAAAAATTGACGAAACTGTCAAGTACCTTTTCCGTCTGCACGACGGTGAGTTTATTGAATCCGTTTTAATGAAATATAAGTACGGCTACACCCTGTGCATTTCCTCACAGGTCGGCTGCAAAATGGGATGTATGTTCTGCGCTTCCACCAAAAGCGGATGCGTCCGCAACCTGACAGCAGGCGAGATGATTGGCCAGATTCACGCCGCTCAGCGTGATATGAACGTAAGGGTTTCCCACGTTGTTATTATGGGTATGGGTGAGCCTCTCGATAATTTTGATAACGCAATGCGTTTTCTTGAATTGGCAGGGGATGAAAAAGGCCTCAATCTCGGTATGAGGAACATTTCCCTTTCTACCTGCGGAATTGTGCCGCGGATGTATGAGCTTATGGAAAAGAATCTGCAGATTACGCTGTCTGTTTCGCTCCATGCTCCCGAAAATGAACTGCGCTCAAAGATTATGCCAGTCAACCGCAAATACCCCCTCGATGAGCTGATGAAGGTGTGCAGACTTTACACTAAAAAAACTTCCAGAAGAATTTCTTTTGAATATGCAATGATTGCAGGTGTCAATGATACGCCCGAATGTGCCAATAAGCTTTCAAAGCTTGTCAAGGGTATGCTGTGTCACGTCAATCTGATTCCTGCCAACGAAATTGATGAAAGCTCCCATAAACGTAGCGGAGAAAAAACACTCAGAAATTTCTGTGACATTCTAAGTTCCCAAGGTGTGAATGTCACCGTCAGAAGAAGCCTTGGTTCAGATATAGATGCCTCTTGCGGTCAGCTCCGCTCCAGGCGCGAAAAACAATCCCCGTCAGGGAGGGAATGAAAATGAAAATATCTGCAAAAAGCGATAAAGGCATAGTCCGTGCCAACAATCAGGATTCCTACGCCGCAGGTGAGCTTCCGGGCAACGTGGCGTGGGCAGTTGTGTGCGACGGTATGGGCGGAGCCGCAGGCGGAAACGTTGCAAGTGCAACTGCCGTTAAGGTTATTTCGGAAAAAATAGCAACCTGCTATCACCAGGGTATGAGTGACAATTCCATCCGCAATCTTCTCATTTCTGCTGTTGAAAGTGCAAATGCGCTTGTGCTTGACGCAGCGAAGAAGAACGAAGCCCTTGCAGGCATGGGCACAACCGTTGTTGCGGTTATTGTTAATGTTGATATTGTTTATGTTGCAAGTGTTGGTGACAGCAGAGCGTATATTCTCTCGGATTCTCTTTTTCAGGTGACCACCGACCACTCTGTTGTTCAGGGTATGGTTGACCGCGGTGAAATCACCAAGGAAGAAGCAAGATACCACCCGAAAAAGAATATCATCACACGAGCTCTCGGTATTGATGAAGAAGTCAGAGCCGACTTTTTCCGTGAGGATATGAACAAAGAAAACGACATCGTGCTCATCTGCACAGACGGACTTACCAACTTCGTAAGTGAAGCTGATATCTGCTCTGTGGCTCATAACAGCGATGTATATGAAATTGCCGACAACCTTGTTAAAGCTGCCAACGAAAACGGCGGCGGTGACAACATTACGGTTGTAGCCCTTTCAAACTGAGGTGAATTTTATGGAAAGTTATGTAGGAAAACGACTTGACGGCAGATATGATATCCGTGAAATAATCGGTGTTGGCGGTATGGCTGTTGTTTATAAGGCATACGATATTATCGACGACCGCATTGTAGCCGTTAAGGTTCTCAAGGATGAATATCTTGCCAACGAAGAATTCCGCCGCAGATTCAAAAATGAATCCAAGGCAATTGCAGTGCTTTCACATCCCAACATTGTAAGAGTTTTTGATGTGAGCTACGGTGAAAAGCTTCAATACATAGTTATGGAATATGTTGAAGGCATCACCCTCAAGGAATATATCGAGCAGCAGGAGGTTATCAACCAGAAGGAAGCTGTGTATTTTGTTATGCAGATTCTTCGTGCCCTTCAGCACGCTCACGATAAAGGCGTTGTCCATCGCGACATCAAGCCTCAGAATATTATGCTTCTTGAAAACGGAACAATCCGCGTTACCGACTTCGGTATTGCCCGTTTCAGCAGGAGTGAAACCCGCACCCTTTCAGATTCCGCAATCGGCTCTGTTCACTACATCAGTCCCGAACAGGCGAGAGGCGACGTTACCGATGACAGAGCAGACCTTTACTCTGTTGGCGTAATGTTTTATGAAATGCTCACAGGCAAGCTTCCCTTTGTGGCAGACAGCTCAGTTTCTGTTGCTATTATGCAGCTTCAGAATGACCCGGAGTTTCCCACCAAGGTCAACCCCGACATCCCAGTGGGTCTTGAACAGATTATTATGCGCGCTATGAAAAAGAATGTCAACGAGCGTTATCAGTCAGCGGCTGAAATGATTCTTGATCTTGAAGAGTTCAAGCGCAATCCTTCAATCCGTTTCAACTATTCCTTCTTTGTTGATACTGACCCGACAAAGCCTATTAAAAAGGCTCCCGTTTCAAAAGCTCCTGTTAAAATTGAAGATGAAGAAGACGAGGAGGAAGAGGTTGTCAAAAACCGCACAATTCCTGTTCTCGTGGGCATCATTGTTGCTCTTGTTGTGGCAATCGGAATTTTAAGTGTTGCTGCTGTTCATTTCGGATGGGTGGATATCGGTCTTTTCAGCAAAAAAGAGGTTCCCGAATTTTTGGGAATGAATTATTATGATGAAATTGAAGGTGCCTATGAAGACTTCAATTTTGCAGAGCCGTTAATTGTTAATGACGATGAGAAAGCTCCCGGCACTGTTATAACCCAGACTCCCGATGCAGGCACAAAAATTGATGCCGACAAAACCGTGATTCAGCTCACAATTGCAGTCAGCAGTGAGCAGGTCACAATTCCCGACAATCTTGTGGGCAACGACTATGCTTATGTTGTTTCTCAGCTTGAGGGTCTCGGCTTCACCGTTAAGCCCCGCAAGGTGGAGCTTGCAGGCATTGACCCCGGCACAGTTGTCAAGGTTTCACCTTCATCCGGCACAATGGCAACAGCGGGTGATGTTGTAACTGTTGAATACAACGCCTATGAGGGCGAAGAGGTTGAATACGTAACCGTTAAGGACGTAACAGGCCTCAAGGCTGATGATGCCAAGGTTCTTCTTTCTTCAATCAATCTCGATGTCAAGATTGAAGAAGTTTTTCACGATTCTGTCCCTGTGGGAATTGTAACTGAGCAGAGCGTTGCCAACAGAGCCAAGGTTCCCGAGGGAACAGAGGTTATTGTTTACGTCAGTAAGGGCCCTGACCCCAGCGTATCCGCAACCATCAGATTCAGACTTCCCGGCTCATGGGATCTCAGAAAGCTTGAAATCAAGCTCAACGGAGAAACTGTCAAATCAGAAGAAAACGTTCTTATGAGCGGCATGAATTATTCTGTTGAAATCAGAGGCTTCGGTGTGAACGATAAGTTCGAAGCTTATATTGACGGTCAGCTTTATTATGAGTGCTATATCAACTTCGGCTCCAACCCGCCCAACACCTATAATGAAGCAACATATTCTCTTCAGCAACCCACCGAGCCCTTTGAAGACTCTTCCGAGGAACCCTCTGTGGACGAACCTACACCAGACACGAATATAGGTGAATAATGCAGTACGACGGAATTATTATTAAAGGCATTGGCGGCTTCTATTATGTAGAGGCCGCCAACCAAATATTTGAATGTAAGGCGAAGGGGATTTTTCGCAAAGAAAAAATCACCCCCGTTGCAGGTGATAAAGTAACAATCAGCGTGCAGGAAACAGGCTATAACTCCATTGAGGTTATTGCTCCAAGGAAGAATGTTCTTGCCCGTCCGCCTGTTGCCAATATTGACAAGCTTTTTGTTGTGGCTTCCACCTGCGAGCCTAACCCAAATGCTCTTATCATTGACCGCCTTACGGTCATAGCTGAGCATAACAATATTGAACCGATAGTGGTCTTTACCAAAACCGACCTTAAGCCTTGCGACGAGTTGATTGAAATCTATCGTCTTGCAGGGATAAAGGCTTATGCCTTTTCTTCTGCCGATGGTAGCGGTGCTGACGCAATCAAAACAGAAATTGCAGGCTGCACAAGCGCATTCACGGGCAACACAGGTGTGGGCAAATCAACCCTTCTCAATTTTATTGACCCTGAGCAGAACCGCGAAACAGGTGAAATCAGCTCAAAGCTTGGCAGAGGACGTCACACCACCCGCCACGTTGAGCTATACAAAATCGGTGACGGCTATGTTGCAGACACTCCCGGCTTTTCTTCTCTTGATTTTGAAAGCGGAGAGGTTATTTTAAAAGACGATTTGCAGTATTGCTTCAAGGAGTTTGACGAGTATATCGGCACCTGCAAATTCACATCCTGCGCCCATGTCAATGATAAGGGATGCAGCATTGTTGAAGCCGTGAAAAACGGTGAAATCAGCGAGTCAAGGCATAATAGCTATGTTGCCTTGTATAACGAAGTTAAAGATATTAAGGAGTGGCAGCTTTGAAAAGATGGGTAATCTTAGGCGCGGCAGAGATTAAGGACTATTCCGTAATCAAGCCCAAAATTGCAGAGGATGATTTTATCGTCTGTGCTGACGGAGGTCAGAAGCACCTTGACCCTCTTGGTTTAAAAGCAGACTTGTATCTTGGTGATTTCGATTCTTCAAAAATGCCCGAAACTGACGTTGAAGTTTTAACCTTCCCCGTTGAAAAGGATGACACCGATATGATGCTCGCTGTTAAGGAGGGCATCAAAAGGGGATGCAAAAGTTTTGTAATTTTTGGCGGAATGGGCGGCAGATTTGACCACACCTTTGCAAATATCCAGACTCTTTTGTTTGCCGACAAAAAGGGTGCAACAGCTATCCTTGCCGACGAAAACAATTTTGCCTTTATTCTCAGAAATGATAAAGCCTACATAGAAAGAAATGTCAACGAAAAGGTTTCTTTCTTCCCGCTCAACGGCCCTGCCCACGGAGTGACCCTCGACGGCTTTTATTATGAAGTTGATAACATTTCACTTTTTCCTTACGACACCCTTGCCACAAGTAATTTTGTTATTGCACCGCAAGGAAGGGTAACTGTAAAAAAAGGTACACTTCTTGTTGTGATTTCCAACGAAAATCAGTAACCGAAATAAACCATCGTCATAGTATGTAATAAAAGCTATGACGGTGGTGTTTTTATGAGATGTCGCGGCAGGCGTGGGCAGATAAATTGGGGCGCAATAATAGCCGCCTTCGGCTTAGGGCTGGTAGTTTCTTTTTGTTGCTCCAACTCAATTCTCATAGCGGTGCTTGCTGTTGTGATTATCATACTCGGCATTGTCATATCAAAATAAGGAGGAGCATTATGCAAGTTGTATTGGTAAAAAGCCCCAAGGCATTAAGAGGAATTCTCCGTCTTATTTTCGGCATTAAAAAAGAAGAAGTTACATAAATTAACGGCTCCCTTCAGAAGGGGGAGCTGTTTTTTGTGAAATCTCGTAGGGTCAATTCACGAATTAACCGTTGCTTGCGGGTTGATGTGGGCATCAACCCCTACAAATAATAATCAAACAGCCTTCTCCTTGAGGAGAAGGTGCCGAGGAACGAGGCGGATGAGGTGGAATGTTTTTTCCTACGTTATCACATTTTTTATGCTTTCGGGTTGCCGAGGTCGTCAACCCTTGCGAAAGGCTGCCGCCAACCTTGTAGGGTGCGGTGGTTTCCGACGCACCGCAATCACAAAGCTATCGACCCCCAATCGCCCTCCTTACCTCAAGGAGGGTAAATGCGCTAATATTTGGGAGGCAATCTGCCTCCCGTTTTTTGATTTGTAACACCTTGAAAAAATCCCGTTATATGCTAAAATAATATCGGTGATATTATGACTATTATTGAAACCCTGTTTTCTATGCAGGATTTGAAATACCGCGATTTTCATTCGGCGCTTATGCCAACTGTTGACAAAGAAAAAATAATCGGTGTCCGTGTGCCTGCTCTTCGCAAATATGCCAAAAGCATCAACGGCACTACCGAAGCGGAAGAATTTTTGCATTCCTTGCCCCACACATATTATGAAGAAAACAACCTTCACGCTTTTTTGATTGAGCTCAACGGCGACTATGAAAAAACGCTGGAGCTTCTTGAAGCTTTTCTTCCTTTTATTGATAACTGGGCAACCTGTGATATGCTCACGCCCAAATGCTTCAAAAAGCATCTTACGGCTGAAAAATGTCTTGAATGGATGAATTCTTCCCATCCATATACCGTGCGCTTCGGTATTGAAATGCTGATGAAGTTTTTCCTCGATGAAAAATTTTCTCCCGAATATCTTTGCGCAGTTGCCTCGGTTGAGAGTGAGCATTATTATGTTAAAATGATGATTGCCTGGTATTTTGCAACCGCACTTTCAAGGCATTTTGATGAAGCGTTTGAAATTATCAAGGCCAAAAAGCTACCCGTATGGGAGCATAACAAGGCAATTCAGAAGGCGATTGAGAGCCTGAGAATCACCAAAGGGCAAAAGGAAACGCTCAGAAAACTAAAAATAAAATAATAATCACCTTATTTTGTTGATTTTTTTTGTTTGATATGTTAAACTTAATTAGTTAAAAAATAAAACAAGCTTTTTGCTTGCGGAGGTTATAAAATTGGCTAAAAAGTATTTGATTGTTAATGCAGACGACTACGGAATGTGCAACGCTGCCAACGAAGCAGTTGAGGAGCTTTTTCAGGGCGGTTGGCTCAAGTCAGCAACCGTTATGATGCCTTGCCCCACAGCCAAGCACGCTGTTGATTTTTCAATTGCTCATCCTGAATATCCCATTGGTGTTCACCTCACTATGACAAGTGAATGGCGCAAATACCGTTGGAAGCCACTTACTGACGGTAAGTCACTTCTTGATGAAGAAGGCTTTATGTGGCACGAAAGTGATCAGGTTGAAAAGAACGCTTCTTATGAAGACCTTGAAAAAGAAATCCGCGCTCAGATTGACCTTGCCCATTCATGGGGTATGAAGCCCTCACACATCGACAACCATATGGGTTCACTCTACGGTCATTACACAGGCCGTCTCGGTCTTTCCAAAATGACCCTTCGCATCTGCGGTGAATATGGCTATGCTTACCGTCTTTATGTTAAGCACGATAAGCGCATCTGCCCCAACGGCACACCTTATCTGCTCTACAGCGCCGTTACTCTTCTTTCAAAGCGCTGGGGCAAAAAATATAACGTTATCATTCCCGATTATCTTCTTTTCCCCGATTGGAATGATGAAATGCGCGAAAGCTATGAGAAATATCGTGAGATGATTCTCAAGCAGTGGACTGACCTTCCCGACGGTGTAACCGAAACATTCATTCATCCTTCTGTGGAATGTGATGAGCTTAAGGGCATCACTGCAAGATGGAGAGACAGGGTGTGGGAATATCAGCTTATGAAAGACCCTTATGTACATAAGTATCTTGAAGACCACGGCGTTGAGCTTATCAGCTACAGAGAGCTTATCAAAATGAGAACTAAGTAATCTTAAGAGCCGCCGAAAGGTGGCTCTTTGCGTTAGAAGGAATAATATGTCTTATAAATATGAACTTCATTGTCACACAGGGGAGGTGAGTGCTTGCGCAACGGCACTTGCCAAAAAGACAGTTGAACGCTACAAAAAAGCGGGTTATGACGGAATTGTGATAACCGACCACTTTTCGGGTCTCACATTTTCACCGTTCAGCTATTTCAAGCATTCCCAAAATGCCGAGCGTTACCTTAAGGGTTACCGTGAAGCCCTGAAAGCAGCGGGTGACGATTTTACTGTTTTGTTGGGTATGGAAATCCGTTTTTTGTTCACACCCAATGATTATCTGGTTTACGGCATTGATGAGGATTTTGTAAGAAATACAGGCAATTTCCTTTTTGATAATCAGCAGAAGCTTTATGAGAAGGTGCACTCTGCAGGCGGAATTCTTGTGCAGGCGCACCCGTTCAGAGGTTATGTCAAGCGCGCAGACCCGCGCTACCTTGACGGTGTTGAAGTGTTCAACGGCAAAACCAAAAATCCTGTTGAAAATGACAGCTCACTTATGTGGGCAAAATCCGAGGGGCTTGATATTCACACCTCAGGCAGTGATTATCATCATCCTGTGAGCAAAATTTTAGGCGGAATAGAAACAAACGAAAAAATCAGGAATAACGATGATTTGCTTCGTGTTCTCCGCTCGGGAGAATATAAAATTATCACATCTCAGGAGGAAAATAACAATGGCTAAAATTATCAGCGGCAAAGAGGTTTCCGCTTTTATACAGTCCCAGATGGCAGAAGAAGTGAAATCACTCAATGAAAAAGGCATCAGCGTTGCACTTGCTGTTATTATTGTTGGTGAAGACCCTGCTTCAAAGGTATATGTAGGCAACAAAAAAAGAGCTTGCGAAAAGCTGGGTATCGTTTCTTATGAATACGCTTTGCCCGAAAGCACCACTCAGCAGGAGCTTATTGACCTTGTGAAAGAGCTTAACGAAAGAGACGATATAAACGGCATTCTCTGTCAGCTTCCTTTGCCCAAGCACCTTGACGAAACGGCAGTTATCAATGCCATTGACCCTGACAAGGATGTTGACTGCTTCCACCCCGTAAATGTGGGCAAGGTTTCAATCGGTGACGGCAAGCTTCTTCCCTGCACGCCGGCAGGAATTATGGAAATGCTCAAATATGAAGGTATTTCGCCCGAGGGCAAAAATTGCGTTGTTATCGGCAGAAGCAATATCGTCGGCAAGCCCATCAGCGCACTTCTTCTCAATGCCAACGGCACCGTTACAACCTGCCACTCCAGAACAAAGAACCTTGCCGAGGTCACCTCAAAGGCAGATATTCTTGTTGCCGCTGTGGGCAGACCATTGTTTGTGACAGCCGAAATGGTTAAGGAAGGCGCAGTTGTGATTGATGTTGGTATTCACCGCGATGAAAACAACAAGCTCTGCGGTGACGTCGATTTTGCATCAGTTGAGCCAAAGGCAGGTTATATTACCCCCGTGCCCGGTGGAGTTGGCCCCATGACAATTGCAATGCTTATGTGCAACACCGTCACCGCCGCAAAAATGCAAAACGGGGTGATGTAATTTGCATAAGGAGAAACTATAAACAATGAATATAAAAATATTGACAAATGAAAAAAAGAATAATCACCTTAAATTTTTTACTAAAATGGCATCAAAGTCTGACAGGTTGATTATTGTATCTCCGTTTCTTTCAGATGATATTTCAAAACTGATCAAAGATATGAGTAAAATAAAGGAGATTACACTTTATACTACTTTGCAGAAGTACAATGATTCAGCACAAAAAATTATTTCTCTATGTTCGTTTTATGAGTGTTGCAACGAAAAAGGTATAGATTTGTCAATAAAAATAGATGATAATCTTCATGGTAAAGTGTATCTTTTTTATGGAAATGAAAAAGAAAAAGGCTTTATTTTAACATCTGGTAATTTTACGGAAAATGGATTAATAAACAATCATGAATATGGTCTGTGTATAGAAGATGTAGACAAACAAAAAGAATTAAAGGAAAGTATTACATCAATCAATACTTATGATTTAACCTATGCACAACTTCGTCAAATGTATGATGATGCACAGGAATTTATAAAAAATCATCAAACAGTTAAACAAGAACGATTTAAAGTAAACAAATTAATTAACAAGAAACCTTCTGTTGATCAAAAAGAAACTCGATGTTATTATTTAAAGCCTATTGGTACAGCAAAGGAACCATTCGATGAAAACAGACCCCCTTTAAAAGAAATTGATTTTTTTGGATTTGGGAAAAAACCTAAAACTATAAAAAGAGATGATGTGTTATTGTTGCATAGCGTGGGACCAAGTAGTATTGTTGGATACTATGTGACAACTGGTGATGATTTTAGAGAGATTAAATATGATGATAAAGACAGATGGATTTATAAAGTTCAAGCAGAGTGTCATTCGTCTAAATTTACTGCTAATTGGTGGAAATATGAACTTAAGACACAAGCCCTTGTTGATGAGTTTCTTGAAATGTATCCTGATAAAAATGTAACAGTAGCAGGTGGGAAAACTTTAGGTGCACTCCAATGGGGAAGAGATAAAATACAGATAACAAAGGAGTTTGCACAGTTTATCATTAATAAGATACCGGAATGATATGAGAAGGAGTGATTTTATGAAAAAGCTTATTTCTATTTTATTGTTGTTGTCGGTTGTTCTCTGCTTTTCTTCCTGCAAAATAGGGGAGGATAAAGAAACTCAGCGTGAAGAAGTGCCCGAAGAAGTAATAGAAATTGTGTCAGAATTTGAAGAGAAGAACACAAGAAAAGACCCTCAGGTGATTGAAAACCTTTCAAAAGAGCAAGAAGAATATCTTGACTCTCTCGGTGAAACCGCCGAGGGCACAAAGCTTGTGGTATATACTGACACGGTGAATTTCACTCATGTATATTCCTGCGAGTTTAAGGATAATATTGTTTCAAATGTAACATCATACCATATTGTCAAAAATGATGCTTATTTCAATGTTATCAAAGCAGGCATTGATTCCCGAAGCCCTGCAACTGTTGATGTAGAAAACAAGGTAATCAAAGCCGACAAAACGCAGGAGTATGCGTCAAAGACTTATGAAGAAATGGAAAAAGAGTTTTATCAGTACTCTTTTGTTGAGGGATAATTTATGAACTTTGTCACAAGAATTTTTTCAGGCTTTCTCAGTTTGATTTCCATGCTTTGCATTGCACTTGATATTCCTTTTTATGCTGTTGGCAATGAGGTGGATATGTCAAAATTCACCCTTACCTTCAGTGATGAATTCAACTCCGAGCTTGACCGTAGCGTGTGGTCCGGCCACTATACCTACGGCAGAACCTCCGAAGCCAGAAAGGGCAGCTACTGGAATCAGTACCTTGCTGAAACTAAGGACGGTAACTTGGTTATCCCCGTGACCTATCTCAGCGAGGGAATGGGCGGCAGAGGAGCAGGCTGGTATTCAGCCGGTATCGACACCGACTCTGACGCTCCCAACGGTTTCAGCCAGAAATACGGCTATTTTGAGTGCCGTTGTATTCTTCCCAAGGGTGTTGGTATCTGGAGTGCATTCTGGATGATGAATGACGGTGTATATGAAGCCAACGGCACAGGCACCGACGGCACGGAAATCGACATTATGGAAAGCCCTTATTACGGTGAATTTTTAGAAAACCGTGTTTCTGCCAACCTTCATTTTGACGGTTATAATGACGCTCATCAGAAATGGGGCGCAAAGGAGTTCCTTCTTGAAGGCAATCCTTATGAAGAGTTCAACACTTATGCGGTTGAATGGAATGAGAATGAATATATTTTCTACATCAACGGCAAGGAGGCCTGCCGTACCGACTTTGGCGGAGTAAGTCAGGAAGCTGAATATCTGATTCTCTCTGTTGAAATGAGCGGTGAAAACGGTGTGCCCGACAGCGACGTGGATGTTCCCAACGGCGGCGAGGGCTGTGAGTTCGTCGTAGACTACGTCAGAGCATATCAATATACAGATAAGATGTGATAATATGATTAAAATTCTTTTCGTCTGCCATGGGAATATATGCCGTTCACCTATGGCGGAGTTTGTCTTAAAGGATATGGTTAAAAAGCAGGGGATAGCTGATAAATTCTTTGTTGCCTCTGCTGCCACCAGCACCGAAGAAATCGGCAATCCCGTTCACCGCGGAACTGCCAATATTCTTGCTCAGCACGGAATTTCGGTCAAGGGCAAAACTGCTGTGCAGATAACAAAGGCCGATTACAACAAATACGATTTCATAATTATTATGGATTCATTCAATCTCCGCAATCTGATGCGGATTATCGGCACGGACCCGGAGGGAAAGGTGAGCTTTTTGCTGGATTATGCTGACCGCTGCGGTGAAAGCATTGCCGACCCGTGGTATACAGGAGATTTTCAGCTCACTTACAGCGATGTTATGGCAGGCTGTGAGGGGTTTGTGAGCTATCTTCGTGAAACCGGCAGAATATGACTAAAATCAACGGAGGATGACAAATGACTAAAAATGAAAAATTAGTAAAAGGTCTGCAGATTGCTTCAGGCGTGTTTATGATAATTATGTTGGTTGTTATGGTTGTGCTGATGATAAAATATAACATCACTCCCGCCAACGCCAAGGAGCTTTCAACCTTTTTTAAAGGCGGAGCATTGACCATTGCCGCATTGATGATAGGCTTTTCGGTTGTTAAATCCTTTGCTCTTGTTTTTCCTCCGGCATTGCTTTTTGCAATTTCGGGCATCGTTTTTGAAGATTTGTGGGTAGGTATTCTGGTCAATTTTGTGGGCAATGCGCTGAGTATGCTTCTTACATATTTCCTCGGCAGATTCACAGGCAAGCCTATGGTTGACACTCTCAAGGAAAAATTCCCCAAGGTCAAAAAGATTGATGAATTCACCGAAGCCAACGATTCAGCGGTCGTTTTCTGCATCAAGGCATCAGGTCTTATGCCCAGTGACCTTTCAAGTGTGCTTTTTGGCGCAATGAATATCAGCTTCACAAAGTATGTCATTGCCGCCAACCTGGGTATGCTTCCCATCAATATTCTCTGGTGTCTTCTCGGCAACAAGGGTGATGTTTCCAATCCCCTGAGCTTCCTTTATGTGTTGCCCATTCCTGTTTTTGCAGTGTGTGCAACCGTGCTTATGAAAAAGATGTCCAACAAAAACAAAAAGGCTGAATAATGTAACAGGACCTCCGTAAAAGTGAGGTCCTGCGTTTTTGTGAAATTGGTTTGTGAAAGCGATGTAAAACGACAACTTTCCTACAAATTCTTTTCAAAAATATTGACTTTTTATGAAATATATTTTATGCTATTAGTTGATTAAAATCGATTACTTTTTTATTTCCTTATATGGCAAAGAGAGGGGCTGCATAATTGAAAAAGAATCCCATTGTTATTGATTTGAAAAATATCTCGATTGAGCTTGGAGGTAACAAGATTCTGGAAAACCTGAATCTTTACATCCGAGATAAGGAGTTTATTACATTTTTAGGTCCTTCGGGCTGCGGTAAGACAACTACTTTAAGAATCATTGCAGGCTTCCTTGAGCCTGACAGCGGCGAGGTTATATTCGGCAATAAAGTAGTGAATGGTGTGCCGCCTCATAAGAGACAGGT
>JAZQYU010000008.1:0-10271 GCA_045633685.1 Acutalibacteraceae bacterium | reverse complement strand
GCACGGACAAATAAAAAGGATAAGCGACAGCTTGCTGTCGAATCTCCGATGGATCACCATTAGCACCGCAGCAAAAGTTGCGGTGTTATTTTTTTGAAATCAGATATATTGTTAATACTTTGAAACAAATGAAATTTTTGCTTACGACATTTGTACAGCACTTGTCTGTTAACCATTGAATTACGCTGTGTCTTTTGATATAATACTCAGAGAAAAGGAGGTTGATTGCTGTGAAAGACGAAAAAATCAGCAAATATGTTCGTTCAGGTCCTCCCGCAACCGAAAAATTTGATATGGAAAAACCGCCCGTGAAACAGGCGTGGTATATTAAGCTTGCTCTTGCTCTTATTGCATTTACAGGTAAATTGATTTACAGAGGCAAAATCAAAAAAGTGAGAATGGAAGGTGTAAAGCCTCCATATGTTCTTTTTTGCAATCATAACAGCCCTCTTGATTATTTTATTATGGTGTCTGCAACTGCTTTTCAGGGTGGAGTATATGCCGCGGCACCCAATGTGTTTTTGTTCTTTGAAAAATTGATAAGAAGCCTCGGCTGTATGCCCACAAGAAAGTTCACAACCGATATCAGCCTCATCCGTTCAACCAAAAGAATTGTTGACGAGGGCAATATGATGTGCATTTTTGTTGAGGCACGCCATTGCCTTTGCGGCAAAACCGAGGTTATTCCCGATTCCGTTGGCCAGATGGCAAAGCGCTGGGGTGTGCCTGTTGTAACGCTCAAAATGTGCGGTCATCACATTGCCAACCCTTTCTGGAATGTGAAAAGTCACCGCTTTGAGGTTCCTGTTGAAGCTACGATGACTCAGATTTTCACTCCTGAAGAGCTTAAAACTGCCACTGTTGAAGAAATCAACCAAAAGCTCAGAGCCCACCTTGCTCATGACGATTTCCGTTGGCAGAGTGAAAACCGTAAAAAGCTTAAAAACAAAAAACGTGCCGAAGGTCTTCATAAGGTGCTTTATCAGTGCCCTGCCTGCGGAACCGAGCATCAGATGGATTCTGAGGGCGCACAGGTTTTCTGTAAGGCTTGCGGCAAGAGATGGACACTTAATTATTACGGTGAGCTCGAAGCCGAAAACGGAGAAACAGAATTTAAATTTCCCACCGATTGGTATGATTGGGAGCGCGAACAGGTCAGAAATGAAATCGAAAGCGGTAATTATTACTTTGAAAGCGACGTTGTTGTTGATGATTTGCCAAACTCCGACGGATTTGTGCGTCTGGGCAAAGGCAGACTTGTTCACGATATAAACGGTTTCAATCTCCATGGTGTGCGTGATTATGACGGAGAGCCCTTTGAAATGGTTATCCCCGCCTCGGGTCAGTATGCCTGCCATGTTGAGTTCAACCACAAATACGGTGACTATCGCGATTGTGTAAGCCTCAACACCCTTGATGATACCTGGTTTATTTATCCTGATTCCAAGGATTTTTCAGGCACCAAAATGTCGCTCGCAGTTGAAGAGATTTTTAACAAAATAACTGCCGAAAAGAAAGCCGCGAGACTTGCCGGAAAAAGGTAAATAACCTGTGACATTTTTGAAAAAATGTCGGATTTATGTTGAATTAGGAATAATGATTTGGTATACTAACCTAAATGTTTTAAAATAATAGGGGAGACAGGTTATGGCTAAGAAAAAACTCAGCAAATATGTTTATGCAGGCCCTCCTGCAACCAAAAGATTTGATATGAATAAAAAGCCCGTTGTTCAGAGAAAGTATCTCCGTCCGATTATCTGGGGCTATTCAAAAATCAGAACAATGCACCACAAGCTTAAATTCACCAAGGTGAATCTGGACAAGCTCAAGGGTCCGTGCGTTCTTATCTGCAACCACAACTCATTTTATGATTTCTATGTAATGAGTTCTGTAACAAACCTTGCAGGTGGTGTATATCCTGCCGCTGTTGACGATTTTATCGGCAGAGAATATCTTCTTCGCATTATCGGTGGTTTGCCCACCAGAAAATACACAAATGACCTCAGCCTTGTAAGAACAGCCCGTCGTGTTGTTAAAGGCGGGGATTTGTTCGGCGTTTATGCCGAAGCCCGCTATTCTCTTTGCGGCAAGACAGAGGTTATTCCCGAGTCAGTGGCTCAGCTTTGCAAGTTCCTCGGTGTTCCTGTTGTTACTCTCAAAATGAGCGGTAACCACATCTACAATCCTTTCTGGAACATTGCAAGCTACCGTTTCTGTGTTCACACTGAGGCAACAATGACTCAGATTTACACAGGTGAAGAGGTTAAGAAGGCTTCTGTTGAAGAAATTCACGCCAAAATCACCGAGCATCTCGCAAACGACGATTTCCGTTGGCAGAGTGAAAACCGTGTAGCTGTTAAGAGAAAAGACCGTGCAGAGGGTCTTCACAACATTTTGTATCAATGCCCTGCCTGTGGCAAGGAGCATGTAATGGATTCCAAGGGCGCACAGGTTTTCTGCACAGCCTGCGGCAAGAGCTGGACTCTCAACTATTACGGTGAGCTTGAAGCTGACAAGGGTGAAACTGAGTTCAAATTCCCCACCGATTGGTACGATTGGGAGCGCACTCAGGTCAGAAAGCAGATTGACGACGGCACTTATTACTTTGAAAGTGAATGTCACGTAAATGACCTTCCCAACTCCAAGGGCTATATCCGTATCGGTAACGGTAAGGTTATCCACGATATCAACGGCTTCAGACTGGAGGGTATCCGTGACTATGACGGTCAGCCTTTCAATATGGAAATTCACTCTTCCGGTCAGTATGCCTGCCATGTTGAGTTCAATTATCGTTACGGTGATTATAAGAATTGCATCGACTTCAACACACCCGATGATACCTGGTATGTATTCCCGCATTCTAAGGAATTTTCAGGCACAAAGGTGTCACTTGCTGTTGAAGAGATTTACAAAAAGCTTGCAGAAGAAAGAGCAAAGACTAAGATAGGGGACAAATAAAGGATGAAAAACAAGCCATATCCGCTTTATGATTTCCCGAAGCTGGAAACATTAAAAGAGGTTATTACCTTCATTGCGGATAAGTATGAGTCAGACCAGGCTTTCCGTATTCCGCGAAAAGGAAAGCAAGGAGACAAATATAAAACATTCCGGGAATTTTATGATGAAATACGTAATTTCGGAACCGTGCTTTTGCAAAAGGGCTTCAATGGTGAAAAAATTGCAATTCTCGGTGAAAACAGCTATAAATGGATCGTTTCATATTTTGCCGTAACAAATACGGGCAATGTAGCAGTTCCGCTTGACAGAGAGCTTTCTCACAAGGAGCTTGCCGACCTTGTTAACCGTTGCGGCTGTAAGGGTGTAATTTTTTCTAAGTCATTTTCAGATTATGCTGATTATTTCAAAGAAAATTGCCCCTCGGTAGAAACATACATATGTATGAAAGAAATTCATACACTCAAGGAAGACGGGGCACAGCTTATTGCAGATGGTGACACATCTTTTGATGATACTAAGGTTACCCCCGATGACTTGGCTGCCATTGTGTTCACTTCCGGCACAACAGGAAAAAGCAAGGGCGTAATGCTCACCCACGGCAACATCGCAGCCGATGCTTACAGTGTTTGCCGCTATGCCACAGGTGAGGGCAGAGGTCCGCTTCTTCTTCCGCTTCACCACACATTTTCGATCACAGCCAATGTTCTTGCAGCCTTGATGTACGGCGGCAGAATCCACGCAATTACAAGCCTTCGCAACATCCAGCGTGATATGGTCAGCGACAAAACCACGGTTATGATTGCTGTTCCCACCGCTGTTGAAATGATACACAAAAAGGTCTGGGCAACTGCCGAAAGCAAGGGCAAAGCCGAGATTATGAAAAAGGGTCTCAAAATTTCAAGCTTTCTTATGAAGCTTGGCATTGATGTGAGAAGAAAGCTTTTCAAAGAGGTTTATGAAGGTCTTGGCGGTGAGTTTGATATAATCATCTGCGGTGGCGCGCCTCTCAGCCGAAAGGCTGAAGATGATATCTTTGATTGGGGTATCACCTTGCTTTGCGGATACGGCATCACTGAGTGCGCACCTATCGTAAGCGTTAACCGTCCTCATCATTACAAACGTGGAAGTTGCGGACTTATTATTGACTGCAACCGGGTTCGTGTGTATAATAAGGATGATAACGGAATCGGTGAAATTCAGGTCAAGGGTGACAATGTTTTCAAGGGCTATTTTGACGATGAAGAAGAAACCGCAAAAGCCTTCACTGAAGACGGTTGGTTCAGAACAGGTGACCTTGGTTATGTTGATGAAGACGGCTTCCTCTTCATCACAGGCAGAATTAAAAACCTCATCATTCTTTCCAACGGCAAAAACGTTTCTCCCGAAGAGCTTGAAGGCAAAGTTATTGACTCAATCGACAGTATAGTTGAAGCTGTTGTTTTTGCCAAAGACGATGCTATTGCTATTGAAATGTTCCTTGATACCGAAAAGTATCCCAATGCCAAGGAAGAAATCAGAGAACAGATCAACGCTTTTAACAGGCAGATGCCTGCTTATAAGAAAATACAGGAAATCATCATCAGAGATGAAGAATTCCCAAAAACCACCACGCTCAAAATTAAAAGAAAATATGACAACAAATAAGAGAGGAAATTATTATGAACGTTATTGAAGATTTGAAGCAGATTTTTGAAAATTTCACAGGCAACGACCTTCCTGATTTCAACGAGGATACACTCCTCACAGCAGATATGGGTCTTAACTCATTTGAACTTTTTGACCTTATTTGTGAAATCGAAGAGCATTTCGGCATTGAAATCCCCGACAGAGAGCTTATGAAGCTTGTTACCTTGGGTGACCTTGTAAGATTTATCGATTCAGAAGTTAACTGATTGCGAATAAAATCTAATCCGCTGAGCATCTTAAACTGATGTTCGGCGGTTTCTTTTTTGTTAACCTGAACACATTATATGCCGCCTTTCTTGACAAAGATTTGCACATATTGTATAATTAAGGTTAGTTATAATGCGAAACTTTGGTTTTACGGAGGATATTTTATGGCAAAAAAAGCAAGCTACGGCAACGATACCATAACGTCGCTCAAGGGTGCCGACCGCGTAAGAAAACGTCCTGCGGTTATATTTGGCTCCGACGGTCTTGAGGGTTGCCAGCATTCAATTTTTGAAATTCTTTCAAACTCCATAGACGAAGCCCGAGAAGGCTACGGTGACAAAATTGTTGTTACCCGCTTTGCCGACAATTCAGTTGAAATTCAGGACTTCGGCCGCGGTATCCCCGTTGATTACAACGAAAAAGAAAAGAAGTTCAATTGGGAGCTTGTGTTCTGTGAATTGTATGCAGGCGGTAAATATAACACCAACTCAGGCGGCAGCTACGAGTTTTCATTGGGTCTCAATGGTCTCGGTCTTTGCGCCACTCAGTATGCTTCCGAATATATGGTGGCTGAAATTCACCGTGACGGCTTCAAGTATCTTCTTAGCTTCAAGTCAGGCAAGCCCTCGGGCAAAATGATTAAGGAAGAATACCGCCATCGTGACACCGGCTCCAGAATCAAGTGGAAGCCTGACCTCAAGGTGTTTACCGACATTGCAATTCCGCTGGAATACTATCAGAGCATTATCAAGCGTCAGGCAATTGTAAATGCGGGCATCACCTTTATTCTCAAAGACCAGACGGGCAAAAACAGCTTTGAAACCTATGAATACCGCTACGAAAACGGAATCACCGATTACGTTAAAGAAATTGCTCAGGAAAATGCCCTCACATCTGTGCAGACATGGCAGGCAGAGCGTATCGGTCGCGACCGTGACGACCAGGAGGACTACAGAGTCAAAATCAACGCTTCCCTCTGCTTCTCCAACAAAGCTCAGCTCAAGGAATATTATCACAACTCAAGCTGGCTTGAATACGGCGGTGCACCCGAAAAGGCAGTAAGAAACGCTTTTGTTTATCAGATCGATTCATATATCAAAACATCCAACAAATACACCAAGGCAGATGCCAAAATCAAATTTGAAGACATTGAGGATTGCCTTGTTCTTGTTATTTCCTCATTCTCAACCAAAACATCTTACGAAAATCAGACCAAAAAGGCAATCACAAACAAGTTCATTCAGGATGCTATGACAGAATTTTTCCGTCATCAGCTTGAAATTTATTTCATCGAAAACAGAGCTGAGGCAGACAAAATTGCTGATCAGGTGCTCATCAATATGCGTAGCCGCGTAAGGGCTGAAAGCACAAGGCAGAATCTTAAAAAGACAATGCAGACAAATATGGATTTCACAAACAGAATCCAGAAATTTGTTGACTGCAGAAGTAAGGATACCGACATCAGAGAAATTTTTATCGTGGAAGGTGACTCAGCTCTCGGCGCCTGCAAGCAGGCAAGAAATGCTGAATTTCAGGCTGTTATCCCCGTCAGAGGTAAGATTCTTAACTGTCTCAAAAGTGAATATGAAAAGATTTTCAAAAACGATATCATCACCGATTTAATCAAGGTTCTCGGCTGCGGTGTTGAGGTTAAGTCAAAATCAAGCAAAAATCTTTCATCCTTCAACCTTGATATGCTCCGTTGGAGCAAGGTTATCATCTGTACCGATGCTGACGTTGACGGGTTCCAGATCAGAACACTTATTCTCACAATGATTTACCGCCTTATGCCCACCCTTATTCAGGAGGGCAAGGTATTCATTGCCGAAACACCTTTGTATGAAATCAACACAAAGGATCAGGTGTGGTTTGCCTATGATGAAAAAGAAAAGGCAGAGGCACTTCAGGAAATCGGTGATCAGAAGTTTACCATCCAGCGCTCAAAGGGTCTTGGTGAAAATGACCCGGATATGATGTGGCTCACCACAATGAATCCCCAGACAAGGCGACTTGTTAAGGTTGAGCCTGAGGATGCCGAGCGCACAAGTGAAATTTTTGACTTGCTTCTTGGTGATAACCTTGCAGGCAGAAAGCAGCACATCACAGACAACGGTCATCTTTATATTGATATGACCGACTTAAGCTGAAAGGGGGCGGAACAATGGCAAAGAAAAAACAGACAAAGCAGGTTCAGGATGACGGCCTTAACCCCAATGCCCATATTCTTGGTGCAGGTGTGGTTGTTCGTCAGCCCATAACCGAAACTCTGGAAACCAACTATATGCCTTACGCTATGAGCGTAATTATGTCCCGTGCAATTCCCGAAATTGACGGCTTCAAGCCCTCTCACCGTAAGCTGCTTTACACGATGTATAAAATGGGTCTTCTCACAGGCCCCCGCACCAAATCTGCCAACATCGTTGGTCAGACAATGCGCCTCAACCCTCATGGTGACGGTGCAATTTATGACACAATGGTGCGTCTTTCACGCGGCTATGAAGCTTTACTTCATCCTTATATCGACTCAAAGGGTAACTTCGGTAAAGCGTATTCACGCGATATGCAGTGGGCAGCCTCCCGTTACACAGAAGCCAAGCTTGATAAAATTGCCGCAGAGCTTTTTAAGGATATTGACAAAGACACCGTGGATTTTGTGGACAACTACGATAATACAATGCTTGAGCCCACACTTCTTCCTGTCAGCTATCCTTCCGTGCTTGTAAATGCCAACACAGGTATCGCCGTTGGTATGGCAAGCTCAATCTGTTCCTTCAACCTCACAGAGGTTTGCGAAACAGCTATTGAAATGATTAAGAATCCCGACCACAATGTTGCCGACACCCTCAAGGCCCCCGATTTTATCGGTGGCGGCAAGCTTGTTTATGACCGCGACCAGATGGAAGAAATCTATCGTACAGGTCGTGGCGGCTTTAAGGTCAGAGCTGTTTATAATTACGACAAGGAAAACAAGTGCATCGAAATCACTCAGATTCCGCCAACAACCACCGCTGAAGCAATCATCGACAAGGTTATTGAAAAATACAAAACAGGCGCAGTCCGTGAAATTTCCGATATCCGTGATGAAACCGATAAAACCGGTCTCAAAATCACAATTGACCTCAAAAAGGGTGTTGATCCTGATAAGCTTATGCAAAAGCTTTATAAATCCACCCCTCTTGAAGATACCTTCTCCTGCAACTTCAATGTTCTCATCGGAGGCATTCCCAGAGTTCTCGGTGTTAAGGAGCTTCTCGAAGAGTGGCTTGCTTTCCGCACAGAATGTGTAAGACGCCGTGTTTACTTTGACCTTACAAAAGCTAAAAACAAGCTTCATCTTTTGCAGGGTCTTCAGAAGATTTTGCTTGATATCGACAAGGCTATTGCCATTGTACGCAACACCGAAGAAGAGAGTGAGGTTGTTCCCAACCTTATGATTGGCTTTGGTATTGATGAAATTCAGGCTGAATATGTTGCAGAAATCAAGCTCCGTCATCTGAACCGTGAGTATATTCTCAAACGCTTGCAGGATATTGAACAGCTTCAGAAGGATATTGAAGATATGGAAAATATCCTCTCTCACAAATCAAGAATCAAGAAGATTATTGTCAACGAGCTTACCGATGTTGCGAAAAAATTCGGCAAGCCCAGAGCCACCGAAATCTGCTTTGCTATGGATATCAATTTTGAAGAAGGTGAGGAGGAAGAAATTCCCGATTACCCTGTAACCTTGTTCTTTACCAAAGAGGGTTACTTCAAAAAAATTACTCCTCAGGCATTGCGTACCAGCGGTGAGCAGAAGCTCAAGGAGGGTGACGAAATCGTTGCCACCATTGAAACCACCAATAAGGCTGATTTGCTTTTCTTCACCAACAAATGTCAGGTTTACAAATCAAAGGCTAACGACTTTGATATGGGTAAGGCAAGCGTCTTGGGTGATTTTGTGGCATCCAAGCTTGATATGGACGAGGGCGAAACCGCAATTTCAATGGTTGTGACCACCGATTATGCCGGCTATCTTCTCTTCTTCTTTGAAAACGGACGCGTTGCCAAGGTTGACCTGTCTGCTTATCAGACCAAAACCAACCGCAAAAAGCTCATCAAAGCTTATTGTGAAAAGTTCCCCCTTTCCACAATGCGCCATATTACCGCTGATTGTGATCTTGTGCTTCAGTCATCGGCCGGCAGGCTTCTTCTTATCAACACCGGCGCAATTTCACCCAAAACCACCAAGGATACACAGGGCGTCTGCGTATTTACTTTGAAAAAGGGTCACACGGTTGTCAATGTCCGTGACTATGTTCAGGGTGAGTTTGCAAAGCCTCACAGATACAAGACCAAAAATCTTCCCTCAACAGGTGCGCTTCCCAGCGCAGAGGATGCAGGCGAACAGCTATCTATGTTATAAAAAAAACCGCTTGTGCAGAACTTTCCGCCCAAACGGTTTGCGGAAAGTCTGCAAACGCCCTTTGACCTGTCCGCAATAATTATGTTATCCTGCGATGCGAGGATTATTATTGGTAAAATTTAAAAAAACTATTGCTTTTTTGTCATCATTGTGTTAATATACCTTAGTAAAAATCTAACGGAGGTCTATGTTATGTCAGTTTGGCAGTATATTATCGGCGCAGCTATCATCCTTGTTTGTGCCGCATTGGTATTTTTAGTTCTTATGCAGGAGAGCCGTTCAGCAGGTCTTTCAGGCGCAATTGCCGGTGGTGCTGATACATTCTTCGGAAAAGGCAAAAGCAAGAGCAGAGAAAAAACATTCGAAAAGCTCACAAAGATTCTTGCAGTTGCTTTCTTTGTGCTCACTTTGGGTGCAACAGTTCTCTTTATGTTTATGTTCTGATTTTAAATTCAGCCCTGCCTTTTGGTGGGGCTGTTTTGCTTTTTGGAGATGTCAATATGTTAAAAAACTATATATGGGATTTTGACGGTATGCTTTTTGACAGTTACCCTCATATCACCACAGCTTTTGTTAAAATGATGGAGGATTTCGGTCTCGGTGCTGATTATGATGAAACCAAGCGTCTGCTTGAAATCAGCTTTGGTGAGGCATATGATTTTTACTCCACCACCGAAGAGCAGAAAATCCGTTTCCGCGAATATGAGCATGATTTTGAAATGGAGCCTCTTGCGGTGCCTTTTAAAAACACGGCAGAAGCCCTCAGACGGGTGCGTGAAAATGGTGGCAGAAATTTTCTTTATACTCACCGTGGTGCAAGCACCTTTTATTATCTGAAAAAATACGGTATTTACGATTTGTTTGATGATTTTGTTACTTCTGAAAACGGATTTCCCGCCAAGCCTGCGCCTGATGCGGTGCTTCATATCGTGACAAAGCACGGTCTTGATAAGGACGAAACCGTTATGATTGGCGACCGTGAAATTGATGTTATGAAGTCGGAGGCCAAGCGGTC
>JAZQYU010000007.1:0-28143 GCA_045633685.1 Acutalibacteraceae bacterium | reverse complement strand
AGACGGAGAGTGAGAGGAGTTACCTCAAGAAGCTCATCGTCCTTGATGAATTCCATACACTGCTCAAGACTGAGCGTTGTGGGAGGAACAAGGCGCAACGCCTCGTCACTGCCTGACGCGCGGGTATTGGTGAGCTGCTTCTTTTTGCACACGTTGCACACAATATCTTCATTCTTGGCACATTCACCAACAATCATACCCTCATACACTTCAACACCTGCTCCGATAAAGAGCTTACCTCTGTCCTGAGTGTTGAAAAGACCGTAGCCTGTGCTGACGCCTGTTTCGTGAACAACAATTGATCCGTTTTCACGGGTCTGAATTTCGCCCTTAAGAGGCTCATAGCCTGCAAAAAGCTGGTTCATAATGCCGTTACCGTTGGTGTCGGTCATAAACTCAGAGCGGTAGCCGATAAGACCTCTTGAAGGAATTTTGAATTCAAGGTGAGTTGAGCCACCGTCACGGGTGCCCATATTTTCAAGCTCACCGCGGCGCGCACCGATTTTTTCCATAACTGCGCCCACATACTGTTCAGGCACTTCCACAATAAGAAGTTCCATAGGCTCGCACACCTGACCGCCGATTTCTTTATAAATTACCTTTGGTCTTGAAACCTGAAATTCATAGCCCTGACGGCGCATTGTTTCAATGAGAATTGAAAGATGAAGCTCACCTCTGCCCGAAACCTTGAAGGTGTCGGTGGTTTCCGTGTCCTCAACTCTCATACTTACGTTTGTTTCAACCTCTTTATAAAGGCGGTCACGGAGATTTCTTGAAGTAACAAACTTGCCGTCTCTGCCTGCAAAGGGGCTGTCGTTAACAATAAAGTTCATTGAAAGAGTAGGCTCGTCGATTTTAACAAAAGGAAGCGGCTCAACACAATCGGGCGAACATGCGGTTTCACCGATGTTGATGTCGGTGATACCCGAAACACAAATCAGATCACCCATCTGAGCCGAGTCAACCTCAACTCTTTTAAGACCCTCAAACTGATAAAGTCGGGATATTTTAACATTTTCCTGACTTCCGTCTGCTCTGCAAAGCACAATGCTGTCGTTCTTTTTAACCTGACCGCGTTCAACTCGACCTACACCGATTCTGCCGATATAATCGTCATAATCAAGACTTGAAAAAAGAATCTGCAACGGGGCGTCAATTTCTCCGTCGGGAGCTTCAATGTGAGTGAGAATTGCATCAAGCAAGGGTCTCATATCACCCTCGCGTGCATCAGGGTCAAGCGAAGAATAACCGTCTCTGCCCGAAGCATAAACAACGGGGAACTCAATCTGGTCATCGTCAGCACCAAGCTCAATAAACAAATCAAGCACTTCATCAATAACCTCGTCGGGTCTTGCACCTGGACGGTCGATTTTGTTAACAACAACAAGCACCTTCTTTTTGAGATTGAGTGCCTTCTGCAAAACAAAGCGTGTCTGAGGCATACATCCCTCAAATGCGTCAACAAGAAGAAGAACACCGTCAACCATCATCAGAATTCGCTCAACCTCACCGCCGAAATCGGCATGGCCGGGAGTATCAACAATGTTGATTTTTGTGTTTTTATAATGAACAGAGGTATTCTTTGAAAGAATTGTAATTCCTCTTTCTCTTTCAAGGTCGTTGGAGTCCATAACTCTGTCCTGCACCTGCTCATTGTCGCGGAAGGTTCCGCTCTGCTTGAGCATTTCGTCAACCATTGTGGTTTTTCCGTGGTCAACGTGGGCAATAATTGCAACGTTTCTTATGTTTTCTCTTTTTGCCAATTGATTCACCTGATTTCACATAATTATACATAGTATATTATAAATCAAAAAAGCCTGTCCGTCAATGAAAAAATGGCAGAGGTGCACTCCCCTGCCGATTTTTTATAAGTCGTCTGCATCCTGAACGGGCATATCATCGTCATACGGGTTGCCGGTGTAGCTTCCGAGGTAATCGGAAATATCATTTTCATCGGCAGTTTCCTGCCACACACCTGTTATATCCGCAACAATTGGAAAGATCTTCCGTTCAGAATCCTTGTATTTTTTCTTTTTCATTTCTTCTCTCCTTTGCATCCCGGATGCATTTTTATTTTTTCCGACTTAATGCTTTTAATTCAAATTGACAAAACTTTTGCAATGTTATAATATATAGGCTGAAAGTGAGGTTTCACTATGAATAATAATGAAAATTTAGATAAATACAAAAAATATCTTGACGAAGAAAAAGAGGAAGTAATCCTTCCGAAAGAGGAAGAGCAGCCTCTTGCTCCCCCCGAAAAAAAGAAGAAAAAAATCAAATCACTCCCCCTTGTTATCATTGCGCTGGTTGTTCTTCTTTTCGGAGCTTTTACAGGTGCATTCTTGTTTAAGGATGAAATCCGCAACGTTGTGAAACCCACCACAACCGTGCCTCAGAAGCCGACAAATGTTGTAACCATAACCTTCCCCGAAGGCTACACGATTTATCAGATGGGTCTGCTTCTTGAAGAAAACGGTGTCTGCTCAAAGGATGATTTCTATCGCGCCGCCAACTCTCCCGTTGAGGGCATCGAAATCACTAACCCCGAAGAAAGAGCCTTTCTGCTTGAAGGATATCTCTTCCCCGACACTTATGAATTTTATTTCAACGAAGACGCTTCAAGCGTAATCGGAAGATTCATTGACAATTACAATAAAAAAATTACACCTGAAATTAAGCAAAAGGCCGCTGACCTGGGCTACACAATTGATGAAATACTCACCCTCGCTTCAATTATTCAGAAAGAGTGTGATTTTGGCATTGATGAATGCAAAAACGTTTCTTCTGTTTTTCACAACCGCCTCAACAGCTCAAGAGAAACATATCTCGGCAGTGACGTGACATATTTTTACCTAAAAAATATGGCGGACTATCTTGGCGGAAGTGACAGCGAAAAATTTGACTTTTTGCTCACAAAATATTACACCTACAACAAATATCGCAAAGGGCTGCCCGCCGGTGCAATCTGCAATCCGGGCATCAAGGCAATCATCGCGGCAGTTGAGCCTGCCGACACGGATTATTACTACTTTCTTACCGACGAAACCTGCACGGATTTTTATTATGCCGAAACCTACTCTCAGCACCTTGCCAACGGCAAAAAAGCAGGTATAATGTAATGGAATACAAAAATATTTTAAAAGGCTCCTTCATCAGCAGACCCAACAGGTTCATCGCCCATGTTATGATAAACGGCAAGGAAGAAATCTGCCATGTCAAAAATACCGGCAGATGCAAAGAGCTGCTCACCAAAGGAGCAACCGTTCTTTTGCAAAAAAGTGACAATCCCGCCCGAAAAACCGCTTTTGACCTGATTTCTGTTTATAAAGGTCAACGGCTTATCAATATGGATTCACAGGCACCCAACAAGGTTGCCGAAGAGTGGCTGAGGGAGCGTTTTCCCAAAGCCGTTATCAAAAGAGAGGTCACTCACGGGGATTCCCGATTCGACTTTTACGTTGAAGACAAAAATGATAAAATTTATGTTGAGGTGAAGGGTGTTACCCTTGAAAAAAACGGTGTTGTCCTGTTTCCCGACGCCCCTACTCAACGAGGAGTCAAACACCTTAACGGACTTACCCACTGGGTGAGTGAGGGCAACAAAGCTATTGCTCTTTTTGTTGTTCAGATGAACAATGTTAAATATTTCACTCCCAACAAAGAAACACACCCTGAATTTGCCGAGGCTTTGGTCAAGGCAAAAAATCAGGGCGTTGAAGTAGTTGCCGTTGAATGTGAAGCGGGAGAAAGCACACTCATCCACGGCAAAGAAATTGACATTATTTTATGAGGTTTTTATGGATACTGTTTCATTGATTTTTGAAATAATTGAATTTGCAGGAATCACGGCTTTTGCTATTTCCGGCGCAATGATTTCCATTGTACGCAAAATGGACGTTTTCGGTGTCGTTTTTCTCGGCTTTATAACAGCCCTTGGCGGCGGCGCATTCCGGGATGTTTTTCTCGGTGTTTTTCCGCCAAGAAATTTCTGCAACGGAACGCATCTTTTCTGCGCCGTGGTAACTTCGCTCTGCGTGTTTATTGTTGCCAAAATTTTCAACCGCTTCTTTTTTGAGAATTATAAAAAAATCAATACCATAATCAATATTTTTGATGCCCTCGGTCTTGCCGCATTCACCATTTCGGGCGTACGCCTCACCGTTGAGGCAGGCTATGGTGACCACGAATTTTTTGCAATCTTTATGGGTCTGCTCACAGCCGTAGGCGGCGGACTTCTGCGCGACATTATGAGCAAGGAAAAACCTATGATTTTTTGCAAAAATGTTTATGCAACAGCTGTTCTCATCGGTGCAATCTGCTATTTCTACCTGAGCGCCTTCACCAACGAATTTGTTGCTGTTTCGGTCGCCTTCGTTGTAATTGTTACAATCAGAATTCTTGCCTCCACCTTCCGTTGGGATTTGCCAAAGATAGAGCAGCCTACTCAACAGTAACGCTTTTTGCGAGATTTTTTGGTTTATCTATGCTGCAGCCTTTATTGAGGGCGGTGTAATATGCAATCATCTGCATAGGCACAACCGTCAGCGAGGTTGCAAAAAGCTCGTCGGTTTCGGGCACACAAATCATCACATCGTCTGCATCCGGCGTGAAAGTTTTTTCATTGCCGATGCAGATTATTTTTGCCCCTCGTGCCTTGCATTCTGTGATGTTGCTCACAGTTTTGCCGCTGACAGAGGCCTGCGCCGTAAGAGCCACAACAGGCGTACCTTTTTCAATCAGAGAAATCGTGCCGTGCTTCAGCTCCCCTGCGGCATATGCCTCACAATGGGTGTAGCTGACTTCCTTGAGTTTAAGGGCACCCTCCATAGCTGCGCAATAATCAACACCTCTGCCTATAAAACAGACATAATTTTCTTTTGCAAGGATTTGGGCAATTGCCTGATACTGCTTTTCGTTTTTCAGAAGCTCTCTGATTTTTTCAGGGAGCTTTTTGATTTCTTCCACAAGCTGAGTGTACCTTTCCTTGCTGATTTTTCCCGAAGAATATGCAAGGCGGGTGCAAAGGGAATAAATCACTCCAAGCTGTGAACTGAAGGCCTTTGTGGTTGCCACCGCAACCTCTTTGCCGGCCTTTGTTAAAACAACACTGTCACTTTCCTGCGCAATTGTGCTCAGAGGTGCGTTGATGATTGAAACAACTTTTGCCTTGTGTTTTTTTGCTTCTCTCATTGCGGCAAGAGTGTCGGCAGTTTCACCGCTCTGGCTGATTACAACCACCAGCGTGTTTTCATCTGCAACAGGATCCGAATACCGGTATTCCGACGCAATGTGGGCGTGGCAGGGAATCTGCATCAACTTTTGACCCACATAAGCCCCAACCATCCCTGCGTGATACGCTGACCCACAGGCAACAAAATCAATGCGGTTCAGACGCTTTATTTTTTCTTTTGTCAGCCGCAAGGTGGACAGCTTGATTCTGGAATCGGTAACGATACTTTCGATTGTTTTCCGCACGGCTGACGGCTGCTGATAAATTTCTTTTAGCATATAG
The DNA here is from genome assembly GCA_045633685.1 of Acutalibacteraceae bacterium. Lineage (GTDB taxonomy): Bacteria > Bacillota > Clostridia > Oscillospirales > Acutalibacteraceae > CAG-488. The sequence goes on along the minus strand of JAZQYU010000007.1, from coordinate 22,628 downwards.
TGGGCATATTCGCCCTTACCCTCAGAGTCATCGGTTGCGCGCACTTTGATGTCGGTTTTTCTGATTCGGCAACCATCCACGTCAAAAACCTTCAGCTCCTCCTTTGAGAGAATACCGATTTCTCTGTCACCGATTTTATAAATTTTGCCCGTATTTTTCGGCAGCACCGAAACATCACTTGCAATGTAGCCTCCGTCTGCCTCCAGGCTGACAAAAAGCGGACTTGAATACTTAGCACAAAAAATCATATCGGGATAATCATTGCAGAGAATTCCGAGGGCATAAGAGCCTTCAAGCTGAGTGAGCGTCCTGGTTATTGCGCTTTTGGCATCTCCGTCATATTCCCTTTGAAGCAGGCAGGCTATTACCTCGGTGTCGGTTTCACTTCTGAAGCTAAAACCCTGAGCTTCAAGTTCCGATTTCAGCAACGCAAAATTTTCAATTATTCCGTTATGCACCACAGTGAATTTTCCGTCAGGACTTAGGTGCGGGTGGGCGTTTTCCACAGTAGGCACGCCGTGGGTAGCCCAGCGGGTGTGTCCCACGCCCACCGAGGAGGTCAGATTTCCGGGTACCGTTTTCCATAGCTTTTCAGGGCTTCCCTCGGTTTTGTAAACACCGATTTTATCCCCTTGCACAACGCCGATACCTGCCGAATCATAGCCCCTGTATTCCAACCCCTCAAGACCTTTTATTATAATCGGGGTAGCAGGCAACGTGCCGGTGTAACCCATAATTCCGCACATAAAAATCCCTCTCTTGCGAATATTCATAATATATTCTACGCAAGGAGGGATTTATTATTCATAATTAAATTTTAACCGAATCTTGAAAGCAGGAAGCCTGCTGCAACGGCTGAACCGATAACACCTGCAACGTTGGGGCCCATAGCGTGCATGAGAAGGAAGTTTCTCGGGTTATATTTTCTGCCTTCGTTCTGTGAAACACGGGCAGCCATAGGCACAGCAGAAACACCTGCTGAACCGATGAGGGGGTTAACCTTGCCGCCTGTAACAGCATAAAGCACCTTGCCGAGAAGAAGCCCGCCGACTGTTGAGAAGCAGAAAGCCATAAGACCGAGGGCAACAATCTTAAGTGTTTCAACCTTGAGGAAGGTTGCACCGTTGGTTGTTGCGCCGACTGTGAGGCCAAGAAGAATTGTAACAATGTTCATAAGAGCATTCTGTGCTGTGTCTGAAAGTCTGTCTACAACACCGCATTCCTTGAAGAGGTTACCGAGCATAAGCATACCGAGAAGCGGAGCAACCGAAGGAAGAATGAACGCGCAGATTACAAGAACAACAACGGGGAAAACAATCTTTTCTACCTTGCTTACCTTACGGAGCTGTTTCATTTCAACCTGACGCTCCTTCTTTGTGGTGAGAAGCTTCATAATGGGGGGCTGAATGAAAGGAATGAGCGCCATATAAGAATAAGCGGCAACTGCGATGGGACCTAAAAGGTGTCCTGCAAGCTTACCTGTGAGGTAAATTGCTGTGGGGCCGTCTGCACCGCCGATGATTGCAATTGAAGCAGCCTCCTGAGGGGTAAAGCCAAGAATAATTGCAACAACAAAAGCAACATAAATACCAAGCTGAGCGGCAGCACCAAGAAGAAGTGAAACAGGGTTTGAAAGAAGGGGGCCGAAATCAGTCATACATCCGATGCCAAGGAAAATGAGGCAAGGGAAGATGCTGGACTTAACGCCTGAATAAATCAACCTCAACACGCCTGTGTCATACCAATGAGCACCTTCAACTATGTTTGACGTATCCATAAGACCTGTAGGGTCATCCATAAGACCTGCTCCGGGAAGATTTGCAAGAAGAATACCAAAAGCAATGGGAACAAGAAGAAGCGGTTCACACTTTTTGGCAATTGCAAAATACAAAAGAACAAAAGCAACAAGAATCATAACAAGATTCTGCCACAAGAAAGCGCCGTCAACAAAAAGGGCGGCAAAGCCTGATGATTCCCATAATCCGATAAGAACATCTTTAATCATTTCCATTATGCGTCGGCTCCTTTCTTTTCGTCATCCAAAAGCTTTATTGATTTAAAGCTCAATCTGTTAAGGGGGATTCCGCTGTTGTGGCTTACAAGAGCCATAATAACTGCGGCTGTTTTTTCATCTGTGCCGATAATCTCAACCTCGCCCTGATTCATACCCTCGGGCATAGGTGTAACTGCAGGTGCAGAGCCGACAACAGACTCAGATGCTGCCACCTTGCTTTCAAAGGCTCTGATAACCTTTGAAACAAGAATAATCAGAACTGCAATTATAGCAAGAATAACCATAACAACAACTATTCCGATAACAGAAGTAAGTATAGCATCAGTAACGGTAAAATTTTCCATTATTTTGCCTCCTTATATTTCTTTAATTAGTTTGTTCCGTTGCGGGCAGAATTCATCTGCCAAAAAAAGGAACAAAGAGCGCTCGGTTAATCGAACGCTCTTTTAAGAAATTATTTCTTGTTTTTCTTTTCAGGCATACAGTTAAGCGCGTTAACAACCATAACAACAACGGCTGTAACAACAAAGATGCCGAGCATTCCTTTGCCCATATAAGGCAATGAACTTAAAAAATATTCAAAATTTATACCCACGATATTTCCTCCTTATTTAGCCAAGAAAGCAAGGATAAGACCGCCTGCGATAACAGATGCAATCTGACCTGATACGTTTACGCCGATTGAGTGCATAAGAAGGAAGTTCTGATTGTCCTCTTCAAGACCGAGCTTATGTACAACACGGGCAGACATGGGGAAAGCAGAAATACCTGCAGCACCAATCATAGGATTGATTTTATTTTTGAGGAAGAGGTTCATAATCTTTGCAAGCATAACACCGCCGAATGTGTCAACAATGAACGCAACAAGACCGAGACCCATAATAAGGAGAGTTTCAAGTCTGAGGAATTCTGCGGCAGTCATTCTTGAAGCAATTGTGATGCCGAGGAAGATTGTGATAAGGTTTGCAAGAACCTTCTGTGCAGTTTCTGAAAGTGAGTTAAGAACACCGCACTCACGGATAAGGTTACCGAACATAAGGAAGCCGATAAGAGCAACGGCATCGGGGGCAACCATACCAACAATAGCTGTGATGATAATGGGGAAGAGAATCTTTGTTCTCTTTGATACCTTTTTGCCTGTGTAGTTCATGCGGATTTTTCTTTCAGCCTTGGTTGTGCAAAGCTTGATGATAGGCGGCTGAACAATGGGAACGAGCGCCATATAAGAATAAGCGGCAACCATAATAGCGGCTGTGTAGTTTGAATTGAGCATATTGGCAACGAAAATTGAAGTGGGGCCGTCTGCCGCACCGATGATTGCGATTGAAGCAGCGTCGTTGATTTCGAAGCCGAGGAGAGATGCCATACAAAGAGTGAAGAAAATACCAAACTGAGCCGCCGCGCCGAAGAACATCAGCTTGGGGTTTGTGAGCAACGGCTCAAAGTCAATCATAGCACCGATACCGATGAAGAGAATCAAGGGGAAAAGCTCGTGCTGATTGATACCAATTTCAAAAAGGTGCTCAATAACTGCTGCGGCACCTGAATTTGGAAGGTTAACAAGGATTGCACCAAAGCCCATGGGAAGAAGAAGGGTGGGTTCCATTTCTTTGGCAATGGCAAGGTAAATAAGAATACCCCCGATTACCCACATCGCAACCTGGGGCCAGTTGAGGGTCAACAGGTTTTCATATAAAACGTTCATTTTTTACCTCCGCTCAGATAACAGCAAGAACATCGTCAGAGTTAACTGTTGAACCCTTAACAACGGGAATCTGCTTAACAACACCGTCGCAGGGAGCAACGATATCGTTTTCCATTTTCATAGCTTCAAGAATCATAAGCACGTCGCCTGCTTTAACAGCGGCACCAACGCTTACGTTGACATTGAGGATTGCGCCGGGCATGGGAGCGAGAACCTGTGTGCCTTCTGCTGAAACAGGGGCAGCGGCAGGTGCTGCTGCAGGAGCAGGAGCGGCAGCAACGGGTGCGGGAGCGGCAACAGGAGCTGCAACAGCATCTGTAACGTTTGTTACAACTGCTTCACACTCGTTAACTTCTACTTCATAATTTTTACCGTTAAGATTTACTACATATTTCATTTTATTTGTCCTCCATTAAGCGAATTGATTTAAAGCTGAGTCTGTTAAGGGGAATACCTGTCTGGTGGCTTACAAGAGCCATAATAACTGCGGCAGTTTTGTCGTCTGCACCAACGATTTCAGGGCCTGCGGCAACAGGTGCTGCTACAACCTGAGGTGCGGGCTTGGTTGCCGGTGTCTGAACGGGCTCCTGCTGAGGAGCTTTGGAATCTCTGATTTTTGCATACAGAGTGTAAACCGATGCGGCAACAAAAATTATCGCAAGAAGAAATGCGGGAGAAGTAAAAAATGACATCGTTATTCCTCCTTACACTTCTTTAATTGTGTATCTGAAGGTATTTCTTTCTTTTTCATCGCGCTTTTCAAAGAAAGCGTCTGCCTGCATGGGGAATGCAATGTAAGAAAGAACATCTTCATCACTCTTAGCCTTTGAGCCAAGCTCTGCCTTTGTCTGCTCAAAAGCGGGAGCAAGGCTGTCTGCAAATCTGCCTTCAATGGGCTTCTCGTCGCCGAGAACCTGCTTAAGGAGGTCTGCGTTGATTTCACCGGGAGCCTGACCGTACTCGCCCTTGAGGTAGCTGCGTACGTCTTTGGAAACATTCTTATATTTGCCGAGGAGAACGTTCTGAGTTGCCTGAACGCCAACCATCTGGCTCATAGGAGTAACAAGAGGGGGATAACCCATATCAGCTCTTACTCTGGGAACCTCCTGAAGCACCTCTTCAAACTTGTCAAGCTTGTTCTGAGCTGTGAGCTGAGCAACAAGGTTTGAAAGCATACCGCCGGGAACCTGATAATTAAGAGCGTCTGTATCTGTTGCAAGAACAACGGGGTTAAGAAGACCTGATTCAAGAGCCTTTGCCTTAACGGGCTTAAAGAAGTCGTTAACATCCTTAAGCACTTTTTCATCAAGGTCAACCTCATAACCGAGCTGACGGAGAGTGAATGCCATTGTTTCGGTTGCAAACTGTGATGTGCCGCCTGAGAAAGCTGATGTTGCGGTGTCGATAACATCTGCGCCTGCTTCAACAGCCTTAAGAAGTGTTACGGGTGCAAGACCTGTTGTGCAGTGAGTGTGAACAACAACGGGAAGGTTAACTGACTCTTTGATGGCCTTAACAAGGTCATAAGCTTCCTGGGGACCCATAATACCTGCCATATCCTTGATTGTGATTGACTTAACGCCAAGGTCTTCAAGCTGTTTGGCATATTTTGCATAGTTTTCAAGAGTGTGCACGGGGCTTGTTGTGAAGCAGATTGTGCCTGAAGCGTGTGCGCCTCTCTTGTTGGTTTCGTCAACTGCAACTTCGAGGTTGCGGATGTCGTTGAGAGCGTCAAAAATGCGGATAATATCAATACCGTTTTCAATGCTCTTTGCAACAAACATTCTTACCACGTCATCGGGATAATGCTTGTAGCCAAGGAGGTTCTGACCTCTGAGGAGCATCTGAAGCTTGGTGTTGGGAGCAGCCTTGCGGATTTTACGAAGTCTTTCCCACGGATCTTCTGAAAGGTAGCGCAAGCAGGAGTCGAATGTTGCACCGCCCCAGCATTCCATTGAATAGTAGCCTGCCTTGTCCATTGTGTTGAGAATTTTTTCAAAATCCTCAAAAGGCATTCTTGTTGCAATCAAAGACTGCTGTGCGTCACGAAGCACGGTTTCTGTAAACTGAATTTTTTTCATTTCATCCTCGCCTTTAATTAAAAATTTCTTTTATTTTAGAATTCAAGTTTTTTGCCGATATATTCATCAAGCTCGTCAATTGAAATACGAACCTGCTGCATAGTGTCACGGTCGCGTACTGTTACGCAGTTGTCTTCAAGGCTTTCAAAGTCAAAAGTGATGCACAAGGGTGTACCGATTTCGTCTTCGCGGCGGTAACGCTTGCCGATTGAGCCTGTTTCGTCGAAGTCAACCATATATTTTTTCTGAAGCTTTTCATAAACCTTGAGGGCATCGCCTGAAAGCTTCTTTGAAAGGGGAAGAACTGCAGCCTTGAAAGGAGCAACTGCAGGGTTGAGGTGAAGGACAACTCTTGTGTCGTTCTTCTCTGCGTCGATAACCTCTTCATCATAAGCCTCGCAAAGAAGAGCAAGAACTGTTCTGTCAAGGCCGTAGGTTGATTCAATGATATAAGGAATAAACTTTTCGTTGGTTTCGGGGTCAAGATAATCCATTTTCTGACCGCTGTATTCCTGATGTCTTGTAAGGTCGAAGTTTGTTCTGTTGTGAGTGCCGTTGATTTCGCCCCAGCCGAAGGGGAAAAGGAACTCGATGTCACAAGCTGCCTTAGCGTAGTGAGCAAGCTTTTCGTGGTCGTGGTAACGAAGATTTTCAGCCTTGATGCCAAGGTCCTGATAATACTTCATACCATACTCTTTGAAATAATCGTAAAGCTCTGAGTCTGTGCCCTCCTTGCAGAAGGTCTGGAACTCCATCTGTTCAAACTCAATTGTTCTGAATGTGAAGTTACCGGGAGTAATTTCATTTCTGAAAGCTTTACCGATCTGACCGATACTGAAGGGAAGCTTTGCACGCATTGAGCGCTGAACATTGAGATAGTTTACATATTCACCCTGAGCATTTTCGGGGCGGAGATAAATAACACTCTTTGAGTTATTTGTTACACCTCTGAATGTCTGGAACATAAGGTTAAACTCTCTGATGTCAGTGAAGTTGTGCTTACCGCAGTGAGGGCAGGGAATTGAATGAGCCTTGATGAACTCAAACATCTCTTCCTTTGTCATTCCGTCAGCGTGAGCCTCGGGATCAAAATCATCAATAAGGTTGTCAGCTCTGTGGCGCATTTTACATTCCTTGCAGTCAAGCAGAGGGTCTGAGAAGCTGGCAACATGGCCGCTTGCTTCCCATACTCTGGGGTGCATAAGAATATCGGCGTCAACCTCGTAGCTGTTCTTTCTTTCCTGAATAAATCTCTTTCTCCAGGTGTCTTTTACGTTATTTTTCATTCTTGTGCCAAGAGGGCCGTAGTCCCATGTGTTGGCAAGACCGCCGTAAATTTCACTGCCGGGGAAGATGAAGCCTCTGTTTTTACAAAGAGCAACAATTTTTTCCATTGTTTTTTCGGTATTTAACATAATCCAAAAACTCCCTCATTTTAAACTGAATGAATTATAAACCAATTCCCCTCTTTAGTCAAGGTTAAAAGTGTATAAATATATATACATTATTTATATGCATATTGTCAGTTTTTTAACAATATATAAAAACGGCATGGACTTTTCCATGCCGTAATGCCTTATTTTGTTGTGATTTTTGCTATTCTTTCAATTGCCATTTTCTTGCCGAAAATCAGCTGAGCAGCAACAATCTCAACCACTGTCATTGCAATTATCTGGGTTGTGAGCCTTGTTACAAACAGCGCACCGAAGTCCGAGCCGTACATATACGATATCCAGAAGGTGTTCATAAGCCCGCTGCACAAAAGCTCCGTAACCGTAACGCCGATTATAATTTTCACAAGACTTGTCCTTTTGTTGATAAAAAGGCTGTATAAAAGCCCTGTTATCACCGCTGTGAGGGTGAACCCCGGAAAAAACGGAGCAATGGGAAACAGCAACGCGCCGATTACATCACCCATTCCGCCAACAAGCATTGCACCCACGGGTCCCAAAAGATAAGCCGCCAGCATCACCGTCAGAAAGGTGAAGCCGATTTTTATGTTGAAGGTGTTGATTGACAAAAAGCGGCTGAAAACCACATTTGCCGCAACAAGCAACGCCATAAGAGCAAGGTTCTTTGTTTTGAACAAATCTTTGATTTTAAACATAACAAGCCTCCTTATTATTTCGCTGAATAATAAAGAGGCTTTCGTCATCATTATTATTTTCCAGCGGGATGCGAAATGTGAACCGCAAGAAATCTTTTCGTCTGTGTGGCAACTCCCCGTCCCCACAGCACTTAACGCTCACATATCTACTCTGTTTTGCAATAATGTAACACATATTTTTTGCTTTGTAAACATTTATTGTTGAAATTCTTGCTCAGCTCAGCTATAATTAAAGGCGAAAGGGGTTGTTACCAATGAAAAGTAAAATTTTAAAATCAATTCTCACTTCTGCTCTGCTTCCTTTCACAGCAGCCTGCGGAATGCCCGTTATGTATAAAAACCACCAGCGCAAGTCACCTGAGCTCCGATTCGGTGCCGACGGCAAATTCAAAATTCTTCACCTCACCGACATTCACGAGGTTGACCCTGAAATGGACGACGATGAAAATCCCATCGTTCCCCGTGACAAGAGCCGTGAGGCAATGAATGTTATTGAAAAATGCCTTGAAAAAACTCAGCCGGACCTTGTTGTTTTCGGCGGTGACAATATCTGCGGCTATTGGGAAGAGCTTACATACGATTATGTTGAAAAAACGATTGATAAAATTACTGAGCCCATCCGCAGAAGAAACATTCCTTTTGCCATCGTTTTTGGTAATCACGATTCCGAAATTCAGCGATTTTTCCGTGAATTCCAGATGATGCTCTATATGAGATACAGCAATTTTATCGGATGCCTCAATGCCGAAGAAATGCACGGCTGCGGCAACCATAACATTATCATCAAGGGCTCAAAATCTGACAAGGCTGCCTTCAACATCTGGATGATAGACTCAAACGACTATGTCCGCGATCCCGTAACAGGCGAAGGTCACGGTTACGATCATATTCACGCGGATCAGCTTGCATGGTATGAGCGCACCGCAGAAAAGCTCAAAGCCGAAAACGGTGGTGAGCCTCTGCCCTCAATTCTTTTTCAGCACATTCCCGTTTCTCAGGAATATGACGTAATTTATGAGGTTGGTGCAGACGAACCCTGCGACCTTATCGAGGGTGACGGCAAACGCTACTGCGTTAAGAAAGAAAATTTCGTCAGCGGTCATCTCCGTGAGCTCCCCTGCCCTCCCAAGGATATGAGCAGAGATCAGTTTGACCTGTGGAAAAAGCACAGTGACGTTGTTGCTGCATTTTTCGGTCACGACCATGTTAACGATTTCATTTTTGAAATTGACGGCATCAAGCTTTGCCAGACCCTTGCCGCAGGTTTCCATACCTATGGCGACATTCACGGCGGCAGACTTATTGTTCTTGACGAAAACAACCCCCGCGAATTTTATACCGAAAGCATCGAAATCGAAAGAATTACCGACACAAATTTTGATTAATCACAAAGAAAAGAGCCGCCGCAATTACGCGACAGCTCTTTTCTCACTTTTTCGAAGACTCATCATCTGTAACTTTGAATTTATCAAGCTCTGACTGTTTTTTGCTCGCAATGTCACCGTAGGCTTCACCGCAACCCTTGCAGACACGATCACTTTCGTCAATCAAAGCTCCGCATTTTGTGCAGTACATATTTATCCCTTCTTTGGCTCAGTATACTACTATTGTATGCAACAAAATAAATCTTAATCACGGTAGTGTTATTTTACTTTTGTCCTGTAGCAGGACATTCTGACTTCGTTTTTATGATAGCATCAAACTTGTCTTATGTCAAGACGGCAATAATGATGTGTGGTGATTTTTTTGGCAAGAATTATCGACGGCAATGAAATGAACCTCGTAGGCGCAAATGTACGCAAATTCCGCAAGCAAAAGAACCTCAGCCAGCAAGCATTATCCAACAAATTGGAGCTACTCGGTGTCTATGTATGCCGCGGCTCAATTTCAAGAATTGAAGACAAATCCCGCACCGTGACCGATATTGAGCTTTACGCTCTTTCGCAGGTGCTCGGAACACCCCTGTCTTCTTTTTTTGACAGCTCAAAATCACAGCAAATCCCAAAATAAAGAGCGTTCCGCGGAACGCTCTTATTGTTTTTCAAAAGCATCATCAACAGCAATATAAATCACCGCTCTGTCAGACTGCGGTTCCATGCTTATGCAATAAACATCTTTGATTATTTGCGAAAAATCCTGCAAACTTGCTCTTGTATCCGTCATCGGTCCGACATTGATTCTGACGATAACAACATCCTTCGTTATGTTGCTCTCCGAAACCTTTATTGAGCCTTTAGTGTATTTTACGGGAGTTTCAAAAAAATCTATTATATCGTTTATCAGCTTTTCTTTTTCCGCTCTGAGTTTTCGGTTATATGAAATCTCAAACATAAGCTTACTCCTAATCATAGAAATATTTCTGCTACTCTTATCCCTCAATGTTTATTTCTCCATGCTTTTCCTCGTACGCTTCAATAGCATCTCTTATCAAAATAAGAATTTCACTATTTGCACTTCTTCCCTCATAATCTGCTACAATATGTAATTTATTCAAAACCTTTTCATCTATACGGATAGATAAGCTTTTTATAGCCATATAAATACCCTCTGTGCTCATTTTCGATATATTTTAAATTCAGTTTATTTCCATTTCGTGCCTGGATGTTGGTTTAAAACATAAAGTATATCTAAAATATGCCTAATTTAATTCCACTCGCAAATTAACGGCAACGCTTCGTAAGGGGCGACGACCTCGGCGCCCCGTTCCGTGAGGCAGATTGCCTCCCCTTCCCGCGTCAGTTGCCTTTGTTACTTCGGGTGCGTCGATTATGTTCAGACGAAAACAACACATAATTTTTTCAAAAGGGCTTGAAAAAACACAGAATATAGTATAAAATATATGGGAGATTAAATCGAATTTAATATCGAATTTTAAATCGGAGGAATAAAATTATGGTATCAGCAGGCGATTTCAGAAACGGCGTAACTTTTGAGGAAGACGGCAACGTACTTCAGGTTGTTGAATTCCAGCACGTTAAACCCGGTAAAGGTGCCGCTTTTGTAAGAACAAAGACAAAGAACGTTATCACCGGTGCGGTTACAGAAAAGAGCTACAACCCCTCAGCTAAATTCCCTACCGCTTTCATCGAAAGAAAGGATATGGAATATTCATACAGTGACGGTGGTCTCTACTATTTTATGGATCAGGAAACTTATGAGCTCGTTCCTATCAACGAAACAGACCTTTCAGACAACTTCAAGTTTGTTAAGGACGGTATGGTTTGTAAGATTCTTTCTTACAAGGGCAAGGTTTTCGGCGTAGAACCCCCCACATTTGTTGAGCTTCAGATCACTCAGACTGACCCCGGCTTTGCAGGCAACACAGCCACAAACGCAACAAAACCCGCTACTGTTGAAACAGGCGCAGAAATCAAAGTTCCCCTCTTCATCGACGAGGGCGAAATGGTTCAGATTGACACCAGAACAGGCGAATATCTCGGCAGAGCTTAATCTCTGTTTCAATCTTAGAAAGGAAGGTAATTTATATGATGACAGTTACCGAAAAAGCAGCATATCTCAAAGGCCTTGCAGAAGGTCTTAACCTTGAAGAAAGCAAACCCGAAACAAAGCTTATCAACGCTATGATCGACGTTATCGACGAATTGGCTCTTTCTGTTGCTGATTTGGAAGATGCAGTTGATATGCTCACAGAGCAGGTTGACGCTGTTGACGAAGACCTTGCTGAGCTTGAAGACTACGTTTTTGAAGATGAAGACGATTATGACGATTGTGACTGTGACTGCGGTTGCGGTTGCTGCGGCGATGATGAATATTTTGAAGTTGAGTGCCCCGCTTGCGGCGAGGTTATCTGCCTTGACGAAAGCGTACTCGACGAAGACGCAATTGAGTGCCCCGCTTGCGGTGAAACTCTTGAGTTTGATTTCGACCTCGACGATGAGGAAGACGACGACTGATTTATAATCGTTTTGTGCAAATTTGCGGTATCTGCCCGGCAGATACCGCTTTTTTTATGGTGTGCGGCAGTGTTCAGACACTATATATTGTGAAAATTAACAATAAATAAAGTCCATAAGATTTACGAAGTTTTTTGTAAATCTTTCCTAAAAAAACTGTCAAAAAAAGCGGTTTTTGAAGTTTTTGATAAAAAAACTCAATTATTTTCTCTAAATGTATTGAAAAATATCGCAAAATTGTGTAAAATGCATACAGTCGGGTTGTCATATTGTCCAAAACCTATGACAGTAAGTTGAAATTGAGGAGAGATTGTTTTATGTCAAACAGACTTTTTCAGGGTGTAATTCATCAGATGCGCGGAGCTATCGACAGAACCGTCGGTATCATTGATGAAACAGGCACTATCATTTCATGCAGTGAGCTTGGCAAAATCGGTGAAGTTAAGTCTGCCGCAGCAGCAAAGGCTTTTGCTGAAAGCAACGCAACCGTTATCGAAGGCGTTACATACAAAACCTTCGGCAACCAGATTCACCCCGAATACGCTGTTTTTATTGACGGTGAAGATGAATTCGCTATCAAATATGCTGACCTGAGTGCCGTTACTCTCAACAGCCTCAAGCAGTTCTTTGACGAAAAATACGACAGAGGCATTTTCATCAAGAATGTTATTCTTGACAACATTCTTCCCGGTGATATTTACCTCAAAGCAAGAGAACTCCGCTTTAACAACGAAACCTCACGCGTTGTTCTTCTTATCCGTGTTCCCGACCAGACGGATGCCTCAACTTTTGATGTTATCCAGAACCTTTTCCCCGACAAAACAAAGGATTTTGTTATCAACATCAACGAAACTGACATTGCTCTTGTTAAAGATGTTAAAAACGGCATCGCAAGCAAAGACATTGAAAAGCTTGCCCGTTCTATTGCGGACTCTCTTAATACAGAGCTTTATACCCACGCCATTATCGGCATAGGCACAACAGTTGTGGGCATCAAGGACCTTGCAAAGAGCTTTAAGGAAGCTCAGGTTTCACTTGAGGTCGGCAAGGTGTTTGACACAGAAAAAACAATTGTCAGCTACGAAAGCCTCGGCATTGCCAGACTTATCTACCAGCTTCCCACCACACTTTGTGAAATGTTCCTTCACGAGGTGTTCAAAATCGGCTCTATCGACAGCCTTGACCACGAAACCCTGTTCACAATTCAGCGTTTCTTTGAAAACAACCTTAACGTAAGTGAAACATCACGCAAATTGTTTGTTCACAGAAACACTCTTGTTTACAGACTTGAAAAAATCAAAAAAATCACAGGTCTTGACCTCAGAGAATTTGACGACGCTATCGTATTCAAAGTAGCTCTTATGGTTAAGAAATATCTTGACGCAAACCCCATCAAATATTGATGTTCCGCAAAATCGGACTGAGGACACCACAAAAACCACTCTCTTGTCCGGAAAGGAAAAAAAGCGAATGATAGAATTTAAAAATGTATCAAAAGTTTACAGCAACGGAACCAAAGCACTTAACAATGTTAATATCAAAATTGAAAAAGGTGAATTCGTTTTCGTTGTGGGAGCTTCAGGCGCAGGTAAGAGCACCTTCCTTAAACTAATGATGCGCGAAGAGGTTCCTTCCTCGGGGTCTATTAAAATCAAAGATTATGACCTTGTTAATATGAAAAAACGTCAGATTCCGTATTTCCGCAGAAATATGGGTATCGTTTTTCAGGATTTCCGCCTTATCCCAAACATGGACGTTTATAACAACGTGGCTTTTGCTATGCGCGTTGTCAACGCCCGCAAAAAAGAAATCCGCAAAAGAGTTCCTTATGTTATAAGCATTGTGGGTCTTGCCTCAAAGGCTCGCTGTATGCCCAACGAGCTTTCAGGCGGTGAGCAGCAGAGAGTTGCCCTTGCAAGAGCATTGGCAAACAACGCTGAAATCATCATTGCCGACGAGCCCACAGGCAACGTTGACCCTCAGATGTCTATGGAAATTGTTGAGCTTCTTCAGCGCCTTAACGAAGCAGGCACAACCGTTATTATGGTTACCCATGCTCATGAGCTTGTTAAGCAGTTTGATAAGCGCGTTATCGTGCTTGAAGCAGGTCAGGTGGTTTCTGACGGCAATGTTGAAAACAACACTCTTCCCCAGGGTTCAACCGCTCACCTCCCCGGTGTTGAGCCGGAGCCCAAGAGCTTCCGCCGCCGCAAGGGTCACAAGCCCAAGAAGGAGGCAGAATCCGTTTTTGTTGAGGAGGAGCTTGTTTCTCCCTCAAAGCCGGCAGAGGATATTCTTATAACTCCCCCTGCCAAGCCCGTTGAGGAAGAAAAGGCTGAAGAAAGCAAGCCCGAAATCACCGACGATTATCTCAACGCCATTTTGGGCGACAATGAAAACTACCGCGTTTATCTTGATGAAGCAGAGGAAGGCGGTGATGACAAATGAGAAGAAGCTTCGGTTATCTCACAAAAGAAGGCTTCCGCAACCTGTGGGCAAACAGGCTGATGTCATTTGCATCGGTTGCCGTTCTTCTTTCCTGTATGATTATGATTGGCTCGGCATTTATGCTCCTTGTTAACATCCAATCGGTTATCGACAACATTGAAGACAAAAATGTTATTATGGTTTATGTTGCTCAGGATGCTGACGAAGCCGCTGTTACTCAGCTCGGTGACGAGCTGAAGGCTCTCAAAAATGTTTCACACATTGAATTTGTGGACAAAGAAACTGCCTTCAAGCAGGAAATTGAGAATCTCGGCACCGACGCCACATATTTTGAAGGGGTAGAAAACCCCCTGCCCGATGTTTACAAGGTTTCTGTTGATATGATGGAAAACTTTGACGAAACATCAAAAGAAATTGAAAAGCTCGATAATGTTGATTCTATCCGTGACGACAAAGATATCGCAACGGTGCTCATCAACATCCGTTCATCGGTGACATATCTGAGCGTGGGCATCATTGCATTGCTTATGCTCGTTTCACTGTTCATCATCTCAAACACCATCCGCATCACTATGTTCAGCCGCAGGCTTGAAATCAGCATTATGAAATCCGTAGGCGCAACCAACGGATTTATCCGCTGGCCGTTTGTTATTGAGGGCATTCTGCTTGGCGTGATTTCTGCCGTGGTTTCTCTCGGGGCGGTATGGGGCGTTTATGAGGTTGTTAAAAATTCCGTTGCAAATATGCTCGGCGGAATTATGGACATCAGCTCAAGCCTTGTCCCCTTCACGGAGTATGTGTTTGTTATTCTTGCGGCTTTCCTTATTATCGGTATTCTCTCAGGCGTTGTGGGAAGTATGGTTTCCATCCAGAGATATCTTAAAGAAAGAGGAGGCGTAACTTATGAAGAAGACGATTGATGCAACAAGAATTCTTTCTTTGATTTTTGCTGTGATTATGGCTTTTTCCTGCGTTTGTACTTACGCCCCCATCAAGGCTGAGGCCGCCACTCTTGCCCAGCAGAAGCAGAATATCGAAAACAAAATCAAGCAATCCGAAAAAGAACTTGCAAAACTCAAGGCTGAAAAAGCATCCCAGGCAGTCATTGCTCAGAAGCTTGAAGGCCAGCTTGCAGACCTGACTTCAAAGGTTACCGTTATTCAGAATCAGAAGGACGGCATCGACACTCAGGTAAACAACCTTAACAATCAGATTTCCACCCTCACCACTCAGATTGCAGAAACTGAAGATGAGCTTGTGGAAATGAATGAAAATATCGACGAAACAGTTGAGCTTTTCTGCCAGAGAATGAGAGCCAACTATATGTCAGGTTCATCATCTTTCTTTGAAATTTTCTTACAGACAGGTGACATTTCATCACTCCTCAACCGCCTTGAAATGTTCAAGCGCGTAACCGACAACGACCAGAAGCTTGTCACTCAGCTTGAGGATGAAATTGCCACTGCAGAAGAACTTAAAACTCAGCTCACCGAAAAGAAAGAAAGCTCTGAAATCAAAAAGACCGAGCTCACAGCCAAAAAAGTTGAGCTTGACGCTTCCATTGCCGAATACGACGATATTCTTGTTGAAATCGAAGAAAAGGTAGCAGAGCATAAAACAATCCTTGCAAAAATGAACGGTCAGATTGCCGAAGCTGAAGATGAAGTTGCCGCCTACAAGGATGACCAGGCAGCCATTGAAGCCGCTATCAAAAAGGCTCAGCAGCAGCAACAGCAACAACAGCAGAAGCCCAGCGGCGGAACATCCGGCAACCACGGCACCGCCAGCGGAACAATCAGCTCCTCGGGCTGGATGTGGCCTGTTCCCACCTCAAGCTCATACATCAGCTCTGTTTACGGTTGGCGCCGCGACCCCATTTCAGGTGAGAGCAAGTTCCATTACGGCATTGATATTGCCGCACCTAAGAACTCCAAAATCGTCGCCCCCAAAGACGGAACTGTTGTTTATACCAAATATTCAAACTCAGGTTACGGTATCCATTTGCTCCTTAACCACAACAACGGCTATTACACTCTCTATGGTCACTGCAACTCCCTTGCTGTTTCGGCAGGTCAGAGTGTTAAGCAGGGTCAGGTAATTGCCTATGTCGGCACAACGGGCTATTCAACCGGTAACCATCTTCATTTCGAAGTCCGTGACGGTAACGGCAACAAGCTTAATCCGTCAAACTTTGTCCGTAAATAATTTTCCGGAGAATCTTATATGAATAAAAAGATTTCACTGGGTGTTGCCGTTGCAATAGTTATCGCTTTTGTAACGGCAACTTTTGCAATTACAATGTCCGTATCCCAGCGGATTTATAACAGGCTCATTTCCAACCTGCAGGATAGGGCGGCTTCCTATGCCCTCATTGACGAGCTTGATGCCGTAGTGCGTGAGAATTATTATGGCCTGATTTCAGAAAGCTCCCGTGACGAAGGTATGCTTGAAGGTTATGTTGACTCTCTCAACGATTCTTCAAGCTACTATCTTTCACCATCGGCATATGCCACTTATCAGGCTTCTATGAAAGGTGAAATCAACGGAATCGGCATCAATTCCACCTTTGATTTCGACTCAGGCTACATCAAGGTCACCTCCGTGCTTGAAGGCTCAACCGCCTACAATGCAGGCATCAGAGAGGGTGACCTTATCAGCGTTATTGACGGTGAAGCGGTGAATCAGGACAATTATCTTGAGCTCACTGAAGGACTTAACGGTAACAAGCTGACAAGCATCAAAATCACTTTTGTGCGCAACAATACCCCCAAAACCGTTTCGGTTATGATGGGCTATTCCGCAAAATCCGTTTACTCCAAAACCATAGGCAGCAGCACCCTTTACATAAGAATCGACGGTTTTTACGGCAACACAGCTCAGCAGCTTAATGCAATTATTGAAACTATGCCCGATGATGTGGATTCCATTATTTTTGACCTGAGAGGGACAAAAGACGGCTCAATCCAATATACCTGCGATGCGCTTAAGCTCCTCGTACCCATTGCTTCCGACGGAAGTGGTGCATTGGCCACGGAAGTTGACAAAAACGGTAAAGAAACTTATTATGCCTCCAACTCGCAATGCATAACGGGCTATAAAATTGCCGTTCTCACCAACGGTGCCACACAATGCTGCGGTGAGCTGTTTGCCTGCGACCTGCGCGATTTCGGTATGGCCGTGCTCGTCGGCACCAAAACAGCCGGAAATGCTAACGTGCAAAAGGCTTTTTCTTTGAGTGACGGCAGCGGAATTGTGCTCACCGTGGGCAAGGTTAAGCCCTACATCACCGAAAGCTTTGAAAAAACAGGTCTTGAGCCTGATATTATGGTTGAATATGCCGAAACAGAAGATTCCGACACTCAGATTGAAAAAGCGTTGGAATATTTGTCTTAAAAACTTGCAAAATTCAATATATTGTGATATACTCCAATTTGATAGTCACTATCAAATTGGAGTTGCTTTTTATGAACGAAAAATCATACAAAACAAAACAAAAGGATATATTGCTCAATCTCTTCAAGGCTCAGCCTCACAAATGCTTTTCTTCACGAGAAATTATTGAAAACGAGAGCATTTCCTTGGGTGAAGCCACGGTTTACAGGCTTCTTTCAAGCTTTGTTAAGGATGGCGTTATCCAGAAATTCACTCAGGGCAAGGTTTCACTTTATCAGCTCAATCATTGCGGCGGCGACTCTCATTTTCACATGAAATGCATTGAATGCGGTGAGCTTTATCACATCGACTGCCCGATGCTCCGCGATGTTGAAAGCCACATTGCCCACGACCACAACTTTTTTGTGGATAACCTCAACACCACCCTTTACGGCTATTGCAAGGGTTGCAGAAAGGACGCATAATGAAAAAATTTGTTGCAATTCTAACAGCACTTTGCCTTGTGCTTTCCCTTGCCGCTTGCTCGGGCGGAGTTCAGGAAAAAGGCAGGCTTCATATAATCTCTACTGTTTTTCCCTCATATGATTTTGCCCGACAGATTACCAAGGGAATTGACGGTATTGAGGTAACAATGCTCATACCTCCCGGCACCGAGCCCCACGCCTTTGAGCCAAGCGTTCAAGATATGGCACAAATCAGGGAATGCGACTTGTTCATTTACCTCGGTGGTGAATCTGACCAATGGGTAGAGGAGCTTCTTGCCACATTTGATGACGGCGAAATGAACACAATCCGTATGATTGACTGCGTTACTCTTCTTGACGAAGAAACAATTGAAGGAATGCAGGCCGATCACCATGGTGAAGTTTCTGCCCACGGAGAAAAGGACGAGCATGTGTGGACAAGCCCTGCCAATGCAATCTCTATCTGCGAAAAAATCAAAGATAACCTTATTGATACAGATAACCAAAACAGCGAGCTGTATTCTGCCAATTTTGAAAAATACAAAAAAGAGCTTGCCAACCTTGATGAAAAATACAAGTCTGTTGCATCCCTTGACGGAACAATTGTGATGGCAGACCGTTTTCCTTTCCGCTACCTTGCGGAAGCTTACAGCTTTAAATATTATGCCGCTTTCCCCGGTTGTTCAACCGAAAGCGACCCAAGTGCCGCCACAATTGCTTTTCTCGAAACCAAAATAAGAGAAACGGGCGTAAAAGCGGTGTTTTACACAGAATTTTCTTCACAAAAGGTTGCCGATACGCTTTGCGAATCCACAGGCGTAAAGAAGCTTATGCTTCACTCCTGCCACAATGTGAGCAAAAGTGACTTTGAAAATGGTGCAACCTACATCTCCTTAACGGAGCAGAATATAAAAAATCTCAGCGAGGCTTTGAATTGATATGTCTTTAATCAGTTGCAAAAACCTTTCCGTTGCCTACGACGGCAAAACCGTTGTCAATAATCTCACTTTTTCGGTTGAAGACGGTGACGCAGTTTGCATTGTGGGTGAGAACGGCTCAGGTAAAACCACTTTAATGAAATCCCTACTCGGGCTTGTTAAAACATCGGGCGGTTGCATTGAGCTTTCGGGCGGTCTTTTTCAGAACGAAATCGGCTACCTTCCTCAGCAGACCGAGGTGCAGAAGGACTTCCCTGCAAGCGTGAGTGAAATTGTTTTGTCCGGTTGCCTCAACAAAACAAAAAGCCCTTTCTTTTCAAAAAAAGAAAAAGCTAAGGCTGCTTATAATATGGAGCTTCTCGGCATAACCCACTTAAAAAAGAGATGCTATCAGGAGCTCTCAGGCGGCCAGCAGCAGCGTGTTCTTCTGGCAAGGGCTCTGTGTGCCACAAAGAAGATTTTGCTTCTGGACGAGCCTGTGGCGGGTCTTGATCCCATTGTTACGGCAGAGCTTTATGATTTAATCAAAAAGCTTAACCGCGAAGACAAAATCACGGTGATTATGGTGTCTCACGATATCCCCGGATCAATTGATATTGCCAACAAAATTCTCCACCTCAACCATAACGGCTCATTCTTCGGCACCACCGAGGAATATAAACAATCCCAATTCGGCAAGCATTTTTTGGGAGGTGGCGCAAATGCTTAGTTTGTTTTCACAGATTCAGTATTACCTCGGCTTCACCTTCGTTCAGCGTGCACTGATTGCCGGCATTCTCATTTCCCTTTGCGCGGCACTTCTCGGCGTGAGCCTTGTGCTCAAGCGTTATTCAATGATTGGTGACGGACTTTCTCACGTAGGCTTCGGGGCAACAGCTATTGCCGCATTGCTTAATCTGGCAGACGCCTCACTTTATGTTTCAATTCCTATTGTAGTGATTTCTGCTTTCTTTTTGCTGAGAATCAACGAAAACACCAAAATCAAGGGTGATGCCGCTATCGGAATAATTTCCTCAGGTGCGCTGGCTGTGGGCACAGTGATTATTTCTTTCACCAACGGTCTTAACACCGACGTGTGCAACTACCTTTTCGGCAGTCCCCTGACTATGACCAAATCTGATGTTTATCTCAGCGTTGCGCTGAGTGTGGTTGTGCTTTTGCTGTTTGTTTTATTTTATAACAAGATTTTTGCCGTCACCTTTGACGAGTCTTTTATGAAAGCAACCGGCCTCAGAGCAAATCTTTACAACACAGTTATTGCAGTGCTCACCGCTGTCACTATCGTGCTTGGTATGAAGGTTATGGGTGCGCTGCTGATTTCGGCGCTGATTATTTTCCCCGCCGTCAGCTCAATGAGAGTGTGCAAATCCTTCCTTGCGGTTACAGTCAGTTCAGCAATAATTGCCGTGGTGTGTTTCGTCATCGGGCTCACCGTTTCCTGCGTTTATGTCAGCCCCGCAGGCTACACCCTCCCCACGGGAGCCACAATTGTAATAATCAACATCATCATTTTCCTCGTGCTCTGCGTGGTCAAAAAAATTTCAACCATCAAAAAGAAGTAAAAAATCAGCCGTTAAGCTAAAACTTAACGGCTGTAATTTTTTATTTTGCGAAGTCGATTGCTCTGCTTTCACGAACAACGTTAACTTTGATCTGTCCGGGATATTCAAGCTCGTCTTCAATCTTTTTGGCAATTTCTCTTGCAACAAGAACCATCTGGTCGTCCGTAACAGCTTCGGGCTTAACCATAATTCTGATTTCGCGACCTGCCTGAATTGCAAATGACTTTTCAACACCATCAAATGAGTTTGAAATTTCTTCAAGCTTTTCAAGACGCTTGATGTAGTTCTGAAGATTTTCTCTCCTTGCGCCGGGTCTTGCGGCAGAAATTGCGTCTGCAGCCTGAACAAGGCAAGCAACGATTGTTTTGGCTTCAACATCACCGTGGTGAGCGTGAATTGCGTGAACAACATGGTCATTCTCTTTATACTTTTTAGCATATTCAACGCCAAGCTCAATATGTGAGCCTTCCATTTCGTGGTCAAGAGCCTTACCGATATCGTGGAGAAGACCTGCACGCTTTGCAAGCTTAACATCTGCGCCAAGCTCAGCAGCCATAAGACCTGCAATGTAAGAAACCTCAAGTGAGTGGTTGAGAACATTCTGACCGTAGCTTGTGCGGTATTTCAGCTTACCAAGCTGACGGATAAGCTCGGGGTGAACACCGTTAACGCCGGCGTCAACAGCGGCTCTTTCACCTGTCTGCTTAATTGTGTGTTCAACCTCTCTTGTTGCTTTGTCAAAGAGCTCTTCAATTCTTGCCGGGTGAACTCGACCGTCTGCAATAAGCTTTTCGAGAGTTCTGCGGGCAATTTCACGACGAACGGGATCGAAGCAGGAAACTGTGATTGCTTCGGGTGTGTCGTCAATAATAAGGTCAACACCTGTGATTGTTTCAAGTGTGCGGATGTTACGACCTTCGCGGCCGATGATGCGTCCCTTCATTTCATCGTTGGGCAAAGCAACAACAGAAACTGTGGCTTCTGCGCTGTGGTCTGCGGCGCAACGCTGAATTGCGGTTGCAATAATTTCTCTGGCGAGTGTTTCTGACTCGTCCTTGGTTTTCTGCTCAAAGTCCATAATCTTGACGGCCTTCTCGTGAGTAAGGTCCTCTTCAAGGGTTTTAAGCAAATAGTCCTTAGCCTGTTCCTTGGTGTAGCCTGAAATTCTTTCAAGCATCTCAAGGTGACTGCGCTTAAGGGATTCGATTTCTTCTTCTTTCTTTTCGGCGTTCTGAATCTTGGATTGAAGAATTTCATCCTTCTTCTCAAGATTTTCGGCTTTTTTGTCAAGAGATTCTTCTTTCTGGTTTAAGCGACGTTCTTGCCGTTGAACTTCACTTCTTCTTTCGCGAATTTCACGTTCAAGCTCTGCGCGCTGTTTGTGAATTTCGTCTTTTGCCTCAAGAATTTTTTCTTTCTTGGCAGATTCAGCCTTTGAAACAGCCTCATTAACAATGCGTGTAGCTTCAAGCTTGGCTGAACCGATTGCTGACTCGGCAACCTTTTTGCGGTAAACAAATCCGCCTGCAAAACCTGCAGCGGCGCCAACCACAACACACGCAAGGATTACAATAACAAAAACTGTAATTGAAATACTCATGTTTGCACAACACCTCCTTGGTAAATTTTGAGTATAATAAATAATATCTTAGTATTAAGAAATTATCATTACGGAGCTTTGCTCCAATATTAAACTAATACGGCATATTAGCCTAATATCTTAATCATTTTACCGCATTTTGTAGTTATTGTCAAGTTTTATCTTAACAAATAACAAAATATATGCATATTTATACAAAAAGTGACTGTCTTCAACCAAAGACAGCCACTTTTCTTAATTCTTTCTTGTAACTTTAGTCTTGTTTCCTTTTCCGTCAACGATGTAGGTGTTTTCAAGCTGTGACACAAGACTTGCTTTGTAGGAGTCGATGTACTCCCTTCTGAGAATGTCTCTTTCTTTGATTTCTTCTTCGGTAAGCCCCTCTGCCTTTGCCTTGCGGGC
>JAZQYU010000006.1:0-12941 GCA_045633685.1 Acutalibacteraceae bacterium | reverse complement strand
CTGCCGATTTTATTTTAAATTAAAGACCAAAGATACCGAGAATATCTGAGAAAATATCGCCGAAGCTTGAGAAAAGCTCACCTGAGAAAAGTGAAGTGAAGAAATTGAGAATCTTATCAAGGAAGCTTTCTTCTGCAGGAGCTTCTTCTGCTTCAGTTGTTGTTTCTTCTTCTGTAACCTCTTCCTGTGTTGCTTCTTCTGTAACAGCTTCTGTTGTTGTTTCTTCAATTTCATAATCAACGGAGCCTTCGGTAACAGCTTCTGTAGTGGTGGTTGTTGTGGCGGGAGCCATTGTTACAACCTGCTTAACAGGTCTTGTTGCAGCATCCTGAGCAGCTACCTTTTCGGCATAGCTTTTGTAAAGAGAGGGGATACCGCTGTTAGCAATAATGCAAAGTGCGGCAACGCACACCATTGCAGTGATTGACATAAAAATTCTGCTTTTAACTGTTTTACCCATTATAGAATCCTCCAAAACTTTTATACTGAAAGATTATATCATACTGTTTGCAAAAAATCTACACTTTTTGTAAAATTTTTTCAATTACTTTCTGGCGTCCTCATATTTTTTGATTCCGCCGTTTTCATCATAAAGTCTTGCGGCTTCTCGGCAGATATCAAGGCTGAGCTCAATGCAATCCTCGCTGATGTTATCCCAGGAGTCTTCGCGGGTGTGATAATATGTTTTGGGGTCGTGGCTTACACCTGTAAAACCGCAGGCGCGGATACCGAATTTTGTGAAACCGTCTGCATCAACCGCGCCTGGATAAAGCTCGGAACGGGGGATGTCAACGCCGCAGTTCATTCCTGCCTCGTGAAGCAAATCACCAACGGCTTCGTTGCTGTGAACGGTGCCGGTGCAGCCAATAGTGTTGATTCTGAACTCTTTGATTTCTCTCATTGTATCAAGGGAAATGAAAACAGTTTCGATATCGAGCATTTCCTGCCTGTGCTTTTTAGCAAATGCTTTTGCACCTCTGAGACCTGCTTCTTCTGAGCCTGAAAGAAGACAGCACACTTCTGTGTTTTCAAATCTGAAATCTTTTTCGGCCATTTCTTTCATTACTGCCATTGAAATGTAGTTGGCGCTGAGGTTATCATTAGCACCATCTACAATCACTCTCCAGTTAATGAAGAACATAATTGCAATAATAAACGGAATTGTGCAAAGGTTAACAATTCCCAATACCTTCCAGAAGCCTTCAATAGCAACTGTATCTGTAATAAGAGATTTAATGAAAATAGCAATGTTTGAGCCGAAGATAATAAACATACCGATTATGGAACCGCCGATTACCGCAACAAGAGCGGGGAGGCCGCCGTGAAGAGAAAATGTCCATTCGGGAGAAGCATCGGTATGGCCACCGAAGATAATGCGACGCTTAACCTCACCTGTGGGCTTTCTTGTGGCAAAAACATTTCTTGAAACTCTTTTGGGGAAGAGGAAGTCAACAAATTCACCGTAGAAAAGAAATTCAAAAAGGAACATAAGCACGGCAAGAAGTGTGAGCACAGTTCCGACTACCGGCAGAACAGGGCTGTAAGCGCTCAACCAATAGCAGGCTATACCAACAAGAGAGAAGATTGCCGAATAAAAAATGAAGCCCATAAATGCATGAGGATGAAGTGTAAAATCTTCGGAATAAACCTCATCGGCAAACTTTGCCAACTCTTTTTTGAAATAATCCTGAGCATCTCTTTCAGACTGAGAGCCCGGTGAACGTCTTTGATATTTCTGACAAACATATTTAATGCCGTCAACCATATATTTCAATAATTCGGGAGACGTTTTTTTCATAAATAATCACTCTTTTCAAAGCAACATAGCCCCATGAGGGGCTATGAGTTATTTTGTTTGATTAATTTTAGTTGTAAGAAGACCTGCATTTATAATTTCGTTAACGTCTTCTGAGGTGATTTCACCGTCATGGTTACAGTCTGCTGCCTTATATACAGCCTTTGAAACTGACGCTTCGGTGAGCACACCGTCGCAAAGCATCTGGGCAAGAACAACGTCCTGACCGTCTGCAACGCCGTCACCGTCAACGTCGCCGTAAACAACAAGGGTGTATGTTGCAACTACGCTTCCGTTTGCAGAATCTTTAACATAAACTTTGGTATCTGTGCCGAAGCCGAGACCTGTTTCATAGCTGATATCACCGTTTGAACCGATAAGCTCAACATAATCAGACTCGAATCTGTCAGGGGTAAGCATTTCGGCAATGCCATAAATCAAATCGTTGATTTCATCAATGATAGTTGTTGACTCATCAGCAGATTCAATGTAAATGTTCATCATTGTCCAGATAGCAAACATTGTTGTGTCTTCTGCTTTAACGGTTGTCTTTGTAACGCCTGTTGTTGCGTTTTTATCTTCTGACCAACCGGAGAAGGTGTAACCTGTTTTTGCAAAAGTATCATCAGCGGGAAGAGTAACTTCTGTGTCAACAGAATATTTCTCAGATTCAGGAGTGGTACCTGTTGCACCGTTGATGTCAAATGTATAAACAGAATATGCCTTTGTTGTTGTTCCGTAGAAAGTCATTGATTCTGTTCCCATAACTTCAGGGAAATCAGGTGTCCAACCGCTGAACTTGTAGTCATCGCTGAGTGTGGGAACGGGAGCCGAAACGGAAGTTCCGCACTTGGCTGTGATAGTCCAATCAGTCATTTCAACGCCGTCGAGCACAAACTTATAAGTGTATGTGTTTGCTGTGAAAATACCGTTGATTTTTACATTTCTCTGAGGCATCGTTGATGGAATTGTTGACCAGCCTGAGAATGTGTAGCCGGGTTTTTCAGGAGCTGCGAGGGGAATGATTTTATCACCATAGCTGTATGTTTCGGATTTGTATTCAACACCGTCAACATAGTAGGTGATTGTGTAGGGGACACCTGTGAAGGTGCCGTAGATTGTAACGTTTTCTGCGGGCATTGTTGCGGGGATTTCACTCCAGCCTGAGAAGATATAACCGTTTTTGCTGGGAGCTGCAATCGGCGTGATTGACTGACCATAAGTTGCTGACTGTGTTGTGTAAAGGTTACCGTCAACATAGTAGAAAATTGTATATGTATTGACATCATAGTAACCTGTGATTGTGATGTTTTCAGCAGGCATTGTTGAAGGAACATTCTGCCAGCCTGTGAAAGTATAGCCTTCCAATTCAGGTGCTTCAACAGGAGTAATTGTGTCACCGTATTTATAGCTCTGAGAGTCAAGGACTTCACCGTCAATAACATAAGTAACGGTGTATTCATTAACTGTGAATGAGCCGTTAACCGTTACATTGCCGGCAGGCATTGTTGCGGGGATTTCACTCCAGCCTGAGAATGTGTGACCAACCTTTGTGGGTGCTGTTACGGGAGTTACATTTGCTCCGAAATCATAATTTTCTGTAACGAATTTTACACCGTCAACGTAGTAAGTGATTGAGTAATTACCTACAGTCCATTTAGCATAAAGAGTGTGATCTTCGGCCAGATTAACAATTGTTGATTTGTTAACAGCTTTTGTAAGAGCTTCATTAAGATACCATCCGCCGAAAACATAGCCTTCGCGTGTGGGTGTTGGAAGTGTTCCGTAAGCTTCACCGTAAGAAACTACTTTTGAAGCTGTTGAGATTTCACCGCCGTTTGTTTCGAAGGTTACGGTGAATTCATTTACAGTCCACAATGCTTTCATAATGAGGTTCTCTGCAACGTCAAAGTTAAGTCTGCCGCCGGGAGTGCTGATTCCGAGATCCTTGCCGCTGACTGATGTTACTTGCCAACCTGCAAATGAGTGTCCGCTTTTGGTGGGGATATCCATAGGAATATCAACATAATCACCGAATTTACATTCAAAGGATGTGTAGTCGAAGTTCTTGCCACCATCAAGGTCAACAATTGCGGTATAAGTATTGCTTTCGTAAAGAGCTGTGAATGTGCCGTTTTCGGTAATATCCCATTTGAATGTTGAACCTGCGGCATACACACCATCATCAAGGTCAAAATACCAACCGGTGAATGTATAACCTTCAATTTCAGGAGCATTCTGGGGAAGTGTGTAGTTCTTATTGAGTGTGGCAACATACCCTGTACCGCCCAAGGGTGTATAACCTTCGTACTGAGTGTTGAAGATTACGGAATAAGTGTTGGGGATATAGTAGAAGTTGAATGTACAATTTTCGAATGTTGACATGATTCTTGCAAGATCGTCTGTGCCGGATTTTACAACTTTTCCGTCAACAACACATTCCCATGAATTTTTGTAATTGTAGCCATCAATTTGGTTTGCGCTAAACACAAGTGTGTCAGTAATTGTATATTCTGTGGTTGTTGTTTCAATTGTTCCGCCTTTTACATCAATGTAGTTAACTGTGGCAGTACCTTTTTTAAGTTCAACATTTGATATTGCATTTTTTATTGAAGTTGTTGCTGCGGTAACTTCAGTCTGTGTTGCTGTGGGATTACCGAGAACAAGTGAAGATGATTTGAGAGTGTTGATAAATGAATCGTAATCAGATGCATTTACAAACCAGCTTCTCTGATATGCACCGTTTATTGCGTTTTCCACCTGCTGACGAAGGGGCGCTTTATCAACATAGTTGAGGTTAAGTGTAACTGTACCTATAACAGCGTCACTACGGCTTGATTTATAACCGTAAACCTGACCAACAATGCTGATTGAAGCAACTGAAGTATCAATCGCATAGTCGATATCCTTGTCGGAATTTGTGTTATCGGACATAAACAAGCGCTGGCCACCAAGAGTGTTTGCTGCAACACCAGAGAGTGTGTAAAGTCGTGCAGTGCCGAAATTTACGTACTGAATTGTGCTGTCACTTACAGAATCGCAGGAGTTTGCACTGTTCATATCAAGACCGACTGCAAGGCCGGGAATCTGATTGAAGTTTGAATGACGGCTGATATCAACAGAAAGTGTTGCTGACGATCCCTGAGGATAAACAGTAACTGAACCGCCGCTTGAGTTGTCGCTTGATGTGCTCATACCTACGCCGGTTGTAATGATGTTGTCTACGCCTGAGGCGTTAGTTATAGGTTCACCACCGTATGGAGCAAATTTATATGCTGCTGAGCCTCCTGCAACTGAATGAACACCTGAAAGCCAAACAGTACCTGTGACATCCATTGGTGAATGGAGCCAGCCTGCAGCTCTTTTGGTCTGAGCATAACCGCCTGCAGCGGCAACTGAACCTGCGCCTTTGAGAGGACTATAAACATATGAGTATGCTTTGGATTCAAAACTCTGACCATTTACTATGTAATTGGCGGTCCATACAAGAGTTGCCTTTCCGCCTGATGCAAGTGCAGATGTAAGTGATCCGCCTGTAATTGTTGCGGCAACCTCTTCACCGGAAAGCTTTTCAACAGTGTAGTCAAGGTTATTGAGTGTTGCACCGTCGACTACTTCAAATCCGATATTAAGGTTTTCAGCACCCTCGCGGTGGAAGTAAACGTTACCTGTCTGCTTTATTGCTGATTCAAGTGAACCGTCATTGTTTCTGTCAATATAATATTGGAAACTTGTCGAATCTGCTGGATTCAGATAAATTGTTTCTGGAACATAAAATACTGTTGAAACAATGTCGCTGTTCTTTTCAAGCTCAACATTAATAACAACCTTTTCTGCGTTGTTGATCTGAGCCTGAGTAACTGTGAAGGGAATTGCATCGGTTGTGTGATAACCGGGTCTTGATGCAACGTAAGTGTAGTTGCCTGCAGGAAGAACGTAAATATGATTGTTTGCAGGGGACATAAGAACGCCGTTTGCATCAAAAACGTTTACTTTTGTATCTGTTGAAGGAGTGGTAAATTCAACAGTAGAAATTTTGCTTTCTGATTTAGAAAGGAGTACGGGCTGGAGATATGTAATACCACCCTTACCTGTGGCGTAAATTCGGATATAGCTGTTGATATCCTTTTCGTAGCTGTTAAGGTCAAAAACAACTTCCTCAAATGATTCGGACTGTGTCATTGAAACTGTGTCAAGAATAGTACCGTCAGCAACAATTCGAACCTTCTGTGCGTTGTTTACTCGGAGAGTGAACTGATTGGTTTCGTCATCGAAAACAAAATAGTTGACAGAAGGGTATGCGCCTGAGGCTGAGAAGCCGTCACCGAGCTCGTATGAATTCTTTGAGTTTACTGAGCTTGCGAAGAATTCACCGTTTGTCATACTCTTGATAAGGTCACCTGTGTAACCATACCAGGGCTCGTTGTCGTTAGGATACTGAGCACCATAGAAAGATTCATCTTCTTCAGACCATGCTGTACCGTCGTTGACAAGGAAGTACTGAGCATTTTTGTTAATGTCGGATTCCTCGTGAGAGTCGTCTTCGCAGAAGCCGTATACATTGATTCCCTGAGGAGCAAGCTTTTTAAGGCTGGCATCATATACATAGAAACGGTCGTTACGTGTACGGTTGTCGGATGTGTTAACAAGCTCGATACCGATGATACCTCTTTTAACCTGCTGACCTGTAACGTTTGTGTGATTCCATTTTGAATCTGATTCTGTATATGTTGTTCTGTTGGGGCAATAGGTTTCAAAAATGCCTACAAAGTCGTTAATCCATGATTCATCGTAAACGCTTGGATCACCGTTACCGTCGGTCCATTCACCGATGTGGTTGATTCTTGAAAAAGCTCCGTCATCATATGAGTCTGCAACGGTGGATTCTGGCCATGTGTTGGCGTCGGTTGTGTTGTGACCGTAAGCTACATTATAAATGTTAACATGACATTTGTTGGAGGAAACAGCGTTAGCTTCATTGCCGAGGGGGATGTTGAACATACCTCTGCCGGCATCTACAAGATGCTGGGGTCTGTCTCCGTAGGTGCCTGCCTGACGGCCATAAATAATATTGTAGTAATCGTCAGTTGAAATTTCATCAACATTACCGTGAACAAAAGACTGATAGCCGTAAAGAGCAAGTCTTGTCTGGTCTTCTGTCCAACCACAAGAAACACCGTTTGCGCCGGTTACACCTGTAACTACGCCGTTATGCTTGATGTCAACACCGTTGACTGTACCGTGGTCTGTGAGGCAGAATGCTTCGTAGCCTGACATGTAGTGATACCAGATTGTATCGTTGAGCTCGATATCAGCGTCACTACGAACGGTATGGGTATGGGTTGAAGCCTTGAAGGCATGGAGGGTACCGTTATCCCATTCAATGTTTTCATAGGGATTATCAACAATGGTGAAATCATAATCACCTATGATGTTGCCACCCCCGGCATATGCCGAAAATGAAACGCTGAACATTGAAATTGAAAGAACGATAACCAAAACACATGAAATGATTTTAATCGCCTTTTTCATTTTAACACTCCTTCTTTATTAGATAAACTAACTTTTTGATTATATATCAATTTCTATCAGATTTCAATTATAAAAAAGAAATAAGAATAAATATGTGACTATTACTAATTTTGTTGCTGAAATATTGTGTATTTTACCTTGCAAACCAGTGATAGATGTTATATAATAACAAGAGTGAAAAAGAGGAGGATCTATGATGTTCAACTCATTTAAAGCTTTATATTTTGAATCTCTTCCGGATAAAATTCTTCAGCTTCTTCCTGCAATTATCTGGTCACTGGTGATTATAATCGCAGGGGTATGGCTTGGTAAACTTGCGGGTAAAATTGTTGTTAAAATTCTTGTTAAGAGGAATGTGGATAAATCTGTTCATCACTTTCTCAGCAAGTTTACAGATTTTTTCATCAGAATAATTTTTGTTGTTATGGCGCTTTCAAATCTCGGGTTTGATATAAGCTCCTTTGTTGCTGCACTCGGCGCTGCGGGTATAACTGCAGGTCTTGGTCTCAAGGATTGTATCGCTCAGTTTGCCAGCGGAATCCAGATTCTTTTCAATAAGCCCTTCAACAGCGGTGATTTTATTGAGATTGACGGTCTTATGGGCACTGTTGAGGATATCAGGTTTATGAATACATCCCTTATTACCGTTGATAACAAAAAGATTATCATTCCCAACAATCATATCACAGCAAACGATCTTATCAATTATTCTTCTCAGTCAACCAGAAGAATAGATCTCACATATTCCGTAAGCTACAAGCAGGATATCAACAAAGCAAAGGATGTGCTTGCTAAAACAGCGCTGGACAATAAATTTGTTCTCAAAACGCCTGCACCGTATGTCGGAGTCAAGGAGCACGGAAATCACAGTATAAATCTTGTGTGTCAGGTCTGGTGTGACGGTAAGGATTATTGGAACACTTTTTACTCAATGCAGGAATCCGTCAAATACAATTTTGATGCAAACGGAATAGAAATTCCTTTTGAACAGCTTGATGTTCATATCAAAGAAAGGTAAGGCATATGACAAATTTACTGATCAGACTTTTTATTAAAAACAGTGACGATGTAAAAAATCCCAAGGTCAGAACAGATTACGGTGTTCTCAGCGGAATTGTCGGTATTGTTGTGAATGTAATCATCTGCTGTGTGAAGTTTTTCATAGGTTACCTCACGGGAAGTATTGCAATAACGGCTGATGCAATAAACAATCTTTCTGATGCGGGCTCATCTGCTGTTACTTTGTTCGGGTTTAAAATATCCAACAAGCCTGCCGATAAGGAGCATCCTTTCGGCCACGGCAGGGTAGAGTACATAACTTCACTGATTGTTTCATTTATTGTTCTGTTTATGAGCTTTGAGCTTGCAATGTCTTCAGTTGAAAAAATTATGAATCCTCAGGCGGTTAAGTTTTCAACGGTTTCGGCAGTTATCCTCGGGGTATCAATTCTCGGTAAATTATGGCTCGCCCTCTTTAACAGAAAGCTTGGCAAAAAAATCGACTCTGCTGCTATGACTGCAGTTGTTAAAGACAGTATCGGAGATATTGCCGCAACGTCTGCGACTTTGATAGCACTTGTTATATCGAAATTTACCGAATTACCGATTGACGGTTACCTGGGTGTTTTTGTTTCTCTGTTTGTTTTTTGGGCCGGCTTCAGCATTCTTCGTGAAGCAACCGGTACCTTGCTTGGAAAACCTCCTACAAAAGAGTTTGTTGATGAGCTTCAGAGTGAAATTCTCGCTTACGACGGAGTTATGGGTATTCACGACCTTATGCTTCATGATTATGGCCCCGGCAGATTTTTCGGTAGCGTGCATGTTGAAGTTTCGGGTGATGTGGATATCAATATTTCCCATGACCTTATCGATAATATCGAAAAAGAAATTTATGATAAAATGGGTATTATTCTCGTAATTCATATGGATCCTCTTGAGGTGAATGTAGAAAAGGTCAACAAGCTAAGGGAAACGATTTCTTCCATTGTTTCAGATGTGAATTCAGAATATTCAATTCACGATTTCAGAATGGTTGAAAGTCCGTCTCATACGAATCTTATTTTTGATCTTGTTATTCCATACGGACATAAGCAGTCCAGGCAGGAAATTGCAGATATTGTGGCAGGAGAGGTAAAAAAATACAACCCTATGTATTGTTGTGTTATAACAGTTGAGCATAGCTTTGTATAAACTAAACAAATTTGTACATAAATATTCTTCAAAATTTTTAGCGAGAAAAATCGTATTTTGGCTTTTCAAAAGACATTTTTTATAGTATTATAAATATGTCTCATTCAATATAGTTAAAGGTGGTTAAAATAATGAGTGTTAACAAAGCGCTTGAAGAGCAGATGCTCAGCGTACCCGTAGGTCAGTTAGGTATTATTGCATTGCCCGGCTGTGAAGAAATGGCTCAGAGTATCGATGAATACATCGTAAAATGGCGTAAAGAAAGAGCCATTATGGAAAAAGATCCTCTTGCATTTGCAGGCTACGAAAAGGATTCTTACATTATCGACATATCCTTCCCCAGATTTGGTTCAGGTGAAGGCAAGGCAAGTCTTAATCACACTGTCAGAGGCTATGACATCTTCATTCTTTGTGATTGCTTTAACTATGGTGTCAGATATAAAATGTACGGTATGGAAGTTCCTATGAGCCCCGATGAGCATTTTGCAAACCTCAAAAGAGCTATCAGCGCAATTGAAGGCAAGGCTCGCCGTATCACCGTACTTATGCCTATGCTTTATGAAGGCAGACAGCATAAGCGTTCAAGCCGTGAATCTCTTGACTGCGCTCAGGCTCTTCAGGAGCTCAGCAGCATGGGTGTTGACAATATTCTTACCTTCGATGCTCATGACCCCAGAGTTCAGAACGCTATTCCTCTCAAGGGCTTTGAATGCATCCAGCCTTCATATCAGCTTATCAAGGCTATGGTTAAAAATATTCCCGACATTAAAATTGATAAAGAACACCTTATGATCATCTCTCCCGACGAAGGCGGTATGGGCAGATGTATCTATTTCTCCAACATTCTCGGTGTTGAGCTTGGTATGTTCTACAAGAGAAGAGACTTCTCAAGAATCGTTGACGGCAGAAACCCCATCATTGCTCACGAATTCCTTGGTGACAGCGTTGAGGGTATGGATGTTGTAATTGTAGACGATATGATTTCATCAGGTGAATCTATGATTGAGGTTGCAAGCAAATTGAGAGAATTAGGCGCAAAGCGTATCTTCCTTGTTGCAACATTCGGTCTTTTCTGCAACGGTCTTGAAGTTTTTGACCAGGCTTACGCAGACGGAGTATTTGATAAGGTTTTCACAACCAACCTTATTTACAGAACTAAGGAACTTAAAGAAAGAGACTGGTACTGTGAGGTTAATACCTACAAATACATCGCTCTCTTCACAGACACACTTAACCACGATATGTCTGTTTGCCAGCTTCTTGCACCTGCCGACAAGATTCACGCTTTGCTTGATAAATACAACGCAGGTCAGTTATAATATTTGCAGTTGAACTGTTACAGCATTGAGGAGCGCTTTTGCGTTTCTCAATGCTTAGTGCTTTAATAAAGGAGTAAATAAAATGGCTAAAGATTTAGCAAAAATCTACGACCCTAAAGAGGTTGAAGATAAAACATATGCCTTCTGGCTGGAAAACAAGTATTTCGCAGCCAAGTGTGATAAGGATTTGAAGCCTTACACAATCGTTATGCCTCCACCCAACATTACAGGTCAGCTTCATATGGGTCACGCCCTTGACAACACCTTGCAGGATGCCATTATCCGTTGGCGCAGAATGCAGGGCTATGATGCTTTGTGGCTTCCCGGAACTGACCATGCTTCCATTGCAACAGAGGCAAAGATTGTTGAAGCAATGAAGGCGGAAGGTGTCACCAAAGAGGATCTCGGTCGTGACGGCTTCCTTGAAAGAGCTTGGGCATGGAAGGCTCAGTACGGCGGAAGAATTATCGAACAGCTTAAAAAGCTCGGCTCATCCTGTGATTGGGACAGAGAGCGCTTCACCCTTGATGAAGGTTGTAATAAGGCTGTTAATGAAGTTTTTGTCCGTCTTTATGAAAAAGGACTTATTTACAGAGGTGAAAGAATAGTAAACTGGTGCCCCGTTTGTCTCACTTCAATTTCAGACGCAGAGGTTGAATATGAGGAGCAGGCAGGCTCATTCTGGCACCTTCGTTATCCCTTTGCTGACGGTAGCGGTTACCTTGAAGTAGCTACAACACGTCCCGAAACTATGCTTGGTGACACAGCTGTTGCAGTTCATCCCACTGACGAAAGATATAAAGATATGGTCGGCAAGATGCTTGTTCTTCCTCTTGTTCACCGTGAAATTCCTGTAGTTGCCGATGAATATGTTGAAATGGATTTCGGCACAGGCTGTGTTAAAATCACACCTGCTCACGATCCCAACGACTTTGAAGTTGGTCTTCGTCATGACCTTCCGGTTATTGATACCTTCACAGATGATGCACATATTGTTGAGGGTTACGGCAGATATTCCGGTATGGACAGATTGCAGGCAAGAAAAGCTATTGTTGAAGACCTTGAAAAAGAGGGTGCACTTGTTAAAACAGAGGCGTATTCTCATAATGTAGGCACCTGCTACAGATGCCACAGCACAATTGAGCCCAAGGTTTCAAAGCAGTGGTTTGTAAAGATGAAGCCTCTTGCAGGTCCTGCTATTGATGCAGTTAAAGACGGTGAAACAAAGTTTGTTCCTCAGCGTTTTGAAAAGATTTATTTCCATTGGCTCGAAAATATCCGTGACTGGTGTATTTCCCGTCAGCTTTGGTGGGGTCACAGAATTCCCGCCTGGTATTGTGCAGATTGCGGTGAAATCACAGTTGCACGCACCGCTCCTGATTGCTGTGCTCATTGTTCAGGCAAAAATCTTTCTCAGGATCCTGATACTCTTGACACCTGGTTCTCATCAGCTCTCTGGCCTTTTTCAACTCTCGGCTGGCCTGATGAAACAGAGGATCTTAAACATTTTTATCCCACAAACACGCTTGTAACAGGCTATGATATTATTCCTTTCTGGGTTATGAGAATGATGTTCTCAGGCATTGAACAGACAGGCAAAGCCCCCTTCGATACCGTTCTTATCCACGGTCTTGTCCGCGATGCTTTGGGAAGGAAAATGTCCAAATCTCTCGGTAACGGTATAGATCCCCTTAAGATTATCGAGCAGTACGGCGCAGATGCTCTTCGTTTTGCTCTTGCAACCGGTAACGCTCCCGGAAACGATATGAGATTCTCGGATGAGAAGATAGAATCGGCAAGAAACTTTGCAAATAAGCTTTGGAACGCTTCAAGATTCGTTCTTATGAACCTTACCGAGTCTGATGAGGAGCTTCTCAAAATGCCTCTTGAGAGCGAGCTTGCGCCTGAGGATAAGTGGATAATTTCTGCATTTAATAAGCTTGCAAAGACAGTTAATGAAAACGTAGAGAACTACGAAATAGGCGTAGCTCTCGGTGAGATATATTCATTCACGTGGGATACCTTCTGCGACTGGTATATTGAAATGACGAAGAGCCGTACCTTTGCCGGAGCTACTCCCGAGGCGCTTACCGCTAAGAGAGTTC
>JAZQYU010000005.1:0-48207 GCA_045633685.1 Acutalibacteraceae bacterium | reverse complement strand
AACAACCTCTTCGTTATGACCGAAGCAAAGGTAAACATCTCTTTCAGGCTCAAAGCCCTCTTCAAGAAGTGTTTCAACAGCTTCCATAACGCAGATGAGGTGGTTTTTCATATCAACCGTACCGCGTCCCCAGATGAACTCACCGTCATTGTGGCCTTCAAAGGGATCGTGCTTCCAATCGTCCTCTGTGCCGGCAGTAACAGGTACAACGTCCTGATGAGCAAGAAGTGCCATAGGCTCAAGGTCAGGGTTTTTACCCTTCCATTTAAACACAAGACTTGCGGCAGAGATGACCTCTTTTTCAAGCTTTGAGTGAATCTGAGGATATGCTTCTTCAAGAAAAGCGTGGAACTTTTCAAACTCTGACCAATCTGTCAGTGAAGGGTCATCGTGAGAAACAGTTTTGCACTGAATTGCTTTTGAAAGGTTTTTCTGAACACGCTCAAAATTAACCTTTTCTTCAACCATTTCGGGGCGTTCCTTCTTTTCGGGAACAAATTTTGCGGCTCTGATTGCGGTGATGATAATCAGAAGTGCAATCACAGCAAGAATTACATATAAAGCTATCATAATCATTCTCCTTTGTTAAGCTTTTAACACAATTATTATACACTCATAAATTTAATAAATCAAGGTTTAATTAAAATCCGAACAGGCTCATCTGAGCACTTTCGGGTAACCCCTTAAGGGCTCCTGCGTTGCGAAGAGTTTCAATAACAGACTTACTTACTCCCGCTCTCTGCTGAAGCTCCTCAATTGAGGCAAATTCACCCTGACCGTCATTCCTTGCCTCGGCAAGGGCTTTGGCGGCACTTTCACCCGTGCCCGCCATAGACAGGAAGGGAAGTCGGATTTTTCCGTCTTCAATTTTATAAACAGATGCTTCTGATTTGTATATGTCAACGGGTAGGAATTCCACACCGCGAGCCATCATTTCATTAACAACCTGCATTGCAACATACATATTTTCTTCTTTTGCCGTGGCTTCGTTGCCCTTGGCTTTGATTTCGTCCATAACAGCTTTAACTGCCTTTCTGCCGTTCATAATTGCAACGGTGTCAAGGTCTTCACCGCGGACGGTCATATATGTTGCATAATACTCCTTGGGATGATAAATCTTATACCACGCAAGACGCATTGCGGCAATAACATAAGCTGCAGCGTGAGCCTTGGGGAACATATACTTGATTTTCATACAGGAATCAATATACCATTGGGGCACTCCGTGCTCCTTCATAGCATTGAAGTGAACATCGGTGAGGAGCTTGGTGGCATTACCCTTACGGACAATTTCCATAATTTTAAACGCCATATCGGGCTCAAGACCCTTGTGCATAAGGTAAACCATAATGCTGTCACGGGTACCGATAACATCAGAAATGGTACAGGTTCCGTTTTTAATCAGATCCTGAGCGTTACCCAGCCAAACGTCAGTACCGTGAGAAAGACCCGAAATCTGAAGCATATCGGAAAAATTCTTGGGCTGAGCATCAATAAGCATCTGGCGGACAAACGGCGTGCCCAGCTCAGGAAGAGAGAGCGTACCCGTTTCGCAGTCGATATCCTCACAGGTTACCCCCAAAGGCTCGGGAGTGGTAAGAAGCTTGTACACATTTGGGTCACACACATCGGCATCCATAACCGAAATGCCCGTTGCATCTTCAAGATGCTTATAAATCGTGGGAACATCGTGACCGAGGTTATCAAGCTTTAGAATCGTATCATGCAAAGCATGGAAGTCAAAGTGGGTTGTGCGAAGACCCTTGTCGGCATCGTCTGCAGGGTGCTGAATGGGAGTGAAGTCCTCCGCTTCCATATCACCGGGAACAACAACCATACCGCCGGGGTGCTGACCTGTGGTTCGTTTAACACCCACACAGCCTCGGGTGAGTCTGTCTTCTTCGGCTCGGTGCAGAGTTTTGCCCTTGTCATCAAGCCATTTTTTAACAAAGCCGTAGGCAGTTTTGTCAGCAAGGGTGCCGATTGTTCCTGCCTTGAAGGTGTGAGTAATTCCGAAAAGAGTTTCGGTATAACGGTGCGCATAGAACTGATATTCACCGCTGAAGTTAAGGTCGATATCGGGCTGCTTGTCACCCTTGAAGCCAAGGAAGGTTTCAAATGGGATATCGTGACCCTCGCGAATCATAAGCACATCACAGGTGGGGCAATTCTTGGGTGGAAGGTCAAAGCCTGAGCCCACGCTGCCGTCTGTAAAAAATTCACTATGCTTACATTTGGGGCATACATAATGAGGAGGCAATGGGTTAACCTCAGAAATACCTGCCGCGTGAGCAACGAAGGACGAACCTACACTGCCTCGCGAGCCCACATAGTAGCCGTGCTCCTCGGAGTTGTGAACAAGCTTCTGGGCAATCATATAAAGAACACCGAAGCCGTTTGAAATGATTGATTTAAGCTCCTTATCAAGTCGCTTGCTGATAAGCTCGGGTAACGGATCACCGTACTGAGCCTTTGTTCTGCGCCAACAGATTTCCGTCAGCTCTTCGTCTGCGCCATCAATTGACGGCGGAAAAGTGCCATAAGGAATGGGGCGAATTCTTTCGCACATATCTGCAATTTTATTGGGATTGGTGACAACTACCTCTCTGGCTGTTTCTTCACCAAGATATGCAAATTCATCAAGCATTTCCTGAGTTGTGCGCAAGAAAAGCGGAGCCTGCTGCGAAGCATCCTGGAAGCCCTGCCCTGCCATAAGAATTTCGCGGAAAATAGCGTCACCCTTATCAAGAAAATGAACGTCACCCGTTGCAACAACGG
The DNA here is from genome assembly GCA_045633685.1 of Acutalibacteraceae bacterium. GTDB lineage: Bacteria > Bacillota > Clostridia > Oscillospirales > Acutalibacteraceae > CAG-488. The sequence goes on along the minus strand of JAZQYU010000005.1, from coordinate 45,429 downwards.
GCTTGCCCAATTTATCGGCAATGGCAATGATTTTGCGGTTTATATTTTCAATATCGGCAACGGAGGTTATGTCAGAATATTCTTCACGCTGACTTCTTATCATAAAGTCATTGTTGCCGTTTGGCTGAATTTCAAGGTAATCATAAAACTCAGCTATTTCCATTATTCTTTCTTCACTTTCGCCAAAGACGATAGCTCTGTAAAGCTCACCCGCCTCACAAGCACTGCCCACAAGAATACCTTCACGATGCTTTATGAGCATACTTTTAGGAATTCGTGGACGTCTTTTATAAAACTGAAGATTGGATGCTGTAATAAGCTTATAAAGATTTTTGAGACCCACATTGTTTTTGGCAATAAGAATCTGATGATACGTATTTTTGATTTCTTTCGGGTCCATACCCTCTTCTATGGTATCGTCAACAAAATAACCTTCCATACCGTAGAGGATTTTGATGCCCGCCTTATCGGCCGTGTTCATAGCTTCGGGGAACGCCTGAACCACACCGTGGTCGGTAATTGCAATTGCTTTGTGACCCCACTTTGCCGCACGTGACACAAGGTCTTTAGCACTTGCCATACCGTCCATTGAAGACATATTTGTATGAAGATGAAGCTCAACGCGCTTTTCCTCGGCGTCATCTTTTCGTGCTTCAAGCTTTTCAATGAGAGTGACCGCCTTGGTGTCAATAACATAACAGCGCATATAAGGGTCATGGGTAACAAAGCCGCGAAGAAGAACGGTTACACCGTCTTTCATTTTTTCAATCAGCTCTTTGCAGATTGCTTTCTCACCAAAAATTTTGGCTGAATATGATGAAGTATAATCAGTAAAATTGAAAGTGATGATGTTCTTTTTACCGTCGCGGGTTTCCCTTGCTTCAAAGCCGAAAACGTCGCCCCACACAACAACCGTTCCGTCTTCAGGGCTGACCTCGGCAATGGGTTTTGGCTTCACCTTAATAAGATTGCCGAAAATGGGCTTTGCGTTTGAAAGTGAAATGGGCAAATCATCAAAGGTTTTTTCGGTTGGCTTTTTGGGCGCATCCGCCTTTGGCTTTTCCGCAGGAAGCTTAACCTTGGCATTCTCCTGCTGCTGCAGCTTTTCAAGGGCTTGCTTTTCATCAGTTTCCGCACTCACGGATGATGCTTCAATTTTTACACTGACAGTTTTTGAAAACTTCTGCCTCACGGTGCGGACAATATAATCCTCAACACCCAACTGAGTGAGAATATCCTTGCCGTTACGCCTGAGAAGAATTCTGATGCTTTCATTAAGCAAAACATACTCTGCATTTTCAAGAAACGAGCTGCCTGCGCTGAATGTTTCTTTAAGGTCGGTTGCAAGCACGGGCAGCCAGCCCTCACCAAACAGCTCAGGGTCAAAATAATATTCCGCTTTGATTTCATTGAGGCTCATAAATGCTTTAATCTGTGAAACAGCGCGGTCAAAATCCTTTTTTGAAATAAAGCGGCTGAACCGTACAACCATTGAGATTGTACGGCCTTCAAGGGTTGCATTTATTGTGGCAACCTGCGCATCTTCAAATTTTGCATATAAATTTTTATCAAGGCACTCACCGAAGAGCGATAAAAATTTAACGTCCTGCATAATATTTCCTCATTTATAATTTATCTATTTCTTCAAGCAGTGCCGACACAATTTCATTTTCGGGCACTTTTCTTAAAATTTCACCTTTTTTAAAGAGCATTCCGCAACCGTCACCGCCGGCAACACCGATATCGGCTTCTCTTGCTTCACCGGGGCCATTGACAACACAGCCCATAACAGCAACCTTGATTGGCTTTTCGCAGCTTTCAAGGGCGGCCTCAACCTGATTTGCAAGACCGATGAGGTCAATTTTTGTTCTTCCGCAGGTAGGGCAGGCAACAATCTGCACCGCATTCTTTTTGAGACCGATTGCCTTGAGAATATCAAAGCCTGCAGAAATTTCTTTGACAGGGTCATCAGTCAAAGACACACGGATCGTGTCACCGATTCCTTTAAGAAGAAGCGAACCGATGCCAACGCTTGACTTGACAATGCCCATTCTTGATGTACCGGCTTCGGTAACACCCAGGTGCAAGGGATAATCGCACCTTTCACTTGCGAGGGTGTAAGCGTTGACCATATTTTCAACATCAGATGATTTGATTGAAATTACGATATCGTCAAAATCAAATTTATTAAGAAGTGATGCGTGATACATTGCACTTTCAACCAGCGCTTCGGGTGTGGGTGCACCGTATTTTGCAAGAATTTCTTTTTCAACCGAGCCTGAATTAACACCAATGCGGATAGGTATATTCTTCTGCTTACATATATCTGCAACAGCCTTAACCCGGTCATCAGAGCCGATATTACCGGGGTTGATTCGGATTTTGTCAACACCGACCTGAGCGCATTCAAGAGCAAGGCGGTAGTCAAAATGAATATCCGCAACAACGGGAATTGAAAGATTTTCTTTAAGAGCGGCAATGAGCTTCACCGCGTCCGTATCAGGCACGGCACTACGGATGATCTGACAACCGGCTTTCTGCAATTCAAGAGCCTGCTTAACCCCTGCTTCAATATCCTCCGCCGGTTTATTAAGCATTGACTGAACACTGACGGGAGCACCGCCACCGATTAAAACATTACCGACCTTTACCTGTCTTGTGATTTTTCTTTCCATAATTTAACCACCTGTCACCAAAACCCAGATATCCTTGAAGCTGATAAACACCATAAAGGCAAGCAGAAGTGCAAGACCAACACCGTGGATAATCGCTTCGTATTTGGGATTTATCGGTTTTCTTACTATAAGCTCAATAAACAAGAACAGCAATCTGCCACCGTCAAGGGCAGGAATCGGCAAAAGATTAAAAAGTCCGATGTTGATTGTGATTAGTGCCATCATTCGGAAAAGCGCGGTGTAATCTGCCGCCTCTTTTGAAGCTTCGGCAGTCTGTGACACAACATCAACCACACCGATAGGACCTGAAACATCTTTGATAGAGTACTTGCCCGTGATCATATCAAAAAGGCTGAGATACACCATACGACATATTGACGCTGATTGCTTGAACGTATCTTTAAAAATTGTGCCGGGAGTTGTTTCAACACCGACAATTATTAGATTCTGAAGCACACTTGTTTTAACGTTGTCAATCGCAACCTCTTTGCCTCCACGCTCAACAACTGCGGTAAAGGCTCCGTCACCGTCAAAATCTCTTGTGGCAAGGTAATAAATATCTTCATAATAAAAAACATTTTTACCGTCAATCTTTTTGAATTTGTCACCTGATTTCAAGCCTTCAAGCTCTTTGACCTGCTTGATTTCTTTACTTTCGGCAGAAACAGGAACATTGAAATAATTGACATAATTGGTTGCAGAAAGCTCATCGCTGTTGACAGCAAGAATACAGCCGACAATAATCAGACCAAGAAGGATATTGATTATTGCACCTGCGGCAACAATTATGATCCTCTGCCAACAGGGTTTGTTGCCGAATGCACGCTCATCGTCGCTCTTTTCATCTTCGCCCTCCATGCTGACAAATCCGCCGATGGGAAGAAGTCGCCAGGAATAGGTGGTATCACCTTTTTTGCGGCTGATAAGCTTAGGTCCCATACCCATTGAAAATTCATTCACCTTAACCTTAAAAAGCTTGGCAAATGAAAAATGTCCGAATTCGTGCACCATTATAATAATGCCGAAAAAGACAATTGCAACAAGTATTGTCCATTTACTCGCAATCCATTGAAGAATTTCCAAATCAGCTTCACCTCTGAGAAAGTTTATGTAAAATCAAGAGATTATATCCTTTCAAGAACATAATTTCTTGCCCATTTGTCTGTTTCATTAACATCGGCAAGGGTATAATCATCCTTGCTGAATGCATTGGCAACCGCATTACCCACAAGCTCTTCAATCTGCAAAAACTTGATTCTGCCTTGACGGAAAGCAAGGTTTGCCGCCTCGTTGGCAGAATTTGCCGCCGCAGGATAGAGACCGCCTTTTCTGATAGCCTCACGACAGATGTTGATACAGCCGAAGGTTTCATAGTCGGGATTTTCAAATGTGAGTGTACCGTAATCCGTCAGCGAGAGCTGCTTAACGGGCGACACAATACGGTTGGGATAAGTGAGCGCGTACTGAATGGGAATTCGCATATCAGGCACACCCAACTGAGCAATAACGGAATTGTCGCAATATTCCACCAAAGAATGAATAACACTCTGGCGGTGAACAACAATGTCGATATCCTCAGGCTTCATATCAAAAAGCCACACAGCTTCAATAAGCTCAAGACCTTTGTTCATCATTGAAGCGGAGTCAATAGTGATTTTTGCGCCCATACTCCAATTAGGGTGAGCAAGTGCCTGTTCAACTGTTACACCTTCAAGGTCAGCCCTCTTCTTGCCGAAAAAGGGTCCGCCGGATGCGGTGAGAATAAGGCGTTTGATTTCTTTTTTATCAGCACATCCCTGCAATGACTGAAAAATTGCAGAATGTTCACTGTCAACGGGCAGAAGATTTACCCCTTTGTTTTTTGCGTTTTTGGTAACAAGGGCACCGCCCGCAACAAGAGTTTCTTTGTTGGCAAGGGCGATTTCATTGCCCGCCTCAATAGCGGCAAGTGTGGGCTCAAGACCCGCCATACCCACAACACTGTTGAGAACATAATCTGCCTCAAGCCCTGCGCAGAAGCACACACCCTCAAGACCTGAAAGCACTTTTGTTGAGGTGTCGGCAACTCTGAGTGCAAGCTCCTTGGCGGCATTTTCATCTGCAAGAGCGGCATACTTCGGAGTGTATTTTCTTATCTGCTGCTCAATAACATCAATGTTGCTCCCTGCGGTGAGGGCAAGAACCTCGTAGCCCTGCAAATCCACAACCTCAAGAGCCTGAGTGCCGATTGAGCCTGTTGAACCGAGAATTGTGAGAAGTTTTTTCACCTTACACACCTCCGAAGCGTCTGTTTCTGTTGTTGTAATCGTCAATAGCTTTGTCTAAATCTGCGGAGGTGAAATCCGGCCAGAGAATATCTGAAAACCAGAATTCCGAATAAGCAGATTGCCACAAAAGGAAGTTTGAAAGTCGGTATTCACCACTAGGTCGGATTATGAGATCGGGGTCAGGCTGACCTGCTGTGTAGATGTTTTTTGAAATATCATCTTCGCTAATATCTTCTGGGCTGAGTATGCCATTTGCAACGTCAGAAGCAATTTTTTTAACAGCGTCAACAATCTCAAGTCTGCCGCCGTAATTTATTGCAATATTAACATCAATTCTGGTTGCATCCTTTGAATTTTCTTCAGCCGTTTCCATAAGGCTGACAATATCATCAGGCATATCGTCGCGTCTGCCGATAAAGTGCATACGCATACCCTTTTTGAGATTTTCATTTTCTCTGTCTTCAGCTTCACCGAGATATTCTCTGAAAAGCTCCATAATTGCCGCGACCTCTTCGGGAGGTCTGCGCCAGTTTTCGGTTGAAAAAGCGTAGAAGGTTATGCTCTCAATACCAATTTCACAGGCGTAGTCGCAGATTTTGCGAAAAACATTGGCACCCTCCTTGTGGCCATCCCAACGGTTAAGACCTCTTTGCTTTGCCCAACGACCGTTGCCGTCCATAATAATGCCGATATGCTTTGGTAAGTTTCTCTCCATAAGAACATCTCCTTTCACGCTGATTATATCACCTTTAAAGTCATTAAGGGGAGCAGTGCTCCCCTTTTGATGCAATCAGATTTCCATAACTTCCTTTTCTTTTGCGGAAGCAATCTTTTCGATTTCTTTGATGTGGTTGTCTGTAATTTTCTGAACCTCATCTTCACCGCTCTTAAGATCGTCCTCTGTGATTTCAGAAGCCTTCTGCATCTTCTTGAGCTTATCAATTGCGTCACGACGGATTGAACGAACAGCAACTTTTGAATCCTCTGCCATTTTGCTTACATCTTTAACAATCATCTTTCTGTTTTCTTCAGTAAGCTTGGGGAATGTGAGGCGGATAACAACGCCGTCGTTCTGAGGATTGATGCCGATATCAGAAGCCTGGATAGCCTTTTCAATGGCGTTGAGAACAGATTTGTCCCAAGGCTGAATTGTGAGAATGCGAGCCTCCGCAACAGAAACTGATGCAAGCTGGTTGATGGGAGTGGGAGTGCCGTAATAGTCAACTGTTACCTTGTCAAGAACAGCGGCATTGGCTCTGCCTGCACGGATAGCAGCATAATCTCTTTTAAGTACTTCAACGGTTTTACCCATTTTTTCTTTGGTATTTGAATAAACTTCTTTCATAAATGAAATCTCCTTTAAAATTATTCTTTAACTATTGTTCCTATATTTTCACCTTTAACTGCTCTGATAATGTTTTCAGGGTCTTCAAGGTTAAAAACGAGAATTGAAATTCCGTTATCTCTGCAAAGAGACGCGGCCGTGCTGTCCATAACCTTGAGTCCTTTTGCAAGAACCTCAGAATGAGAAAGCACGTCATACTTAACGGCATCATCAAACTTGTTGGGGTCTTTGTCATAAACACCGTCAACATTTGTTGCTTTAAAAATAACATCAGCTTCAATTTCGGCAGCTCTTAATGCGGCTGTTGTATCAGTTGAGAAGAACGGACATCCTGTTCCGCAACCAAAAATAACAACCTCACCGTTTTCAAGGTGACGCACAGCATCACGGGCAACAAACTGCTCGGCAATCGGCTGCATGGCAACGGCAGACATAACTCTTGCCCTGACACCAAGCTGTTCAAGTGCCTCACACAGAGCAAGGGAATTCATAACAGTGGCGAGCATACCCATATTGTCGGCTCTTGTTCTGTTCATTGAGCCGCTTGAACGGCCGCGCCAGAAGTTGCCGCCGCCAACAACAAGACCAACCTGCACGCCCATTTCTGCAACTTTTTTAACATATGAGCACACATTGGTAACCATATCAAAGTCAATGCCGTGACCGGCTTCACCGGCGAGAACCTCACCGCTTAATTTAAGCAAAATTCTTTTATACATTTACAACCCTCCGATTGTATTTATTCTCATTTTATTTTAACTTAAAATCAGTTTTATGTAAAGAGAAAATTTAATAAAATTTGCATATTTTTAATTTATTTTCAGTTTCAAAAACAAATTTTGACATTTTACAAAAAACGAAGTTTTTTTCTTTTTTTGTGTAGACAAAAACAGTGAAAAATAGTATAATAATTCGGAGTTTGTTCAACTTCAAATACGATATACGCAAAGGAGGAGAAGCAGTTGTCGTTGTTCAGAAAAAGAAAACCGACAATATTGACCGAAGGCAACACTCTGGTCGAGATTATATACGAAATCTGTACCTTCCTCCTTTTCACCGGATACTTCCTTTTTTACAGCACACGAGCCTTGCAGCTCACCTTTGTCTGCATCGGCCTTGGCGGCGCTTTGCTGATGTGTCTGAGCAAGGCATATCAGTCAAGAATGAGGCTCCCGCTTAATACAATATGGTATTTTTTGTTTTTCGTGCTTGCCGAAATCTCCGCATTATGGGCACATTCACCGGAAAATGCAACCACACGTTACCTCAGGCTGATGATTATACTGCTTGTTATAAGTATCGGTATATCGCAGTATGTTGAAACCACGAAGCAAGCAGAAAAGCTGCTAAAAATTTTCGTGTTTTCATCTTTCGTAATTGCTTCGGCTCAGCTTGTTTTCACCCCGGTTTCGGAATGGACTTCAGGCTTTTTCGGCTCACAGGTGGGAGGTAACAACGCCAATAACTTCGGTTATGTTGTTGCCATTGGCGCGATTCTTTCGTTTTACTTCGGTTACATCAAAGAAAAATCGTTGTATTACTTTTTTATACCGGTTTTGCTGATGTGCTCGATTTTTTCAAGCTCCCGAAAGTCTATCGGTGCAATTGTTCTTGGTGTTTTCCTTGTAATCTTGTTTGCCCAAAAGAAAAAGCATCGTTTTCTTCATCTGTCTCTTTTGAGCCTTTGCGCAATAATGGTTCTGGTTCTTCTGTTCACAAACGAAGAGCTTCATCGTATAATTGGTTGGCGTTTTGAATCTATGTTTGAATTTTTTGCATTAAACTCAACCGAGGCAGACTCAAGTTTAAGCTTGCGTGACTATTTCATTGAATTCGCAAAAATTCTTTTTGAAGAAAAGCCTATACACGGCCAGGGATTTGCCAACTTTTCAATTTTACTTTCAACCGAAAGTCATATTAACGCCGAAACCTATGCCCATAACAACTACTGGGAAATTCTTGCAGACCTGGGCATAGTCGGATTTGTTGTTTACTATTGGTTTTATGCAGCTCTTTTAATTAAGCTGATTGCAAATCTTGTCAAAAACAAAAATGCCACTCTTTCAAGCTTAGCTATCGTGTTGCTTATTGCTCAGCTGATTCTTGAGGTTGGTGTTGTTTCAATGGCATCCTTCTTCCCCCAGATTGTTATATCTCTGATTTACGTCTGCACTTATGCCTCAGATTCTCAGCGAAAATTCCACTATTCCCCCACCGGAAATGCGAGGTGACACAATGAATAATGTTTTATTTGTGCTGAATTTCAACAACTCCTTCGAGGGCAATTTTATGCGTTCTATTTTTGCTTTGAGTGAGCAGGTTGAAAATGACGGCGGTAAGGTTATTTTTCTCATCCCCCACAATTCCCGTCAGACGGATTGGGCAGTTAACCTCGAAAACCGCGGTTCCATGGTGTATGACTTTGTTGACGGAGCATCCGCAATATTCAAAAACACAAAAACCATCAGAAAAATAATAGAAGAACATAATATTTCCATTATTCATTCTCATTTTTGCGACTATCGGCAGCATATTCCCATTGCCTTTGCAAAGGCAGGCAAAAAGGATATTGACTATATCGTCCATGTTCATCAGAATCCGCCTAAGCGCAGCGTTATTTATGAAAAGCTTGCTGCCTTTATAACCAACGCAACGGTATATATCAGCGTCAGCGATTCTATTCACAACGCATTATCAATCAGCGGCAAGCCAACTGTCACAATCAGCAATGCGGTTGATTTTTCGAGGCTTGAATTTTCAGATTCCGCTGTCAAAAAAGAAGATTATCTTTCAGACGGCTGTCAAAAATCAGTGCTGATGTTCGGTCATGATTTTGAAGAAAAAGGTGTCAATTCCGTTATTAAAGCTCTTATGGAGCACGATACCGAGCATAAAATACAGCTTCTTATTGCTGTTGGCGAAAATACCGACGAAGCAACAAAATCTATAAGAAGCATCTGCAATGACACCCCCGGCTGGATTAAGCTTTTGCCCGCGAGAAACGATGTTGCAACTTATTTTAATCTTGCAGATGTTTTTGTTCTTGCTAACAAAACTCAGGGCAATCCCTACACGATGATTGAAAGTGCATATCTCGGTGTTCCCATTGTTTATTATGATGTTCCGGGTCAGAACGAAATGTGCATTCCCTGGTCCGTCAAGGTATCCCCCGATGAATCTGCTGAGCTTTACAAGGCTCTTTGTGAAATTTTCAGCGAAGACGAAAATGAAACGTATTCTATGGGGCTTGAATCAAAAGATTATGTGGTTAAAAATTATTCATTGGGCACCTGGGTCTATGAAATAATTGATTTATATAAAAATGTTCACAGAATGTGACAGGAGGTATTGTTTTGAATTACGAAAATAAAGAAACCAAAGGCTTTCAAATCAATATAATGGCTTTTCTTCGTCTTGTAATGAAGAAAATCTGGATTGTAATTGCACTTGCATTGGTGCTGGGCATTTTAGGCTTTGGTATGGCATCTGTTGCCATTGAAGACACATACACATCAAAAATTTCTTATGTTGTTAACACCGTCGGTGATTCAACATACGCCGAAAACTCCGACGTTACCGCATCAATCAACATCGCCACAACCTACAAATACATTCTCGAAAGCCGTTCAGTTGTGGAAGCGGTTGTTGATAACAGCGTCATCCCCGTGACTTATCTTGAAGTTGACGAAGCAATGTCTGTTCAGGCTATCTCTTCTTCCAGCGTTATTGAAATGTCAATCACAACCAACGACCCTCAGAAGTCTTATTCAATAGCCAAATCTGTTGTTGAAAACTACAAGGATATCGTTTCCGAGATTTACTCAAACGCTGACCTCAAGGTTTGTGACTATCCTGTTCAGCCTCAGCAACCCGATTCAAGCTCTGCCCAGACGCTTATCACACTCATTGCGTTTGTTTTCGGTGCACTTATCGGAATTGTAATCATTTTCATTCTTTACATTGTTAACGACACAATCCGTGATGTTGAAGAAATTGAAGCAAAAATTGGTCTCAACATTCTCGGCACAATCAGCAGAATTGAAAAGAAAAAGAATTCAAAGGGTCTTCTTGTCACCGACAAAAAAGTCGGCTTTGCCTTCACCGAAACCTTCAAGGCTATCAGAACAAAGGTTGAAAGCAACGCCGTCAGAGAAGGCAACAACGTGTTTATGATTACAAGTGCCTGTGAAAACGAAGGTAAAACCACCATTTCAAGCAACCTCGCTATCACCTTGGCACAGAACGGTAAATCTGTTCTTCTTATTGACGCTGACCTTCGTAAGCCTGCGGTTGCTAACCTTCTTGAGCTTGAAAGAAGCCAGACCAAAGGTCTCGCAGGCGTTATCACAGGCAAGGCAACCCTCGAATCCACAATCAGATACATCGAGAAATACAATATTTTTGTTATCGCAGACACTCACGCTTCCGAAAATCCCTCTGAGCTCCTTTCAACTCAGAAAATGGCTGATATCGTTAAAGCAGTGCGCAATGAATTTGACTTCATCATCATCGACACCGCTCCTGCAAGCGTAGTTACCGATGCCAGTGTTATTTCTGCACTTTCTGATGCAACGATCCTCGTTGTTTGTGAAAACAAAGCACCCGTCAGCCGAATCAGAATGGCTATTGACGATATCAACGCTAACGGCGCTGAGGTTATCGGTTGTGTTTATAACAACACCATCACCGGCTCCACACGAAGATACGGAAAATATGGCAAATACGGAAAGTATGGCTATGGCAAGTACGGTTACGGATCCTATGGTTACGGATACGGTTACGGTTATGGTTACGGCCAGGACAAAGTCTCAAAATAAAAATCAGATTATATTTATCAACAAAAAACCTTCTTCGCATAAAATAAAGCGAAGGAGGTTTTTTTATGGACGATATTGAAAACATAATTAAGCGATACCAACAAGAGCTACTTGAATTTTCTTCACAAGGCAAATCGGAAGGCTATCGGTCAGTTTCCGTTGCTTCATCCCAAACCACTAAAGAGGCGGAGGAAATAACAATAACAGAAAATCCCCGACCCGAAGCAGAGCAGCCTTCCATAGTTGCCCTACCGTACTTTTCCACCTACGACGAGTTCCTTGCTGCCAACACAGAAAGAGGTGAACTGAGAGTTCAGGTCTTTGGCGGAAACCAATTTTTCCCAATTCCGGGCGCTACGGTCAGAGTTACCCTTCCGCTGGCAGGCGGCAATGAAGTGCAACAATTTGACGGAATCACCGATATCAACGGGGTTGTTGACGGCATATCCTTGCCTGCCCCGCCATTTTCTTTGTCCCAATCCCCCGACACATCATCCCAACAACCTTTCTCTTATTACACGGTGACGGTAGCTCACCCCCGATATGCAAGCTCGCGGTTTGTAAATGTTCCTGTTTTTTCAGATGTTAAATCCGTGCAGAACGTTCAGCTTGTTCCTCTTGTGGGCACGGGTGAAGCACCTGAAACTACCGTTCAGCTTCAAACAGAACCATTTTTAAAGTTAAGGGGGTCAACAGATGATGGCAGTTCCGATCGTTCCTGAGTTCATTACAGTACACCTTGGTGCACCAAATTCTGACGCAAGGAATGTGACGGTTCCCTTTCCCGATTACATCAAAAACGTGGCATCAAGTGAAATTTATCCGACCTGGCCCGAAAACGCAATAAGAGCAAATGTGTATGCACAGACAACATTTGCCCTCAACCGTATATTTAATGAATTTTACCGCTCTCAGGGTTATGATTTTGATATCACCAACTCAACCCAATATGACCAGGCTTACCGCCATGAGAGAGATGTTTTTGAAAATGTGAGCAAAATTGTTGACGAGCTTTTCAATGATTACGTTGTCCGTCAGGGTCAGATTCAACCATATTTCACACAATATTGCAACGGCACAACCGTAACCTGCGACGGACTTTCTCAATGGGGTACGGTTCCTCTGGCAAAGCGCGGACTTTTGCCATATGAGATTCTGCAGAATTATTACGGTGATGACATCAACCTTGTTTTCAACGCACCAATCAAAGGAAACATACCGTCATATCCGGGGGCACCGCTGCGCTTGGGAAGTGCAGGTGAAGATGTGCGAACAATTCAGCGTCAGCTCAACCGAATCGGACGCAACTACCCTGCCATACCCAAAATCAGCAACACCAACGGCATTTTTGAACGCCAGACAGAAGAAGCCGTGCGCACTTTTCAGCGCATCTTCAACCTCACGCAGGATGGTATTGTCGGCAAAAATACGTGGTATAAAATCAAATATATATATAACGGAGTCAAGGGTCTTTCCGAGCTTTATACAGAAGGTATTTCCATTGACGAAGCCGACCGGATTTATTCAACTGTTGTTCGCAAGGGTGACCGCGGAATTCCCGTGCAGACTATTCAATATTATCTTAATTTTCTTGCGTTTTTCAACCCAAAGCTCAGTCCTGTTAAAGTTGACGGTATTTTCGGGCAACAGACATACGATGCTGTTTTGACTTTTCAGAATCAATACGGATTGAAGGTTGACGGAATCGTAGGACGCGACACCTGGAATATGCTTCAGAATGCCTATCAGGGTGTATTGCGGGCTTTACCCAATGAATATAAAGATTATGCTGCCCTCATTTATCCCGGTTATTTTATTACCAACGGAGCAACAGGGTCTGCGGTGTATCAGGTTCAGCACTTCATTCAACGCATTGCACAGAACGATCCATCTATCCCGTCCGTTGCCATTGACGGCATTTACGGGCGCAGAACAGAAGAAGCCGTCAGAGCAATTCAGGCGCAGGCAGGTCTGCCTCAGACCGGTCAGGTAGGCCCTCAGACATGGCTGTATATGGCTGAACTGTATGAGGACTATTCATAAGGAATAATTTATGACAAAGCTCAGATAATAGTTATAAATATTTCCGAAAAGAGAATGTTTATGACTGACCGAATTTCTTTTAAAAACAGCTTCAATGACAACATCCTTTTGCTTGATAATTATCTTCGCATAAATAAAAATTTTGATTTGGTTGCAAGAGAAATTAAAATAGGTACCCGTCCTGCAAAAATGTATTTTGTTGACGGTTTTGCAAAAGATGAAATCCTTGAAAAAGTGATGGAATTTGTTATGCGAATCCGTGATGAAGATATGGAACCATACAAAACAACAAGAGATTTTGCAAACAAATTTCTTCCGTATATTGAAGTTGATGTTCACAGCGAGGTTGAAACCTTTTCCACCTTTATTTATGCAGGGGCAATCGGTCTGATTGTTGACGGCTACAATGGAGGCATTCTCATTGATGCCAGAACCTACCCTGTGCGCAGCGTTGAAGAGCCTGATAACGACCGTGTTCTGCGAGGCGGACGAGAGGGCTTTGTGGAAACAATCATTTTCAACACCGCCCTCATCCGCAGAAAAATACGCAACCGCGAGCTGACAATGGAAATTCATCAGGTCGGAGAAAAATCAAAAACAGATATTGTTCTGAGCTACCTTGAAAACAAGGTTGACAAAAAGCTTTTGAAGCAGTTACAGAAAAATCTGAATGAGATTAAAGTTAATGCACTGTCTATGAGTCAGGAAAGTCTTGCCGAGTGCCTTGTTAAAAAGCAATATTTCAACCCTTTTCCCAAGGTCAGATACACCGAGCGTCCCGATGCCGCAGCCGCATGCATATATGAGGGTGACATTATTGTCCTCGTTGACGGCTCACCTGCCGCAATGATTGTGCCCACAAGCTTTTTTGAATTTTTGCAGGACACCAACGATTTCTATTTCCCTCCGATTGTGGGGTCATATCTGAGAATTGTTCGTGCAATTATTTTCGGACTTGCGCTTTTACTCACGCCCGTGTGGTATCTGCTTATCCAGAACCCTGAGCTGATACCTCAGGGGCTCAGCTTCATTCTTATTGATGAGCCGTATTCGATTCCGATTTTTTTGCAGCTTATGATAATTGAGCTTGTAGTTGATGCGTTAAAGCTCGCATCCCTCAACACCCCCAATTCCCTGAGTAATTCCCTGAGCATAATAGGTGCTTTGGTTTTGGGTGAGCTTGCAGTTTCGGCAAAGCTGTTTTCGTCAGAAGTTGTTTTGTTTATGGCTTTTGTCGCTATTGCAAACTTTGCGCAGCCAAGCATTGAGCTGGGATACGCCTTCAAGCTGTCACGCGTGTTCATTCTTGCTATGACAGCACTTTTTAACGTGGTAGGTTTTTGCGTTGCTATTATTCTCACAATTCTGATGATTGCTTTCACCGCCACTATATCGGGCAAAAGCTATTTATATCCCCTTATCCCGTTCAAGGGAAAAGCCCTGCTGAGCCTGTTTTTCAGGTTGCCGATCAACACAGACAATAACTAAAAAGCTGTACCTCACGGTACAGCTTTTTGATTAAAACTCAGCTATAATCGGCTCATATTTTTCAATGATATCTTTAATCACATCAATAACATCTTCTTCACCGATTCCGCTTGGTCTCGGAATGTAATCCTTAATCCATTCATTCTCGGCATATTCAAAACGCTGAGTGAGCAAGGTGCCTGCAAATTCGTTTCTGTCATAATATCTGCGTTTTGACATATCCTTGAATTTCTTGGGCTTATCAAAGTATGATGCCATCATTCTGAAGAAAATATACCAACGCTTCAGATACAAATCTTTAACCATTCCACCCCATTCACGCCAGTTGGTGTCATAAAGAACAGAATTCTTTATCGGGCCGAATGTTGTGTGATACATCATAAAGTTGACTTCAAGATTCTGACTGATTTCTTTAGTGTCACCCAACTGCCTTGCGCATTGAATGTGTGTATAAAGATTGGTTTCAGGAACAGTCTTCAGCAGCCTGTCAATGTCTGTCATAATTTCAATGAACGCATTAGTTGTTTTTTCAAATGGCTCAATCGCCTTATTTCTGAAGCATGCCACCGATTGACGATAAATAGGATAAAGCACATTGCTGAGCACCTGACGCATTACATCCTGAATATCATGCCTGAAAAGGTCATTCATCTTCACACCTGAATCAAGCGCGGATTTTACCAATTCAAGTAAGTCGGTGTTTTTGTACGGAAGCTCAAAGGTATCGAACGGCGCGGTATGTTCCAGCTCAGTGCACGGTCTTGCACAAACTGCAGATGCAAGATTCAGAGGGCTGTTTTCGTTATAGCAAAGCTTCTGAAGCTCAGACAAGAACGGTGCAAATGCTTCTGTTCCGTAACGGCATTTTGAATAAGTTGCAAAATACTGTTCAAGTTCAACCGCTTTATCATATGTGAGCATTTCTGCCGCAAGGTTGTAGAACATAGTGTTACAACTGTCACTATCAAAAAACAAGCCTGTGCCAACAGCGTTGGGATATTTCTGCTTTGCAATAAGATATGGATTCTCACTCAATGACTTCATATCACCGCAGATAACCGTTCTGCCGTTGAGATTCCCCTTGAAGCCCACAACAAAATCATTGCCGTTAAAGCCGTTGGTTTCGTCAGCGAATTTTCCTGTTTCATCAATAATGACCATATTCGCAATGCGCTCAGGATAAGTGTGCATAGCCTCAGCGTGCACGAACCACACAGCTTCAGGGTCAAAGCTTTTGATGAAGTTTACATACATTGCAATACTTTTTTCCACAAAAGAGGTGTATCCCTTGAATTCAACATCAAGCAATGGGTCAAAAAGATAGTTATGAACTTCACCCAGAAGCTCACGCTGTTTTTGAAGAAAAGCCTTTTGGTAAACGGCGATATGCACACTGTCGGTAGGTTCAATTGTCATTGCCGGAGGGAACTGATTCCACACCTTTCGCTTTATAAGGTCAGTTTTGGTGTAGTTTCTTCTGAATGA
The DNA here is from genome assembly GCA_045633685.1 of Acutalibacteraceae bacterium. Lineage (GTDB taxonomy): Bacteria > Bacillota > Clostridia > Oscillospirales > Acutalibacteraceae > CAG-488. Next base: position 29,309 of record JAZQYU010000005.1, on the reverse strand, counting down.
AAAAGGCACAGCAGACATAAAGCCCTGATGAATGGGTGACATACCCAACTCCTTGGCTCTTTCGGTTGCGCGTCTGCCAACTTCAATTTTTTTATCAAAATAGTCAACACTGAAAATAGGAAGATAACCAAAAATATTACCCTTAAGCTGATGATAAAAATAACCGGCACCTGCAATGAATTCGAGTGCAGTTTCTTTTTTGAAACGGAATTCCATAAGAGCTTTGTACAAAACACCGTCAACACCCGCAAGAATCAACGGTGAATTAACACCGTGCATTGCAAGATAATCAAGCTCTTTTTCCCAACGGTCAAAGCCCCAACCGTCAATTTCAGCAGCATAGCGCTCATAAGTGAAAGCAAGTCTCAGCTTCTGAGGAACCTCACAGGTTATTTTGCCTTCGGGCAACGGCGCGGTTTTGATGTAGGATATATCATAATTTCCATCAGTAATCAGAACATTACAATATTCTTTAAGGTAACGGTAATATCCCATTGCCTTAGCAATTTTGCTGCTACCGGCAATTACAATACTCTTTTCCTTGGCAAAAATTTCATAATAATCACAGCCGCTAACAGCTGCACAATCTTCAAAATCAATAAATTCTGCAATTTTAGGGGTATTTCTTAAAACTAAATCTGTCATAAAAGGTTTGCACTTCCATTATCCGTTTATAATCTCGTTTATTGTTCTCAGGCCTGTGGCAATCTGCATAGTTGCAAGACCGTCGGCCGAGTTTATTTTACCATTTGAATCGATGTCTGCAATTTTTGACTGGCTTGTACTCAACTCAGTCAGACCTGCCGAAGCCTGCATAATTTTCAGAGCATCTGCAGCAGAAATTCCTCCGTCACCATTCATATCACCTGCATTGGTGATTTTAAAAGCGGCTTGCGCCTTGGAAATATCCAGAACAATCTCATTTCCGTAATCATATCTTTTGCCGGCTAAATCGCCCTTTTGAGTGAAGCAGGCAAGATACATAGCACCAAACGGGTTTTCAGCACTTCTTATACTATTCTGTGAAAGATTCACCTTTGCAACATCGCCGTTTTTTCCTTTGGCAGTGAACTGGATCGACAACAACGCTTCATCAAGGGCATTCGGAGCCACCTTGCAATCAACCGAAGACGGAATCATATCCACCTTAAAATAGGTTCCGTTGTTGTTTTGCAACGAATAGTTGCTATATGTTTTACAGCATTTATAAAACCTGCTGTTTGTATTCCAATTTAATTTGCTGTTATCAAGTGTGTTTTGTGTAAAAAATATTTCTGTGCAGAAAGGACCTGCATAATAATCTTCATTGGTTTTCAGCTTCAATGAAATGTCAAGCACATCACCGGGATAGATGTAAATATAATCATAATTTTTCGATAAGCTTTTGCCGTTAACGGCAACAAGAAAAGTAAAGCCGGCTTCATAACGTGGTTGAGCTGTTACAATAACAGGAACAGCAGCAATAATAACCGCCAGCAATAGAATCATTATTCGTTTCATAGCTCAACCTCCTTTTGAAAAAAGGGGCCACGGGATGACCCGTGACCCCTCGGTTAAATTAGGGAATAAGAATAATTAAATTATTCACCGTAGATTACGAATGTATCTTCGATTGTTTCCCAACCGTCAGCTGTCTTGATCTGGAATGAAACTGTGTTTTCACCAGCAAGGTAAGCCTTAGCGTATACTTCAAATGTAGCAACGCCATTTTCAACTGTACGGTTTGCGAATGTAGCTACAACACCCTTAGAAACTGTGCGAACCTTAAGAACGTCAGCACCAGTCTTAACTGTGAAGTAAACTTTTTCGCCTCTTGCTACTGTTGTTTCACCAGCAGCTTCAATTGAGTTAACAGCCTTATCGTCTGTTGAATATTTGTAGTCGAAGATATAAGCGAGGTCAAGAGCTTCCCAACCGTCGTTATCCTTAGCAAGAACATAGTATGTGTTATCCTGCATTGTTGAGTCGATTGTCCAGATTTCGTAAGCGATATCTCTTGAAAGATCGTTTACTACTTCGTTGTTAGCATTGTAGCTAACAATTGAACCTGCAGCTCTTGCTGCTTCTCTTGAATATGTGATTGTAAGGTCAGTGTTGCCAGCAACAACAAAACGGATCTTGTTGGGTCTGCCTGTAACCTTAACTGTGAATGTGTTCATGCCATAGGGAACGTCAGTTGCTTCAACGCTCTGAACATAACCTTCTGTGGGCTTGAACTTAAGAGCTGCGAGAGCATCAACGATAGCCTGAGCCATAGCGTCAACTTCTGCCTGAGCAGAGATCTTCTTGCCTTCAACAACTGCTGCTACAGCGTCGTCAACGTCAGCAAGAGATGCTGCTGTGTAGAGGTCTCTGTTGAGAGCTGCTGCTTCAGCCTTAGCTCTGTTAACTGCTGAGTAGTCAGCATCCTTCTCAACGAGAGCTGCGATAGCGTCGTTGATAGCCTGAGCCATAGCGTCAACTTCTGCCTGCTGTGATTCGCCGTAGCCATAAACTACTGCCTTAACTGCTGCTTCAACGTCTGCAACTGAAACATAGAGATCAGCGTTAACTTCGTCTGCAGCTGCGATAGCTTCTTCAACTGCTGAGTAGTCAGCAAGTTTTTCAAGTTCTGCCAATGCATCAACGATAGCCTGAGCCATAGCGTCGACATCAGCCTGTTCTGTCTTAAGCTTGCCTTCAACAACTGCTGCTACAGCGTCGTCAAGGTCAGCAAGAGATGCTGCTGTGTAGAGGTCTCTGTCGATTGCTGCTGCGTCTGCCTTAGCGTCGTTAACTGCTGTGTAGTCAGCGGGAGCAACTGTAAGAGCACCGAAAGCTTTGTTAAGAGCTGCTTCTGCGTTGTCAACTGCTGTCTGAGTTGCGTTAGCGTCAGCATCTACATCCTGAGCTGCTGCAAGAGCTGCTGCATAGTCTGCCCAGTTTGAATACATGTCAGCTGCATACTCAGGAGTCTGAGCGATAGCTGCTTTAAGAGCTGCTTTGTTAGCAACTGCTACAAGACCGTCAATAGCTGCCTGAAGGTCAGCTGCTGCTGCGTCAAGAGCTGTCTGATTCTTAGCTGCAACTGCTACTGCATAGTCAGCTTCAGCTGCTGCCTTAGCTGTTTCATAAGCTGAAACAGATGCGGGAGTGTAAGCTGAAAGGTCAGCAGGAATGTTTGCTACTGCGTTGTTCCATGCTGTGTAATCAAGAACTACTTCTTTCTCGAAGTTATCCATAGCGTCGAAGAGCTCGTTAGCTGCTGCGTTAACAGCTGCCTGCTGAGAAACGCCTGTTTCGTTCTGATCGAATGCTTCAGCTGCTGCCTTAGCATTTTCAAATCTTGCCCATGAATCTGCAGTGTAACCGTTGTTAACAACAGATGCTGCTTCTGCAAGAGCTGCGTTGAGGTTTGCAAAGTTAGCCTTTGCTTCAAGAGCTGCTACTGCCTCGTTAAGAGCTGCAGCTGCATTGTTAAGTTCGTCCTGAGTTGTAGCAGAAGCCTTAACTGATTCTGCGTTAGCAAGAGCTGTTGAAACAGCTGATGCTGTTGAAGTTGTGTAACCGCCAAGAGCGGGAACTGAATCGATAGCATTGTTAATGCCTGTGTAATCAAGAACGGGCTTGAGATCAAGAGCTGCAAGAGCTGCTACAAGAGCTTCTGCTGCTGCATCGATATCATCCTGAGATTCAGCGTTGTCTACAAGACCTTTAGCTGTGTTGTAAGCTGATGTTGCGTTTGCCCATGAATCGTCTGTGTAAACAGAAGCGTCACGGCCTTCATAGTCAGCAATAGCGTCGTTAAGATCTGAGTAATCAAGAGCTGCTTCGCCGCCGGCAACTACAAAGTTAAGAGTTGCAGCTGATACATCAAATGCATCTGCAGGAAGCTTGTAGGGTGTTTCATAGATATCACCTGCATCACCTGAATAATCAGATGAGGGAAGTGCACTACCTGTGAGTTTGCTGTGGTCTACTGTGAAGATTGTACCTGTCTGACCGGGCTGAGCGTCGGGTCTAACATATACGGGGAATGTAACGAGGTCACTGTTCTGAGGTTCAACGATTTCCATATCGTTCATAACTGCTGATGAGTCAACAGCTGCGAACCAGTGATAGTAATGATATTTGTCAGCATCTGTGCCTGTGTAAGCTGAATATGTCTGACGAGAATCATTAGCAACACGACCCCAAACTGTACCACCTGAAAGTGTTGAGTTTGTGTACTTAGCGATTTCGTTAGCAGAGTTCCACTGGAAGCACTGAGTAACTGACATTGCTACTGAAGTGAAAAGAGAGGTATCATAGAAAACCTGACCCTGGATAGCATCGGGATAGATACCAACTGATTTGAGGTTAGTTGTAACCCAAATCATATCACCGGGGTTAACTGTAATAACAGCTGAACCATCCTGGTATGCAAGTGAGCCTTTTGTGCTTGTGTAAGTAGTTACGTCAGCACGCTGTTTTGTGATCTGGTTGTTACGAACAGATGCAGGACAAGAATCTTCAACACCAAGTGTTACTGATTCAGAAGCGCCTGTACCGGTCATAACCTGAGCTTTGAGTGTTACATAAATTTTGCCGTCATCTGCTGCGCTTGTTGCGATTACGAATGAACCAACAACCATAACGATTGCGAGAACGATAGCAAGAACTTTCTTTGCAATTCTCATTGCGATTTTCCTCCTAATTTTTTTTATTTCATAGCTTAAAGCTTTGAAACCAATAAATTATGCTGTCTGGTCAATACTTGTTAAAAGACCTATATGTCTGCCGAGAGCAGACAAATCGCTAACATCAGCATCACCTGATCTATTGATATCTGCTGCATCTTTAGCAATATCAACTGTAATGACTGTTGTTAAGCTGTTGTGACGTGCAACCGCACTCAAGTCGGTAACATCGATGTTACCGTCGCCATTAACGTCACCATAAATGATAATGAAATAGTCCGTAAGAGTACCGTCAGCGATAACTCTTACTTTTGAGCCTGTACCCCAGGTGCCTGAATCCATAAGGAGAGCCGCTGAAGTAAACTGGAGAGTTGCATTGCCGAGTGGCAATACGTTTGCCTGGATTGTAGCCTTGCTCATTGTAAGACCGGCCCAGTTTTTAATAACTTTGTTTGCGTGGTCAATAATAACCTGTGAACCAGCAGCAGTAGTGATACCATCAGCACCACCTGCATCGATTTCTACGTCAAAGCCTTCGAAAGAGAAGCTTGCATTGATTCTGCAGATTGTTGTTGCATCTGTTGAATCAATAACAGCCTGATTGTAGAAAAGATTTGATTCTTCAGGAATAAAGATTGAACCTGTTGCGCCGCCAGCTGTTGATTTAACTTTCAACTGGAAAGAGAAACACTTAACAGACTCTGCGCTGTTGAAGCTACCGATTTTAGTGGATGTTACAGAAGCAGTCCACTGAACGAGGACACAACCATAAGCTGAGGGATCATAATAATCCAAAGGATAAAGTGACTCATCATTGGATGTGTTGGCTTCAAGAGAGCCTTTGTAAGTGAGACAATCGTCGTAAGCGGTCAATTTAACACCTGTTGCAGGAATTTCAAAAACGTCTGCACTGTAGAAAACGGGGAAACGCAAGCAAGTTGCGTTATAATCGTTCTGGAGATAAATGTTAACAGTAACAGTATCACCGGGTGCATAGTTTGTTGAATCAGCAACAACCTTGTAGTTCATTGAACCATCAACGGCGAAAGCGGAGACAGCAAAAACAGAGAAAGCAAGAATAACTGCAAAAACAACAGCTAAAATTCTTTTTGAAGTTTTCATCTGCATTACCTCCTAACTGAAGTGTTCCGGGTGAAGGGTGTCTCCACCCGGAAAATTAAATGTTTAATTATGATGCTGTTCTTGAAGCGTAGTCAATTGTTGAAAGAAGACCCTGAACACGTGCACAGAGGCTCAAGTCAGAAACGTCACAAGAACCGTCACCATTAAGGTCGCCAGCAAATTCATTAGCTGAACCAGCGCTGAAGGGAGCCATAAGTGTTGCGTTACGGCTGAATGCTGACAAGTCGGAAACGTCACAAGAACCGTCGCCTGTTACGTCACCAGTAATAACAAGTACGAACTCTTCGAGTACATTGCCTTCTGCATCATAGATTGTTACAGTTGAACCTGTACCGATTGATTCGCATTCAATTTCAACATCACCTGTGATATCGAAATATTTTGCAACATCTGCAACCTGGTTTTCGGGGAATACACCAAGAAGGAATTTACCAACTGCTGTTTCTTCCATTTCAACAGCATAACCACCGTTACCGGGGTTCTTGCCTGCAAGGTTGATGATGATATCTTCAACGATGTCGCCTGCAGCTTTCATAAGTCTCTTCTGAGCTTCGATAAGCTGGATGTAAGCTTCGTTGATCTTTGTCTGTCTGGGAGCTGACTCGTTGTTTACGCTTGTTGCGAAAGCTAGAGCTCTCTGGTATGTTGCCCATGACTCATCTTCATAGTCATCACCTACATAACCTGCTGCATTTGCTTCTGCAACTGCACGGCTGAGGTTTGCCTTAAGGCTGGGTGTTCTGACAAGACGGTCAGCATAGAGTGCAAGACGATGGTTTGCATATGCAACTGAAAGAGCGTCAACGGGAGCGAATGTGTAATTTTCCCAATCGGGAACAAATTCTTCACCTGTTTCGGGATCGATTTCTGTTGCATAAACTTTAGCGTCTTCAACAAGACCCCAAGCATCAGAACGAGCGTCCTGATAGTTTTCGTATGTATATGCTACATAGTCATCTCTGCCGAAGTACTTGTAATCTGCTGCATCGTATTCAACGCCCTCTTCGTTAGTGGGCTGGAGGCTTTCGATGAGAGCCTTAACTGACTGAGCACCACCTGCTGCTGCTGAAGCTTCAAGTGCTTCAACTGCTGCCTGAAGAGCTTCAGCTGCGGGCTGATACTGCTTAGCAATACCAACGTTTGTTGTGAGGCAGAAGGTTGTTGCCTTCTTAACGCCGTTAACAACTTCGTTAGCCTTTGTCATTGCTGCAAGGTATGTTTCCCATGCTGCTGAGTCAGTATAGTCTGACTCCTGACGCTGTGCATTAGCCTCTCTGTTGAAGAGTTCTACAAGACCATAGTCCTTATAGAGACATACGCCTGCTGAAACGTAGATGTTTGTGCCGTTTACTGTAACACCTGAGTTACCATACCAACGCTTGAAGCCGTTAGCTGAGAAAGCTTCTGTTTCTGCTGCTGCGAGCTGTTCTTCTGTGTAATCACCAAAGCCGTCAACAAATTTGAAGACCTGAATGGTTGAACGGAAGCTTGCGCGGATGTCAGTTGTTTCAGTGATGTTTTCCATGAAGGAAATCTTGTTGATAGCTGTTGTTGATGTTGCAGCGTAGGGCTTAACAGTGATCATGTTTGCATCAGGATTGTTTTCGTCCAATTCTGCATTGTTTACAACAACAAATTCGATATCATCCAAGCCGCCGAGGTCTGTTCTGTAGAGGTTAAGTTTACCTTCTACGATAGAAGCAGCTGTGCCTGTCTTTGATGCTTCCTTATCATCGTCTGTATCTGATCTTGAGTATACAGCGTAGATACGAGCTTCAAGGGGCTGAGCTGTGAGCTTGGAACCATCTTCTACGAGTACATCGTAGTTAACAACGATGGTATCATAAGCAGTACCTGTGAATGTACCACCGAGTGCAAGAGTTACACTCTCGCCACCTTCAAGAACTTTCTGAGTGGGCTGAGCAATTGTAACACCGCTAATTGAAGATTTGATTGAGTTAATCTGGATAGCATAACGAGCATCCTGGTGGAATACACCGTCAGCATCTCTGTAACCTGTGTTAACACCTGATGAGGGGTTAGTGATTGTAATTGAGTGGTCAATGAATGCACCACTTGTGTTGTAATAGAAAGGATCTATTGCAAAATCGGGAGCTTCAAATTCCTGAGCGTTTGTGAGGCTGAGGAGCGGACAAACGATGGGAAGAACTGCCTTTGCAAGAGATACTCTGTAGTTGTAAAGGTCAGAGAAAAGTGCATTAACAGTTGAAGAGAGGTTAGCCTTTGTGATGATATCTTCAAGACTGGTCATGTTTGTAGCAAAGAGACCGGGGAAGATGATGTTAACTGTTCTGGGAAGAACGTTGAGGATAACCTGCTTGATGGGCTGCTGAAGTTCAGAGCCTGAAACCTCAGATGTGAGGATTGAAATGAAATCATCAAAGTTGAGTTCGAGGATGTTTTCAAGAATTACTTCTTTAACAAGAGCTTCGAATGTAACCTTGCCGCTTTCAAAGAGAGAAGCGTCAATCCAGTTTCTGTTGATGATTGTGAAGAAGATCTTTTCAAGGTTAACCCAACCGGTGTCATTCTTGTTGAGGTTAACACCGCTGAGAAGACCACCGTAGTTGTCGATAGCCCAGCTTGCAAGAGCTGTGAATACGCCGTCGATGCCCATACCATATTCAAGACCAAGGCCAAGAAGGTCGTTAAGAGCTTCTGCAGCATAGTCACCAAGGATGTAGTAAAGTGTTTCTACATCATTGTTGGGGTAAAGGAGCTCATCGCTGTAATCCATACCGGGAAGGTCGATAGCAATGATGCCCTTAGCTGTGTAGTTAGCAACTTCAACAAGAGTTTCTGCTGATTCGGGAATCCATACGCCGTCAACTGAAGAGTTGATGATTGCACGAGCAACGTAAGAGATTACCTGCATGTCAGTCATAGCGTCAAGCTCTTCTCTTGTTTTAACTTCTACGAAAGAAGCGAAGAATGTGTCGCCAGTCTGGCAAAGAACTTCTCTACCGAACTTGATGAGGTTGGGAACGATCTGAGTGTTGTCACCAGGTGTCCAATCAAAGCCAAGCTCATCTGTGATAGCGAGGTTGATGATTGAAGCGAGGATGTTGTTAAGCTCGCCCATGAATGTTTCGCCAGCTTCAAACTCATATGTCTGGAAAGTGAAATTCAACTTTCCTTCAGCTGTGATATTGAAGAGTGATTTGTACTGGTCGAGTACGTCCATGTTTTCTGCCAACATTTCTTCAAGATCAACAACCCATACTTCGTTAGCAGTGGGAACGATCCATTCATTGTAGAGAACCTTAAGAAGGTTGTCTACGAAATCGTATGTAGAACCTGTTGAAATGTTTGTGTAACCTTCGAGTGCGGGCATAAGGCCTTCAACATATTCGCCTGTTTCTTTGTCGGTATAGCCGATAACAAGCTTGTCGATAAGGAACTGAGCCATTTCGTCAACTGTCTGAGTTACACCTGTTTCGGGAGCATCTTCTTCGTAAACCAATTCGTAAAGCAAACCTTTAAGGAGAGGAGTTACGTCAAGCTCGCCACCAAGAAGGTCTTCAAGAAGAGGACCAACGATACTACCGAGGTTGATTGTGCCGCCGATTACGCCGGTGAAGATACCCTTGTTGTCATAAAGGAACTCAAGCAAAGCATAGATAACCTTAAGGTCAGAGTCTGTTGAGTTGGCTGAACGACGGGGTGTTGCAAGAGCTGATACGTCCAAGTCGGCAAGGTCGCCAAGCATGGGAGCGAACTGTGTCCAAAGAGAACCACCGAGGATTGTCTGAACACTGTCGAGAGCAGCGTCGATTGATGTAGCATCAAGAGTACCAACAAAAATGTCATCTGCTGTCAACAAAATCTGCTCTTCGTTGAGCATACGGTCAACTTCGTCAAGAGCTGCTGAAGCGTACTGCTCTGTGGTAAGAACGGGCTTATCAAGGCTGTCATAGTTTGTGATAGCTTCGTCTTTCCAGGGAGCGTAAGCGCTTGCTGCGATAGCAACTGATGAGAAAACCATAACTACTGCAAGAAGAACGCTGAGCAATTTTTTTGACTGTCTCATTTTGGATTGCACCTCCATTAAATTTACATTTCATAATGAAATGCATCGTTTGCACATTTGCGGCTGTGCACACCGAAATAGCACCCACTGACTTACCGAGCTGATCGAGCGCCGTCAAGGCCACGCCTTGATGCTCAATCATCAGTTCGGCGATGGCTGCCGTTCTCTGCTCCGCGGCAGGGGAATAACCATATACCGCGAAAGCGGAGGCTGGTGTTTCGGGTGATACGCAACAGCTGAAATGCGCACTTGTGCCTTTACACCATTATTATGGTTAGTATAAATATACTCCACCTTTTGGGGTTTGTCAATAAATATTTCGAAAGAAAATATCCTATTTTATTAACTTTGTGCAGAATACACATAAAGCCCGTTTTTATTTTGTTGACAAGTTTTAAAAACTGTTTTTGGGCTCTTGTAAAGGCATTTTCTTGACAGCTTTCGCCTACGGAAATTTGCGTAAAGCAACCAGCTTTACAAAGGGTGTTTCAGGGTGATTTTCGTATACATTTATAATATATAGGGGTTTTTAAGGGCAATGGCAGACAGTTTTTTATCTTTTAACTGCCAAAATTTATAAAATATGGCAAAAGTGCTTGATTTTCACAACGATTTAATCTATAATTTATTTGTATCTATTTATACAGGAGGTAAGATGTATGAATCTTACAAAGAAAATCACAGCAATTTTACTTGTGCTTGTTATGATGTTTGCTTTGGCTTCCTGCTCAACAGAGGAAGAATCAACTGAGCTTGATATCGGCACAATCAATATCGGTGTTATTTATAACGGCACTATGGACGAGGAAGGCACCTTTGCCAACCAGCACTATGCCGCTTTTGAAGATGCTTACGGCTCTGCAGGCGCAGGCGGTGGTCAGATCAACCAGCGTGACGGCGTTGTTCCCGGCGACAAAAAGGCTATGGACACAACAATGGCCGACCTTCTCGCAAGAGGATGCCAGCTCATCGTTACAACAGACCCCGGCTACTATGCTGACATTGTTGAACACGCAAAGGCTAACCCCACAGTTCTTTTTGCAGCTATGGCTGATTACAACGAAGCTGACCGTCAGGAGCTCAGCAACCTTGCTACAATTGACATCAGAACCTTCGAAACAGAATACCTTGTTGGTATGATGGCAGGTGCCGCTTCTGTAAACGGCAAAATCGGTTATGTTGATAACGCGGAAAATGCCGCTGACGTTAACGCATTTGCTGCAGGTGCCAAGGCAACCAACCCCTCAGCAACAGTTTCACTTGTTGTAACAGACGACGTTAAATCAGGCGTTGAGGCTGTTGAAAAAGCAGGCTGTGACACAGTATATTCAAGAAACTTTGCAATTGATGAAGAAGGCACAATGTATTTCGACGTTCCCTCTTCTGTTGCTAACGATATGTGTGTTAACACCCTCGGTGAAAACGGCAAGTTCATCACAGCTTCTTGCTTCAACCTCAACAGACTTTACACTGAAATTATCACCGACACCGTTAACGAAAAGTTCGACGAGGTTAAAAACTTCTCAACAGGCGTTAAAGAAGGCGTTATCGACGTAAGACCTGCTGAAGACGAAGCTGTTAAGGCTAAAGTAAATGCAGAAAAGGATAAGCTTTTCGCAGGTGAAAGTGACATCGCAAAGCTTATTACTTCAAGCGCTCTTAACTACACTGTAATCAAATAAATAAAAAAGTCCCTGAACGGGACTTTTTTAATACCTTGGAGGGTTAATTATGAATTCAAGATATGAATATGCTAAAGAATGTTATGCAAAAATCGGCATTGACACCGAGGCTGTTTTAGAAAAGCTTAATCAGGTGCCCGTTTCAATTCATTGCTGGCAAGGTGACGATGTTGGCGGATTTGAAAACAACGCTGATCTCAGCGGCGGAATTATGGCAACCGGCAACTACCCCGGCAAGGCAAGAAACGCTGAAGAGCTTATGGCTGACATTGAAAAAGTGCTTTCAATGGTACCCGGCAAGCACAAAATCAATCTCCACGCAATTTATGCTGTAACCGATACTCCCGTTGACCGCGACAAGCTTGAACCCAAGCACTTTGAAAAATGGGTTGAATTTGCAAAGAAGAACAACATCGGGCTTGACATCAATCCCACACTTTTCTCTCATCCTATGGCTGCAGACGGTCTCACACTTTCTCATCCCGATGAAAAGGTGCGTCGTTTCTGGATTGACCATTGCAAAGCAATGAGAGAAGTTGGTGCATATTTCGGCAAGGAGCTGGGCATCACCTGCGTCAACAACATCTGGATTCCCGACGGATACAAAGAAATCCCGGCAGACAGAATGGGACCCCGTCAGCGCCTTAAGGGTTCTCTTGATGAAATTCTCAGCGTTAAGTATGACAAGAAATATCTTATAGATACCGTTGAATCAAAGGTGTTCGGCATTGGTGTTGAGGCATATACAGTTGGTTCACACGAGTTTTATATGAACTATGCCGCCAAAAACGATTGCCTTTGCCTTTTGGATAACGGCCACTATCACCCCACCGAAATGGTAAGTGATAAAATCCCCTCCATGCTTCTTTTTGCCGACAAGGTTGCTCTTCACGTTACAAGACCTATGAGATGGGACAGCGACCACGTTGTTATTTTTGACGATGAGCTTAAAGAAATTGCAAAAGAAATTGTCCGTTGCGATGCTCTTGACAAGGTAATCATCGGCCTTGACTACTTTGACGCATCAATCAACCGCATTGCTGCCTGGGTTGTGGGCACCAGAAATATGAGAAAGGCGTTGCTTTTTGCAATGCTCCTCCCCCACAACGAGCTCAAAAAGTGCCAGGAAGACGGCAACTTCACCAAAATGCTTGCAATGAGCGAAGAATATAAGTTCTATCCCTTTGCAGATGTCTGGGATGAATTCTGCCGCAGAAACGGTGCCCCCGAGGGTGAAAGCTGGTATGCAGAGGTCGAAGCATACGAAAAAGACGTTCTTGCAAAAAGATAAAAATTACGGAGCAGTCAGCCGACTGCTCCGATTTTTTATTTGGTGTATTGATATTCGCCGCCGCTAACTTCATAAACATCATCACCGAGAATGATTGTTGCGGTTGCACCATCAGGAATTGAAATATTATATGTAACCTTGTCACCGTCATATTCCCAAGCGGATTTCACAAGACCGTTTCTTGTTTCAAGCGAAGTTTTAACCCACTGAATACGCTTATCGGGAAGCGGTTTAATTACAATATGCTTGTATGCAGGATTTGACTCATCATAATTGATGCCGCCCATTGTGCCGTACATCCAGCTTGCTACTGCACCATAAGCATAGTGGTTAAATGAGTTCATACCCGTGCTCCACATTGTACCGTCTTCACGCAGGCTGTCCCAGTGCTCCCAGATTGTGGTTGCTCCCATTCTCACCGAGAAGAGCCATGATGGGAATTCCTGCTGAAGGAGCAGTGAATATGCAACATCGTTATAGCCGTTTTCGGTAAGTGTCTGCATAAGATATGCAGTACCCACGAATCCTGTTGTGAGGCGGTTACCGTTTGCTTTAATCAGATCAGCAAGACGCTTTGCATACAAAGCCTTATCCTTGACGAGGTTAAAGTGAATTGCAATAATATACTGTGTCTGAGTTTTGTATTTAACATCACCGTCAATAATAAAGCGCTCATTGTAGGTTTTAACAATGTTTTCGTGAAGCTTTTCATATTCACTAACATCAATGCCAAGCACCTTGCCGGCCTTGATGAGAATATCAACCGAGCCTGCATAGGCACCTGTTGCAAGGATAATTTTATAATCCTTATCAATACCGTTTTCACTGCAATCGTAAACTCCGTCGAGAGCCATCCAGTCGCTGTAATGGAAATGGTCATCAAACAGGAATTCGCATTCACCTGATTTTCTTATATAATCAACATAACGCTGCATACTGAAATACTGGTCTTTAAGGAATTCCTTATCACCGTATGCAAGATACATTTCCCAAGGAATTACGCAAGCCGCATCGCCCCAATAAGACGAGCTGAAGAAATCTCTGTTGGGATTATCTCTGAGCACATTGGGAATAACGCAAGGAACTGCGCCGTTGTAAAACTGCTCAGCTCTCAGGTCACGGAGCCATTTTTTAAAGAACTTTTCAACATCGTAGTTCATTGCGGCTGTTTTGAAAAATACGTTTGCATCACCTGTCCAGCCAAGTCGCTCGTCACGCTGAGGACAGTCGGTGGGAACATCGAGGAAGTTGCCGCGCTGACCCCAGATAACATTGGAATAAAGCTTGTTGACCATCGGATCAGAGCATTCAAAATATCCTGTGCGTTTCATATCAGAGTGAACAACTATTGCCTTGAAATTGTCCTTGCTCACTTCACCTGACCACTTTGTCAGACGGATATAACGGAAACCATAGAAGGTATGGTTAGGCTTATATTTTTTGTTTTCATTGCCACAGATGTATGTAATCTGCGTCAAAGCAGAGCGGAGGTTTTCGGTGTAGAAATTACCCTCGGCATCAAGCACCTCTGCATGGTGAATCTGAATCTCGTCGCCGCAGCATCCCTGAGGAGTGAATTCAACATAGCCTGTGATTTCCTGACCGAAATCGATAACAGTTTCACCCTTGGGAGTGATAATAATTTCTTTTGCATCAAGGGTTTCAATCTCTCTGATAATTTCACCCTCCTGCTCAATGAGGATATCGCGGGGATATGGGAAAACTCTTACTTCTTCCCAGCTTCTCTTGTCAGCTATTCTGCCGTCAACAACTTCACCATTGTAAATCTGGCTGGTAAGAATCTCAGACATAGAAACTTTCCATGAATCATCGGTTAGAATTGTGTCAACCTCACCGTTTTCATATTCAACCTCAACAGCGGCAATCAGCACGGGCTGTTCTGCCTGAGGTTTCCACGGAACAATGCCGAAATGGGACAGATTATCAACTGCCCAGCCCCAACCGAGATTGAATTCAATGAAATTGTTTTCCTTAATCATTGAGGTTATGTCATAGGTCTGATACTGCAATCTTGACTGATAAGCAGTCCAGCCGGGGGCAAGAATATAATCCCCCACCTTTTCACCGTTGACATAAGCATTATACACACCAAAAGCAGACACCTGAAGAGTTGCCTTTTTAACGGCACCATTCGTTGTGAATTCTTTTGCGAATGAGGGGCAGACCTTACCGTAATTCTTTTTGGATACGATAAAATCCGCTTTTTTGATTAAACTCATAAAATCACACCTGTTAATTAAATATTAGTCAAAAAGGTAAACTCTTGCTTCATAAGGTCTTGTAACAAAGCCGTTGTCTGTTACGTCGGCTGTGTTGTAGTTGCAAAGAACAAGCTTGCCCTTTGAAAGGTCAAAGCCCTTGGGAGCCTTGAATTTAACACCATTTTCTTTAAATGAGCAAACAACAAGCGCACGTTTGCCCTCATAATTTCTTTCATAAACATAGAGGCTGTTTGAAGATTTGCAATGCTCTTTGTAATCACCGTAAATAAGAACGTGGTTCTCTTTTCTCAGGCGGATGATTTCTTTGTAATAGTTGAGGATTGAATCGGGATCCTTAAGGTTATCTTCAACGTTGATTTCCTTGTAGTTATCGTTAACAAAGAACCAGGGTTCACCTGTTGTGAAGCCTGCATTTTTCTCTTTGCTCCACTGCATGGGGGTTCTTGCGTTTTCGCGGCTTGAACGGAATGCCATTTTAAGGAATTTTTCGTCGCTGATACCAAGCTTCTTGAACATTCTGTAATTGTTGAAGGTAAGAACATCCTTATATTTATCAACACTGTCAAGCTCGATGTTGAGCATACCGATTTCCTGACCCATATAAATAAAGGGTGTACCGCTCTGCATATAGCACATTGTTGCAAGCATCTTACCGCTTTCTTTGTGATAATTCACATTACCGTAGCGGTTGATAATTCTTGCGTGGTCGTGGTTATCAAGATAAAGTGAGTTCCATGCCTTGCCGTAAAGTGCATTCTGCCAGGTGGAAAAAGCTTTTTTGAGCTTTTTGAGAGAGAAGGGAACGTGTACCCATTCGGTCATAAAGCAGTCAGCTTCCTGATGCTGAAAGTTGAACATCATGCTCATAACCTGATCCTCACCCTCTGTGATGTAAGGAAGAGCGTTTTTGAGCGTCATCATGGGACTTTCACCAACGGTGAAGCAATCATAATGGTCGAGAACCTCTGACTGGAACTCCTTGAGATATTTGTGAGCATTGGGACCGTTTTTGTAGTGCTCAATACCACAGGCAACAGGAATGGGGAAGCCGTTGGGCATATTTTCGGGCTTGGAGATGAATGTGATAACGTCCTCACGGAAACCGTCAACACCCATATCAAGCCAGAAACGCATAATGCTCTTTACTTCCTCACGTACTGTGGGGTTATCCATATTAAGGTCAGGCTGACCCTTTGCAAAAACATGGAGATAATATTTATCAAGATCTTTATTATATTCCCATGCTCCGCCTTCAAAGGTTGAAAGCCAGTTGTTGGGAGGCTTTTTGGCGCTCTTGCCCTTGCGCCAATGATAATATGAGTGATATGGATTATCTTCACCCTTGAGGCTTTCTTTGAACCAATGGTGTTCAACAGAAGTGTGGTTAACAACAAGGTCCATAAGAACCTTCATTCCGCGCTCGTGAGCACCGTCAAGAACCATTTTGAACTCTTCCATTGTGCCGTATTCGGGGTTAATGCCCTTATAGTCGGCAATATCATAGCCATAATCGGCATTAGGTGAAGGATAAAGGGGGGAAAACCAGATAACATCAACGCCTAAATCCTTGAGATAATCAAGCTTTGAATAAACACCCATGAGGTCACCGATACCGTCACCGTTGCTGTCGCAGAAGCTACGGGGCCAAATCTGGTAAACAACATATTCTTTGTAAGGTTTTTTTGTTACATTTGCCATAAAAACAAACTCCCTTTTATTTTATTACTTGTAAATTCTAACATAATAAACCGCAAAAAACAACACTTTTTTATGCTTTTTATTGTAAATAACGAATATATATGATATACTTTACCGGTACTTTTTATTTTGGGTGATATTATGAAAATTGTTATGCTTGACTCTTATACAACCAACCCCGGTGACCTTAGTTGGGAACAGTTTGAATCCTTGGGTGAGTTTGTGACTTATGACTACACACCTGCTGACCAAACAGTTGAAAGGGCAAAGGATGCGGATGTTGTAATCACCAACAAAACCGTTCTCCCCCGTCAGGTACTCGAGCAGCTCCCCAAGTGCAGATATATCGGGCTTCTCAGCACAGGCTTCAATGTGGTTGACATTGATTATGCCAAAGAGCACGGAATCCCCGTGTGCAATGTGCCGACCTATTCTACTCAGGCGGTGGCTCAGCTCACCTTTGCGCTGATCACCGAAATTTATAACAGTGTTGCTTTGCACAATGAAGCGGTGCACAATGGTGAATGGACGGCCTGCCGCGATTTCTGCTTCTGGAAAACTCCGCTCATCAACCTCCAGGGCAAAACGATCGGACTTATCGGATATGGTAAAATCGGCTCTGCCGTTGCAAAAATTGCCGACGCTTACGAAATGAACATCCTCTGTTATGTTCCAAGCAAAAAGCCTCAGCCTGATTTTGCAAATTTCAGGTTTGTTGAGCTTGGCGAATTGCTTGCCAACGCAGACATAGTTTCGCTCCATTGTCCCCTCACTCCTCAGACAGAGAAAATGGTCAATGCCGAATTCCTTTCAAAAATGAAAAGCTCCGCAATTTTAATCAACACCTCACGCGGTGCTTCGGTGGATGAAAACGCACTTGCCGACGCGCTGAAAAACGGCAGAATTTATGCCGCAGGTGTGGATGTGCTTTCTACCGAGCCGCCCAAAGCAGACAACCCTCTGCTTGGATGTGACAACTGCATCATCACCCCACACATTGCCTGGGCAGGCTATGAAACAAGAAAAAGACTTGTTGGCATTGTTTACGATAACCTCAAAGCCTTTATCGACGGAAAAATCCAGAATAATGTATATTGATTTATAGGCTGTTTCCATAACGGAAGCAGCCGCTTTTTTATGACATATTTCAAATTATGTATTGTCTTTTTACTTGAAAAAACATTTCTGTTATGTTAGAATTTTTGAGTATATTTTTATTTCAGAAGAGAGGTACTTGTATGAAGAAATTCAAAAAGATTCTTGCAGTTGTTATGGCTCTTACCTTGGTTCTTTGCCTTGCTCAGCCTGCCGCAACAGCAATTCAGAAGGGCGCGGTTGTTGCCGAGCTTAATGTATCCGTCGTTTCTGACATTCATCTTTATATTGAAGAAATGATGGGCAACAAGAGTGAGCAGTGGATAGCAGACAGCCGCAACCACGGCAAGCTTTACAACGAAGCTGAAACCCTCCTTGCAACCGCATTGAAAACAATCGGTGAGCAGGCAGAAAAGAATGGCACGGAGTATCTCCTTGTTCCCGGTGACCTTACCAAAGACAGCGAATATCTCTGCCATGTGAAGCTTGCATCAATTCTTGAACAGTTTGAAAAGGATTACGGTGTGGATGTTATTGTTATCAACGGTAACCACGACATTATGAAAAACTGCGTAACCTACGAAAACGATGTTAAAGAAAAGGCACGTTCAATCACAGCCAAAGAATTCCGCGAGGTTTACAAAAACCTCGGTTATGACCTTGCAACAGAAGAATTCAAGCCCACCACCGATAACGGTCACGGTCAGCTTTCTTATGTTGTTGACCTTGATGATAACTACCGTCTTATTGTTGCAGACAGCAATATTTATTCTGACACAACCGACGGCAACAAAACAGGCGGTTACCTCAGCGACGAACAGCTTGAATGGGTGCTTGACAAAGCAGATGAGGCAACCAAAAGCAATCAGGAGCCTCTGCTTATGATTCACCACGGTATGGGTGCCCATATGAAGGTTGAACCCTCTGTTACAAGTGCTTTTGTTCTCAACGATTATCTTGAAGTTGCAGAAATTCTTGCTGACAACGGCATCAATTTTGCTTTCACAGGTCATCTTCACACCCATGACATTGCAACCGTAACAAGTGACAACGGCAATATTCTTTACGATATTGAAACCCCCTCACTCACAGGTTTCCCCTGTCAATACAGAGAGGTTGAATTCAAGACTTATGCCAACAACGAAACAGAAGCAACCTTTGCAACAAAGGATGTAGACAACACTTATCCTATTTCCGCTAACGGTGTAACCTACGAAAAAGGCACATTCCGCAATGAGGCTTTCCGCCTTTGCTATGGTGGCGCTCTCACAGAAGACGGCGCCCCTAATATGGCAGCGTTCCTCACAGGTATGGCAATGGGCTATGTCAATGATTTCATCCCTCAGATTATTGAAGCAGGCGGCATTGTTGAATTTCTTAAAACAATGAACCTTGACCTGAGAGCGCTTCTCGACGGGTTCCTTTCACCATATATCGGTGAAGGCATCGGCATCGGAGGCTTCAGCATCTTTTCTGTAGATAATCTTATGTGGTTCATTGAAGACCTTTGCGCACAGATTGAAGAGGTTTATCTCAATAACCCTGACGAGCTTGAGGCTCTTGTTTTTTCAATCGTCAACAAGCTCCTTTCAATTGAAGTTTCTGAGCTTCCCTGTGACAAGTTCATTGATACATACGGTTTCGGCAGCAAAACAGAGCCTGGCACACTCGATGATGCTATTCTCTCTGTTATGCATTATTACTCAACAGGTGAAGAAACAGCCAACGAAAATGAATTTATCGTTGATGTTATCAACAACTTTGAAAACGGTGACAAGGCTCAGCTTCTTTTTGATACCCTGCTTGACATTGTTCTCAACGATGTTGTGGACAAAGCTCTTCTTTCAAGGCTTGAAATCAGACTTGACACTCTCTTTGATAAATCTGCAAATGTGGGTGAAATGGCAGGTCACAAGGTGCAGGATGCACTCACATTCATTCTCCGCGGTGATCTGAGCTATATGAATCTGGTGAACACAATTTTTGAGCTTGGTGTCCTCCCCTGGACAAGCATTTATGATGTTCTCGACAAGCTCCTCATTCAGGAATATCTTACCGACAGCCAGATCGAATCCATTGGCCATGTTATCGCATATTTCCTTGATGACTTCGCAAACGATTCTGATGAAATCGGCAACCCCGACACAGATGTTACTTACTCAACAGCAAAGGTTGTTCCCGTTGCTTCCACTCAGAACTACCGCCTGCCCACAATGGTCAGCGTAACAATGGGTGAAGATTCACAGACTTCAGCGTATATTAACTGGTTCTCAAAAAGCACTCTTGAAGCAACAGACATTGAAATTTATGAATATAACGGCAAAACCGTTAATTTCACAGGCACACCCACCGAAAAAGCAGATTTCACAATCAGCAAAACCTCAAAGCTTGTTGAAAGATATTATCCCGGTATCGACATCGGTATTCTCGGTGTTTTCCAATATTATTTTGATATGTATCAGCACACCGTAAAGCTCACCAACCTAAAGCCCAGCACCAAATACGTTTATCGTGTCGGCAATGCCGAATATGGCTGGTGGAGTGATGCCGCAACAGTTGAAACAGCAGACGGCGGTGACAGCTTCACATTCTTCCATATGACTGACCCTCAGTCACAGAATGAAAAGCAATACACTCAGGCCTGGGCAAACACAATGGAGCAGGCATTCAAGATGTATCCCGATGCAAAGTTCATCGCCAACACAGGTGACCTTGTTGACTACGGTATGAACACCAATCAGTGGCAGTGGATGTTTGACACCGCTTCTGATAACCTTATGAGCACCTACCTTATGCCCGCAACAGGCAACCACGAAGAAAAAGACGAGCATTCAACCGTCAGCAACTTCGTTCTTCCCAATGTTCCTGAGCAGGATACATCAACAGGCGTTTACTATTCATACGATTACAACAATCTTCACATTGCTGTGCTCAACACCAATGACCTTGACGAAAACGAAGCACTCAACGCTCAGCAGCTTCAGTGGCTCAAGGATGATATGGCAGCAAGTGACGCTGAATGGAAGATTGTAACATTCCACAAGGCAATTTATTCAAACGGCTCACATTACGACGATGATGATGTTGTTGCAATGCGCGAACAGCTTTCATCACTTCTTCCCGATCTCGGCATTGACCTTGTTCTTCAGGGTCACGACCACGTTTATATGAGAACCCATTCTCTTGACGGCAACGAAGTTGTTGACGAAGAGAAAGTAAATCTCAAGCACAACGGTGAGGTTTATGAAGCCTACGTTAACCCCACAGGCACATCATACACAATCAGCGGTTGCTCAGGCGTTAAGGTTTATAATGTTAAGGACGTAAGCCTCACAGACGAGCTCTTCCCCAGAGCGGCAAAGGCTGTTGATGTTGAAGGTCAGATTTTCTCTTCAATTCAGATTGACGGCGGCGTGCTTTACTACAACTCCTATGAGGTTGTTGGTGACAAGGTAACCTGCATCGACAAGTTCGCAATTGAAAAAGACGGCTCAGGTGAAAAGACAGATGAGCCTGCCGACATCACAGTTGACGTTGTGATTGAAGAAGAGGAAGATGTTCTTTCAATGATTCTTGAATATGTCAAGCTTGTGGTAACAGTTGCATGGAACATTTTCAGAATGTACGTTATTGAATATCTTTGGAAATAATCCCATATAGCAAAACACTCGGAGCAAAACTCCGAGTGTTTTTTTGTTGTTATTTCAAATTCTTTTCATCCTCTGCCTGCCAATAGGCTTTGGTTTCATCGTTGTCGTCAATCACCCTTTGCACCATATCATCTTCATAAATATCAGAGCAAAGAAAATCCTTCACTTCAACTCTTTCATCATTTTTCTGTGCGCCGTCCTCGGCTCTCGGATATTCAAGCACACAATCAATCACATAAAATTTCACACCGTTTTTATCAAACAAATCTTTGATCGTGAGCAAAATTTCTGCAAGCTTTTCGGCTGTTACAGTTTCACTCTGAACATAAACCACAAGGTGACCCGCTTTTGAACCAAGCTCTTTTATATCATACTCCTTGTCTAGCTCAAGCTCGTTTGTGATAATTGCATATTCCGGCACATCGTGGCTTTCAGCATATGAATCTGCCACAAACTCAATGTCACCAAAAGCTATGTCGGCTTCATACGGGAAATCCTTGCTTTCAAAAACCTTGTCTGCGGCTTCGCGATATTCCTTGCCGATTCTTGCGGCTGTGTTGCCTCTTTGGGTTACATCGTCATTGTAAGTGTCATAAGTGACTTTTCCGTCAAGACCCGTGCGGATAGTGAAGCTGCCGTCGGCGCTTGATGGTGATTTGATGTAAACATTATATCCGGTCATTTTAAAATCATAGAAAGTATCTTCGATTTCATAATCTGTATCGGCAAAGTTTGTTTCAAGATATTCCTGAGCCGAGTTTGTTGCAAGGTGCTTTGACACAGGGTTTCCGAAAAATCCGCACACAAGCCAAAGTGCAACACCCAAAACCGCCACAGCAACAATAACTGCAATTGTTTTTAAAATTTTCTTTTTCATCAAAACACCCCTTTTCTTTTTTGCAATTTCATTCTATCACATCAGCCTATTTATGTAAATACCACTTGAATAAATGGCGAAAGCTGATATAATGTAATCATCAATCTGAAAGGAAGATTTTATGCTTTTATTTTTCCAGAAAATCATCTGCGTTATTGTGTCATTTTTCATGATGATTATCGGCACATTCAGCGGAACAAATTTTGACGACAAGCCCAAGGCTTATGAAGAAAATGTTGCTTCTGTTGAGGCTTACACAAACACTCTTGATTCAGCCGTTCCTCAGACCGAGCTTTATTCAAGAATCAAGGCACATTTTGAAGCTCCCCTTGCTGAGGGCAAAACAGAAAAGAAGGTTATTGTTATCGGCTATGACGGTTGCCGTGCCGATGCCCTCACAATGCTTGACAAAAACGGTGAAGGTGGCATCAGCTACCTGCTTGCCAACGGTGCAACGGCCGAAATCGCGTATTGCGGAGGCGTGAATTACCCCGCGATCAACACCCAGGCAACCTCCACCGCCCCCGGCTGGTGCTCAATTCTCACAGGTCAGTGGGCAGATGTTCACGGCATCACCGACAATGATATAGAAAAATCCAACGACACCCTCACCCTACTCACAACTCTTGTTGAGGACGAAACCATTGACTCCTCCGCCTTCTATGTTTCATGGGACGGACATTTTAACAAGGAAGGCAAAACCTATTGGCAGGAAAAACACTATGTTGAAGAAAAAGGTCTTGCCGTCAACTTCCTTGACGCTGATGATGACCTTGGCACAGTTTCAAACACAGTTTCCGACCTTCAGAATGCTGACTGTTCTGACTTCATTTTCTCAATCATCGAGCACACCGACCATGCAGGCCACGACACAGGATTTTCTATCAATAATCCCGATTATCAGAAAGCCTTTGTTGATTCAGAAACCGACGGCAGAGCTATTATCAATGCCGTTGAATCAAGACCCACTTACGCTACCGAAGACTGGCTGATTATCATCACATCCGACCACGGCGGATACAACACAGGTCACGGTATGCTCACCATTCAGGAAAGAATGACCTTCATCATCACAAAATAACAAAGCAAAAGTACGGAGCTCACCACTCCGTACTTTTTTATTTCATAATGATTTTTGTAAGCTCATCCCAATGATTGATTGCAAGGTATTCGCCCCTGCCACCGTCTGTTCGCATCTCTGCAGAAACAGGTGAATTTCTGTCGTAAAAAACAGGCACCATTCCACTGTTGAAAGAGCCGTCAACATCAGGCACGCGTCCGTCACCGCAATACCAACAATCCTCCGGGTCAAGGTGAGCATAATTTGCCGCCGCAATAAAAATTGATTTATCCGGCTTTGCAAAAAGCAAATCCGCACTTGTGAGCACAAACTCCGGCTCCGCTGTGGGAATCCAATGCTTAATCGCAAGGGCAAGGCCCTCACCGCTCATAGCATTGTTGCTGATAATTGCCAGACGGATGCCCTTTTCTTTCATCGCGCCAAACAATTCGGGAATGCCCTCAAACACCCTGCGGTCAGAATTATATCGGTCAAATATCTCTTCCTGCTGAGCCATTGAAATATCAAATCTGAGCCCCGCATTCATCGTTATGTATTTTAATGCAGACGATAGTGGCATATCAAGCTTAATGCCCGATTTTGACCAATGAGAGCCGATTTCTGCCATATATTCATCCCACATCCGTGCAAGAGCTTCGTCATCAGCCACTTCGGGGTTAACCGCCAGCTTGCGCAGTTGAGCAAGACCGTTGAGTGCGCTGAAATTGCCACCCGCAAAAAGCGTACCGCCAACATCAAACAATATCATTTTGGGCTTTTTATTATACATACCTACACCTCTGTCATTTATTCACACATCTTAACACACGTTTGTCATCTGCACAAATATCAACCGCTGTAACCGAAACGTTATCAAGTGCAAACAAAAACTTGTGAGGCTCAACTCCCAACGCCGTAGGAATCAGATATTCCAGCATTCCGTGGTGGCTGAAAACCGCAACTCTCTTTCCGCAACCGAAGTTAGAACGGATATATTCAATAAACTTCTGCGCACGCTCACAGTTAGCTTCATAAGAAACGCACGGAAAATTATACTCTTCTTCACCAAAAAGATTATGGCACATTCTTGTATTTTTATAATATTTATTAAGATATTCTTCACTGCAACCGAAATAACCGGGAGTACACCCGCACTCAATAATCTCAGGGCAGATTTCAATCACGGGGTTATCCCCTTTTGCCTTGCAGACGCCCACAGCGGTTTTAAACGCACGCAGAAGTGAGCTTGAAATATAAGCATCAATTTCAACATCCTTGAGTTTTGCACCCAATTCATCACATTGACGCTCACCCTTTTCGGTCAATTCACCGTCGCTGGGGTCACGCCCCTCCCAATCGTCATAATCCGTTTCAGCGTGACGAATAAAAAGAATTTCAAGAAAGTCCTTATTTTCCATTTCCATATTGCACCGCCTTTTCTTTTATAAAACAATAATATCACCATTTCCCTCTCAACGCAAGAAAAACACCCACAAAAAGTGAGTGTTTCTCAAACTATATCAATCGTGTCTTTTTCGCAACAAGCTTACCATCAACGTAAATAAACATTTTTGCCGTGCCATCAAAGCCTGCTTCAATTCTTTTTCCGCCAATGGTTGCCCTCAAAGTATGAGCAAGTTCTGCCAAAGCTTCATATTCGTCATAAACCTTTCCGTCAACCACAAGCTCATTTGTGCGCTTAACCCTGCGCACTTCTATATGATACCCCTCATATTCACCCTCAACAAGTGTTCTGCTTTTTACATCCGTATCAGCCAATCTCAACACAGATGAATTTTCAGCAATCTCTTCTCCGTTTTCATCAACACCCTGTTCTTGCTCTGCAGTTTCTTCCACAGGTAATTTTTTCATTTTATTGAAAGCGTTGACTCCCATAATCAGCGACACAATTACCCAACCATGGAAAACTATATCAACAAGTGATTCCGCCCCGATTTCAGTCAGCACAAACATCGCTACTGTATCAGCCACAAACACAACCAACGCAAATATCAGCCAGCCAACCTTTTTCTTCTTTGCAAAAATCCAGCTGATTAAATAAAGCAACAGCATTACCGCCGCCACTGCAATCATGGCAACAAAGAATGAACTGTCAAAAAAGATTTCGTCCCCCTCATAATATTCCTGCGGATACATTCCGCAAAGATATTTTCCGTAGTCCACTGCAAAATACGGAAGAAAAGCTGAAAACAAAAAATACGTATTTGAATTTGTAACGAGCAAAACAATATTTATCACCGTAAAAGCAATAACAAGCAACAGATTAGACAAACTGCTTTTATACTTGTTTTCTAACTCTTCCTTTGGGGATAAAGCTTTCGATTTTTCACGATTATTGAAAATAGACATCCTACCCTCTCCTTGATCTTGATATTTCAATTATACTCAATCATTGAGTTTTTGTCAACACTCAAAATCAGAGTATTGTATGATTTTCACGAGGTGTTTTCAATGGATTATCTTGACAAATTGATTGCTTTGAGAATTGACAATGACCTTTCGCAAAAAGAAGTCGGCAAGATTATTAACAAATCTCAGCAGGGCTATGACCATATAGAAAAAAGACGTGCAAAGCTTGCTATCGAAGATTTCAAGAAGCTTTGTGAATTTTACAAAATAAGTGCTGATGAAATATTACAAATAAAGCTGTAAATCCCAAGCCACAGTGCTCGGGATTTTATTTTTTATCACAAATTTTCACAAAAAAATACCGCGTGCCGAAAGACACGCGGTAAAATCTTTTCAATAATTATGCTTTGTTAGCTGAACCGAAGAGCTCGATCTTTTCTTTTACGCAAGCCTTGATTGCTTCTGCGCCGGGAGCAAGAAGCTTTCTGGGGTCGAAGCCCTTACCTTCAAGGTCTTTGCCTGCTTCGATGTACTTTCTTGTAGCTTCCTGGAATGCAAGCTGGCACTCTGTGTTAACGTTGATTTTTGAAACGCCGAGAGAGATAGCCTTCTTGATCATATCAGCAGGGATGCCTGTGCCGCCGTGGAGAACGAGGGGCATTGAGCCTGTCTTTTCCTGAACTGCTGCAAGTGTGTCAAATGAAAGACCTGCCCAGTTTTCGGGATATTTACCATGGATGTTGCCGATACCTGCTGCAAGCATTGTAACGCCAAGGTCAGCAATCATTTTGCATTCGTTGGGGTCAGCACATTCGCCGGCACCAACAACGCCGTCTTCTTCGCCGCCGATTGAACCAACTTCTGCTTCAATTGAAAGGCCCTTTTCTTCGCAGATTGCAACCAATTCCTTGGTCTTAGCAATGTTTTCTTCAATAGCATAGTGAGAACCGTCAAACATGATTGAGCTGAAGCCTGCTTCGATGCAAGCCATAGCGCCTTCGTATGAGCCGTGGTCAAGGTGAAGAGCAACGGGAACAGTGATGCCGAGACCTTCAATCATACCTTCAACCATACCAACGATTGTCTTGTAGCCGCACATGTATTTGCCTGCGCCCTCAGAAACACCGAGGATAACAGGAGAATTCATTTCCTGTGCTGTGAGAAGGATTGACTTTGTCCATTCAAGGTTATTGATATTAAACTGACCAACTGCATAGTGGCCTGCCTTTGCTTTTGTAAGCATTTCTTTTGCATTTACTAATGGCATAATTTTATACACTCCTATAAAAATTTATCGCGAATATTATATATCACTGAGGCTTAAATGTCAATAAATTAAACAAATAATCTGTACAGACAAAATTTATATTATTCCTCAAAAAGCTTGTAAAGAACTTTTAACTCATCATCAGAAAACGATTGACCGCTTATGAATTCTTGAAGATAGCCCGTATTTACAGTTTTATGTTTATCATTAAGCAAAATATCTATTTTTTCAAGAGCAAATATATTCCTGGCATTACCATAGCTTGCTGAAAAAGAATCTCCGTTCGCCAAATTAACAACCAGATTAACATCATATACATTGTAAGATGACCCTCTTCTGCTTCTATAATAGCTATCGGCACTTACACTATAGCTTTCAACTGCATCATATGAATGTTCATCTAATCTACTATTAAAGATACTGTATGTAACTATACCATCAGAATTAAATTCGCGGCGACCGACACATCCCATAACTCCAAAAAAGAAAAGAACAGAAAGAATAATGAAATATATAATAATTCGTTTAAAAAACTTAATCCTGGCTTCTTTGCATTTTTCATTGTTTCTATATCTTTTATCGAACAGCGGAAAAGCAAATTTATAATTAACTGAATTGTAGTAATCAATATTTTTATTTCCGAAGATTGGTATCTTTGCATATGCAGGATCTAAAATAAATATTATCCAAGTAAAAATAAAGGGAGCTATCAAAAGCATCGTCCATCTCTCTTCAAAGGCAAGCACATCAGGGTTTTTAAAAATAAAAACAGGAGCAAGCACCTCATAACCATATACAGAGAACAATAGAATTAAGGCTCCAAATATTTGGATACAAATATGCAAAAGCCTATCTTGCTTAGACAACGGTGGGTATCGTTTTTTATGTTTTACAAATCTATTCTTTTTGTGTTTTGTCATAAAATTTTCTCCAAATTATACTTTTCAATTTTAATATACAGTACAACGATGCGTTTGTCAATGGTTCCAAATTTCGATGCACGGTTAGAAAAATTGTCGCCTTGCTCGCTTGGAGCGCGGGCACTGCTCTGTGTTTCTTCCTCTTCTCTGCTTACTTCAATTATCATAGGCAGCGCAAGCCTGCGATACAGTTAACAGCCGAAGCGCTGTTGTTACGCAGGGTGTTGTTTTGTGTTTACAGGACGGAATGACACCCCTGAATAAAAATTATTTCCAATAAAACTCCACATAATCACCGGTCAATTCAAGTCGAATTGTTGTCGAAGCGCACATTTCAATTATTAATGATTGATACGCAACATAATGATAGAGATATTCTAATCTGTATTTTGGCGAAGCCAACTTAAACAATTCTGAACTATTAATACATTTATAAAAACCTTCATCTGCAAAAAATTTTATAGGCTTGTGCCATTTATAAAGACTAAAGCACTCATCCGCAAGATGAAATTTTATCACAAGTGATTTAGCATCGGGCTTAATACACTTAATAGAATCATGATAGCTGATATCCTGTTCAAATGTAAAAATTATGTACTGATTTTCAATAATTATATTATCTATAACACAATCATGCGGAACAGGAATAGTTGGTAATGTATCACCATTAAGAAAATATTTTTCCATAATAATTCCCCTTATCAGAATTTATAAATACAGATAATATAATCAAATAAATCTCCATTCCATTTTTCTTGCAATAACATAAGAATAATTCTTTCTATTATAATAATTAAACGACCTATCATCTGTCCAAATAATATCACCGTCGTTTTTAAAGAAAACAGATGTATCTGTTATTTCGTAATTATCACAACCAATTTGCCACTCTTTTATTGATGAGAACTTAATTTCGACAATAGAATTTTCTGTACTTGTTACCATAATGCGTATAGTCAAATTAGAATGTGTATCATCAATTAAATGAGGATTTCCGCATATATGACCATTATGTTCATATTGAACACCAATAATATAACCGTCATGTAGCCCATTTGTAAGGTTAATAAATGATTCTACGTCACTTTTAGCAGAAACATTATGATATGTTTCATTCTTATTAATCATTATAATCACCTCTTAAGTTCAATTATACTCTTTTTTATAAAAAAATCAATAATCATACCATAGGTTCGAGTCGTATTAGCCATTAGAGGGGGTCACGAACCTGTGACACGCACTCTTGCGGTGCCCAAAATTTGCTGTCCGCTTGGAGCGCGGGCAAATTTTGACCGCTGCGCCAT
>JAZQYU010000004.1:0-8347 GCA_045633685.1 Acutalibacteraceae bacterium | reverse complement strand
CAATTCGTGAATCGACCCTACAAAAATCCCCTCTGACGGATTAACATCAAAGGGAATCGTGGGTTAGGGATTCAGTTTTTTGGGGGCGTTATTCGGTCAAGACATAGAACCGTCCCCTGTCTTTTTTAGTCTTTATATGTAACTCTTCTGCCGGTTAATTTATGAATCCAGAAACGACCGAAGCGGTGGGAGGATTTCATCAGAATACCTCTCCATCTGACATCAAGCACAAGATCGGCAGCGCGCGCATCACCCTTTGACTTCAATGCCATTGCATGTCTGAATTTGAACATATCGTACCAATGGACAACGCGGCTTGTGTAAATAGCGGTGTTGTTTTCATCCACCTCAAGAATTCTGTAACCGTACTGTGATGAAAAAGCATCGCGGCCGTAACGTGTGCTAAGAGAGTTGCAGATATCAATGCCCTTATATTTTACACCAAAGGCATTGGAATGGTCATGGCCTGTAAAAATACCGAGGACATCCCCTTTTTCAACCATAGCTTCAAACTGACCGTAGTTTTCATAGCCGCTGCAGGGAGTTTCGGTAAGAGTGCCGAAATTCTGTCTGTCGGGGTCAAACATATAATATTCATCCTTGTTATACATATGGCTGTATGAGAAAAAGCGTTTTTTGTCGCTCTTTTTCAGAGCATCGTAAACATCGGCAACAATCATATGCTGAAAAGCAAGAGAATAAACCTTGTTGCCGCCATTAAGAGCCGTGAGCTCGTCGGAGCGCTGCTTATACCATTCAACCTGGTCGGCAAGTACACAACCGTAATGACCGTCCTTATCGTAATCATTGGAATCAAACACCCAGAGATTGAAGCGTAGGCTTTTGCCGTCTGAGGACATAACGGGGATATTGTATGTTCCGCAGCCGGAAAGAAGCTCACCGTCATCAACGCTGATTGAGCTTGAATGAGTGTTGTAGTGAGCCATAAGCTCCTCCCTTGTCAGTTCACCTGATTCGGAATCGTGGTTACCGAAGGTTACTGCGGCAGGGATATTTCTTTTGTCAAAGGTGCCCATAAGCTTGTCGATATATTCTTTTGATTTGGCTTCACCGTCACTGTTGCCGACATTATCCCCTGTGATTATTACAACGTCGGGCTTTTCACGGTCACAAGCCTCTGCCATAAGCCACACGGAATCATCAATGTTTTTGTCGCTGAGATGTGTGTCGGTTATGTGCATAATTCTGAGCTTGCCGTTTTTATTGAAGCTGATAGGTCTTGATGTGGTTGAGCTTGTCATATACATTCCTCCGAAAACGTACTGCTAATAGGATATACTATTTCAGCAAAAATTGCAACGATTTTATATTAAAACTCCTCTGCATATTGGCAGGGTCGTAAAGAACAGAAAGCAAAAAGTCACACCTCAGACAGAAGTGTGACTTGAAAATTATTTTAATATAACATATCCGCAGACGGGAAGAGTTACCTTTCCGTTGACAGTTTCGCCCGTTACAACATTGAGATACTCTTTATCAAGGCAGATTTCACTTTCAACGTCAGCAAAGTTCATCGCAAAAACAAGCTCTCCGCGCTTTCTTACGGTTACGCCCTCCCCTGCTTCAATGGCTGTGTCAGGAGTAACGCTTGTGTCAGTAATCAGCTTCAGGGCAAAATCGTCGGCAAAATCACCGTCGTTTCTGAAAGCAACATAATAAGCCTTGCCGTTGCCGAAGGTATTTTCTGTTACGGCAGGTCTGCCTGAATAGAAATCGGTTTCATATTCACCAAGAATATCTGCACCGTTTGAATGAAGCAAATCGCAGACCTTAACAACATCATAGCTTTTGCCGTTGTATGATACGGAGTTTTTCATTCCCTCGGGAAGTGAGTCGGTTTCTTCGCACCATACACCGAACACATCTTTCAATTGATTTGCAGGGAAACCTCCGAGATAACAAAGGTCATCCTTATCAACAAGGCAGGAAAGATATGTGGTCACAAAGCTTCCGCCGTTTTTAACATAAGACTCAATTCTTTCAATGGTACCGTCCTTGAGCATATACAAAAACGGAGCAATTACAAGCTTATATTTTGAAAAATCATCATCCATTGCGATAACATCAACGCTGATACCCTTATCTCTGAAAGGCTTGTACCACTTGATGCATTCGCTGAAATAATCGCGGTGATCGTTGTTGTATCCGCAGAAATATTTGACCGCCCAGCTGTTCTGCCAGTCGGCAACAACGGCAACCTGACTGTTGCTTTCACCGCCCACAACATCACTGAGCTTTTCAAGAACTTCACCAAGATGAGAAACCTCTTTGAAAACGCGTGTGTTTTCGTGGCCGCAATGGTCAACAACAGCACCGTGATATTTTTCGTGTCCGCCACGGCTTTTTCGCCATTGAAAATACTGCACACTATCGGCACCGTGGGCAACAGCCTGAATTGCCGAAAGCTCCTGCCTGCCGGGTCGGGGAAGCTTGTTTACATTATGCCAGTTAACAAGTGACGGTGTACTTTCCATCATAAAGAAAGGCTTACCTCCACCCATTGTGCGGAACGCATCGTGAACAAAGGCTGTGTCGCAAGCCTCCTGCAAATTGTTCCCTTTATCCCAGGCGGGGTAATTATCCCAAGAAACAAGATCAAGCTTTTTGGCAAATGCCTGATAATCAATGCCGTCATAAAGCTTCATAAAATTGGTTGTAATGGGGATATCGGGAGTAATTTCACGAAGAGGGGCAATTTCGTTTTCAAAAAATGAAATGTGGCTGTCGCTGACAAATCTTCTCCACGCAAGCTTCATTGCAGAAACATGGTTTTCACCGCGGAATTTCGGTGAATTGATTTGTGACCAATCGGTTACCTGATGGCTCCAGAAGCCGTTCCACCACTTGAAATTAAGCTCATCAAGGCTGTCGTGATATTCCACTCTGAGCCAATCACGAAAAGCCTGCTGACAAAGCTCACAATGACATTCACCGCAATATTCATTGGAAATGTGCCACATTTTGACCGCAGGGTGGTCTTTGTATCTTTCAGCAAGGAGGCGATTGATGTTGCGCACCTTTTCGCGATAAACGGGAGAAGTGAGGCAATGATTGTGACGCACACCGTATTCGTTGCGCACACCTGTTTCTTCAACGCGAAGCACCTCGGGATATTTCTGACTGAGCCACACGGGTCTTGCACCTGACGGAGTTGCAAGAATTACATCCTTGCCGTTTTTGTGAAGCTTGTCAAGAATTCGGTCAAGGAAATCAAAGTTATAAACGCCCTCCTCAGGCTCCAGCATTGCCCATGAAAAGATGCCCACAGTTGCACTGTTGATGTGAGCAAGATTCATCAGGCGCATATCTTCATCCCATATTTCGGGGGTATCAATCCATTGGTCGGGGTTATAATCTCCGCCGTGGATAATATGGTCAAAAAAAGATTTTCTCATGGCAAATCTCCTTAATTTAAACTTCCTTCAGATTATATTACATTACGGCCGACAATTTCAAGAGATAAAAGAAAAAAGGCAGGATAACCTGCCTTTAGATTAAAGAATAACTGAGGTAAGAAGAACAATCACCGCAAACGCACCCACAAAGGGAAGAAGAATGGGAGCCACGGGAAGCACAAGAAGTGAACCCACAATACCTGCACCAACCTTGATGAGCATTGTGCTTTCTGCCTCAGAAACATTCTGCCAGCTGAAATGGATATCACTGCCGTCAACAAAGAAAGCGTCAACGCCCATTGCATCCTTTGATGAGCTCATTGAAAGGCCGCATTCTGCAAGACCGTCTGCTACAAGAGCTGCCATTTCTTCGCTTTTGAAAGTGATTCTGCCTGTGAGACGAAGCTCATCAGCAGGTTCTTCCTGCCTGAGGTGACCGTTTTTGAAGCCTGTGCACCACCAATAATAGTCATACTCTCTGGTGAATTCACGATTCCAATTACCCTGCATATCCTCGTGCCAGAGGGTCATTTCCATTTTGAGCCAATCCTTTTCGCCGGGGCAATTGAACATTGTCCATGCATCAATGCCATCGTCTGAATGAGGTCTGTTATAGATACCGATTTCACCGCCGTAGAACACAAGACCGTACTGACCCTTCCACATCTGAAGCATCCAGTCCTTGCCTTCATAGGTGAAGAAAACGCGGATATAGTCATATTCAAGAAGAAGATAGGGTGAAACAAAGTCATAAATCTTGCCGAAGCCGAAATTGTGCTGCCAGGCTTCTTTGTCATTGGTGTAATAGAAATCGTCAACATAGCTGTACTGATAGCTGAGCACCTGATTGCTTTCAAGGAGGTTTTTAAGCAACGAATTGCTTTTGACAACGTTGATTGCAAATTCACCTCTGAGAATTTCACCGTCAACCTCTGCCTGAGCAAAAATAACAGCTCTGCCCACATTGACACCCTTTACAACACCGTCAGCGTCAACGGTTGCGATGTTATCGTCAGAAGAAGACCAGATAATCCGAGGCTGAACATCCATATTGGTTACGGTAGCGGTCATCTGAATCTTCTTTCTTTTGGCAACTGAAAGATGATCACTCTGCATTACAAGAGCGTGACCCTCACTCTGTGCCTGATAGGGCTGTTCCTGTGCAAAAGCGTTGAGCGGAGCAACAGACACAACGGTAATCAGAGCAAGCAAAAGAGAAAGAATTACTGTTGAAAGTTTTTTCATTTTTAATACCCTCCTGATAAAATTACCAAAGTATTCTAACACAACAAACAAAAAGTGTCAACGAGTCCGTCGACACTTTTTGAAAATCTGTTGATTAAATCTTGTTATAAAATCAATATTTATCTACATCCTCAACATTTACAGTGAACACAATTGCACCGCCGATAGGAACCTCACTTGCAAAATCATCCTCGCGAAGACCTGTGCCGTAACCCGTTGCGGTTGTGGTGGTAACTGTTCTTTTCTGTGAGCGCTCTTTGATGATTTCTTTGGCTTTTGCCACCTTGTCGTCATCTGCACCAATGAGGAAGGTAGTGTTGCCCACCATCAGAAATCCGCCTGTTGTGGAAAGCTTGGTTACTGTAAAGCCCTCTCTTGTGAGTGCTGAAGAAACAACAGCACTGTCATCATTATTAACAATAGCAATTAAAAGCTTCATTATTCTTCTCCATTCAATTAAAGTTTTGGCATAATCATTTTTATGCTCTTTTTGTCAAGTTTGCTTACATCGGGAATTTCATAGCGGTTGTCGTTTGCATCTTTGATGAGAACTCTGCCGTCATACAACGGCTTGATTGCCGTGAGATGATTGCGGATTTCAAAGGTGCAGATGCCCTTATCTGTTTCTGCCGTCCACATCCAGATTTTGAATTTTTCACTCATTCTGATAAAGCGGGTGATCCTCGGCATCATATAATATTCCGTAAGGCATTTTTCAACAACTGCCTTTGATTCCGGCATAAGGTCGTTGATATTACGGATGACAGCGACCTCGTTGCCGTTTGAATCAAGCAAGGAAATATATTTATCAAGACCTGTTATGGGAAACATTCGGTGAAGCTCAAGCTCGGTGAATTTTTCGCCGGTATAAAACTCAACATCAACAAAAACCTTGTCATTTTCCGTAATTTTAATTTCGGGACCTTCTATATATCTCGGCACAATTATTCACCTCACTCAAAATTTTCTTCAGCCTTGCGCTTCTGAAGCTGTTCACCCATAGACTGAATTTCAACAAGCTTATAGTACTTGCCCTTCATCTTAAGAAGCTCCTCGGGAGTACCGCATTCAATGATTTCACCCTTGTCAACAACCACAATTTTGTTTGCCTTGCGCAGAGTTGAAAGTCGGTGAGCAATCATAAGGGTTGTGCGTCCGCTGATAAGGCGCTCAATGGCACCCTGAATAAGATGCTCTGTTTCGGAGTCAACGGCAGCGGTAGCTTCGTCAAAAACAAGGATGCTGGGATTTTTGAGCACAGCCCTTGCAATGGAAACGCGCTGACGTTCACCGCCCGAAAGACCTACTCCCCTTTCACCGAGCATTGTGTCATATGCATCGGGAAGCTTGGAAATAAAGCCGTGGGCATTGGCAACCTCGGCGGCGTGAATAACCTGCTCAACATGAACTCTGCCGCTGCCGAAGGCAATGTTGTTGAAGATTGTGTCGCGGAACATCAACGGCTCCTGCTGAACATAGCCGATTGAATCGCGGTAATATTCCATATCTATGTTCTTGATATTCTCTCCGTCAATGAGAATTTCTCCGTCATAATCGTCATAATATCTCATCAGAAGATTGATAAGCGTTGACTTGCCCGAGCCGGTTGTGCCGACAATACCCACAATGTCACCGGGCTCGATAGTCAGATTGATGTTTGAAAGCACCTTTTTGGAACGGTCAAAGGCAAAGTTTACATTTCTGAATTCGATTTTGCCCTTGATTCTGTCGGGGACATTGCCTTCACCGAAGTTGTGCTCCGGCTCGGCATCAATAATATCGAGGATTTTTTCTGCTGAAGCAAGTGTGTTCTGATATGTATCGCTCATATTTGCAAAGAAATTGATAGGAGCATAGAACATACTTGCATATGAAACAAATGAAACGAGAAGACCGAGAGAAATTTCTTCGCTGCCGCCGATTACCATCTGACCGCCAAGGAACCATACAACAATTGAACCGCAGGTTACAAGAAAGGTGATAACCGACGGGAACACAGCCGCAGGAACGGCAACCTTTTTGTCTTCCTTATACCATTCGTCGCAGTAGCGACCGAACTTTTTGATTGTTTCTTTTTCATTGGTGAAGGCTTTGATTACCCTCACACCGGGAATTGAGTTGGCAAGAACGGTGGAAATTGATGCACTTCTTCTCCACAGTCTCATATATTTGGGGCCGATCACCTTGCCGAACAGTCTGCCCGCAATGGCAACAACAGGCACGGGAATGAGAGAAAACAGCGCAAGCTTCCAGCTCATACCGAACATAATCACAATAAGTCCCACAAGGGTGAAGCCCTGAACAATGGCCTCCTGAGTCACCTTCATAATAAAGGACTGGATAACATTGGCATCAGAGTTAACACGGTTGATAACCGAGCCGGTGGATATCTTGTCATAAAAGCTCAGGGAAAGATACTGAGCCTTTTCGTAGATATCCTTTTTAAGGTTGAGGGTTATTCTGTCACCTGCAAGTCTGAGCTTATAAGCACGGATACCTGTAATTACATATTGAAGAATATAAACACCAAGCAAAGCTGCAAGAACTTTAACGAGCATCGCAGAATCCCTGCCGGGAATAACATCATCAACCATAATTTTGGTTATATAGGGCGGAACAAGTGAAAGAGCTGTTACCACCACAGAAAGAATCATACAAACAAGCAGAGAAACCTTTTCAGGAATAACATATTTACCGAATTTTGAAACAAGCTTGCCCTTGCCTGCACAGTTGATGCACTCTGCCTCGGGATTCGGCAATTTTCTGCCGCACTTGGGGCAAAAGCAACGCTGCTTGTGATAAACGGATTTAACCGTTTCAAGCTCCTGGCTAAGATCTCCGCCGTCGTTAAGAGCGTTGACAAAAACAGCCGCCGCATCCGCAACCTCCGCCGATGCATAAGAAAATCTGAGAAGCATTTTCTTTTTGCCGCTTTTAAGCTTAACCTTAAAAACAGCATTACCGTAAAAACGCTTGACCTCTGCCTTTTCGATGTCTGAATAAAGGACTGTTTCACTTGAATTTTCATAGCACTCGTCAAATGCCACAAGCCTGTCAGCAGTAAAAACAGCCACAGATTCTGCGTATCTGCCCTTTAAATTCAAATCCCCGACAACTGCAAAAAAGCAGGCTTCTTTTGAAAAAAGCTTGTTGACCTCATCTGCAAATTTATCGGGAACGGGTTTGTTGACTGTCACATTCAAATCGGCTCACCTCTTGAACCAAAAAATTACGAACTGTTGTTCGCCTGCATTATATCAAATTGAGTTCAAAAGTCAATATAATTAACAAAACTTGGTGATTTTTTTATACATATTTTGTTATTTTTCGAAATATCTTGACGGATAACACATTTTTAAGTAAAATGGAAATATAATTTCAAAGGAGGTATGTTATGTCTAAAGAAGAAAGGGCCAACCGCCCCGTTAACAGAGGTCGTCGTTATGTAGGCTCCAAGGAAACAATTGCGTACATAGCCCAGGACTTTGCCGACAGCTTTTCTATAGGCAAATATCAGAACCGATTTATCTGGGACGTTGTAGGCATTGATTTTAAAATCAACGCCATTGTAACATTGTTCACAGGTGCATGGGACATCATCAACGACACCTTTATCAGCGCCATTGTTGACAGAACGAGAACGCGTTGGGGCAAATTCAGACCTTATCTTATCTGGATGAAAATCC
>JAZQYU010000003.1:0-6061 GCA_045633685.1 Acutalibacteraceae bacterium | reverse complement strand
GGCGAATCCATCATTTGTTTATAAACATTTTTCTTCCGTTTGGTTCAAAAGGCGTGTTTTTCATTGGGAAGGTATTCATATACATTTTGATAACAAGAAAGTAAAGAAACTCAGCGAAAATTACGATAAATAAGAGTTCAGCGTTTGCTTTTTACTCTACTGACGGTGATTTCTTCCCAACTGAACCAATGGTAGGTGTATTTTGCCACCTTTATTATCTGTAACAGGAGTAAAAGGAGGCAATTATGGACCCCAGATCAAAATCGGAAAATTTATTGCCGAGAGCAGAAAAAAGTGAATCTGACTCAAATGCAGTTGACAGAAAAACTGAACATAACCGACAAAGCGCTTTCCAAATGGGAAAGAGGAAAATAAAAAATTGTTTAGGGGTGATTTATAATCCAAATCACCCCTAAAATAATGCCTGATCATTCCTGCATTTGTTCGTTGCGACACAGGCAGCTATCAAAGAAAGCAAATAATTATTGTTAACTCAATAAACCTCAATCCCCTTGGAGCAATCCAAGGGGATTTTTTGTACCGCTATTGTAAACCTTTATGATTGTTGATATAATGAGAAAAGAGGTGAACGCTGTGGAATACTTACCTATACTGTTATTGTTTGCAGTAATATTTATATGCTTTTTTCTGTTCTTTTTACAAAAGCCAAAAGCCCCACCCAAGAAACCAACACTGACAAGAATTTCCGAATATGACAGTGAGGGTTACAACAAGCAGGGATATAACGAAGTCGGCAGAAACAGACAAGGAAAATATAATCGCTATTATAATGTAAAATGCTATATGACTGATTTATATAGTGAAGAAGGATTTTTAGATATTCGAAGAAATCCACTTTATTTAACTAATCACGCAAGAAACCGAATGAAAGAGCGAATGGGCATCTATGAATCCTATAAAATGGACGCTATTGCTTTTGAGGCCTATCAGTTTGGCAAAAGCAAATTGCAACTTATGAAATCCGAAAGAGGAATCATTGAGGAAAAAGAATTGGAATATGGTGATAGCGTAATTCTGATTTATCGTGGTTATTGCTATGTGTTCACAGAGAACAACGGATTGAAAACTGTTTACAAAAACGAAAGAGTAAGAGCGTGAACAAGAAATTGAAATTCCCCACTTTGCTGACTTCCCCACAGGCAGCTATAAAAGAAAGCGAATAATTATGTTTAATCAGGCATGGGGTTGCATTTTATACATAATATTTCTCGAAAAGTTGTTGTATTTAAACAAAACATAGAAATGCCTGAAAAGTGGGAAATTCCCTTGAAAAATGGCGGCTGAAAGCATATAATCAAATGGTAAAAAATCAGAAGTGGTGGATATTATGGAAAAAATAAAGCAACCGATTTTCAAACCCAAGCTCGTCTCGTGTCTCAAGGATTATAGTGCTGCCCAATTTGGAAAGGACCTTACCTCGGGTCTTATTGTTGCCATCATTGCACTTCCTCTTTCAATTGCTCTTGCTCTTGCTTCAGGTGTTACTCCCGAGCAGGGTCTTTATACGGCAATTATCGCAGGCTTTGTTATTTCAATGCTTGGCGGCAGCCGTGTTCAGATTGCAGGCCCAACCGCTGCTTTTGCCACTATTGTTGCAGGTATCGTCGCTGAAAACGGATTTTCAGGTCTTGTTCTTGCAACTCTGATCGCAGGTGTTCTGCTTGTGCTTATGGGGATTTTTAAGCTTGGCAGTCTTATAAAATTTATTCCCTATACCATTACAACAGGCTTCACAACCGGTATTGCCGTTACGTTGATTATCGGTCAGGTGAAAGATTTTTTTGGAATAACCTTCACAAAATCTCCCATTGAAACAGTTGAAAAGGTTGAAGAGCTTGTGCATCAGTTTCACACATTCAACTCCGAAGCCTTTATAATCGGCGCTGTTTCATTAGCGGTGCTTATTGTGTTTCCGAAATTCATCAAAAAAATCCCGCCT
The DNA here is from genome assembly GCA_045633685.1 of Acutalibacteraceae bacterium. Classification (GTDB taxonomy): domain Bacteria; phylum Bacillota; class Clostridia; order Oscillospirales; family Acutalibacteraceae; genus CAG-488. The sequence goes on along the minus strand of JAZQYU010000003.1, from coordinate 4,101 downwards.
TCAATTTTTGCAATTGTTATTTCTGCCGTGCTTGTGAAAGTGTTTGATATGAACGTTAACACAATCGGCTCTTTGTATACGATTTCTTCCGCTTTACCCACTCCTTCAATTCCGCAGTTTTCGACTGAAACTGTCACAGCAATTCTTCCTGATGCTTTCACAATTGCAGTGCTTGCAGCGGTTGAATCTCTTCTTTCCTGCGTTGTGGCAGACGGAATGACAGGCAGCCGCCATAACTCAAACACAGAGCTTATTGCTCAGGGTGCAGGCAATATTGCTTCTGCACTTTTTGGCGGAATTCCTGCCACAGGTGCAATTGCACGAACAGCGGCCAATATTAAAAACGGCGGCAAAACGCCCATTGCAGGTATGGTTCATGCGGTGGTACTTTTGCTTGTTCTTGTGGTGTTGATGCCGTATGCCTCTCTTATCCCTATGCCAACCATTGCGGCAATTCTTTTTGTTGTGGCTTATAATATGAGTGAATGGAAAGAATTTGTTGCTATCATCAAAAAGTCACCCAAGAGCGATACCTTTATTCTTTTGGTTACATTTGTGCTCACGGTGGCGTTTGACCTTGTTGTTGCAATTATTGTAGGTGTTATTCTTGCAACTATTATGTTTATGAAGCGAATGAGCGATGTGACCAATGCGTATGGCTGGAAAGAGTTTGACGAAAACACCGACGACGAAAGCATCCGTCTCAAAAAGATTCCCGAAAACACAATGGTGTTTGAAATCACAGGACCAATCTTCTTCGGCGCATCTACAAAGATTGTTGACGTTATCAAAAACGGAAACAAAAAGGTGCTTGTTCTGAGAATGAGAAGCGTGCCTGCTATTGACGCTACAGGACTTCATAGCTTTGAAACAATAATCAGACTGTGCAAAAAGCAGAACAAAACCCTCATACTTTCTCACGTAAACGAGCAACCGAGAAAAACTCTTGAAAAAGCCGGAATGCTTGATAAAATTCTTGTTGCCGAAAATATTGATGCCGCTTTGATAATGGCTGAAAATCAAAAATAGTTTATCGATTCCTGCTGATAATTCAGCAGGAGTTTTTTTAGGGTTGAGGAAATAATTTGTGTATGATATAATAACATCACAAGGAGGATGTGTTATGCAGGCTTTTTTAAAATTTGTATTTACCATTATCACAACTGTTTCTGTCTTTTTGTCAAATCTGTTGTGCCCGGCAACGGTTTATCCCGAGAGTGAGAATTTTGATTTTACTTTTCTTGAATACCCCGAGGAAGCAATTATTACCCTTGAGGAGGCGGGTCTCACCGAGCAGGAGCTTGTTGGCCGTGCTTCGGCAGAGCTTCCCGAATATGTTCAGTCAGGCGGATATGATGATATCAACGGCATCACCATTTCGCCTTATTACACCGCAAAAATCAGCGGCACCGAAATTCCCGTTTATGCTTCGGTGGTGTTCATCCGCGCTGATGACACAGGCACACTTCACTCGTTTTCTGAAATTTATGTTGACACAAGCAAGGAGTTTTCTTTTAATATTGAGCTTAAGGGTGCCGATGTAACTCTTGAAAATGCCGTTGTTCTTCCGGAATCTCACGGTGTCAGGGCTCAATGCTCAGATAACACCGTAACCGCATCAATAAACAAGGCGGGTGTTTACACCTTCCTTTTCAACGGAGCTAATCAATATTACGGCTACACTCTTATGGTGCGCGAAAAGGTTGATGAAGACGCTGAAATTGCCGAATATATCAAACAGTATGGTGAAGATAACGTCTGGGTTATTGACAAGGGCGTGTATGAATATGACTATGTGAACCTTGTGGGCTACAATAATCTTGTGATCTATCTTCGCGAGGGTGCATATATCAGAGCTAACCACCTTTATGATATTGATTGTGCTGAGGATGAAAACAAATATCTTGAACCGAGCTCCCCGGGTGATAATGCAATCGGCCTCACAAGATATCCTTTCCTTAATTTTTTTAACTGTAACAACATAACCCTTACGGGCAGAGGTGCAATTGATATGACGGCTCTTGACAGGCGTGAGCGTAGGGGAGTGGTTTTCACCGATTGCAACAATGTCAACGTGAGTGATGTCAAAATCATCAACGCTCCCGAATGGTCGTTTATTTCTTATTGTTGTACTGATGTCAGCATAGAGCAGGTGGATATCATCGGCAACAGAGGGAATTGTGACGGCTTTGCAATCTGCAACAGTCATAATGTAACCGTCAACGATTGCTTTGCAAGAGTAGCCGACGATACCTTTGAGGTAAAGACTCTCGGTGGCAGAATGGACAGCAAAAACATAACCTTCTCCAACTGCATTGCCTGGGGCGGTTATGCAAGATGCTTCGGTATTACAGGTGAAGTCAATAAAAAAATTTCCGATGTTACCTTCCGTGACTGTGCCGTGATTTACCGTGACGGCATCTGGGATAATGACAGAATCGGATCCCTTGTTGTTGTGGCGGAGCAATGCGAAGGAAGTATTGACGGTATACTTTTTGAAAATATAGAAATCTTCCGCGATGAAGGCAGACCTATTCTTGTAAAGATTTATGATGAAGAGGCAGAAAACTTTGAAATCAGAAATGTCACCTTCAGAAATGTTTCTTACACCTCTTATATGCGACCCAAGATAGCAGGAACGAGCAGCAAAACAAACACCGTTGAAGTGGAGCTTGATAACATCACTGTTCGCGGAATAAAACGTCTGATTCCCCAACTGATGTTCAACATCGGTCTTTATTGCGATGTGAAATAGGATTAATCAAAACACCAACCGCCTGAGTTTTGGCTCAGGCGGTTTTGCTATATCTTCTTTTTCATTAGTCCGTGTTTGTTGCAATAAATATAAAGGTATCCTCTGCCACGGAGCTGAAACCGTGTTTCTGCGTTACCTTCGGGATACAACTTCACAAGCTGCGCTCTGTCAGATGTCAGGTGGGCGATGAATGAGATAAAATGTGTCTTGGTCATATCATGATTAACGCTGACAAAATATTCATCCTCAATACGCTCAATGTTTATTTCGTGAGCTTCATCGGTTTCTTCAGCTTCAAGGGGAGGTAAGGCGATTCCGCAACAGCTTATGACTGCGTCGCCTGTTGAACGGATAATATTTCCGCAAACGGGGCAGGCATAAAATTTTGAGTGCAGAATATTTGCTGAAACGTTTTTGTTGCTTACTGTGTTGCCGGACATCAGCTCCATCACCGAAACCCCGAGAGCATTTGCCAAAGGTTCAATGAGTGTTATGTCAGGAAGTCCTTTGGCTGTTTCCCATTTTGAAATTGCTTTGCTGCTTACACCAATCTGTTCGGCAAGCCGGGTTTGTGTAAAATCTTTTTTCTCTCTCAATCGTTTAATCGTAGCGCCTGTAATATAGTTGTTCATAGTAAAATCTCCTTTGGCGTCATTATAAATCATAATGTTATCGGTTGCAACCTACGCTTCGTAGAACCTTACTCATAGCTCAGCAAATATCAAAAAGCTCCTTGCGTCGGCAAGGAGCTTTTGCTGTCAGTTTTTAGGGTCGCCAAGGATCTGGACTACATAAAATATGGCCATTCCTTTGTTGTTGATTTTATAAGATATGCCGACCCCTGTGTCAATGAAATCAGGGTTAGTCATATTTTTGTAGTGCGCGGAGCTGTTTTTGAAATTGTTGAATATTCTTGTGTAAGCTTCAACAATCTGGCTGTCTTTGCCTGTGAACAAATCTTCTTCTGTATAGGAACGATTGCCGATGTGGCTTGTAAATTGGATGTTTTCAGAAACAAGCGAATAAGGGTAAGCGCTTTTGTCAATGGCGGTATGAAACGGCTTTCCGTTCGGTCTTGTGTGAGAAAAATCAGATATAATCTCTTTGCTTCGTGTTTTGGCGGATGCGGTGAGCGAAGGGTGAATATTTAACGGTTTGATATTGCGCTTTGCCCTTTCCTGGTTAACAAGCTTCAAAAAGCCATTGCAGATTTTTGTAAGATCGTCTGATGTTACAACGCTGGTTGAACTGAATGCCTTTGATGAAGTGGCGATTGGTTTTGTGGTGGTTCTTTTTATTGTCGGTTTGACGGTCGTGGTCGGCTTTGTGGTTGTTTTTGTTGTGGT
>JAZQYU010000002.1:0-14169 GCA_045633685.1 Acutalibacteraceae bacterium | reverse complement strand
CGATATTTTCTCAGATATTCTCGGTATCTTTGGTCTTTAATTTAAAATAAAATCAGAAGCCTCGCGGCTGCCGATTTTTTATGTCAATTTTACTTTTTCCCCTTGACTTTTACTTGCATTTGTAATATTATGTATAAGTCGCTTGACACGCTGGTGTGGCGAAATAGGCAGACGCAAGGGACTTAAAATCCCTCGGTGGCGACACCGTACCGGTTCAAGTCCGGTCACCAGCACCAATCTGAGTATTCATAAGGGATTTGACCTGTGTATACTCTTTTTGTTTATTTAAAAGACCTCCGATATCGCGATTGATATCGGAGGTCTTTTCGATCTGTTAAAGAAGAACTTCTCTTCCTTTTTCTGCTGATTCATAAATTGCGCAGAGGATTTTAATCATATCAACACCCTGAGAGGGCTTGAATACAGGTTCAGCACCCTGTGTAATAACATCAATGAAATTACAGATGTTTTTCTTATGTCCGTTTGAATCCATTTTGCCTTTGGGAGTGATATCAAGAAGCTGGCCGTCCTCCTCAGTAAAGAATTCAACCTCATTTTCTTTCCATTTGAGGCCTGCTTTTGTACCGCGGAGCTCAACAAAACGGTTTTCTTCTTTAATATTTGATGCCCAGCTGAACTCGATCTGAAGCACAGCACCATTATCAAAACGAATCATACCCATTGCAAGGTCTTCAACATCGAATGTGCCCTCGGTATTTGCATCACCGAATTTTGAGTTTACAGAGTCACTTGTATCATTATCTGCGAACTTAGTGTATGTGTTTGCACTAACCGCAACAGGAGTGGGATTACCCATAAGCCAAACAGCAAGGTCAATCATATGAACACCAAGGTCAATAAGAGGGCCGCCGCCTGACTGAGCCTTTGTTGTGAACCAACCGCCTTTGCCGGGGATACCTCTGCGTCTCTGCCAACCGCAACGGCCGCAGTAAATTTCGCCCATTTTACCGTCTTCAACAAACTTTTTAGCATACTGAGATGCTGTTGCAAAACGGTTGTTTCTGATAACCATAAGTACCTTGCCGGCTTCCTCTGCAGCGTTTTTCATTTTAAGAACTTCAGAAACGTCAACGGCATCAGGCTTTTCGCACAAAACGTGCTTACCTGCTTTAAACGCATCAACAGCAATTATTGAATGAAGATAGTTGGGTGTACAAATATCAACAGCATCAATGTTCTCATCCTTGAGAAGCTCTTTATAATCTGTATATACTGCTGCATCAGGGTAATATTTATCTCTGAGGGCAACAGCTCTTTCTTCAATAATATCGCAAAAAGCAACAACCTCTACCCTGCTGTCTTCATAATAATTGTTGATATGGCTTCCGCGGCAGATACCGCCGTTACCGATGAGTGCAACTCTTAATTTTGACATTTTCATTTCCTCCAATAACTTTAAATGAGTTAATATGGTACCTTTTTAATTTATTCAAACATAACAGGCTTGCCTGTTTTTGCTGATTCATAAATTGCTTCAAGAATCTGTGTAACAACATAAGCCTGCTCAGGCTTTGTTACAACCTCTTTGTCGTTGATAACTGCGTCAATCCAGGCTCTTGCTTCAATTTCTGAAGGATCATCACTATTGCCCTCAAAGAAGGCTACACCGCCTGATTCAAGGTCAGGCTGCTCAACAACCTGAAGGTTATTTTTAACATAGTTGATTCTCAAACCGTCGCGCATATCTGCACCTGCTTTTGTTCCGCAAAGTGATGTGGAGGCTTCAAGAGTATCAAGAGTGTTAAGCGCCCAGCTTGATTCAAGGTTGATTGTGGCACCGTTTTCCATAACTATGTAGCCGAATGCAGAATCTTCTACGGTAAACTGTTCGGGATCCCAATCGCCCCATGCATTTGCAGTCTGGGTCTGCTTGCCGAGCTTTTTATATACACTGCCAACAACCATCTTGGGCTTGTAGTTGTTCATCATCCAAAGTGTGAGGTCAAGAGCGTGGGTACCGATATCGATAAGAGGACCTCCGCCCTGCTCATATTCGTTGAGAAAAACGCCCCAGGTGGGAACAGCACGTCTTCTCAGCGCGTGAGCTTTGGCATAATAAATTTCACCAAGCTCTTCGTTTTCACAGCAAGCTTTGAGATACTGTGAATCTTTTCTGAAGCGGCTCTGATAACCGATGGTAAGCTTTTTGCCGGTTTCTTTGGCTGCTTCAAGCATTGCAAGAGCCTCTTTGGAATTGATTGCCATTGGTTTTTCACACATAACATGTTTACCTGCGTGCAAGGCATCAACGGTGATAAAGCTATGAGAGCGGTTAGGTGTGCACACATGAACAATCTCAATGCTTTCATCCTTAAGAAGGTCTTTATAATCCACATAAACTTTTGCATCTTCTGTTCCGAATTTTTTGCAGGATTCAATTGCGCGCTCTTCAATAATATCGCAGAACGCAACAACCTCTACATTTTCAATTTCTTTCAAAGCGGGAAGATGCTTATTGTTGCCGATACCACCGCAACCGATGATTCCGACCTTTACTTTTCTTGACATATTAAACACTCACTTTCAAAAAATAAAGCTTGATGTTATTATAAACTCTCTTCAAGAGTAAATCAACATCAAGCTTAAAATTTATTTAATTTTTAATAGAATTACCTGTATATAACTGATAATATTTACCCTGCTGGTCAATAAGCTGGTCGTGAGTTCCACGTTCAATAATTCTACCCTGTTCAAGAACCATAATACAATGGCTGTTTCTGACGGTGGAAAGTCTGTGAGCAATAACAAATGTTGTTCTGCCTTTCATCAGGTTATCCATACCGTCCTGAACAATTTTTTCTGTTCTTGTATCAATTGAGCTTGTTGCTTCATCAAGAATTAAAACGGGAGGGTCTGCAACGGCGGCACGGGCAATAGCAAGAAGCTGACGCTGACCCTGACTGAGGTTTGCTCCGTCACCTGTGAGAACTGTGTTGTAGCCATCGGGCAAATGACGGATGAAACCGTCGGCATTGGCAAGCTTGGCGGCTGCAATAACCTCTTCATCGGTGGCATCAAGCTTACCGTAACGGATGTTTTCCATAATAGAAGCGGTGAACAGATGTGTATCTTGCAAAACAATGCCCAGAGAACGGCGCAAATCAGCTTTTTTGATTTTATTGATGTTGATACCGTCGTATCGGATTTTACCGTCCTGAATATCATAGAAACGATTTATGAGATTGGTGATGGTTGTTTTACCTGCACCTGTTGAACCGACAAAAGCAATTTTCTGACCGGGCTCAGCATACATATCGATGTTGTGAAGTACAATTTTTTCTTCATTGTAGCCAAAGTCAACATCATCAAACACAACATTGCCTTTAAGTTCAACATAGTCAACCGTGCCGTCATTCTGATGCTCATGCTTCCACGCCCACATACCTGTGCGCTCTGCTGTTTCAACAATTCTGCCGTCTTCCTTCCTAGCTCTGACAAGGGTAACATAGCCTTCGTCAGCTTCTGGCTTTTCATCAAGAAGAGCAAAAACACGTTCACAGCCTGCAAGCGCCATAACTATTGAATTAAACTGCTGACTCACCTGATTGACAGGCATATTAAAGCTTTTATTAAACGTTAAAAAGCTGGCAAGACCGCCGATTGTAAGACCGGTGTAACCAATAAGAATACCGCCGACAATGGCACATATAACATAGCTCATATTACCAAGCTGAGCATTGATGGGGCCTAGCACATTGGCAAATTTATTGGCATTGTTAGCGCTGTCAAAAAGACTCTCATTAAGCTCATTGAATTGGTCGGTGTTTTTCTTTTCGTGGCAGAATACCTTTACCACCTTCTGACCTTCCATCATTTCTTCGATGAAGCCATTGACCTTGCCGAGATTCTGCTGTTGTTTAACAAAATATTTTCCGCTTTTGCCTGCAAGACTTTTGCCACAGAAGAGCATAACAGCTACCATTACAAGTGAAATTACCGTGAGCGGAAGGTTGATTGTAATCATACAATAAAGCACCATTACAATAGTGAAAACGCTGTTAATCAGCTGAGGCAGGCTTTGGCTGATAAGCTGACGGAGAGTATCAATGTCGTTAGTATAGGATGACATAATATCGCCGTGAGAATGGGTGTCAAAGTATTTTATCGGAAGACTCTGCATGTGAACGAACATATCGTCACGCAATGATTTGAGCGTTCCCTGAGTGATAACAACCATAAGTCTGCCCAGGATGTAGGAAGCTGCAGCACCAAGAAGATAAAAGCAAGCAACCTTACCTATGGCTTTTGCAAGAGGTACAAAATCGGGTGAAGATGCACCAATAAGCGGTCTTATATAATCATCAATCAGAGTCTGCAAAAACATCGTTCCCTGAACAGAAGCAAGAACACTGACAATAATGCAGACGAAAACCGTGATACAATGGAATTTATATGTCTTGAAAACATAAGACAACAGTCTTTTGAAAAGCTTGCCGGGATTTTTAATTTTGGGCTTTGGTCCGTGCATTCTTCCACGAGGGCCGTGCATTGGTTTATTCTGTGCCATTACATATCCCCTCCGTTTTCATCAAAATCACCGCTACTGCTGGTCTGTGCTTCATACACATCACGATAAATTTCATTTGACTTTAAAAGATTGTCATGTGTATCAAATCCGTTAATTTTTCCGTTATCCATAACAATGATTCTGTCAGCATTCTGAACGCTGGAAATACGCTGCGAAATGATGATTTTTGTTGTATCGGGAATATACTGAGCAAAAGCTTTGCGGATTTTTTCATCCGTTGCTGTGTCAACGGCACTTGTGCTGTCGTCAAGAATGAGGATTTTCGGTTTTTTGAGCAATGCACGGGCAATACAAAGACGCTGACGCTGACCGCCTGAAACATTGGTACCGCCCTGCTCTATGAAGGTATTGTAGCCGTCAGGCATTTTTTCAATAAATTCATCAGCACAGGCAAGACGGCAAGCCTCCCTGCACTCTTCCTCGGTTGCGTTTTCATCGCCCCAACGGAGGTTTTCAAGAATTGATCCGCTGAACAGAACATTCTTCTGAAGAACAACCGAAACATAGTTTCTCAGCGCCTCAAGATCGTATTCTCTGACATTTTTACCGCCGACCAAAACTTCACCCTCAGTTGCATCATAAAGCCTGCTGATAAGGCTGATGAGTGTAGATTTCGAGCTTCCCGTGCCACCGATAATTCCGATTGTTTCACCCGAATTGATACGAAGATTTATATCACTGAGAACAGGCTCACTTTCACCGCCGTTATATCTGAACATAACATTTTTAAACTCAATGCTGCCGTCTGCAATTTCTGTCAGCGGATTTTCAGGATTAAGAATCGTGGGCTTTTCGTTTATAACCTCAGCAATACGCTGTGCGGCAGCGTGGCTCATTGAAATCATAACAAAAACAACAGCAAACATCATAAGGCTGAACAGAATGTTCATACAATATGTGAGCAGGCTCATAAGCTGACCTGTTGTCATATCATCCTGAACAATCATTTTCGCACCAAGCCAGCTTATCAGAAGCACGCAGGTGTAAACTGTAATCTGCATAATCGGTGATGCAAGGACAGTTATATTTTCTGCTTTTAAAAAGAGCCTATATACATTTCGGCTTGCTTTTTTGAATTTTGAATTTTCGTAATCAGCGCGGACATAAGCCTTGACTACCCTCGCGGCAGAAATATTTTCCTGCACAGAAGCATTGAGAGCATCATATTTTTTGAAAACATCAGCAAAATACTTTGCAACCTTTTTAAGCGCAAAACCAAGAATAACAGACAGAATTATTACCGCAACAAGATAAATGCACGCAAGCTTTTTGTTGATTGTAAAAGCCATAACCATTGCAAAAATCAGAGTTGACGGAGCTCGCACAAACATTCTGAGAATCATCTGATATGCGTGCTGAACATTGGTAACGTCGGTTGTGAGTCGCGTAACAAGACCTGCCGTGCTGAATTTATCGATATTCGCAAAGGAATAGTCCTGAATTTTTCTGAACATTGTTTCTCTGAGATTACGTGCAAGGCCTGTTGATGCACTCGCTGCATACTTGCCTCCGAGAAGTCCCGTCAGAAGGCTCAATGCTGCGGCAACTACCATATAACCACCCATTTTGTAAATGTGGTTGATGTCACCTTTTACAACGCCGTTGTCAATAATTGAGGCCATCATCAACGGAATTATGGTTTCAAGAATAACCTCAAAAATCATCATCACGGGTGTTATAATTGAATCTTTTTTGAATTCTTTGACATTTGAAAGAATAGTTTTCAGCATCATTTCAACTCCTCTGAGCAATATTCTTTGTTAATTTATTATAAATAAAAACGAAAATAAATAATACTGTTATCCCAAACAGGCTTCCGCAGGAATCAACAAAAATATCGAATATTCTGCAGGCTCTGTCAGGGACAAAAATCTGATGAATTTCATCACTGATTGCATAAGCAACAGAAAATAAAAGCGGAGCAATAATATTTATTTTGTTAAGATAAAAATACACACTTCCGCCAACTGAAAATCCTAAAGCAGCAAATTCGCAAAAATGAGCGATTTTTCGAAATGCGTTGTGACTGATAAAACTGAAGCCTGTCAATTCAATGAAGTAATCATAAAGAGAAAGGCTTGTTCCCGAAGAAGTTTCTGCAGATTGATAAGAAAACATAAATATCATAACCATACAGAAAACACTCATCAAGCAAAACACGGCAAAACCGATTTTATTTCCTTTGATTTTCATATCAATAACCCCACCCTGCAAAATCAACGCAGGTAAATCCGGGCAAACCGAAAACACCGCTTATATCCTTAGAAACATATGCATAATTTTCGGTATAATAAACAGGATAAAACACGCCTTCATTGATAAGCATCTGCTCACAAGAGCTGAATTTGCTTAAAATATCATTGCCGCTGTATGTTGTTTTGCAACCGTCAATAAGCTTATCGTACGACGGATTCTGATAATTGGCGTAATTCATATCGTTTTCGGAAGTAAATGTATCAAGGAAGCTGAGTACATTACCATCCTTGGCAGTAAGCTTGGTGAAAGCTATCTGATAATCACCTTTTTCAACAAATTCATTAAGCTTATCAGAAGAAACAGCGTCAACACTGACGGTAAGAGCAAGTCCGAAGGCCTTTTCCCATTTCTGAATAAGTCGTATAACAGGAATTCTGAACTGCTCCTCACATATAATTGAGATGTTGATATGATTAGCATCAAGCTCATCAAGACCTTGCCTGAAATATTTCAATGCAGTATCAGGCGCATACTCGGGTCGTGCATTTTTCACAAGAGAAGAATAGCTTCTCTCCCCCCACATACAAGACTCGGGAACAACACCCGTAGCCTTTGCATAAATTGTATCGTCAGAATACATTGATTTAATATCAGTTGAAAAAAGCAGTGATTTTCTGATGCTAGTTTCCGACAGAACAGAATCGTCGCAATTGAATATAAATCCATACACCTCATTTGTGGTTGAAATAACAGTTGCGTTATCCTGATTTACAAGAGAAACATTTTGAGGTGAAATCTTCATTGCATTGTAGTCACCCTGATTGAACTTTGAAATATACTGTGCTTCGTCTTTGTTAACATAAAGATAAACCGCATTTGTTCCCACGGATTTGTAGCCCGTATAATTCTCGTTTGAATAAAGAGTGAGTGAACCGTCATCAACCCAACGGCCAACATAGTATGGACCATTGCAAAGGGTGAATTTCAACTCAAGGCCGTATTTTGCACCTGTTGCTTTAAAAAACTCTTCATCACAAGGCATACACATAGGTTCGGTAAGCACTCGAAGAAAATCAGGATACGCTCTTTCAAGGTGAATAACAAGTGTTGAGTCATTAACTACCTGCAACCCAAGACTGTTTCTGCCCGCTTCGCCCGAGTTGAATTTCTGAGCATTTTTAATCGGAAAAAGCAAATAAGCATTTTCAGCTTTCGTTTCAGGTCTCAGTGCGCGTTCAATACCAAACGCACAGTCAGCGGCAGTTACCTTTGTGCTGAATGTTTTCTTATAATCCTCACCAAGCACCTTTGAGTGAGATCTCAGCATCTGCCAGCAGGAATCATCTCTGACGTTGAAAGTGTAAGTAAGACCGTCAGCAGATACTGTCCAACTTTTGGCCACACCGGGCTGGATTCTGCCATCTGAATCAATTCTCACAAGACCTTCCATACAATTATAGGCAATAAGTCTGGCTGCATCATTTTCCGCAATCTGCGGGTCAAGGCACTCAGGGTCCGCAGTAATAGGATAAATAACATTAACGGGTTCATCCTCTCCGCAGGCGCAAAAAAGAGAAACAATCATACACAATATTAAAATGACACAAATAAGTCTTTTTAACATAATCTTACCTCACAAAATTTTCTTATTGAATTATAACAAATACTCAAAAAAAAATCCATACAAAAATTAACTAAACCTATGTTAAATTTTCGTTTTTTATGGTATAATTATATAGTCAGGAGGTTATACTATGGAAATATATATTTTTTTGGCAGCAATTCTAATTTTGCAGATTGTTATTATTGTAAACTGCGTAAAAAACAAAAAAAGTGATGACTCCGAAAAGATCAACGATAAGCTTATTGAGTTAAAATCTCAGAATGAGGCTCTCGCCAAGTCACTTGGCTCTGAATTTGAGCGTAACCGCCGTGAATCCCTTGCTTTTCAGAACAGGGTAAGTGATGAAATAAATAACAACTCGAAGGCAGTTTCAGAGTCACTCAGCAAAATGACCGAATCAAACTACGCAAATCTAATGAAAATAAACGAATCAACCACAGCTTCACTCAACGGCATCAAGGAATCAATGCTTTCACAGAACGAAAAGCAGACAAGATTGGTTGAAGCTTCAATTTCAAAGATGCAGGAAAGCAACGAAAAGAAGCTTGACCAGATGCGTGCAACTGTTGACGAAAAGCTTAACGAAACACTCACCTCAAGGCTTGATTCGTCGTTCAAGACAGTTTCTCAACAGCTTGAAAATGTATATAAATCCCTTGGTGAAATGAAAGAGCTTTCAAACGGTGTCACCACCAACGTAACTACTCTCAACCGTGTGCTTACCAATGTTAAAGCAAGAGGCACATGGGCTGAGATACAGCTTGAAGGAATCCTTGACCAGACCATTCCCAATATGTATGTCAAGAATTTTGCAACAGTGGAAGGCTCACTCAAAAGGGTTGAATTCGCAGTTAAAATCCCTTCGGGTGACAACAATGAAAAAGATGTTTATCTTCCTATTGACTCAAAATTCCCTATGGAGGACTACATCAGACTTTGTGATGCTGCCGACAATGCTGATGCCGACGCACTGAAAATTGCAAGAAAAGCTCTTGAAGACCGTGTTCTTTCAGAGGCTAAAGAAATCACCAAATACATAAATGTTCCGGTTACAACACCCTTTGCTATTCTTTACCTTGCCACAGAAGGACTTTACGCTGAAATTGCTTCATCAAGAACAGGCATTGCAGAAAAGCTGCAGAGTGATTACAATATTATGATTGCAGGTCCGACCACAATCACAGCCCTACTCAATTCACTTTCAATGGGCTTCAAGGCGGTTGCGATTAACGAAAAAGCCAACGAAGTCCGTCAGCTTCTTGCTGTTACAAAAGCACAGTATGAAAAATTTGGCGTAGTGCTTGAAAAAGCAGGCAAAAAGATTGAAGAAGCAGGCAAAACACTTGACGATGCCCGAAAGAGAAATGATATTATCAGAAGAAAGCTCAAAACAATTGATGCCCCCACAGCCGACGAAGCAGACAGACTCCTGGGCATAGAAGAAAGTGCTGAATAAAAAGCAAGAGAAGGTTCATACGAGCCTTCTCTTTTTGTTATTTATTCTTTTTGCCAATCAAATCAGTAATCTTTTTAAGGTGCGAAGGAATTGAAGTCCAGAGCTTACCTGCCGCAAGTTCAATAAGCTTGGAGGCAGAAACGAGTGAACCTCCGTGGAAGAGCATTACAACATATGCTTCACACACTTCTTCATAATTTGCATTTCCGTAGCAGCCGTCACAAATCCACATTCTGATATACATAATCAGCGCAAGTGACTGATACTGTGAAATTGTTTCAAGGGTTACAATCGGATTATCGCTTTCAAAGCCTGCAGAGCTGTATGCCTTGATAAAAAGCTTTGAAAATTCCTTGGCAAGAATTTCTTCAAATCCGTTCTGACCGTCGATCTGAAAGGCTTTTTTGTAAAACTCTTTATCCTCTTCTATGCATTTAAAAACCTTCTGAAAGGCTTCATAATAGCCTTCATTAGCAACATAAGGTTCAATTTTATCGTAAATATCTGTTTTAACAATCCATTCAAGAATTTCGTATTTATCCTGAAAATAATTATAAAACGTTGATCGCATAAAGCCGGACTCAGCGGCAATCATCTTAACAGTAATTTTTTTGAAATCTTTTTTTATAAGCAGACTTTTAAAGGAGTCCGCTATCAATTCATTCGTAAGGCGTTTAGTGTCCATAAGTCACCTCCAAGTTATATACTACACTATTTTCAGCTTAATTGCAAGTTTTATCTTTTTTAAATAAATTTTCCACAAATATCAATGCTCAAAAAGGGCAACTTAATCTCGGAGGTGGAAAATGAAAAATATATTCCGTGCTCTGAGTGTAATAGCATTTATTTGTTGCAGTGTTGTTTTAATGCTTATTTCTGTTGGTTATTCCAGAATACCAAATGAAATTTCAATGAAAGAATACGATACGCTGACAGCGGGCGGTACTTATATGTGCCAACCAATCAATATATCGGCTAATGCAACAATTAACAGCTCAGATGAATATGAAACCTCCGTTAAGCTGTTCAACATCTTCCCTATCAAATCTGCAAGAGTAAATATGAGCGAGAGAAAATACGTCGTTCCGGGCGGTGACATTTTCGGAATCAGACTTTATACCAAGGGCGTCATGATTGTTAAAATCGACTCTGTGGAAACTCCGCAGGGTAAAGTTTCCCCGGGAAACAAGGCAGGTCTCAAGGTCGGAGATATAATTCTTAAAGTTGATTCCCTAGATATAGAGAGCAACAAAAAGCTGTCTTCTCTTATTTCGTCCTCTAAAGGCGAAACCCTCGGCATGAAGGTTGAGCGTGACGGCAAAGTGATTGATATCAGCTTCACTGCCGTTAAGAACGCTGACGGCTCAAAATACAAGGCAGGGCTTTGGGTCAGGGACAGCACAGCAGGAATAGGGACAATGACCTATTACGACAGGCAGACAGGTATTTTTGCAGGTCTCGGTCACGCTGTGTGCGATGTTGACACAGGTGAAATTATGCCTCTTTCGGGCGGAGATGCCGTGGCAGCAACCGTTAAAGGCTGCTACAAAGGAAAAAGCGGCACTCCCGGTGAATTGTGCGGGATTTTCAGCGGTAAAAGTCTGGGTGATTTGTTTATAAACGGTGACACCGGTATTTTTGGCGTGTTAAGCGAATACAACACAAATGCGCAGGTAATCCCCGTAGCCTTGCCGTCTGAAGTGAGCACAGGTGCAGTGCAGATTGTGAGCACGGTTGACGAAAACGGGCCGAAGTCTTATTCTGCCGAGATTATTAAAATCAGCACCGACTCAGCCGATATGCACAATATGGTGATTAAAATCACGGATCAATCACTTATAGAATTAACCGGGGGCATTGTTCAGGGAATGAGCGGAAGTCCCATAATCCAGAACGGAAAGCTGGTTGGCGCAGTTACTCACGTTTTTGTAGATAACGCGACCCAAGGTTACGGTATTTTTGCTCAGAATATGGTTGAAACACAGCAATCCCTCGAAGAAACCCTAGCCCGAAAACAGGCAAGCTGAAGCAATCCGCTTTGCAAAAGCAAGGCGGATTTATCTTTTATTGACAACAGCAAGCTTAATTTGTTATAATCGAATAAAGGAGATGATCGTATGTCATTTGCATCAAGATTATTGAGCTTTTTTGTTTCAATTTTAATGGCAATTTACCCCACCCTACCCCATTTGCTTGATTTGCCCGCAAAGCCGTCGGGTCAGGAGCTGGGACTTGAAGAGAGATTTGAGCTTATGTGGAACGACGAGTTCGACGACACTGAGCTTGACCAGACAAAGTGGAGCTACAATTGGTGGGAGACCGAGCGCAAAGGCGGATATTGGCACGAGGATATGGTCAGCGTTGCAAACGGCAACCTGATTATAACAACTGCATATCAGAGTGAGCCTCTTCCCAACTATTATGAAGATTATTTTTCAAAGCGCGATGACTACAAGCCATATAAAGAAGGCTGGTATTCAGGCTGTATCACAGGTATAAATAAAGTAGAGCTACTTTACGGCTACTATGAATGCCGCGCTATTCTTCCAAAGTCAACGGGTATGTGGTCAGCTTTCTGGATGATGGGTCACGGAGTAGGAAATGTTGACAACTCAGGCAAAGACGGCACTGAGGTTGACGTGTTTGAATCAATGTATTACAAGGATGTCTGGTGGGGCGCAGGTGACTGTGTTGTGAGCGGAATTGTTTATGACGGCTACGGTGCAGACATGAAAAACGACAGCATCGGAAAATGGCTTGCAAACAACCCCTATGAAGAATATAACACCTACGGACTTGAATGGACACCGGAAGAATATATTTTCTACATAAACGGTGTTGAAACCGGCCGACTTTCAACAGGCGGCGTTTCTCAGGTGCCTGAATATATGCTGCTATCCTGCGAGGTTGCAGGCAGTAACGGTGTGGCTTATGCCGACAGACACGGCACAGGTGAAATGAGTATGGAACCCGGCGACACAGCAGAGTTTATTGTAGATTACGTAAGAGTATATAAGCATAAATGATAAAAAGCCTGCTTCACAATAGTGAGGCAGGCTGAAATTATATCATTATTGCGGTTTCGAGGGCAATTTCCATCATTTGAGTGAATGAGGTTTCGCGCTCTTTAGCGGTTGTATCCTCCCCTGTTGCAAGATTATCCGATACAGTACACAATGCAAGTGCTTTTTTGTTAAGACGGGCGGCGGTCATATAAAGCGCCGCAGCTTCCATTTCAACAGCAAGCACACCCATCTTTGCCCATCTGTCATTGACGGTTTCATCATCGCAATAAAATGTATCTGATGAAATAAGATTGCCTACATGGTAATCTGCACCAAGCTTTTTAGCATTTTCAACTGCAAGATTGAGAAGCTCATAATCAGCTATAGGTGCAAAGGTACCGGGAAGATTATATTGGTCGGCAAAGGCGGAATTGGTGCAAGCACCCATACCGAAAACAATATCACGGATTTTAACATCGGGAGTGAGCCCGCCTGCGGAGCCGATGCGCATAATTGCTTCAACACCGTAGAATTTATAAAGCTCATAGGAATAAATGCCGATTGAGGGCATACCCATTCCGCTTGCCATAACGGTCACCTTTTTGCCTTTATATTCACCTGTGTAGCCATGAATTCCGCGTACATTGTTGACAAGAACGGCATTCTCAAGAAAGTTTTCAGCAATAAACTTTGCCCTGAGGGGGTCTCCGGGCATCAGCACAACCTTTGCAATTTCACCCGGATTTGCACTGTTATGAGGTGTTGACATATAATCACCCTTTATAATAAATTGTTTTCTTTAACGATTTTAACAATTCGGCTTGTACCAAGACGGGATGCACCGAGAGCAATGTATTTTTCAGCATCCTCAATTGAAGAAATACCGCCGGCAGCTTTGATTTTAAGATCATCGGCAACATTCTCTGCCATAAGCGCAATATCTTCAAAGGTTGCACCCGAAGTAGAAAATCCCGTTGAAGTTTTGATGTAATCCGCATCAGAAGCCGAAACAATTTCACACATTTTGATTTTTTCTTCTTCAGTAAGCAGGCAGGTTTCAATAATAACTTTAAGAAGCTTGCCGTTGCATGCGGCCTTGATCCTGTTAATTTCATCAAGAATCAAGTCATATTTTTTATCTTTAAGCCAACCGATGTTGATAACCATATCAATTTCATCAGCACCGTTTTCAACAGCATCAGCAGTTTCAAAGCATTTTGCGGCGGTTGTGGAATATCCGTTTGGAAAGCCGATAACCGTACAAATCGCAAGCTTATCACCTACATATTCTTTGGCCTGCTTAACGTAGCTTGCGGGAATACAAACAGATGCAGTCTGA
>JAZQYU010000001.1:0-18706 GCA_045633685.1 Acutalibacteraceae bacterium | reverse complement strand
AAAATGCCAGCCCCCTTTAGGCAAGGGGGCCAATATTTGCTGTAAAACGGGTTGATACGGCTAATATTTTCCACCTCATCAGTCACTTCGTGACAGCTTCTCCTCAAGGAGAAGCCTTAAAATTGCTTGACTTTTATCTTTTGGGGAATTATAATTTTCCTGTTAGGAGTGGTAAAATGAAAACTCGTTTCAATAAAATTATTTCAACGATTCTCGTCGCGGTGATGATCGTTACCGCCGCGCCTTTGAGCGGCTTCGTCGGTCTCGACCTCAACCTCGACTGGCTCAACTTCACCACCAAAGCAAGCGCAGCCGCTACTGGTGGCACTTGTGGTAATGGTGTTGGTTGGTCATACAGTGGAACCACTCTCACTATTAGCGGTACAGGTGGCGGTACAGGTGTAATGACCAATTATAACTATTCATATGAAACTCCTTGGGATGATTACGATTCGGCAATTAGAAAGGTAATAATCGGTAATGGCGTGACAAAAATCGGAAAAAATGCATTCGCCACTCTTTATCACCTTACCGGAGTAACAATATCCGAAAGTGTTACAAGTATCGGAGAATATGCATTCTATGGTTGTCATAGTCTTACGAGTATAGCAATCCCTGACAGTGTTACTAATATCGGAATGTATGCGTTCGATAGTTGTACTTTACTTGAAGAGATTAAAATGGGAAATAATGTAAAAACCATTGGCGATTGCGCATTCCGTGGTTGTGAGCTTGTTGAAAGTATAACTATACCCGGCAGTGTAACAAATATAGGTGTTTCGGTTTTCTCTGATTGTAACAAATTGATATTAGAATTAGAAAAAGATTCGTGTGCAGAAACTTATGCAATTGATAACAATATCCCATATTATTACCTCCATGATGCAGGCGAAGAAAATATTATATCGGTTACAGTTAACGCCAATCTCAGCTTTAAAATAGACAAAGAAACATGCACGATGACAGTCAACTGTTTAGGTGATATGGGATCTTTTGAAATCGGGAATGCGCCTTGGGCTTCTTATGAACCTTATATCAAACATGTTATAATTAGTGATGGGTGTACAAGCATCGGTGAAAACGCATTTTATGGTTTTGAAGGTCTCATAGATATTACGCTTGCCGAAAGTGTTGTATCTATCGATGATTATGCGTTTTATAATAGCCGAAGTATCACAAGTGTTGAAAATTCTGAAAATGTGACAAGCATTGGCGATTATGCATTCTACAACTGTTCAAAACTTACCGATTTTTTGATTGCCAATGTTGAGACAAGCATTGGAGAGTATGCTTTTTATAATTGTTTAGGTCTTGTAAATTTTAAAATTACCAAAGGAATTAACTCTGTTGGCAATTGTGCCTTCTATGGTTGTTCAAGTCTTACAAATGTAAAATTAAGCAATGCATTAACAACCATCAGTAAATATGCTTTCTACGATTGTTCGGCTCTTTTTGATATCATAATACCGGAAAGCGTAACAACAATCGGATTTGCGGCTTTTTATAACTGTTCAAGTCTTACAAGTATCATTATTCCTGATAGCGTTATATCTATATCGGGTTCGGCTTTTCGCTATTGTTCAGGTCTCACAAGCATAACAATAGGGAACAATGTGAAGGGTATTGCTTCTAATGCTTTCCGTGATTGTACGGGTATAACAAACGTTACAATTCCTAACAGTGTTACAAGTATGGATGAGTCTGTATTTAAAGGTTGCATTGGACTTAAGAGCGTCACGCTCTCTAACAGTATTAAAAATATCGGTAAATCGATGTTCTATGAATGCACCGGTCTTACCGATATAGTGATTCCTGACGGTGTAACAAGTATCGGAAATGATGCCTTTTACGGTTGCTTGAGCCTTGCAAGCATTGTAATACCCGACAGTATCACAAGCATCGGCGAAGAGGCATTCTATAATTGTGCCGCTCTAACAAACATAACAATTCCCGATAATGTCATAAGCATCGGATCTTATGCATTTTTTGGTTGCACTGGTATCACAAGCGTAACAATCCCCAGTAAGTTAACAACAATCGGCTATCATGTGTTCAATGGTTGCTCGAGTCTTACAAGTCTAATAATACCTGATAGTATTACTAGCATTGGTGACTATGCGTTTAGAAATTGCACCAGTCTCACAAAAGTAACAATTCCTATTAGTCTCACAACCATTGGTAATTATACGTTTTATGGTTGCCCAAACCTTACGAGTGTCTATTTACCAATTAGTGTTCGGTCTATTGGTAGTAATGCGTTTGCAAACTGCAAAAAGCTTGAAAAACTGAAAGTATATAATAGAAATTGCAATTTAGAAAGCGGTTGTATAAGCAACAATACAATTATCTGCGGCTATGCAGGCTCAACAGCCGAAACTTATGCCAAAGAAAAGGGCTATGAATTTGAGTTGATTACCGAAGGTGATCACGAGCATATTTACAGCAACTCTTGCGATTCTGAATGTAATATCTGTGGTTATGTTAATCTCAATGCAGGTCATACTTATAAAACTGTTGTTCATAATCCCACTTGCCAAAACGAAGGATTTACAGTTTGTATTTGTACAGTGTGCAAATACGCCTATGTCAGCGAAATCACCGACCCTGTTGACCACGATATGCGCTGGGTAATGGTAACCAAGCCTACCTCATCCACCGACGGAGTGAAGAATTATTCCTGTTCTTATTGCGACCTTGTGGAGGAAACAAAGGTTGTTCCCGCATTCCTGATTTCAGATAAATCTGTTGCCAAAATCGACTTTGATTCCAACACAATTTCCGGCTTTGATGCCGGCGCAACCTCAATTGATGACTATGTTTCGGTTGAAACTGACGGCTATTCATTCAACTGCGACAGCGCAGTTATCGGCACAGGCACGGTTATTGAACTCACCGACGGTGACACGGTTATCACCGAATTCACCGCAGTTATCTTCGGTGACACTAACGGTGACGGATGGTACGACGGCACGGATTCAATCATCGTTTCCTGCCTTGCTAACGGTTTGCTTACACAAGATAGCGTAAGCGAAGCTGTTTACAGAGCCGCCGATTGCAACCACGACGGAGTGATTGACTCCTTCGACGTTGCAATCCTCGAACAGGCAGGCTTGCTCCTTTCAGGTGTTGACCAGTCAAAAAGCAACGAAGAGCTTTTAACTGACGCGGCATACATCGAATACCTCGACCTCATCGACCAGACCCCCGATGAAAATGCAGTTGAAGAAGAGGAAACCACTCAACCCGAAGCAGGGGACAGCGGTGAAGTAACCGAAACAGAAGAGCTTGATTTAATCGAATTCATCATCACCATAATCAAAAAATTCTTCGAACTCCTCCTCACATATTTCCCCGTAAAATAAAGTTGAAACAAAGTCTTCGCTTCTTTCTGATGAGAGGTGAAGACTTTTATTCTTCATTTTCAATATGTTTGTTGACACAATGGTTGTCGGAGTATATAATTACGTTGTAATAATATTTCGGAGGTTACTATGCTCACTCCAAATGTAGATTTAAACAATAAAAAAATTCTCGTCACGGGCGCGGCAGGCTTCATTGGCTCCAACCTTGTGCTCGAGCTTCTCAGAACTCTCAGTGGTGCAACTATTGTGGGTCTTGATAATATGAACGATTATTATGATGTTTCAATCAAGGAATACCGCCTTGGTGAAATCGAAGATTGTGCGGGCGATAATCAGCATAATAAGTGGATTTTTGCCAGAGGCAACCTGGCCGACAAAGCTTTAATCGACTCAATGTTCAGCCAATATTCTTTTGATATTGTTGTCAATCTTGCTGCCCAGGCGGGCGTGCGCTATTCTGTGACAAACCCTGATGTTTACATCGAGTCCAACGTCATCGGCTTTTATAACCTCCTCGAGGCTTGTCGTCACAACCCGGTTGAGCACCTTGTTTATGCATCGAGCTCATCTGTTTACGGCTCAAATGCCAAAATTCCTTATTCAACCGACGATAAGGTTGATACCCCCGTCAGCCTCTATGCCGCCACCAAAAAGAGCAACGAGCTTATGGCACACTCTTATTCAAAGCTTTATGACATTCCCTCAACAGGTCTTCGCTTCTTCACCGTTTACGGCCCCGCGGGCAGACCTGATATGGCATACTTCGGCTTCACAAACAAGCTTCTCAAGGGTGAAACCATCGAGATTTTTAATTATGGCAACTGTAAACGCGATTTCACCTATGTGGATGATATTGTCAAGGGTGTGCGCCTTGTTATGGGTTCTGCTCCCGAAAAAGAAAAAGGGGAGGACGGTCTCCCCGTTGCACCCTACAGGGTGTACAACATCGGCAACAGCAACCCCGAAAACTTGCTTGACTTTGTTGACACTCTTCAGCAGGAGCTGGTTCTGGCAGGTGTGCTTCCCGAGGATTATGACTTTGAAGCCCACAAAAAGTTGGTGCCTATGCAGCAGGGTGACGTTGCCGTAACCTTTGCCGACACAAGCGCTCTGGAGCGTGACTTCGGTTTCCGACCCAACACACCTCTTCGCGAGGGTCTTCGTAAATTTGCACAGTGGTACAAGGAATTTTACAATATATAAATCAAAGCAGATGAGCCGAAACTCATCTGCTTTTTTTAGTCAAGTCTGAATATTCTTGTTTCATACTGCTGCATTTCAACTGTAACAGTGTTTGTTTTGCCTTGGTAAGTGCCACCGAGCAGCTCGGTTACGTTTCTTTCCTTGCCGAGGTTTATTGTTTTTTCGCCGGCAGTAACAGAATAAATGCAAACATAATTTTCGTTCACGTAAATTATGTCGTCTGTCTCGCAGTAAGTATGAACTCCGCTTGTTTCAAGGAAGGCTCTGAGTTCTTTAACAGAAAATTTATCCTTGATAGTGGATGTCATAATATACGGCACATCGTTTTCCTTGCAAAGCTTACGGGCATTTTCCATATATGTTGTTTTTGCGCTTGAGAGCAGAATAACAGCTTTGTATTTGCCGTAAACCGCCTCGAAATCATAAACGTCATAAATATCGTACGGCGCGCCCATAAGCCCCAGCTCATCACGCTGATTGTGGAAAATGGTGCGCAGATAGCAGTCGGTGAGATATTTATATGCGCTTTCGTCAACAAATACCGCAACCTCAGCCGTCGAGCCTCTGTTGTTGTCGGTTATGCTCTGTTCATAAATGCTTTTGTATTCCGCCATTTCTGCCATAATATCTTCGTCAGCGTACCAACCGCCCCACATATCAAACCACCAAAGGGCATTGCCCTTGATAAGCTGTCGAGCAAAGGATTTGCGGATTTCGTTCATAGCCTGAGTTTTTGACCCTCTGGGCTGCCAGACAGGGGCTTCAAGAAGTCCGTAAGGGTCAGTTGACGGGTCTTTTTCAGAAAGAACCCGGGTAAGATGCGTTCTTATATCACATTCCTGAAAGCACATTTTGCCGTGGAGACGAACAGAGTCTGCGGGATACATTTCTGTCCAGTCCATATCAGGGGAACGTGTGCCGATGTAGGAATTTGGTGAGCAGATGAAGTCGATGTTTTTATCTTTCAGAATGTAATTGATCGCGTGGTTTCCCTGCAACGAGTTAGAAACCTCAAGGGTGTAGCCGTAAAAAGTGCCCACAACCACGTTATCGCCCGTTTCTTCTTTAACAACCTGCGCAAAGTGGCTTATTGCTTCTGCAATTCTGAAGTTGGCAAATTCAATATATCGAGATAGATATTCGTCCTTGAAGTAATCTCCCTTTTTGTTAAGTAAAGATAAGTCAGGCAGACCTTTGTATTCAACCTCAGGATAATATTCTTCGAGAAATGCCTTGAAGCTTTCCTTGGCGCATTCACCGTAGCCGCCGTTCATATCAAAATGGAACCATTCTTCGGTGTTGCCGCCTGCAATCTGATAGCCTACAATGTGGGTTGCGTATTGGCAGGTGTTGGTGTACTGAGTAAATTCGCGCAAAAACTCGCTTGCGTCATTGAGCCATTTTTTTGAATAGAAGGATTCTCTGCAAGGGACACCGTCTTTTATGTTAAGCTCGTCAGGGTTTTCTTCTTCCCACCATTGGGGCATGCTGATGTTGACTCTGGGAATTATGTAAGCATCGGGGCAGGCTGCAAGAATTTTTTCACAAGCCTCGTCAAACAATGAAAAATCAGGCTCGCCCTTAACGTCAAAAATGCCTTTTTTAAACGGTGTAAGACCGTCTGTTATGCTTATCCATCTGCCCGAAAAAAGAACGGGAACGGAAAAGAATTTATACCCGGCGGCGGCAAAGTCATCATATTCGTTGAATTTTTCAAGATAAGTCATATATGCCACGGCAGCGTGAGGCTCACCGTTGATATAAAGGGTGGGCACACCGCCGCAATCCTTGATTTCGGAATGAATACCTGCATATTTATCCATGTTTCGCACAACCTCTTGTGTTTTGATTTCATATTCAGCCTCTCTCATCGGCTTCTGAAAATTAAAAACATAACCGAAAACCGTGGCAATAACCAAAAAGAAGCTGATGATTCTTTGAATAAACACAATAAACCACCTCTGCTTGTTATTTGCAGTTCAATTATATCATAAACACGATAAATTACAACAGAAATTATCACAAATCAAAGAAAAGCAGACGAGTGTGTCTCATCTGCTTTGTTGTGTTATTTATCAAAGCTGGGATTAAATGCGTAAAAATTCTTTGAATCAAGGCGGTCGGTTGCAAGTCTGAGACCCTCACCGAAGCGCTGATAATGAACGATTTCTCTTGCTCTGAGAAATTTTATGGGCTCGCGCACATCGGGGTCATCCACAAGGCGCAGAATGTTGTCGTAGGTAGTTCTTGCTTTCTGTTCTGCCGCAAGGTTCTCGTGCAGGTCGGTTATAACGTCACCCTTGGACTGCATACTTGCTGCACTCCAGGGGAATCCGCTTGCCGCCGTGGGGTAAATTCCGGCTGTGTGGTCAACAAAATATGTGTCGAAGCCTGATTTCTTTATCTCTTCGGGTGAAAGATTCCGTGTAAGCTGATAAACGATGGCTCCGATCATTTCAAGGTGAGAAAGTTCTTCCGTGCCAACATCGGTCAGCAGACCCTTAAGCTCGGCATAAGGCATTGAATAACGTTGGCTGAGATAGCGCAATGATGCACCCAACTCACCATCAGGACCACCATACCGCAAAAGGATATAACTCACACGTAAAAAAATAGGGCGAAGTTGTTTTGGGGTTTTTGGAAGACGATTTTTGTCAGAATTGACCGCAGGGCCTGGTTCTTGGCGGCTTCTGATGTGTCTGGGTTGGTGATAGTGCTCAGCACGTCTTTCACCTTATCTGAGAATGCATCCATATCCACAGGCGGGGGAGCTTGCTCCCTTGCTTTTTCAGCTTCTAGGGCATCAATGCTCTTTTGAATGGCGGTCTTATTCTCCTTGTATTCCTCAGCCGTGTCGATGCCCGACAGATACGCTTCTTTGGCTCGGTCAAATTTAATACGCTCTTTCTTAATCAGAGCATCATAATCAATTCCGCTTTTCTGCTCCTCTCTCGGGGTGATGTTAAACTCAGCCTTTCTCACGCACTCCTGCAGCGCTTCAATCACAATTTTATTTGCCTTGTCGATTGAAATGCAGTGTGACACCTTGCAGATGTCGCCTTTGGTGTAACGGTAGCACTGCATCGACGGGCATTTGGTGGAAAGGTGGGTGAGGGTAGAGCCGCAGTCGCACCGCATTATACCCTTGAGCATCCATTCCACCGGCTGTTCACTGCGCTGATATTTGCCGTACATCTTTTCACTCTGAGCGAGCTTGCTTTGCACCTTTTCCCAAAGCTCCATGTCAATAATCGGCTCATGCTTGCCGTCAACAATCATTGTGTTTGGGTTGTGCCAATCCCTTTTGGATGAAACTCTGCCCTCAGTTGACCAACGGATTTTGCCAACATACACCGGGTTACAAAGCATATAACGGATGTTCCTGGCTTCAAACAAATTTCCTCTGTGGGTGCGGTAGCCGTTGGAGTTGAGCTTCATCGCAATCTGGCGCATAGTCACGCCGTTGAGGTAGTCGCTGAAAATCTCACGCACTGCAGGAGCTTCGGCATTGTTGGGAATGTATTTCTTCTCTTCCAGGTCATAACCGAACGCAGGGTGGCACATAGCTTCACCGCGCGTTGCCTTTTCGGTCATACCGCGCTTAACCTCCTGAGAAAGTCGGGTTGAATAGTATTCGTCAAAAAATTCAATGTTGCGTTCAATCAGCGGGGCGAAAGGGGAGTCGTCAATACTTTCGCTGATAGAAATAACCGAAACGTTGTTGCGCTTGAGCAGAGCCTTGTAGATGATGCTCTCTTCCTGGTTTCGGGCAAAACGCGAAAACTTCCACACCAATATGGCATCGAAGGGGTGTTCTTTCGATTTTGCGTGAGCAATCATATCATTGAAGGCCTTGCGCTTCTTGACAGAGCGGCCCGAGATACCGTCGTCGTAGAAAACATATTTCTTCGGCACAAAGTAGCCGTTGTTTTTTGCGTATTGCTGAATGAGCTTGAGCTGGCTGTCGGGGGAGTATTCATCCTGCCTGTCGTCAGAAACACGGAGATAGGCGGCAGCAGTTCTCAAAGTTTCCATATCTGCACCCCCTCGGTTAAGTTTATTCGGTTTTTGAGCATAAAAATAACCGCCCTTTCTAAAAAATGGTTGCAAAAACCTAAGAAAGGCGGTATAATACTGTCGCACCTTTCTTACGTGGATGTTCGGATGTGTGCATATAAGCCGTTCGGTGTTGGTAGCGCCGGGCGGCGTTTTTTTGTTTTAGTAGATTACGGGTTCAACAAGTGAGCAACTTGACAGACCGTCATACATATCTTCACGATGGATAAAGTATCCGTCAAAAGTAAAAGAACCGTCTGCTTCTATAATTGCTGTGAAGGTTTTTGCTTCTTCAAAAGAGGAATGATTATCTGCTTTAAGCTTAAAAGAAACTGTTTTGCCTGCATATTCTGCCGGCAACGTTCCTGTACATATTGCTTTAATACCAAATTTTCGTTGATTAGGGTAGGCTGTGGTGGATATATATGCTGGAAGCGTATGGGTGCTTACTGTGGTTGGAAAAGTCTGTGTTGGTACTGCGCTTGTTAATCTGCTTGTTATGGTTGTAGGAATGGTGGTGGCAGTTCTTTTGGTCGTTGTTGTTTTTTTACTTGTTGTAACCGTATTGTCAGACTTGACTGTTGTAGGTTCGGTGGTTGTGGTAGTAGTAGTGGTTGTGGTAGTAGTTGTTGTGGTTGTAGTTGTAGTTGTAGTTGTAGTTGTAGTTGGTCGTGTAGTCGTTGTGGCGGGTATGTCATCAATTGAGATACATTCAAAGTTTAATTCATCAATGTTTAATGTAAAATCATTTATGTGTTCAATATTTGCATCAGCATCACCATAGCCGCCAACATTATCTTTTCCTCGAATAACGGTAAGCTTTTCGCCTGTTTCACCGTCAAAGCTTTCGTGAGCGGTATAGTGAATCATATCAAAGGAGTATTTCTGAGTGTCGGATACAGGAATATTCTCACCTATAGCAAACTCATAGGAAGTAGTGGGGTCGGTATGCTCATTCTCCAAAGAAGAGACAACACCGTTCAGAGATTCAACCTGGCTTTCAAGAACACCGACTCTGTCTTCAATGGTGTGGTCAACGATTACATATCCCGTTGAGCCGAGAAGAATGGATAATGCCAATGCAATAATTCTTTTCATAATCATATCTCCTTAGTGATGTTTTCATTTTCTGCGAAATTTGGATAACCGCTGTTTCGCATAGCTTCAACTATCTTTTGGTAGTTCTTTGTGTTGCCGCTCTTCATTCGTGAATAACCTGATAATGATTTTGGCGCCAATTTAGGAAGTAAGTCTTTTACCAATTCAAATTCACGAACATTTTTCAAACGCTCTTTATAGCGGGTTTTCAATTTTTGATACTCTTGTTCGACGGGTATAGGATAAAAAGACTTCTTATTATCTTCATAAAGCTTGATTTGTTCAACCGTCCTCGTATCAACGAAAGGGCGGTTACTATATTCTATTGCATCATAACTGATTTCCTTATGTTCACCTGAATTTTCATCAATCACATAATCATAAATTTTATATCCATCGTAGAAAAAGACGGGTGAAAATGTATGTCGGCATCCATTATGAAATCCACCGTATTTTATAAATTCTTTAGGCAACTTAGGAAAACGTTTATCTTTTCCGTTTACTGAGTAGATGCGGTTCTGATAGATAGAACATATTCCACAAGTTGCATTGTGAGCAGATGCTTGAACAAGTTCATTGTTTGAAATGACATTAACAAAATAATTGTATTTCCATTTATCGAATTTTTCTCTTTCTTGTTTGGCAACGTCGCAAATGATATCCGCTGAATCGAATTCTCCGAGTTCCATAAGCCGACCTGCTACAGTGAAATAATCCTTAGTCTGCCATAAAATTTCTGATGCTGTCATCAATTCAACCGTTTTTAAAGCGAAAGGAACAGCTAATTCTTTATTATCAATATAGGCGGTATGCATTTTCATTACATACGACAAATCAAAAACAACGAACTCGGGATGCTGAAAAAGCGGAGTTGGAATAGAATTAAAGCTTTCCGGGTTGGTTAAATCATATTGCTTACCATTGATAACATAGTAATTCGCTTCATTGGCAATATGCCTGTTATCATATAATGAAATTGCAGGGTCGTTGGGGTAAACACTTTGCAAAACACCGTATTTATCAAAGAAAGCAATTTTCTGATTTTTCAACGTTTCGGGAATAACAGGTGTATCGCTTGGTTTGATTTGCTGTGTGTCTGAAAAAAGAACGGTTTTGATTATGTCTTCTTTCTTAGCTTTGGCTGGATATGGAGCTTTTCTTATTTTTATGATTTTCTTAATGGTGAAGAATAGGGGAACAGCAAACAAAGCAACGCCGATAAGCCACCAAGCACCCTCAAACATCATAACCAGGAGCATAAACAAAAAACCTGAGCTGAGAAAAACAGAGCATAGAACCAATATTATTAATATCAATACTGTTTTTATCTCTTTTTTGGAAGACATATAATCATCCTTTAATTTAAAACTTAGCTCTGAGCTCAACAACTCTGCCGACAATCTGAACGGGGAGGGAATTGACCTCTTCGGGAGTGAAAAAGAAGGGGTCATACTTCGGATTGGTTGATACGAGCTTGATACCGTTGTCGGAACGGTAAAACCTTTTGACGGTTGCATCGTCACCGTTAACAAGAACAACGGCGATTTCACCGTTTTCAACTGTTTCCTGCTTGCGGACGATAACAACATCACCCTCAGCAAATCTGGGCTCCATGCTGTCACCCTTGACAACAAGACCGAAATGCTCACCTTTGGCGGCATCATCCTTGCTGATTTCTTCATAATCAATGATGTTCTCAACGGCAGTCATAGGAACGCCTGCGCGAACATAACCGAGAACAGGAATCATAACGCCTGTTGTTGCAGCGGGGATGTCAACAAGGTCTTCGTTTGCTTCCCAACCCATAAGATAGGAAGGATGAACGCCCAATGCTCTGCTTAATGGTTCAATAATAGATGTAGGCAACTTTTCAATTTCGTTGCTTTCATATCTATAAATTGTTGACCTGTCTTTTCCTATTTTTGCGGCGAGTTCGTCAGCGTTTAAGCCTGCTTTTAACCTTGCCTGTTTTACTCTTTCACCAACTGTCATGGTTATCACCTCTGAGGTGATTATAACACGTTTTTGCAAAAATGCAACAGTTTTGCAAAATATTTTTGCAGAAATGCGAAAAAAGTATTGACAAATGAAAAAAAGGGTGCTATCATCAAGTTGTCGCATAAATGCAACAACGAAGGAGGTGACTATATGCAGAATATCGAAATGCTCAAAAAGAAGATGACGGACAAGTCGATTTCTATTCACGAGCTTGCCGAAAAGTTGAATGTTGATGCAAGCACAATTTACAGAAAACTCCAGAAAAACGGGGAAAACTTCACCATTGGTGAGGCAAATCTGATTGTAGAGGTATTGGAATTGAGCGAAAAAGAGGCGATGTCTATTTTTTTTGCCTCGTTTGTCGCATAAATGCAACACTCCGCACCAAAATCAAATCCCAGGGAGGTGAGTGAATGGATTGGCACAAAGAGTACCGGCACTGGCGAACGGTTGCATTCATATCGCTGACTATAAATGGTCTTGTATTGGGTGCGATATTGGCAGCGGTAGTTGCTATTCACTCATAAGCCAAAAGACTAAAGATGTTATGAACCCCATAACACCGCCGCCGATAACACCAAATAAAGCAATTAGCCAATCATGTCGGCGCTGTGCTTTCAACAGATGTTTTTCTTTTTCTTGTTTCATTATTTCTAATGATACTCCGTGAGGAAGAAAATCACCATTAGCAATGTGGGGCTTTTTAAAATCATGTTTTTTCATAAAGCACATCCTTCGTTTTTTCTTTAATTATAAACAATTGAAAAAACGAAATGCAACAAAAAAGGTGGTTGGTATGAAGAAAAATATTTGCGATACTTGTGGCAGCAGGTGCAATTCCTTTGACAGAGGCAGGGGAGTCGCCTGCAGGGACTACAAGAAGAATACAAAAGAAAAACCTCCCAAAGGGGAGGAAGTATGCAACACAAAAGCTGACAAATAAAAAACCGTCTGAAGCTGGCACTTCAGACGGCAACAAGGAGATTTGAACACAAGTAGTTCAAAACACAGTTATATTGTAGTTCATTTCTCCTCAATTGTCAAGCATAGGACAAAAATCAATGCTCATATTGTGAAGCAAGGAGGAGACCTTATGGCAAACAAAATTACATACACTTGCTTTGTTGAGTACAGCGACACAGGCGAGGTCAAGCCGTTGGCGGACCTGCCGCAAGAAGAAAAAGACCGTCTCGGAAAGTTGTGGGGCAGACGGATGGGCAAAGCGTTATCTGATTATTATTCCGCCCATCCCCACGAGTTTGAGCGGTTATAACCCCCCGCTTCATCCTGTCTGATGTGCTTCGGGGTTGCATCTCCACCTTGAATAGCACACATTCATTTACAAAACAAAATTCAATTACATTCTTTAACAGCCCCGAGGTACACCCGGCAGGATGAGGAATTAAAAACGAAAGGACAAGTGTTATGTCAAAAAGAGAAAAGAAAAAGTTATTGAGAATCCGCAAGATGTTTGACATTTTCAAGCGTTTTGCAGTGCTTATATCAGCTATTGGTGTGTTCGTGCTCATTTATGTGATGTTTGATGCGCCACACATCGTTGAAAAAGGAAACTATTATGCGGCGTTGTTCGCCTGCATTGCCGCCATACTTTTCGGCCCTGCCGTGTATTTCGTAGAAGAGCAGATTAAATACGACGGCAAGAAGGAGGAAGAATGATGTCAAAGATTGATGTCGCAATTGAGAAAATTTCCTCCCAGCAGAAAGGACTCACCGAAAAGGACAAGGTGTATTGGGTAGGTGAGCAGATTAAAGATATCTGCTGCGAGAGCGAAGCTGTTGCCGAGCTTGTGGCCGCTGACCTTGATAATGCCAATATGTCCATTAAGGACGTTGAGAAAAAGATTGAGGCTTATGCGAGAAGCCACGGCGGATGCACACCGCCTCAGGCAGCGGACAAGCTTATCCGTGAATTTTACGGATTACCCCCGAAGGGTGAAGCACCGCCCAAGCCCGACGCACCGAAGATTATCAATCTTGAAGATTTGATGTGAGGTGCGATATGAAAATTGAAGATATTGCACAGCTGTTACCCACACAACCGCCTGAGGGAGCAATTGAATATTGCCAATCTAAAGGAAAGCTCACAGGCGAAGTGCTGGTATATTCAGCTGCTTCGATTAAAAATCCGTTGACGGAGCTTGAGGAACGAGCGGTAAAAGTAACCTGTACCGCTTGCGGAAAAACATATTATCTCGATTACGTCACCGGTGTGAACTGTCACTCCTGGTGTGGCTCTTCTTTCGGCTTTTACAATTATGAGCTGAAAACAAATGTAACTTCTTATGACAGCACAATGTGCCCCGAATGCGGAGCGGAAGCACAGGCCCGACATGTCGGAAACATCTACGGTGAATATATGACCTATGAAAGCTGTTATCTCACAACTGTCAGCAAGATTGAAAATCTACCGTTGATTGCTGTGTGGAAGGTGGAAAACAGGGTGTATAAAACAGGTGTTAAGCAGGTAATTGCTTCACCTTATGAAGCTTATGTTTTCGATAAAAAAAGAGCTTACAAATATATGAACCCGAAATATGATTGGCGTGTCCGTAGCTATTGTGACAAGTGGGAGCTTCAGGACAAATGTATTGATAATTTCGGAAAATCCGAGCTTGTTATGCCGTTTGATAAGCATTTGCTTGACGGTACCTGCCTTGAAAACAGCAAGCTTGATATTTTCTGCAAGGTTAAAGACCCCTACATAATCTCCTATCTTCGCCTTTATCAGAAGCACCCCAATATTGAAAACCTTGTTATGCAGGGTTTCGCAAAATTAGTCAGCACACAGATTTCCAAAACAGGAGGCGGGGAGTACCGCCGCCAATGGAGCGCAAACGTGGAGGATATAGACTTTTTCAAAAAGCGACCCTGTGAAATGCTGGGTATCCCCATTGAAGCCTACAGAACAGCAAAAGCGGAAAAATGGGAAATGAAACACATCAGCTTTTATCGTGATTATTGTATTAAAAAGGATTGGAAGTTTCTAACTCCCGAAAACGCAAAGTTTGTCTACGATAATGGTGTTTATTTTGCCTCAAGGCTTATAAGAGTAGGTTTACCGGTGCTCAAAACTTTTAAATATCTGCAAAGGCAGAAAGAACGTTACCCGGATAACCGCCACAGAATTGGTGAATCAGATTATTTTGATTACTTGGATATGTGCAAAAAGTTAGGTCTTGATACAAGCAAGCAATCAGTCCTTTATCCTAAGGATTTTGTAAAAAGACACGATGAAGCAGTCAAGCAACAGAAATTTAAAGAAAGCAAGGAGCTTAACGAGAAGTTTGCTCTCAGAAAGCCGTTCCTTGATAATTTCTTTTTTGAAAGCGACGGATTGCTTATTCGGGCGGCAGAAACACAAAAAGATTTGATAATCGAGGGTGAAATACTCAACCATTGTGTTGCTAACTATGCAGACCGCCACGCAGACGGAAAAACAACAATTTTCCTTGTCAGAAAAGTCACAGAACCCGATTCACCGTTTTTTACCCTTGAATTTGATTTTGATAATCAGACTGTAAAACAGAACAGAGGTATGAGAAATTGTGCCCGTACCGACGAAGTGAAAGCCTTTGAACAAAAGTGGCTGAATTTCGTTGCTAAAAAGATAAAGGAGCTTGAAAAGCATGGAACAAAACACAATAACCCTGCAGCGTGACATTGAAACCGTCACAAGCGAAATAATCATATTAAAAAATCAGGCGCAGTCAATGGCCATTGACTTTGCCATTGAAATCGGCGGCAGACTTTGCGAAGCCAAGGAGCTTGTTAAACACGGTGAGTGGGGCGATTGGCTCAAAAACAAGGTGGATTTCTCCCAAAGTCAGGCAAATAACCTGATGAAGGTTTTTGAAAACAGGGAGCGCATCAAGGGCACCAATCAGATGAGTCTGCTTCCGTCAAATTCCCAATCGCTTGCGAATTTGAGCTATACAAAGGTGCTGAAGCTCCTTGCCTTGCCCGATGAAGAGATAGACACCTTCGTTGAGGAAAACGACGTTGAAAACATCTCAACCCGCGAGCTTGATAAGCTCATCAGGGAGCGTGACGAAGCCCTCCGGCAAAAGGAAGAGGCTGAGCACAAAGCGGAGCAGTTTGCCCTTGCGGAAGAAAGGGCTTCGAAGGCGGAGACGGATTTTCGCAATTCACAGCAAAAGGTGAGTGAGCTTAACTCACAGATTGCTGATTTGCAGACCTCTCTTAACAAAGCCAAGGAGAGCGAGAAAAAGGCAAAAGCAAAGGTCAAGGAAATGAAGGACAACCCCACCGTTCCTCAGGAGCTGGTTGAAAAGATGCAGCAGGAAGCCGAAGAAAAAGCGGCTCAGAATTCTGCCGCCGAGCTTGAAGCAAAAACTGCTGACCTGCGCCGTCAGCTTGAAGAAGCCGAAAAAGCCTCCGAGCTTGCAAAACAGGAGGTTATTGAAGCCAAGCGGCGCATTGACGAGCTCAACAAAAAGGTGCAGATGTCAAATCCCGATGTGCTTGAATTTAAACGGCTTTTTCAGCAGACACAGGAGGATATGCAGAAGTTGGTTGAGCTGAAAGGAAAAATTTCAACCACTGACCCCGAGCTTGCAAAGAAGTTTGAAACGGCAATTTCAGCCTTTGCGGTGCAGTACGTCAAACAGGAGGGGTGAGGATGAAATACAAAATTATTAAGATTTCAGGCTACAACAACCCTTACACACTCACCCTCAAAAGAGAAATCATTGAGCGTAGGAACATTGAATCTCTTTTGTGCGGCAGTATTCAGGAAATCCCCGGAATGCTTGAAGACACGGTGCTGGTGGTTATCAGAGATGCCCGAAAGCAAAAGCTTAAGGTTAATCTCCGGGCAACAAGCCTTGTCCGTTCCGACTTCACCGACGCGGTTTACGGACCTGCGATATTGCTCAAGGTGAAGGGCGGTCAATTCTACGGCATCGAAGAGGGGCAGGCCGACCGCATTGTGAACACCCTCATCGTGGGGGACAAGCTGTGAAGCCGTGGGGTGAGGTAACGGTCAGACCGCCTGACGACAGGATGTTTATTTTATCAAACCCATACGGTTATGTCGTTAACATAAACCACCCCGATATACTTCCGCTTTACAATGAATACAAAGCAAGAAAGGGCATACCGGTGGGAGGCGGACTTTCTGAAAAGGAGCGCCTCGCCTTTGAGTGGTTTATCAGCCACAAATTTTCGCAGGCATATAACCGTTGGGCAGAAACCTTCCGTTACCTGATGCCCGAAAAATCAAACGAGCAGATTGAAAAAATTGAAGAGCTTGATTATCGCAAGCTGCTTAGAGACAATCAATATAAAACCCTCAATGAAATGGTTGAGGAAGAAAAGCCAATGACCCCTGCTGAAAGGGCGCGAGCGTTTTTGGCAAAAGTAGAGAAGTTAAAAAAGGAGGGCTGAGTTTTCAGCCCTCAAGCCATAAAAAGACACACCGGGCGAGAGCCCGTTGAGAGAAAGTATAGTGTAGTAAGTTAACGACAACATCGAAGTTAAAGAAAGGAGGATAAAACAGTGAGATGTCAGATAAGAGAGAGCCGTGTTTACTCAGGGGACTACCTTGAGGTGGATATGTTCCCCGTGAGGAAAGCATCCTCCCGAAGAAAAGCAAAAGCCAAGCCGTCAACCGAAGCGCAGAAGCGTTTGAATGAGAAAAACGCAAGAAAGCAGTTGACATGGCTTGTGCAGGAAAACTTCGGCACAAACGACCTGATGTGTGAGCTGTCATATCCTTCGGACTTCGATTATGCAAAAGCCGTCATCGGTAAGGAGTTTGATAACTTCCTCAGAGCTATGCGCCGTGAATATCAGAAAAAAGGACTTGAATTCCGTTATGTTTACTCCGTCGAGCTTGGTGAAAAGAACAGACGTCCTCACTATCACCTGATTTGTTCCGGTGATTTGGGAGAAAAGCTTATAAAGGACAAATGGAACAAGCGTTTCACCAAAAAGCCGAGAGTGAGTTATGCCAATGCAAGACATCTGAAATTCACAAGAACAGGTCTTGCAGGTGCGGCTTTCTACATAACAAAGGATCCGCTTTTAACATACCGAAGCTACTGCTGCTCAAAAAATCTTAAACGACCTCAGCCCAAAAAGCGCGACGGCAAAGTCAGCAGTAAGCTTCTCAAAGAATTGAGAAAAGATATTTACAACGCAGAGGAATTTGAACGCCTTTATCCCGGTTATGAGTTTGTGGATGCAAACCCGTATCTTGATTTGTGGGATATTGACGGCAACGGAGAAGCCACGGAGATTGAATTTCCGTATCTCACGGTGCGGCTTTTCCGAAAAGACAGCAAATACATCCTCCGTGATGAACAAAGGGCGTGATATTACGAAAACAAATTACCCGATACCCACCGAAGCTCAGGAACAGGAGGCTCTGTTCAGTTGGGCTGATATTGCTATGCACAAATATCCCGAGCTTGAGCTGTTATATCATATTCCCAATGAGGGCAAACGCTCAAAGAGTAACGGCGCCGCCCTCAGACGGCAGGGCCTCAAAAAGGGAGTGCCCGATTTGTGTCTGCCCGTTGCAAGGGGAGGCTTTCACGGGCTTTATATCGAAATGAAGAGAGTCGGTGAAAAACCGACTGATAATCAAAAGCGCTGGTTACACCTGCTCAAACAGCAAGGCTATTGCACAACCGTGTGTGATGAAGGCTGGGAGCAGGCATCAGAGGTTATATTGAAATATTTGAAATTGGAGTGATCAGATGACATCCACAACAGTTATACAGGGCAGATTTACAGGTCACCCTGAGCTTAGAAGAACCCCTACGGGGAAAGATGTGTGCAAATTCACAATCGCCTGTGAAAGAGAGTTCAAAAGTAAAGACGGAAAAAGGCTTACCGATTTTATCGACTGTGTCGCATGGGATAAGGCGGCTGAATTTATTTCAAGAAATTTCATAAAAGGGCAGATGACCGTTGTAGTCGGCCGTCTTGAAACAAGCACATTC